>NZ_MDWE01000050.1 GCF_001715195.1 Rhodohalobacter halophilus
TCCTGTGAGGTTACATTATAGGCTTTTAAATCCTCAATAAACTTTACAGGATCAATCATTTAGCTGCGTATATTTAACTTTTGAATGTGTTTTATTTAGGCTCTTAAAATAAATTTTAGGGTAAGTAAAGATCTTTTTAAATGACTGTCTTAATTTGAAAGGCACCATTTTTTTCACCCCTTTAATAAGTGTGCTATTTCTTAAACCAACAAAGTATTTTTTTTCATCGGATCTTTTCACAACAGTTTTACCTGTCTTAATTTTTAGCAGCTTTGGGGATTCCTGAAGTATTAAAGCCCTTATATCTTTGTTGTCTTCTTGATTATAAGCATTAAGATAATATCCTATTTGCCAAGGTTTGTGTGCATCACTCCCGGCAACTAATCTTAAGTCATACTTCTTTGAAATTTTTTTTATTTCACTACCATATTTTCCTGAATCCCATCCACCATTGTACAATTCGATAAATGAAGATTTAAGCAATAATTTTTGAATAGAATCACTATTACGCGGATAAACATCAAACACTCCTGACACCTTTTTAAATGGGTGTGGGATATAAAGTAACCCATTTTGTTTCTCCACTAAGTCTACAACTTCATCAAGCGAAAGATTTAGTTTATTATATTCAATAAAAAGACCGATGATATGGGCCCCTTTATCTGTAGTAAACTCACATCCTGGGATAATATTTATATTATGTTTTTCAAAAAGCCGATAAGCTTTTTGAGGTATTTTTATAACATCATGATCGGTAAATGCTACAGCATGGATATTTTTTAATATACACTGTTTTAATATTTGGTTATAGCTATTGTACCCGTCAAAAGATTTATTGGTATGAAGATGAAAATCTATATTAATCATCTAATTCAATCGATTTATAATTGGGTTTTTCTTTCCCTCCCCTGAAAGGATAAAGTCGCCGGATGTATCAATATTTATCTTCATATCTCTACCAAATCTTTTAAGCATCTTATTTCTAAGTGTATCTAATACCTCATTTGTAATATTGGTTCCTTCAATCTTAAGTATCACTTCTTGTTCTTTTTCTTGAACGAATTGAAATGAAACGATCTCATCAAATTTGTACATCATAGTATAAAGATTCACACTAGGTATTTCTCGGCCATCATCACCAAATAGGAAATCATCCGATCTACCTTTAATTGATTTAATCAAAGGTAAAGTTCTTCCACATGAACATTTATTTTGGTCTTCAACAACTGCGATATCTCCAGTATCATATCTTATTAGCGGCATTGCATAATTATTCAAATTAGTTGCGACAATTTTATATTCGCCTTTATCCAGACTTGAGTCTTCTATTAACTCACAATATCCATATTCTGAGTTTATATGCATGCCTTCATGAGCTTCACATTCAGTGAAAACGATCGTTGCTTCTGCTTGCCCATACCAATCAAACACTTTAGTTCCAAAAACAGATTCAATTTTTTCTCGATAGTGGGGAAGAAGAGTTTCAGAAGCTGTTAATATTCCTTTTAGTCCGGCTAATTTAATTTGATGTTTCTCAGCCATCTTAGCTAAAATATACAACGAAGATGGATAACCTCTTAAGAATTTAGGTTTCCAATCTTTAATCTTATTTAAATAAACTTTAGAATTTTTAGCATTTAAATGGTAAGCAGAGAAAAACATAAAATTCCGCATTCTTTCATATTTCCACAAACCTTCATCTTCGCCTTCAGGCACATATGATCTTATGATAGCCATTTTATCACGGAAATTATATCCTGCCCATTTCCAATGACGCCAAACTATTCCTTGCTCAACAATCCATTGATTCTCACTTACATATGAAACAAATTTATCCCCGGTTGTTCCACTTGTTCTGAATTCAAGTGATGTATCAGCATAATTTGGGTTTATTAAATTTGATTGATTCTCTCTTGCCACTTTCTTTGTCAATATTGGAACCTTATCGAGATCTTCAAGAGAATTAAAATCTGAATTAGGATCGAATCCAATTGATTGAAATAAATCTCTGTAAAATTTTATTTCATTGAATGACTTTATAAGTAGAGTCTTAATTTTTTCATACTGTAAGTCTCTAGTTTTATCAAAATCATAATATTGGGTCTTACTTAAAGTATCACGGTAATACTTAATACCTTTATAGGTTAGAAATAAGTCTTTGATAATGTTCATAGTGCAATTTTTAATAAAAAAATGTTTTGAAGGATATTATTTTTTCTTTAAACACTTCAAAAGTGAATCCGTTTGTGATATATAAAGTCAAATGGCATAGCATTAACATTTATAAATATCACGTATACATTCCAATTATTTTTTCAGAAATTGAACTGTATCGAAAACTTTGCATATAATTGTATCCTCTTTCTTTCACTTGTTCCCTTAAATTGGTATCTGAAATTAACATTATGATAGAAGAAACCATGTCTTCAACATTTTTCTCATCAAAATAAATAGGTATATCTCCATAATACTCTTTAAAAACTTCTAAAGAAGAACATGCCACCGGACATCTGCATGCAAATGCTTCCATCAATGGAATTCCTCCTCCTTCATATTTTGAAGGAAAAATCATAGCTTTTGCTCCTTTATATAACAGTTGCATTTCTTTTGCTGAAAGACGTGGCATCCATATTATTTTATTTTCAAGATCTAATTCTGAAACCGTATTAACTACATTTTCATGATTAGCTTTTGGGTCAGCCCGAAAAACTAATTTTAAATTTTTAAATTCAGATTTTATCTCTTTAAAAGCTTTCAATAAGTTTATATGATTCTTGTGCATATATGTATGTGAAACATATAAGATATAAGGTTCTTGTAAATTATATTTAATTAAAAAATCCTCTTTGTTTATAGAATTTACGTCCCCATATTCATCGGGTAAAGGGTTGGGAATAACTTGGCCAATTTTGGCAGTACCTGTTTTTCGTTTTAAATCATGTTTAGTTTTAAATGATATAGGTAAGAAAAGATTGTTATCACCTAATACATTCAATCGAATCATGTTTTTTTGATAGAATCTTCTGGGAATATTTTCTAAATCATCCCAAAATAACAGATCATGCAGTGTGATTAAATTTTTCGTTTTAACAAGTGGGCCGGCAACATTTCCAAACCAATGCTGAATATCTATCCCTTTTTTAGCTGAATATCTTCTAGTATAAATATTTTCATGATAGATTCTTCTTAAATAGTTTTTTGAATCTTTTACAGTAATGCAGACTTCGACATTTTTACTTGGTAAAAATTTATGCACTAAATCTATACTTTCATCATTACACAAAGCATAAAATTCATAGTTAATAGATTTTTTATTAGAGAATATTGCAGAAATAAAATTTTCAATATAGTTCCACCCACCACCAATATCTTTAGTAGGATAAATTAGATTGAAAAGTACCTTTTTTTGACTCATAAATTATAAAACAAATGCTATAAATTAACGCAATCGAAAATTCCTGATTAAGAGCACTTCCTACAATCAGCATACTAACATATAATGAAATAACTTGAGGTGTTATTTTGCTAAACTTTTCTACACACAACCACAAAGGGTAAATAAAAATAGCAATGAGTATCGGACTAAATAAGATTCCTACAGCGAATAAATAGTTAATGTATATATTAAGAAAACTACTTATTGTAGAAGAACCCTTAAACTGTGTTAACAATAGATTAGCATTACCTGGCCCATTACCAATCCAGGGAATACCATTCTCAATAATGTATTTATAGGGGTCTGCTCTATTTGTTTCGGCAATCTCCATACCATAAACGATTGGCTTAACCCTATTCCAAATAAAATCAGTGTAATATTCTAAATTTACTTCTGCTATATTTATAAATATGTATAATACAAAGCTTAAAATAATTAATACTGATGCAGCTGCTCCGGCCATTTTGGAAATAAATTTCACCACCGTACTACTTTCTTTAATTGCTTTTAATACAAAGTACACTATCAGAGACAAAAATAGAGTAATATAAGCTGTTAAACTTCCTGTTAACAATACTGCTAATATTATCAAAGAACGTGAAGTAAATGAAATAATTGACTTGACTTTGAGTGAAACAAAAAAAGGTAATAAAAGCCAGGCACCCAAAAATGCAGGTTCTCGAAATGTTCCAGTAGCTCTATTTATTATGTAGTTTGCATAAAAATCTTTTTGTTCTCCACCACTTGTACTCATTCTTGATTTTGAAAGTATTGGCAAATCATATATCACTGCCAAGTATGAATAGATTGAATACAAGGCAATGACCCCACCCCAAATTATTATTACCCTGTTTAATCTATTATACTGAAGTTGGCTTAAATTGATGAAAAGAAGTATTGCAACTATCGGTAAAACAAGGGTTAAGTATCTTAAAATAATATAAACCCAATATCCTGTAGTTGTGTTTGAAGGATATAAAGATTTCAGATCTCCACCATAAGTAAAAACAAAAAGACAACTTAATATTGAACATATATATATGAATACCGCCCAAATTTTTAGGTAATTAAACTTTTTAAATAATTTTGGTTTAATTAAGAATGCACCTAGAAAAATAACTATGGAAGTAAAAATCCATTCTAATGGAATCCCAAATAAAGAAAATGCATCAAATGAAGACGCCAAAAACAAAATTATCAATAATATATAAGAGTTTACTTTCACCCGATTAAATCTAAATATCTTTCTTTAATAATTTCAGTAGCATATTTCTTGGATTCCTGTCTTGCATTTTCTGAAAGTTTCCGATATTCACTGTTTGATAATTTTCCGCAACATTCTATTAACTCTATTAATTCTGAATTTGTATCGAATAAAAAACCATTCTTACCATTTTCGATTAATTCTTTCAACCCACCTACCCTTCTCGCAATCACAGGTTTGCCTGAGGCAAATGATTCTATAACTACCCTACCGAAAGGTTCATGCCATTTTGATGGGACAATGGTAAATTTAATGTCCTTGAAGAAATCCACGTTATCCCTGTAACCCAAGAATCTTATATTAGTATGATCACTAAATTGCTTATTTAATTCTTCACTTAATGATCCAGCAACACCAATATTATAATTCATTTTATCTTTGAATATATTAAGCACATCAAAAATACCTTTGTTTTCAGTAAGTCGACCTATGTAACCAAAATCAAATTTATACTTTTCATTACAACGTCTTACATATGTGAATTCATCTATATTTACTATGTTAGGTACTACAAACTGTTCAGCATTTGGAAACATGCCTAATTCAATATGTTTTTGCAATATAAATTTACTAATTCCTATAATTTTGCTTACTGAATTAGTGAATTTTTTTTTAATCAAATAAAAAGGTTTACATTTTGAACAGAGTGCATCACACGTTCCATTATTATAAAAACTGGTTGGGCACAGTAAATTATAGTCCCTTAAAATGTGAATAACAGGCTTACCAAGTTTTTCTATGGTTTTAAAAATTGCAGGGGAAAACCCGACTAAATTATTAGTTAATACGTGAGATATTTTCTTTTCCTCAATAATAGTTTTGATGTGATCCGAATAAAATGGATTTGCCGAATCAATAAGGTGCCAAAAAGGTTTTAATTTTTTTTTATCAAAAAAAGGATTATAAAAATTGGCTATCGGTATTCTCTTAACATAAACACCATTTATTTCTTCCTCTACCACTTCATTATTTTCACCAAGACAAAGTACTGAAACATCATTTTCTTTGGTTAATGTCTCTGCTAAATTTTTTACCGAATATTCAGCCCCCCCTTTTATATTGGGATAGTAGAGACTATTTATAATTAGAATATTTTTCACTATTTGAACCTATGGGCTAGTTTTTGAAAATATTTTTAATGTTTTCTTCAAAGGCTTCAATAGAAAAGTATTGATTATATATTTCATAGTTATATTCTACTATTTTCATAATCTGATCTCTCTTAATTTGTGATATTTTGAAAATGTTTAGGGCAATGCTTTCTGCAGTGTTATTTGAATAATATATAGAATCTCTTGGAAAAAATTCTTTAGGTGCTTTCGATTCTCCTGTTAAGACTGGGGCTTTCATTGCCACACCATCTATTAGCTTATTTACCAATACGTTTCTAGCTTTATCACTATTTCCAAAATTACCTAATACTAGGCTACAGTTATTAACTAAAAATGGTTCTAGTTTTCCATTATTAAATGTTTTATCGTTATATATAGTAGCTAGATTAACTAACTTAAGTTCTTTGATCTTTTTATTATAAGGTTTTGACTGAATTTCATCCGTCCCAAATAAATATAAGTGAAATTTAAGTTCATACTGTTCATTAAGTATGGATGCAGCTTCAATAATTTTATCTAGTCCGTGGAGTGGAATGTAATTTCCCCACCAACAAATGTTAAAAACATTATCATTATTTTCATTTCTGTAATACCTAAGTTTGCATTTTTTTTTATTCTCTACACAAAGAGGAACTATTTTATAATTCTTTTCTTCTAAATTTAGAATATCTAAATAATATTTTGCTTCTGTTTTATTTAAAAATAAAAGCAAGTTTGCCAACTTTATTGAGTTTTGATCTTTTTTTAAAAATTTTTTTGCATACCATGAATTTTTACCAAATTGATTTCGATCATGAACTAGTGTATCATATAAGGATATATAAAAATCCGTTATAATATATTTACCTAATAATTTTGCAGTTATTAATTCAAACTGTTTCATCTGTGACATAGCAGTTAGTACTACATAATCTGCTAAAAATAAATTATAAATCTTTGTTGGTATTTGAACTAGCTCATCCAATAATTTAACCACCAGCCTGAAAACTCTTTTAATGCCAGAACATCCTCTAAACAAACTTGGATTGAAATCATTATAAAACACTTGGTAATTATGGTCTAAAAGAAACTTGACTAAGTTTTGTGTTCTGTAACTACCTTTGGCACCACCAATTAAGTACACCCTTTTTTCTTTCATGATTTCTTTAACAATTGCCTGAATTCAAGATTAAACTTTTTATATAAATAAATACCTACAATACTGCTAAATACCATACTTTTTATTACCATAGATAAATAAATACTCAAATTGAAATTCAAACTTTCCACAACCATATAAATAATAAACAATCCTATTAAAAGGCCTAAAGAATGGATAAGCCGCTTCATTAAATCCATCCAGGTAATTTCAAGTTGTTTAAATAAGAAGTGAAAAGTAATCGGCATTACAAATAGTATATAACTGATTGTATATCCTATGGCTACTCCTTCAATACCATATGGTAATCCTAGAACCATTCCTCCCACCATTACTATGGTATTTGCTATCCCTAATTTGAATAACAGTTTTTCGCTGTCTGTAGCCATTAGCATCCCGCCTGTTGTAGATATTAATGGCTGAAATAACGTTAGAATTGCTAATATTTTAAATACGGGAACTGAATTCATCCACTGTTCCCCCCATAATATTGCTATAATTTCATATGCACTAAAAAATAAAAATACTCCTAATGGAAAAGATATTGTAGCTATCAATTGAAGTATTTTTAAATAATTATCTCCTGTTCGTTTTTTGTCATCTTTAATTCCACTAAAGATAGGGTGCATAACCGGGTTTAATATTCCAGTCAACATGCTAATTGGAAGCATTAAGAGCTTATATGCTTGACTGTAAAATCCTAAAGCGTCTGAACCAAGGAATTTACCAATCAATAAATTATCTGCGTTTCGTGCCCAGTAGTTAATGCTTCTAAACCCTGTTACATACAACGAAAATGAAAGTACTTTCTTTAGAATGGGAATTGAAAATTGAATTTTTGGCAAAAAGCTACTGTAAAAATACATTGGAATAACAGCCAGTATATTGGCAATTAATATCTTTCCCACTAACGCCCAATATCCCCAGCCATCATAGGCCATGTAAATGGCTATGCCACTTGAAATTAATAGTGCCCCTATCTCTATTAGGGCTAACACGTTAAATTTTAATTCACGTCTTAATAAACCGAAAGGCACAGCTTTAATAGCTACAAAAAAAAGATCCGCACTCATAATCATCAGTACAAGACCAAGCCCTTTTGCTTCAAAAAAAGTTTCTATATATGGTGCTATGAGAATGGTTAAAAGAGCTAAACCAGCACCTACAATAAAAGAGAACCAGAATACAGTAGATAGATCTTTACGATTTAGCTCTCTCTTTTGAACTACTGCAGAATTTATGCCTGACTCAGTAAAAACTTGGACAAAACCATTATAGACTAGTACCATCGCAATAATCCCAAAATCTTCAGGTGTCAGAAGTCTTGCGAGAACAGCTGTTACTATTAAAGTAAGCCCATAACTGGAATATTTTTTTATTCCTTCCCAGAAAACACCCGAAATGAAACTCCTCCTGAGACTCAAGTATCACCTATTAATCTTCCTAAACCTTCTTTAAAAAGTACTTTTTGCTTCCACCCTGGTAAAGCTTCAATAATATTGGCAGGCTCCATAACCTCTCTTGGTCTATAGTTTAATTTTCCCCACTTAATATCTAAAGATTTGCCGGTAACCTCTTCAAAGATAAAAGCCAATTTCTTTAAAGACATTCTTTCCTTGCTTGGCAGCGAAAAGCTTTTTCCACAATAACTTCTATTAGTATCATTTTCTAAGAGTTTGACTAGTGTCATGTAACCATTTACTACATCATCAATATATATGAGTTCCATTTTTTGTTCGCCAGGTGACATGTGCAATTCCCTTCCTGAGTTTGCACATTCCATCCACAAGTTGAATATTTTTTTTCTTGTATCAGCCGGGCCATACGTATCATTAAGTTTGAGCGTCACAAAATTAAGACCGCTCGTTTCATAATAATATTTTGCAACATCTTCGAATGCCTGTTTGGTAGCCGCATAAAGATTTACCGGATTGTATTTCTCATTATTAAAGTGCTGAAAAAGAGTTCCGGTATTGACAAACCATGAAACGTTATTTTCTTTCGCCATCTCAAGTATTTGGGTACCCAAAAAAATGTTCGATTGAATAAGGTCCTTTATATCATCAGGCTTGTGTTGGTTAACGTAGAGTGAAGCTAGATGTATAACTCCATCAAAACCAATGCTTGAAAATTCTACTCTCAACGTTTCAAAATCCTGATCTGAAATCAGAATTTTATCTTCACTGGTAAACGATGTTTCCGAAGAAGATCTTGCTAAAATAACCACTTCATGATTTTCGTCCTTAAGTGCCTTAAATAAGTGCCTACCGATAAAACCGGTAGCTCCGGTAAGTAAGATTTTCATTATTCAAAAGGAGATTTAAAATTCTTAAAACTATCAAATTCAGCGTCCCTCTTAGAAGTCAAAGGCTTTTCGAAATTAAAACTATGATCAAAGGTTGACCACAAAATTCCTGAATCATACTCTGAAGCGTACTCTGTCTCTACTAAATAGGTAAGCATAGATTTTTCATAAGGAACATAAAAACCATGGGCACATCCTTTAGGTATTAAAATGCCTTGCCTATTCTCCTCATTTAACTCGAAAGAAAAAACCTTCCCATAAACTTCTGAGTCTTTTCTCAAATCAACTACATAATCAATCACTCCTCCAAAATTACAAAAAACAATTTTGGAGTGAGCATGAGGAGGCATTTGAAAATGGAATCCTCTGAAAACATTTTTCTTTGACCATGTATAATAGATTTCCTTAATGTCAAAACTAAATGCCTTCTGATCAAATTCTTGGGAGTGAAATGTTTTAACAAACCCTCCCCTCTCATCTTGTTGATGAAAAGAATTGATTAAATAACAATCAGGAATACTGGTTACTTCAAAATCCATCTTATTTGAACTTTAATTAATCTTGGATTCAATCAGTTCTTGCACTTTCTCAGCCATGTAATCAAATTGAGGCTCTCCAAGGCCAGGATATACTCCAACCCACAAGGTCTGATTCATTACACGGTCAGCACTCGTTGTTTCACCAACTACCCTAAACTCTACATCTTTGTAGGCAGGTTGGCGAAGTAAATTTCCTCCAAATAGAAGACGTGTAGCAATTTTGTTGCTTTCAAATTTTCCTACTAATTCATTTCTAGTAAATGGAGCATCTTCCTTAACGGTAATAGGAAATCCAAACCAACTTGGTTTAGAGTTTGGAGTCGCCTCAGGTAAGATTAAATACTCTTCAAAAGCTTCCATTTTGGAGCGCAGATATGCATAATTCTTTCTTCTGATCTCAATGAATTTATCCAGCTTTTTAAGCTGAGAAACACCAACAGCAGCCTGCATATCGGTGAGCTTCAGGTTGTAGCCTACGTGACTATAGATATATTTATGGTCATACCCATAAGGAAGTTCTCCCAACTGCCATTCAAAGCGTTTTCCACAAGTATTTTCTTCTCCCGGTGGGCACCAGCAATCACGACCCCAATCCCGAAAGGATTCAATAATTCGTTTCAGCTTGGCATGTTTACTTAATACAGCCCCGCCCTCACCCATTGTAATATGATGAGCAGGATAAAAGCTGACCGTAGCAATATCCCCGAATGTACCTACTTTTTGGCCATTGTACTCTGCACCAACAGCATCACAACAATCTTCAATTACCCAGAGATTATACTTCTCAGCTACTCGCATAACCTCAGTCAAATTGAAAGGGTTTCCAAGCGTGTGAGCAATCATTATGGCTTTGGTTTTCTCTGACACAGCTTCTTCCAGCAAGGTGGTATCAATGTTATAGGTCGGAATATGAGCATCCAACACCACAGGCTTCAAACCATTCTGAATGATTGGATTTACCGTTGTGGGAAAACCTTCTGCAGTTGTAATGACTTCATCCCCGGGTTTTAGCTGACGATCTCCCAATTGTGGACTTGTAAGAGCAGAAAGTGCTACCAAATTAGCGCTCGATCCAGAATTCACCAATGCACAGACTCTAAGCCCAAACCATTTCTTGAATTTTTTTTCAAATTCATCCGTGAACCGGCCTTCTGTCAACCAAAAATCCAGACTTGCTTCAAGTAAGTATTCCAAATCCTCTTCGTCAAATACTTTGCCAGAAACCGGCACAGATGATTCACCCGGCACGAATTCTTTGTCCGGCCATTTCGTCTCAAAATACTCAGGAATTAAATTTCTAAACTTTTGTCTAATTTTTTCTTCAGTCATCTTATTTACTTAAATATTCATTCAAATCAGTTACACACCGTTGATAAACATCATCAGGTGTTTTTAAAGTACCGGTATAAAAATCTTTATACCATTTTGTAGTAGTTTCTACTGCTTTACTGGCACTCCATTTGGGAGTCCATTTTAAATTCATGCGTGCTTTAGAAATATCAAGCTTGAGATAGTTAGCTTCATGAGGATGTTCGTCCCCATCTTTTATCCAAACATCTTTTTCGCCCCATACCTCCCCTATTTTTTCAGCGACCCACTGTACATTTTGTGCATCTTCATCCGAAGGCCCGAAATTCCATCCTCCTCTAACCTCTTCTTTAACATAGGCTTTTTCAGCAAGTAGTAAATATCCAGATAGTGGCTCTAACACATGCTGCCACGGGCGAATCGCCTTTGGATTTCTGATCTTAACTTTATCGCCACTTTTAATAGATTGGATCACATCTGGAACCAAACGATCCAAAGCCCAATCACCACCGCCAATTACATTACCGGCACGTGCTGAACATACCACTTGATCTGTTCCTTTAAAAAAGGAATTATTATAAGCAGATACCACTAATTCAGCGGCACCTTTGCTATTCGAATAGGGATCGTAGCCTCCCATGGGATCAATTTCACGATAACCGTATTCCCATTCCCTGTTTTCATAACATTTATCCGTAGTAACAATCACGGTGCTCTTTATGGAAGCAATATGTCGGACCGCTTCAAGTACATTTACCGTTCCCATTACATTAGTTTCATACGTTTCTCTTGGTATTTCATAAGAAAGTCGAACCAACGGCTGTGCTGCCATATGGATTAATACATCAGGATCAGCTTCTTTAATTGAGTTTAACAGAAACTCGAAATCTGTTACATCTCCCTTTATATGATGTACTTTGTCTACTAAATCAGCTTCTTCAAAGAGACTTGGATTGGTGGGAATATCAACCGAATAGCCAATAACTTGAGCTCCCATTTCCTTAAGCCAAATAGTCATCCAACTCCCTTTAAAGCCGGTATGGCCAGTCAAAAATACTTTCTTCCCTTCCCAAAAATCCAGATTAGTTACCATGTCTTCCAAGGGGCTTTGTTGGATTCCCAAAGATCTTCCAAATGATTCTTATCACGAAGTGTGTCCATAGGACGCCAAAACCCATCATGTTTATAAGCTTCAATTTGACGCTTTTCAGCTAGTCGTTCCATCGGTTCTCTTTCCCATATCATCGAATCGCCATCTATCAAGTCAAATACATCTGGCTCCAAAACGAAAAAGCCACCATTAATATATCCACCGTCACCCTGTGGCTTTTCTTCAAAAGAAGTGATCGTAGTATCGTCCATTTTTATCGCACCAAATCGACCAGGAGGCTGTACAGCTGTAACTGTAGCCCACTTATCTTTCTTTTTATGAAATTCAATAAGCTTTGTGATATCTACATTACTAACTCCGTCACCATATGTAAAGCAAAAAGTCTCATCTCCAATATATTCCTTAACCCTCAGTAAACGACCACCAGTCATAGTTCCGTCTCCAGTGTCCACTATGGTAACTTTCCAGGGCTCCGCTTTATTTTCATGCACCTGCATTTCATTTGTGCTCATATCAAAGGTAATATTTGACATGTGGAGAAAGTAATTCGCAAAATATTCTTTAATTACATATCCCTTATAACCAGCACAAATAATAAACTCGTTGACCCCATGCTGTGAATACATTTTCATAATATGCCATAAAATTGGCCTACCACCAATTTCAACCATGGGTTTGGGCTTTGTAGTTGTTTCTTCACTGAGACGGGTTCCAAATCCACCCGCGAGTAGTACACACTTCATAATTATTTTTTTATGCTTTAAAGATATGATTTTTATTATCCGGTTCAATTCCACTCATCGCATTCCTCGTGTCAATAATACAATCACTCCAACCAGCCAGTTCTGCATAATCAATGGTCGAGTGATTGGTAGAGATCAACACCGCGTCAAAACCTGAGATGGTATCTTTGTTCCATTCCACGGTTTTCATTCCGGTATATTGCCCATGTTCGCGGGTGGGCAACACTTCAGGAATAAAAGGATCATAATAAGAGATCTCGGCACCCATTTTCTTCAGAAGATCAAAGATCTTAAAGGTTGGGGATTCACGCATGTCGTCTACATCCGGTTTGTAGGCGAGGCCGATCACCAGGATCTTACTGCCGTTCATGGCTTTTTTATGGGTATTGAGGGCGTGCATGGTACGGTCCACCACGTAGGCCGGCATATTCGTATTTACCTCTCCGGCTAGTTCAATGAAGCGGGTATGCTTTTCAAACTCGCGGGCTTTCCAGGTGAGGTAGAACGGGTCAATGGGAATACAGTGCCCGCCCAGTCCGGGCCCGGGCGTAAATTTCATAAAACCAAAGGGCTTGGTATCTGCGGCATCCAGCACTTCGTGTACGTCAATACCCATGGCTTCATACACCACCTTCAGCTCATTCACCAGGGCAATATTCACCGAACGGAAAATGTTTTCCAAGACTATTATTCTGTAAACCATTCAAATGCTTTCTTACAAATCAATCGATCTCTGTTCATTAATACGTGGTAAAGCTCCTCTGCAGGTTATTGTCCTATTCCCGTCGCAATGATCTATAATCATCCAATCATTCAGCCACGAAAGTTAAGGTTTCTTAATATCAATCTCATACATTTTTACAATTAATTCGTTCCCGGATGAGGTTCGTCGTCGGGTTCTGAGTTCTCGGGCCAAACACCATACCCCTTTTCATAATCAATACAACCTTCAATCATAGCCTATACCCTGCACATGAAATCTAAAAATATTTATGAGCCGCTCGGTATGGCAGCAAAACAGATTCGGTCAATGAATCGGCTGCATTGTGGCCGTTTTTATTGTATCTGAGGTCAATTTAAGATCAAACAGTCTATTATCCATCCGGCATTATTCAGTTTGGACATATACACATCTTTATAAAATAAGTCGCCTGAGACGAACAGAAGCCGGCCCGGCCTTTCGTGTCACGGCACAATGGAATAGGAATCGAATAAAAAACCAGCCTCCAGACAATAATGAGCAATTCCCTCACCCAACAATAAGACACCCTCCACCCCACAATCCGGAACGACGTTTAAGAAAAGATCGAGAAATAACCGCCTCAATGCAATCCTGCACTCCAAACCACTCCCTCTGTTCGGCGGGGGATGGTTTGCTCCAATATTTATCCCTCTGGTTAAAACCACAGGCTATAAACAGGCCACCCCTACGGGGTTGGACTTCTGCTTCAATCTACGCAAACCCCTCGTCAGCCGAATTCCGCGAAGCGGTTCGTCAGACGAGTGGAAACACCTAGATCCCGTCAGCCCGCTCCAAGCGGTCAGACGGATGAAAACAACGAAGACCCGACAGGTTTCCAAAACCTGTCGGGTCTGGGGCTCCAACAAACTGATCACTGCTGCCACTGTATAACTGTTCACTGCCCCCCTCCGGCCTTGAGAAATCAACGGAAAG
>NZ_MDWE01000051.1 GCF_001715195.1 Rhodohalobacter halophilus
GGCTTGGCATTTCTGCTGCGTGGCGACCATACAAGAATATAAGCAACAAACGCTTACACGTCAGCAGGAAATGCTTGTTATGCCTTAAATTGGACTATGAATTGAAGAAAGTATCACTCAATATCCGGTATAAACTTCAATATTTTTGACCTCATGACATCAATGAAATAAACAGTGTTATCACTACTGATCGCAAAGTCATATAAAAAAGATTCATTCTCTGGGTCTTCGAAAACATAATGTTTTTGAAGTTCCCCGTTTGAGTTATAGACAAGCAATCTGAAATCCAGCTCAATTGCTCCGGGATGAGGCTTTGGCATAAAAAGATAGATTAAATCATCGTGTATCTTCATCTCCCGCGCAAATTCTAAAGGCATTACGGTATGTTCACGTAATTCTTCCTTGTTTTGATGAACGACGAAGTTAAAAACTGAGGTCTTGATAATATCAGGAATTTCTTTTTGAAAGATAAGTTCACCATCATCCGAATAATGCCGAAGCTCACCCAAAGCATTCATGAATATGAAATACCCATCTTCTCCTTTTGCTGCAAGAGCTCTATTCCGGTCATTTTCAGGAATTACACCATTTGAATATGCAACTCTTTCCTGTTCAATATTTCGTACTTCGGAATATTCTGAATCCGGTGAACCGATTTTTTGGATAATATTTCCTTCTTCATTTAAATCCATTACTGCAGCTAATGCATTTTCACGGCCATTGGTTACGACAAGTATTTTGTCATCAGTAAGCACTGTTTTGTGGCTATTGTTTAAATATTGAGGAAATGGAATGGATTTGATGTGATTGCCCGATATGTCATATAAATCAAATAAGAAACGACCTCGATTGGTCGTAAAAAAACGATCTGAAATAAAATGTAAATCAGCTGCACCTGACATTGCATCCCATTCACCGGGACCTTCTCCAACATTTCCGAATTCATCTAGTTTCTCACCTTCGCTATTAAATAAGATTATTTTCTTGTAGGCGTGATCATATACAGCAAGATTATGTTTGTGCATCGAAACGATTTCTCTGGGTTCTCCAAGTAATGAGGATCCTGTCGAGACAATTGTTTCGAGGTCATTAACTAGCAGAGTGTCAATTACTATTGCTTGCGACTCTTGTTCTCCCGAATAATTTTGACATGAAGTAAAAACGAGTGCTAATATAGCAAAGAGGAATAGATAGCTTTTAATTTTCATTAGACGATGTGATTGTTTCATGATACTTGATAAATGGGTAGAGGCATAACGGCCTTGCGCTTAAGGGGCGCAGGGATTATTGCTTTATTTAAAGCAACAAAAATGGACGGCTATAAGCAAGGAGGAGTGGGGCGAGGCTGCGTCCCACTTGAAGCGCAGGTTATACTTCCATCTTCTTTTTTAATCCATATTGTATCTTTATTTATCTCTAGTTTTTGGTCCCGCTTCTTTTTGTAGGCTATAGTAAGTCCGATTACTGAAATTATTGTAACAGCTCTGAAAATATTCGCATATACTCCACCAAGTGCATCATCACCAGCTGAGAACAACATCCAAAAGAAATTCATGAAAAAATGAAGAGAAATCGGCACCCAAATATTGTGATTCCATTCGCTATAAGTCCAAGAAAAAAGCCCTGCTCCCAAGAAGGTTGTTAAAAAAATACCAATCAACCTGAGCAATTCATCGCTTTGGTACAGGTGAATAAAAGCAAATAAAAAAGCTCCGATAATCACGGAAGGTAGAAAGCCCAATTTCGTATATCGATAAAGTTGGCCATACAAAAAGCCTCGGAAAAAAAGCTCCTCAAAAAAAGCGGCTGAAACTGCTGAAATTAAAAATGTATTGAATGTTAATTCTATATTTAAATTGAAAAATAGGGCATAACCCACAAGCATGGGTAGGGTACATAGCAACCCAAATATCACTCCTTGCAAAAATGATCTGTTTAAACCAAAACTATCAATTACCTTATCGGCTTTATGGATAAAGGCTGCCCCAATAACTAGAGGTATTCCTGAAACGGTATATGCTATGATATGGCTAATACCCAATTGATTTATGATTTCATGTAGCCAGCCTCTCAAATCATTGAAGAATAGGTCATCCAAGACAAAGTAAATGGTGAAGGTAATTACAACTATTGCTAATATTTTTAGAGACTTGTTCATATTTCGGCATATAGAGATATGGAAGTATAACGACATTGCGCATAAGCTGCGTGCTGGCCAACGTTAATTTAAAAACAGAATGTACTACAGAAATTGAGTAAACCAAAACCGGCAGGGAAGGGCGAGGCACGTCCGCTTAATGCGCGGGTTATTCGCATCTTATTGCAGGACAGATTTAAGGGCTACTATATACGTGGTCTTACCAAGTATTGCCATCCTGACTTCGATTGGCAGATTATTAGATCCTCATGCTGAACGAATTAATTAGTTGAAAGCTATTAACTTGCGTCTAATACCAAAACCCGATTGAAGAATCTTATTGGAGGGGGGTGATCCATTTATAATATGATTTTACAACTAGAGCAATAAAGGTTGTCTGTCTTTAAAGCTTGATCTTTATCGAGTTATCATAATTACAAAGTTCATTCAGGAAATTAGGAATTTCAGAAATTACTTCGTTGAGATGACTTACCCCATAATGATGTGCACTATCCACCATGTTTAAGGCAACCATGGAAGCAACGTAGGCTGTTATTTTGCTTTCTCCATTTCCGGATAGACTACACTCCCTTTTTTCTCCCCTATCATTCTCAATTACTGCTTTTACAGAATAGATATCATCACCTAACAATGCCTTTTTGAACAGTATCATAATTATATTCTGAATTTTCCTGTACTGAAAAACCTTTGTTAACCCGACCTTTCTAAATAATGCTATAGCCCATGTCAGAACTTTAGAATCAAAAGCCAGCCTTGTACGAACTTTATTGACTCTTGTGGTTTTAACTAAACTATGTTGGTCTGAAAAGTTGAAAAGATAAAACGTACGTTTTCCTAAGAGCTGAGTGGTTACAGGTGAAGTGAAACTTTTGACTATCGAGGACTCGCCGTTATTTGAGATTTTATAGGTAGTATGAAGGTTATCAAACGTCCAGCGGTAGGCGGCATCTCCGTGTTTTTCTCCTGTCCCAAGTAACACAAATAAATTTATCCGCTTGCCATCAGGTAATAATTCGGTACAATATTGAGCCAGAAGGTTTGTGATGCCCGGGGCAAGTCCTACGCTTAACACAACACGCACATTATTTTTTTTAGCGATGCAATCTAAGGTCTCAATTTCTTCAATACGCTGATGGGTGGCAGTAATATCTATATAGTGGATCCCCCTGATAATGCACTGCTTCACAAATTCAATGCCCGCCTGTTCAACGCACATGATTACTAGATCCATATCTTCCAGAATAGAATGTCCTGATGGGTCTGACAGATCAATTTGTAAGGGAATGACCTTGTGATTTAATCTATGTGCGAGCTTTTCAGCTTTAGATAAATTTCTGCCCGCTATATAAATCTCCCACTGATAGTTTTGGGAAATACTTTCAGCAATAATGCTTCCAACTGCACCATAGCCGCCGATTATCAATATTTTTTGTATCATCTTTTTGATCCTACTTTTCTAATTTAACAGATGTTCTTGACCAGGTAGTAGTTCTTCCAAATAGAGGAACGCCTACATAACCCCGGATGATAAGCGTATTCCTATCTTTGAATCTTATTTTACAGGAGTAGGTTTTTCCATTTTGGGGATCATAAATAGTGCCACCTGTATATTGCTTTCTATCTTTACTAAACTCCTTCAATAATATCATGTCCTTTAATGGTCGATTACGGAGTGAGGGTTCAGGATTGTTTACATCCTTTTTGGGCTCCCCCTCTACGTCTAGGGAGTCTTTGAGCCAAACTAATCTCCCGTAGTACCAGTTATTCTCTTTTTTAAAAATCTCTATCTTTGCGTCTTTGGATTTGTTCAGCCAATAGCCAACAATAGAATCCTGTTGAGCATACGTTGTATATGACATTGAGAAAAAGAATAAGAAGACGGACCAAATCATTAAATGAGTGTTCATATCGCTGAATTTGCTTTGGCGGTTTAATAGTTATTGAGGGAATTTTTAGCTGTTTTTATTAAGTGAGAGAAAGCAATAGTATATTAAGGGCATACATAGAAGAGCTTGCAATATGCCAGTTACCTCAAAAAATAGATTATTGGGCATAAAGTAGGTGTCAGGTGGAAATAGTTGATTTAACAAGGTCTGATGGGTCCCTGCAAAGAATAATACATTCTTAATTAGGTGGTTGTACATGCCCTCAAATAAACCTATCTGAGATACCGTGAACACTAGGTTAGAAATCCAGAATAGATATTTCACAACCTTCTTCGTACTTATTTTTTGTTGAACAATAATATTTAAAATGATAATTGGTATGCTGAAATATAAAATGTTGAACCTCCATGGCGTGTCGTAAACAAATGCACCATAGGCATGGTGAATACTTGTGAGTACTAATAATGCATTGCTATAAAAAGCGACTTTTTGAATCATGACCTTTAATTATCGTTTGTTTGGGTGTGCCTGACAAATATAGCGGTCATATTTAGTTTATACAATAAGTTACCGAACGGTTACCTTGATTATTTAACACAAATTTACATCTATGTCTTTCTCTCATTTTGATGCAGAACATTGTTTTATAAATAAATTTACCACCCTCATTGCTGGAAAATGGAAGCCTATTTTATTGTACCTGATCCAAAATGACATCAATCGATTTAGCTTAATGATGGAGCATGTCCCCAATATCAGCAGAAAGGTTTTGACGGAACAATTACGGGGGCTGGAATCTGATGGGTTGATATACAGGGATGAGTTAAAATCTAAAGCACCTAAAGTGGTTATATATCACCTAACCGAAAAGGGAGAAAAGTTAAGGCAATTGGTAGATGAAATAATCAGATGGGGTATGACATACGATAAAGAGGAAGTACCGGATGAGATGAAAAAAATACTTGATTCTGACTTTGCCCAATAAACTCGAGCGAATAACGGCCCACGGTTTAACCGGCTTGGCCTAATTGGCTGGTAATGTAATTAAAACTCGAAATTTCTTTTTTGCCACCAAATTCTGAACCGGCAAACAGCGGCCAAGTCCGCGTTGAAACCGTTGTTAAGGCCAAGTACTTAATTTGGACATTATATGCCCATTACAGCTTGGTTGTTTCAAAAAAAACAAGAGAGTTCATTCCAAGCCGGCAGGTGCTTGAAAATCCAATGGTGGAAAAGCATAAGCTGACCTTGTTGTAGCGTGTGCAATATATGGGTCAAAACTATAGTAGTATAGTAAGTATTGAATTTCAATTCCAACAGTGATTTTAATAAATCACAAACAACAATTTAAACCAGCAGCCAAAATGGGAATCAAAAAAGCGGATATAGGTATGGTAATTCAATTAAATATTTCTATGAGTTTACTGCACAAAAACCTTAATGTTCTGCCCTTCTAAACTCGTCATTATCGAACCGAGACGTACGCTGCCGTGCTTCTCTTCCCTTATTAAAGGAGTATGAAATACTAAATGAAACAAAGCGATTATCCAGATTCTGATCAATCACAAGATTTTGATTAAGATCTCTGACTCTGTTATGAATATTGTAAGAATTCAATAAATCGTTCATGGATAATCTCACATTTAAACGATTATCCAACAGGCTCTTTCTGATAGATGACGACAGAGAATATCGTTGCCTTGTTTTGTAAAGTCCATCAATCTCCGGGCTGTTATAAAAAAAAGTGATGTTCAGTAAGAGATTTCCCGGCAAGTGGAAATTGTGATGGGTCGATATAAAATAAGAACGGCTTGTTCTAATGATTTCTTCATTTTCAAAACGTTTTTTAAACCTTGCATCAACAAAAGAAAATTCGCCTCGTAAATCCCAAAAACGACTTATCCTCAGCGGAATGGAAAAATAAGCATTTGCGGAGGTTTTAAGGTCAAAGTTTGTAGGCTGCAGGCGCAATAAATTACCTGCTTGAGAGGGAGTTTGCACGATATAGTCATGAATTCTTTGGTAAGAAAGTGAAAGTAAATAATTGTTCCTCCAGATATACACGAACTCATAGATTTCCGAAAGCTGGGGCTGCAAAAGAATATTACCTTGCAAATAAGAATCAGGATCCAAAACGAAAATAGTTGGGTTTACACTATTATAGTTCGGGCGGTTTATTCGTCGTACAAAGTTAACTCCAACATTATGATGGGCTGATATTGTTCTAAACAAGTTGATGTTTGGAAACCAGTGCAAATACGTATCATCTATTAAATTTCCGTTTGAGTTATCAGTACTGTTTTGTACAGACGTTCTCTCAGCTCTAAGCCCTGTATTTACAGACCAGTTTTCACTCTGAAAGTCGATCGAGCCGTATAGGCCGATATTGGTTTCACGGTATCGATAGCGGTTAAAATCGAGCAGTTCAAGCACCCACTCAGCATTGTCAGATTCCAGAGTGAAGTCGATATCGCTGGCATAACGAATGGAACTGTATCGAAGTCCGGTTTTAAACCTTATATCTGAGTGGATATTTGGTTGCAGATCTGCTTCGGCGATATCGAAGTTAATTTTGGAATTCGAATCCATCGAAAAACCGAATTGATGAGATGGATTAAAAGGAGTCGTTTCGGATCGGTTGATTTGATCCGAATCAATTTGATAAGATGCCCGATTGTATTGTATGGAAAGCAGCGATCCATAGTCGCCTCCAAAACCTAACAATAACGATCGAAGCCGGTTCCTGGTTATATTATCAGTGAGCAGATGTAAATCGGTCTGATGGTCCGTATTGAGATATCGACTTTCGCCGGTTCTTGGAATTTCTTCATCAAGGACATCCAATTTTACAGAACCATTGAAAGTAAAGGAGGAATTCAAATCATAAGTAAAATCGCCGAGGAGTCCCCAGCTTTCGTTTTTGATTCGTATTTCATTATCCTGGAAAATGCGTCCGGCATCCGGTAACGATCTGTTTCTTCTTAAAGTTGAATATTCTATCGTTTGCCGGTTAATATATTGCGGATTTAAAAATGCCTGAAATTTCGGGGTGGTATAAAAATTGGAACTTGTAGCATTTAACCGTGGTTTTTCACCATGTCCTGTAGTCAGGGTATTTACAGAGGTTAACCCGGCTTTGTCATCTCTGAGGTTGATATTGATCACTCTTTCCTGATCGGCAGCGAATTCCGCCGTGGGAGAAGTGCTTATCTCAATGGATTCAACCATATCAGCAGAGTATCCTTGCAGCAAATCAGTTAATTCTCTTCCTGTTAAATGCCTTTCCCTTCCGTTAATCATTACCGTTATACCCCCACTGCCCATGAGCAACAAATCGCCGTCAGGTGTAACTTGAATTCCCGGTAATTGCGAAAAAACTGTTTCAAGTAATTGCCCCCGGAAAGTCGGGTTTTCGGCAATAGTATATACCAGTTTATTCCCCTCTCTTCGAATATGTTCTCGAATTGCTGTAACTGTCACCTCTGGGAGCATATCTACCCCCGGTTCAAGTTCAATCCGGCCAAGATCAATAGTTTCTATCTCCTCTTCTTCTATCGAAAACCCGATATTTTTATTCATGAATGAAACATGGTGAATCAGAAGAAATAGATTTACCGGATATACATCATATTTTCTCAATTGAATTTCAAAATATCCGCTACTATCCGAAATTGCTGCACCATCCGCCTTTACGTTTTCTAATGTCTCTGCAACAAAAATATGAGCAAACTCTACGGGTTGCTCATCGAACATCAACTGTCCGGTTACAAGATGTTCCGTATCGGTTGAAGTTTGAGCTGCACAGGGATACTGAGTACCAAAAATAAATGCAAAAACAGCCAGCCCTGTATATTTCACACTTTTTTTTAGGTTACTTTTTTTGTGCAAATAGTGGAAAAGCATAGCCAATATAATGTTTAATATTCTCCTTTAGTATGATGTACTCTCTGTCAGAGACCATGGTGAAGTAGCTTAAAATCATCACCAGGGAAAAATTATCAATTCTCATCAGGATAAAGATTCCCACATGCAACATTAAACCCATAACAATAAGTGGCAACCGGAATGATTTTAACCAAATCAAAAACGGAAAACCGATTTCGAATAATATGGTAAAGTAGGTTAATCCTTGGGGCAGAACAGGGTAAGCAATCAAATAATCTGAAAGCCCGCTCATGCTGAAATCCTCTACCTGGAGGATGTGGTAAACAGCTTGACCCTGTAACCACATTTCTCCTTTTAATTTCCATAAGCCTGAAAAAAGATAGACCAGTGATATTTGCAGTTTTACTGCAAGAGCAATGGGGTATGTTCCGATTGATTCTGTTTTTACTTCGCGTTGTCCGGGTGTATAAAAGGCCAGAAAAAATATCAGAAGAGTGTATAGTGTATCCCCACTGTCCATAATGTATAAATTACGGAGACGAATAACCGTTAAACAGATAAACAGAAGAAGGCCGGTAATAAGGTTATATCTGTCAAATAAAAAAAGAAATGCTATAAAAAGTGAAAATAGAAGAAAGACATAAATCCCATAGATATTTGAAAATAGGACTTCTAAAAAGGATAATCCTATGCTTTCCAGAATACTTTCATAGATCTTGAATGGAACAATGCCATCCTTTCCAAAATAAAATTCGGCAAGTATCAGATAGTATATTAAATCCTTAATTACAACCAGAACCAATCCGGTTTTCATGATTTTAAGACCAATATCAAACTGATTGTTCATAGTTGATCATCAAATTTTATATATCCTGTTTCCAGTAAAATTCTTTGATCTTCATTATGTGTTAAACCAAATGAAGAGACAGGTTTTTCCATTACCAGTAACCTGAATTTCAGATAATTTAGATCTGAATTCATTGGAATTATCGACCGGCTGTGCAAAGCGATATAATTTTGAAGACATTGAAAACCAGGTGTTTCATATATATGTACATGTAAATCGTCCTGATTCTTAATAGAAGGGTCTTCCGAAATTCTATAGAATATGTTGTTCAGTGTGCCATGGAAATATTTGATAAGCCGCTGAGAAGTTCCGAAAAAATTTACCCTGTTAAATTCAACGATGGGTTTTTTCAGATCATACCAGGGACTTTCGTTGCCGAATGAATCTTTATACATCACGTAAAAGTCGACATTTGAAGCGGGAGGATACGGAGCAAACATACTCCATTGCTGCTCAAAGAATGGAGTTACGTACCAGGCAGATATTATTTTGAATGGTTTGGAATCTGTAAAATTTCCAGCAAGATACAGTGAAATAATTGAAAAGTGCGCGAATAAGAAAATCAAGAATACTTTATTTGAAGTGATTTTTGACTTTAGCGATAGCATTTTTCGACAACCTGTCTTTACAAAACCATTATAGAATGGGTTAATTAAAATAAGTTTCTTTTTAATCGTGCGATGCGTCTACTGTATAAATGAGAACAGCTCTATACTCTCTTCTTTTAACTTTTGAACCACAAAAAACAGGAGGTGCTGTTACAACACCTCCGGCTATTAAAGTTATTCAATAACAGGACCAGATGTTGTGGTCGTGGTTGTAGTAGTTGTAGTTGTCGTGGTTCTTCTGGTTGTTGTTGTAGTATTGCGGTGTTCTATCATTGGGGTATTGGCTAATACAAGACCGGCAGTGTTGAGTTCAGTTGTATTAGCAGAAGTCAACATCGAATTAGATTGAACACTACCTATAGCAGCAAACATTACAACAAACAATGACAGGATTGATTTTTTTAACATAATATTTCCTCCTTTGTTGGTTTATTAATTGCTCATTGTATTGAAATAGCTATCAATACATTATCCACGTTCGTAAGAATACAACTTCTTACGCGTATCTACCCTGAAAAAACTTCTTACTTTTTTTCTTGATTTTTTTCTTTTGTTTTCCACTCAAGTGGTGTAACTCCTGTTTCCTTTAGAAAATTTTTCCAAAATGTCTCATAGTTTAAGTATCCAAGAGCATAAGCAATATCTGCAATCGTCAGGTCTTCAAGGCTTTTATTCCTTAAAAGTTTTTTTGCAGCTAAAATTCTGTAATGGATAATATATTTTCTGGGCGAGTAACCTGTAAAGTTTTTAAACAGACTGGAAAAATTGTTATTCTTAATTCTGAACTCCTTTTTTAAACTCGCAACTGTTAAGTCAAATTCAAATAGGTGTCCATGGATATATAATGCCGCATTTCTAATCTGGACTGGAAGATCAGAAGAAAGTTGAGGATATCTTTCTTGAAACTCTTCTAAACATTCTTCAATAACCCTGATTTTTTTATTATTGTCCATGTTTCCACCAACTTGATAGATTGTTTTGTAAAGTTATTGTTCTCCTGCCGGGCCTTAACGGTCTGGCATTTCTGCTGCGTGGCGATCAACTTGAAAGTTCACCCAAAAAACGCTTGCACGTCAGCAGGATCATACTATTAGGCATCCCCAAGGTTGATGTCTTCGAAGAAGAACATCACCTTGTTGTTTAAACGCCAATTCAAACAGTGAGGATGCCCATGATGAAGATTACACAATTTCACGATTCAGACAAACCCAGTCCAACTTCCATGCTGCTTGCCGTTGATGTAAGCAGCCGGCGGCTTGATCTATATACGCGATATCGCCAAAATGGGGAGGAATACGAGCTTTCTGAAGCCATTTCCAATGAGTTGTCAGTCATTGAAGAGCGTCTTACTTATTATGCAAAACATGCACATGGTTTGGGGTACACCGGGCTTTCTGTTGTCGTAGAACCCAGCGGGCGGTACGAGAAAAAGCTGACTCAAACAGCCATTCAGCTTGGCCACCGAGTCTGGATGGTGAACCCTGAGAGGATGTATAAAGCCGGGGTGATTCACCACGGAGATGATAGCAAGAGTGATCCGTTGGATGGGAAAGTTCTTTATATGATGGGGCGAATGGGAAAAGTAAGCCAACTGCTGCCCTTGCCGGAGCCGTGGCAGCGGCTTCGCCAGCTTGGAACCTGGCTGGAAGATTGCACCCTGATTGGCGCTGACCTTCGAATTCGTATTGGGGTGCTTCGCAGGGAATTATTTGTCGATTATGATCAGCGATCCCACCTAACGTGGGGTCCAACCGGACAAGCCATACAAGAGCTCTATGGGTTTGACCCCTGGAAGATAACCCACCATGGATATGATCGATATGTAGCAACGGTAAAAGCTCATCGTAAACATCTGCCACAGCGTTGCCTTGACCGGATATGGAGTCAGGCTCAAAGTAGCTGTAATGGACACCTTCATACCGGGCAGCGAAGCAACTGTTCACAGCAGCTGGATTATTTATGGCAGTTATGGCAGCGCCACGAGAAGCGAAAAGAACAACTGGCCTCCCAAATGATCCAGATTGTAGACGATCTGCCGTCCGACCATTGGATTCCCCCGCTTTGCAGTGGATTTACCGAACAAATGAGGGCAAAGATTCTGGCCGAGACCGGCCCGCTTCGCCAGTTTCCTCATTGGAGAGCTTTGCTGGCTTATTCCGGGTTGAAAGTTCGAATGCGAACAAGCGGCAAGTATAAAGGCAAAGACAAGATCACCAAAAAGGGTCGGATACTCCTTCGCAAGCTAATCGGCCAGGCTGCATTCTCCCTGTCCAGAAAAGACCGGATCCTGGGTGAGTATTATCACCGCAAACTTTCCGAGGGGATGAACCACGGGAAAGCCAAAGTCGCATGCATGAGAAAATTTGTAAAGATTCTGTACGGAGCAGCAAAACGCAGTGAGCAATTTAATCGCGAACGAATCTATCGCTGTGCGGGGTAATTATCCGCCGGCACACAACCGGGTGATGACCGACAAAAGCATATGGTCACTTTGTTACCACGGGGATGACCGGCAATTGATCATTGTCAGGCCCGGTTGTTTGGTTAAATGGCCAATAAAGTATGATTGTACAGTCCTGATGGCTGTCGGGATTAGTACCCAGAGTAGGTAACATCGCCTTTAAACCACCTCCTTACCGATCGTTTTTAAATGGTAATACCCCATTTGGGACAAAGGTGCGTCTTGAGGGTATGATTTGTAACTATTTCTTGATTCTTAGCTAAGAGTAAATGCTTGTTATAGCTCAATCCTCCGGTAGCATCTGGGGATTCCAAACGACTTCCCAGAGATGTTGATCCGGATCCTGAAAATAACCAGCATAACCTCCCCAAAAAGTATCTTGAGCCGGTTTTACAATGACCGCACCTGCCTTTTCTGCCTGCTTCATTACTGTGTCTACTTCCGATTTGGAAGAAACATTGTGCCCAAGTGAAAATTCTGTTGGACTTGGACTGCTTACTTTAAGACCGGAATCATGAGATAAACTTTCGCGTGGCCAAATCGCCAAGCTTATTTCGTTTTGCAATTCAAAGAAAGCAACGGCACCATGTTCAAATTCCTGACCAACGATTCCCTTCGTTTTTAAACGTAATCCATCCCGATAAAACCGCAAGGCTCGTTCCAGGTCATCGACACCAAGAGTAATAACTGTTATACGTGGTTTCATATACAAGTCTTGACTGAGCTATAACGGTGCGGCGTTTAACCGGCTTGGCCTTTTTAGTTTAGGAATGTAATTAAAATTGAGGATTTCTATAAGCCAAGAAAATTTAAAAGAGCAAACAGCGGCCAAGTCCGAGTTGAAACGCTTGTTAGCGGTTGACTAATTATGACCAATGTTGTATAATCATGAGTAACCTTTGATTAAATAATTAGAATCATGCAAGATTACTATACAATAGGGGAAGCTGCGGATAAATTAAATGTAAGTAAAGAAACCTTGAGGCGCTGGGATAACTCCGGTAAATTTTCTTCGGAGCGACACCCAATCAATAACTATCGGGTATATAGCAAAGAACAAATTGAAGAATTTTCAGTTTCGGAACCAAATGTAAGTTATTCTGAAATCTCTAAAAATGGAACTGAAAAATCTCTAACCCCATACTTTGAAACAGAATTAGGTAAACTATTTAATGTTGATGCTTTTGATTTTCTTAAATCATTAGAATCCGAATCTGTTGATTTAATATTTGCTGATCCTCCATACAATATTAAAAAAGCTGAATGGGATACGTTTTCAAGTCAAAAAGAATATGTCGAATGGAGTTTAGAATGGATTAGAGAATCTAATAGAGTACTTAAGAAAACAGGGAATTTATATGTTTGCGGATTTTCAGAGATTATAGCAGATATCAAATGGGCTGCAAGTGACATTTTTTCTGGAGCAAAATGGCTTGTATGGTTTTATAGAAATAAGGCAAATCTTGGCAAGGATTGGGGTAGGTCACATGAAAGCATAATTCATTTCAGAAAAAGTAAGAACTTCGTTTTTAATATAGATGAAGTTCGCATTCCATATAATGAACATACTCTAAAATATCCTAAACGGACTCAAGCCAAATCCTCGCAATACAATAACGGAAACAATAAGAAATATACTTGGGAGCCACATCCAAAAGGAGCAAAACCAAAAGATGTTATTGAAATTCCTACGCTTTCAAATGGATCTTGGGAAAGAATGGATCATCCAACTCAAAAACCGGTAGAACTCGTTAAAAAATTTATTTTGGCATCAACTAATGAAGACGACTTAGTAGTAGATCCTTTTGGAGGGTCGGGTACAACTTATGCAGTAGCAGAGGCTTATAATCGCCAATGGATGGGAACCGAAATTTCTGATGATTATTGTGAGATGATTAAAGAGCGTGTAACTGATTTTGAACACATATCCAGAATTAATTCCGGTGCAGATGAAAGGGAAAGTAAACAGAGACGGCTAAAATTGAGAGGTTAGTTTAATAACTCCCAAACATCATTAATTACAAATTCTGAAAAAGGGAAAATGTGATCTTTATATGGATTTAGATATGTATTTGGCGGTGGGTCCAGAAAATATACTCCATCTAATCTTGTTAAGAATTTCGTGTAAACCATGAATAGTCCTGAAACCAAAGTGTAGCTTATATTATCGGCTCCTTTACGCTGAACATCATTTAAAAATATACCCGCGACTTTTACCTGGTGGCCTGAAAACCGTTCCATTAACATTTTGTCAAGGAATATTTTCCCCATTCTATCTTTGGAAGTGGTTTTAAACGAAAGTACAACCTCATTTTCTGCAAGTTTATTTGTAGTGGATTTCACTTTTGGGTAGGGAGAAATTATAAGATCAGTTTCACATCTATAAAGTTTTTCTCCTTCTTCACTTTCGTAAGGAATCATAAAGGTGATTTTCTTATTAGCGACACCAAGATGATTTATTGTTGTTCGCAATAATTCTTCAAACCGATTCCCAACATGTTTACGAGCACTATTCGGGTTTAAAACAAGATCTAAACCTGCGCCAATAGATTGTTGAATTGTGTAGAGGGTTCGATTTACCAATAAATGATCAGCTTCGCTAAAGTCTCTATTTCCATTTTTAACTCCCTCCAAAAGAGAATTTAATTGAGTAAATGCTTGGCTAAAATCATCAGGATTATCCCAAAATAAATTTGTGTTGATTGGTCTTACAAACTTCTTTTGTCCTGCGATATCAGAAACATTTATAACATACCCATCCCTCACGTGTACTTTTTCAGAAATAACATTTGGAATATGCTGTAAAACCCGAATACATAGATCTGAGAATTCAGCTAATGATGATTTGGAGGTGGAAAGGTCTTCTGCTAATGAACCCATTTAGTAGAATGATATTTAAATTTAATTTAGCAGAATATAGTCATTGAACAGTTATGGGAAAAATAAGACCGCTAACGGCCTACCGCATAACCGGCGCAGGGATTATGATTTTTTAAAAGGCTATTCATTTGAATCCCGAGTACTCGGGAGCAAGAAATTAAACCAAAGCCACGTCTGCGTCCGCCGTTAATGCGGTTGTTATGTGGTATTCTTGATTAAGCTAATTTTCTTGAATTAGACTAAGATCATCACTTTTTAATAAGCTAAGTAAAATATTTCTACTGTTTTCAGGGAACCTGCTCAAATCATTTTTAAAGAACAATAATAATAGCTTATTCAATCTGTAGATATTTCGCAGATAGTTGGTTTTCCAGATTCCATAATCTTTTACGGAAAAACTATTAGTCTTTCTGATATCCTTTTCACATTGAAAAAAAATTGGTGATTCAGCATGGATGTGTTTTGAAAGGTGTCTCCAATTCCTTGTGATAGATTCAACAAAATTTCGAATATCAATTTTAAAATTTGGATGCTTAATTATGTATTCAGCTAAATCATTATGTTTTATTACAAAGTCACCATCATGCCATTGCTTGTATTCGATTGGATGATGTAAAAAATAAATAAGTTGCATGCTCAACTCTATACTACTTCTCATGTGCATATGAGCTGATCTATAAAGTCCTAAAATTGCCAAAAAAAGAGATGAGTTGATGTCTTCATAGATTTCGTCCAGAATCTTATCATACTTGTTAATGTCTAATGCATGGAAAGAAAGCTTCCAGTTCTTGAAAACTAAAGTAGCACGATACAATTCAAACAGATCATCATCACTTATTTGATCAGTTGATTCATCCCAAAAATTTTTAAAATCTTGGAAGTATAATGGAAGGTCTTCTTTTGCTATTTCAAAAATCTTTTCTTTCATAAATTTGTAAGGATTTCCGCCCAACGTGCATATGATTCCGCTTTTTCTATTTCCTTTTTGGACATTTCAGATCTATTACTATGAACCTCTCTATTTCTGATTCTCATTACAGCAGATTTTACTTTTTCTTTTAATTCAGGAGTTTCCTCTATTCTGCCAATAATTCTTCTTATGGTAGTTTCTCTTGATTCTTTTTGATCTTTAAAGTTCAAAGACAATTCTTTATTGGCAAAATTAATTACATCAATTATTCTTGGAAATATTTTCTTGTCTTCAAGGAATGACTTAATAATATTCAATTTTTCATTGAAGGATAACCTTTCACTATAGTTTGAGAACTTTGCTTTCTGAATTTTATTAAAAGTCTTCAGGTTTTTTATAAATAATTTCAACGAAGATGTATCAAGACCTTTTCTTTCCAATTCTGAAAGAGAGTTTAATAACCTCTCAGCTTCAAATATTTTATCGTCTAAATTCATATTTATTCTTCCTCATCAGATTCTAATGTCAACAATAATTCTTGAGTAAGGTTTTTATAAGCTTGAATTCCATTTGCATTTGGATTAGCTAATGTTGCTGGCTTGTTCCATTTAGCGGATTCACTTATTCTTGTTGTAAATGGAATTACAGTTTGAAATGTAGCTATATCCAGATCATCGTTACAGGTTTTTCTAATTTCATTCAAATGATGTTCGTGATCTAATGTTTGCCTCACTTGAGTAAAGATAACACCTAAGATTTCAACAGTACATCCTGGAAGTCTCTTCTTTAATTGGGATATTCGATTTGATAAAAGTGGCAATCCAATAGCCGCATAAAATTCTGGAGAAACCGGAACAATTATATAGTTACTAACAACTAATGCATTTTGAGGGGCAATAGTTAAATTTGGTGGGCAATCAATCAATACATAGTCATAATCCTCTTCACATTTTTCTAATTGAGAAGATAGGATATTTTCTCTGCCTGCCTGTCCACTCAAATCCAAATCTAAAAAAGTTAATTCTATATGTGAAGGTATTAAATCAAGCCCTTGGATATCACATACATTCTTGACAATTGCTCTATTTATATCGTATTCATCGTCTCTTGAGCTAAATGCTTTATTCATTCCCAAAACATCTGCAATAGTTGCATTGTCTTTGACTTTATCCCATTCATCCAGACCCATTAGAGAAAATGAGGCGTTAGTTTGAGGATCCAAATCGATAATTAGTACTTTTTTATCATGTTCATTAGCTAGAATTGTTCCAATTTCAACGACGCTTGTTGTTTTGCCAACTCCACCCTTCATATTTATGAATGATATAATCTTCATAGTCTTTGTTTTTTAGTCTGAAAAAAAAGTAATTTCATTTGAATTATTCTGTCGAATGCTTGATACCACATAACGGTTTGGCGGCTAAGCGGCGAGGCAACCAATGTTCCAAAGCCACTAACCCCGAAATCGTCCGCTTGAGCCGCATTGTTATACCAACTTCGGATTTTTAGTTCTTCTTGTACTCTAAATTAAATTCTGAAGCAGCTTCTTTTAGCTTCTGTTCAATTTGTTTATGCTGTGATTCAGTGTAAACTGGCAGGTGAATTTTATCATGAGAACCAGATTCACGGTACTGAATATGGATATTATTTTTGTCAAGTGAAATGGTTTTAAGATCAGTCCACTTTACAGATTTATCCCAAATTGAGGTCTTTTGAGATTTAATTCCTTCTTTATCAATTACAAGTTCAGGTTGCTGGCCCAGAAAGTATCCTTTTCGAATAAATATTCCACCAATTATAGCAAAAGATGCAATTAATAAACTGTATAACCAACGATTTGAAAGCTCGTTGGATGCAAATTCATAAACATGTAATACAATCAGCAATATGCCAAGAAATATTAATGCCATTGATAGTATTTTCATATATCGCGTTCTATAATCCAAGCGAATAGTAATTGGCTCCATTGATTTGTGATTAGTTAAAGTTGGTATAACGTGTGAGGCTTAACGTGTCCGCTTTGCGGTCACGTTGAAGCCATTGTTATTTCCCGAACCATGAACTAAAAATAAATACTGACATGAG
>NZ_MDWE01000052.1 GCF_001715195.1 Rhodohalobacter halophilus
AAACAATAGATGAAAAAGCTACTGAATACGCTAATAGCGTTGAACTTGAAAAAGAAACCTACATTGGAGATGTGGAAACCGCATACACTTGTGGATATTTGCAAGCTGAATCAGATTTGATTTGTGAGTTATGGAGTACCAAACAATTTACAGTTAGCAAAATCGCTGAAATGCTTGGAAAACGTGTAATGGAAGTTCGGAACGCTCTTAACCAGAAAGAGTGGAAATAACGGTTTTGCGTTTAACCGGCTTGGCCTTTTTGGTAAGTAATGTAATTAAAACTGGAAATATCTTTTAGCCCATCAAATTTGTAAAGGCAAACAGCGGCCAAGTCCGCGTTGAAACGCTGGTTATAGGGCGGATTAATTAGTCTGTGTTGTTAAAAGGAATTTGAAGTCCATTTTTATACCAATTACTTATATTTGTAAGACCAGTTTTTCTTACTAATTCAACTTCATTGGTTAATCCCGCATTCTCTCTAAAATTAATGTCTGATGGATTTAATACTTGGTAATCCCTCATTGTAATAATTAACTGAGGCGTCATGGCCACACCTTTAAAATGATCTTGTATGTAGTAGAGTGAGCCAATGTTATTCCAGCTATTACCAACAATAATTTCATCATAAAAACCTGATTTGCTAAAATGACGTAAACCAATTGATGAACTTTGCTCTATTCCAACACCAATAGCAGTAAAATTATAACCCATACTATCAGCTTTTTCTTTTAACTGATATTTGATTTTATCAATAGTTGATAGTAATTCTTCATCATTACAGTAGGGGCAAGTTGAACTTGTAACATATATAAAAGCCAACTCTTTGCTGGTTTTAAGTTTTGCGGGGCTTGACGAATAGTAATTATTGTTCTTATTAAATATTTCAAGAATCTTCTTGTAGTTACTGTCATGAAGAAGAGTAAAACCTAATAATAAAGCCAAGAAATATATAAGGAAGTCTTTCAAAATCTGAATGTTGAAACCGTAGGTTTATCAGGATTATATGCTAAATAAATCCTTTCACTGTAATTTACGCCAATTATTTTAGGAATGTCTGAAGAAACAAAAACCCCCTCACCACTATCAAAATCTAATACATAGGTTTTAATAATAGTTTTATATCTATCATCTACTAATTCTCTATTAAATATTTGGACAATAAAATGCTTATCATTTATATAAGCTACGTTCTCAATAGAATCAAAATCATTCTGAGGATTGTTTCTATCTGGACCCAACACACCTGCCTGTTCAACTAATTGTAGATGATTAAAATCCTCAAATTTAGATTTCCATTTATTTTCACCATTAGTATGATAGCCAGTCAATTGTCCAATATTCCGGAAATATTGAATAACCGTATTTGACTTTGGTGAACACCCAATTCCTCCCATAGACATATGCATTTTGGCAAACCATGAGTCTGAAGTATACATACTTCCGAACTTGTATGTCTCGGTTTCAAAATCCTCTATCTCAAAAACAGAAATATTTTTGCTTTCCTGTAAATTGGAACTTTCATCACTAATCGGAAGTGTGTTTACAATTAATTTGCCTTTATTTAGACAAATATCATCAGGTCGTATTCTTAAATTTAATTGGTCATACGGCTCATATTCTGTAGAATTGCTTTTATAAATCTGTACATCATAATGGTTATTCAATATGAATAAATAATTTTCAAATGCAATGATTGCTTCTGGGCTTATTAGTTCTCCAGGACCTCTTCCTTTCCGTGCTGTTGAAGAAATATATTCACCATCAACATTATAGACAGAAACATTCATTTTTTGTTCATCCAGTAGATATATAAGATTATTATTGAATGAAGCATCTATTATGTTGCCTAATATATTATCTCCAGAACCTAATTCCATTGATAACTCAGCCTTTCTGATATCGTGAGCAATTTGTCTGAGCTCGATATTATTTGAGGAAGTATCCTGGCTTATAGAGAATGAAATTTCTTCTTGGTTAAATAAATTTGCTTCCGTAGGATGTATAATTTTAGAAGTATTATTCTCGCACGAAATAAATAATATTAAACTTAATAAAATGAATAGTCTGTAATACATAATAAAAAATGCAAGCATTCTATTTCAGATGCTTGCATATAATTAGTGTTAGTGGATTAGTTTTCTTCTAGCTCAGTCTCTATAGGAGTACATTTCGTTGAGTCATTAGAGCATGGAGGTCCTGGATCACAGGTGTTTGATAAAGTTGTTGCTTTACAACCTTCTCCATAATGACAGAAAGAGCAATCAGCTGATAGCGTTGTTTGACTATTTGCAGCTGTTCCCAACATTGCTCCTAATGCAAGAAACAATGAGAAAACAAATACTTTGAGTGACATTTTATTCATAATAACCACGTTTTTTGGATTATGATTGACAGTTGAATTAAGTAAATATTTATTAAAAATGAAAATAGATTTAGTAAAGCTCGTTAAGTAAAGCCCTATAACGGTTTGGCGGCTAAGCGGCGAGGCTAACATCTGTGCTAAAACCCCGAATCGCAAACTCGTCCGCTTGAGCCGCTGGTTATTGGGCAAGCTGTTGAAATCAAATACAAAGTTCGTAGATTGCAAACCAGCTTACTTTCCAGTTACCCTCCACATTTACATATATTCTTTTATAGCTATCCGGTGAATAACCGTCATTATTAACGATTTCTTCATAAAGGAAAACGTCAGTAATACTATCAAGATTTAAGTCGTAACCGATTCCTTTAACATATTCGCCAGAGGCAGTTTCAAGTTCAGTCTCATATTCTTCATAATTTTGAATTCCTTCTAAAAAGGGCATGATTACCAATCCAGTTAACCTGTTTAGCCTAGGATCATCTATCTCAAACTGTTGTTGAAATCTAAGAGTAGGAAATGTCAATGTGCCTACACATTCATTTAAGCCAATTAAGTACCATGAATCTACAACAGTTTTGTAAGTTTTTTTATCAAACAAAATTAGAGATGAAATTTCGTCGTCCCATTTCACTCTAGTTCCCATCCAGATTGGATCAGCTTCTTCTCCTTGAAGAATCGTGTGTTCTGTGTAATTTTTAGAAATTCTTTTAAGTAAACTCAAATTCTGATCCCAGGTAAAAGGGATATTAAAGCCACTAATTTGTAATAATGAAACAGAGTGTTTTTTAAAAGATTCTTGGGTAAAAAATGAAGACTGGGTATTTATAAATTCAGGATTTTCTAAGATCCAATCTGTTTCAACTGAATCCTCAAAACTTTCAACCAATGGACTTTGTGCAAATAAACTAATACTGATTGATAAAAAGAATAGTGTACAAATTAGATGTTTCATGTAAAGATTTATTATTTGCCCAATAACGGTTT
>NZ_MDWE01000053.1 GCF_001715195.1 Rhodohalobacter halophilus
GGCATTTCTGCGGCGTGGTATTCAATTTTGAAGTCAAGCAAAAAACGCTTGCACGTCCGCAGGAAATGCTGGTTATGTGTTTTAGTTGGTTTGTGCTGCCTCTTCCAACTCGAACGCTAGATCATTAATTACATCGCAATATCCCCAGCCTATATTTTGGCAAGCAAATTGTAATTCATGCACCCGATCTTCGAACTGGTTAAAATATACAGGATACTTTTTTATCTGTTTGCAAAAGCCTTCAAACATTGACTCCAATGACGAATAAAATCCTTCATTCAGATCACCGAAATCATTGGTTATCTCAGTACCGACCTCTACGTAGTAAAGTTTCAGGTCCGCTACCTGACTTGGATATTCTTTCAATACTTTACTGTACTCATTTACTGCCTTTCGGGCGTTGGACAAATCTACTTTTGGAAACATTGATCGACCATAAAAATGCCCATGAATCTTTTTCTTTGCTTCATTGACAATGGATTCAAGATCAACAGCATCAGAACTCTGTAAGTAAAGCTTTAAAAATTGCTTGTTCTTCGGTGAAAGTTTACTTAACTCAAGAATTACTTCACGAAGCTCGTCAGGTTCAAGATCTTTAATGAGTGTCTTAATTGAAGGAGATCGTTTCATGAAATTATTGAGTTTGTAAAAAACACATAACGGT
>NZ_MDWE01000054.1 GCF_001715195.1 Rhodohalobacter halophilus
GCGGCAATTCTGCTGCGGGGCAGTCAACTCAAAAGTCGAATAACCAACGCAAACCCGTCAGCAGGAATTGCTGGTTATGCTACTGTATATCTAATTGTTAATATTGAATGTAATTAATGAGTGAACACCAAGCTCCGACTCCGTTACTCCATAAGCTTTACCATTCTTGATAGTGTGAAAAATGATAGGTTCCTTCAACTTTGCCTGATATAATCCTTCCCCTTCATTATTAAAAACCCACCATAACTCACCATTCTTGAATCCTTCAAGATTCACTGCAACCCAGATATATTCATTATCATCAATTAAGAAGGTTTCATACAAAGGCCAAATCTCTGGAAGTTGTTCACGAATTTCACTTTCAGCGTTACGACTAGCGTAATACTCATCCTCAAGAATGGATTGTCTTTCCTGGCTACTGACTGGAGTGGGTTCCAGTACCTTTTCTAAAACTTGTGTGGAATTCTCAGGGTTTTGAAAATTGAACTTATTTATAGTCAGCTCACTGTTATGACCATAAAAAATATCACCGTTATTTTTACTAAATATCGGTTTTGTACCATAAGGAAGTACGCGAATACCAAAACCTCCGCTATTACTAAAACGAAAATATTCCCTTTGAGGTAATTGATAGACTTCTGTATATACTTGTGAAGTTTTATCAAATAGTTCCAGCCTTTCATATTTGATATCCCATAAATCATGTTGAGAAAAACTTTCTCCAAAAACAAAGAGATAATTTTCATCGTCATAAGGCCAAAAGTTAACAACTCGTCTAAAAGCTCGATCGGGATAAATAAAGTCCTCAATATGAGTTAATTCTCCTAAGTCATTTTCAATTTGAAATTCTGAAACCTTAAGCTGATTACTGTCAACAATGTATAATGATTGATTATTTACAAATATTTGAGCCAATGTCAGATATTCGCCCGGGCCTTGACCGCGATTATTAAACTCCCTGATCAATTCTCCATTTTGATCTAAAATCAATATGCTGTTTCTCTGGGCATCGGCAACATAGATGTTTTCAAATGAATCAAGGTATATATTTCGAATGAAGCCAAAATCAATATCGCCTGATTCAGATAAATCAAACTCTACTGACAACTCGATTTCACTTAACTGCTCTTGATTAAACTCGCTGTCTGAATCCGAGGAACAAGCAATCATTAACAAAAAAAGGAATGGTAGAAGTTTTCTCATTTTTGTCAGTTCTTTGTTATTAGTAGCATAACGGCGCATGGCTTGTGCTGCCGGGCAATAACCTCAATTTCGAACTGCAAACCTGAACCGGACAGCACGAAGCCATTGTTATGTTTTGAATTTACTGAATTTCGAGCTTACCCTTTTTTCTTATCGATAAAAATTTCGAAATTTTATTTCTCCGCTAATAATCTCGTTTCCGCTCTATGGCGGTTAAATTTCCCGCTTTGGAACTTAATTCTTTTTTTTGCAAACCTGCTGGTCAATACAATTAACTCCACCCCGTCAAAGAAGCCGAGTAACCGAAACGTGTTGCAGTCAATCATTGCTCAGTCTTCCCAAATAGTCTTTTCGATTCTGTACAACAAAACTGAAAATGTTAAATGTGTTGAGAATTTTTAAAGAATTGACTATTAATACATTTACTTGCAAAGTTTTGGGATTTGCTTTTTCGTTTTTTTTTTTAATTGGTCGACGGCTTACAAACTTTAACCAAAATCATTGCAATGAAATATTTTTTAGTAATTTTTACAGCCATTTTAATTGTAGGGTGTGATGCTGGCGTAATAAATGCACCTGATGAAGATATAAAGCTGATTGATGTCGAATCGATTGAAGACATTGGATATATCGCAAAAAAAATAGAGGACAATTTTAGTATTGAAGAATTAGATGGCAACATGCGCAATAAGTCATCTATGGGTAATAGAGAATCAGAAATACTGAAAGATGTTTTATTACCATTACAAAGAAAAGGTTCTGCTTTCAAAGAAAAAGTTTTAGAGAATTCAGTAGATAAGGATTCGGATTTAGAATATTTAAATAAAATTACAGAAGAAGAATTAATAATGGTGGGACTTCTCTCAGTAATATTGGAAAATGCTGATGAATTGGAGAATAAATGCAAATCTATAGAAGCCAATCCTTTAATGGCTCAAAGCATAGATGGAGATAGAGTGATGTCCTGTTTAGGCACTGCAACAGGATATTCATCCATTAAGGCGATTGCGGACATAAATGGTTTGATGAGTGCCAGAACACTAATAGAAGGCTTTGCAAAACCTCCTGAGTTCGTGAGTTTTTAATTGGATTCAGTTATTTTTGGTTCAACATAAATTTTCATCTAAAATCCGATTTTTTCATGGCTGACGGTGATCAATTAAGCTTTGGCGACGGACTTCTTTCCAATCGGCGCAAAATCAGCAAACTTTCCAAACACCTGCATAAACTTGACGAGATCATCGACTGGCAGCCTCTGGTCCGGGAAATCTCAATCATCGATAAAACCGATAAAAAGACTGGTGGCCGGCCTCGCAAAAACCCGCTGTGGATGATCAAAGCCACGTTTCTGCAATCCCTGTTCAGCCTGAGTGACCCTCAGCTGGAAGATCAATTGATTGACCGACTCAGCTTCCAGCGGTTTGTGGGAATTAACCTGGATCAGGAGATCCCTGATTTTACTACCTTTTGGCGCTTCAAGGAAGCCCTGAGCGTCCACAATTTAGACCATCGCATCTTTGAGTTGATTACCCAGCAGTTGGAATCCAAGGGCCTGATGGTGAAGAAAGGCACCATTGTTGACGCTTCCATCCTTCCATCCTCGGGACGTCCGCTGTCGGATAAAAAGCGCGGGGAGCTGGCTGAGCAGCCTTCCCCGCAGATCGACACCGATGCGGATTCCACAAAAAAAGGCGGCACCTACTATTTTGGTTACAAAGGTCATATCGGTGTGGACATTGAGTCCAAACTCATCCGCAAGGCCACCTTCACCCCGGCAAGTGTTCACGATAGCACGCAAACCAAAAAGCTGATCAGCTACGATGAGAAGGCCTTATTTGGAGATAAAGCCTATGTGGACGGCCATCACAAATATTCGGCCCGCCACTACGGCTGGTACTATGGAGTCTTGGACAAGGCCAAACGCAATCAGCCTCTATCAGGCTCCCAGAAAAAACGAAACCGTAAATTGAACAGCGTTCGAGCAGCCGTGGAACATCCGTTTGCGTGGATGAAGACCAAGGCGAACCTGGTCGCTATGCGAGCCAAAAACCAGGCTCGAAACCGGTTGCGATTCCTCTTTGCCTGCATTGGGTGGAACCTGAGCAGGGCCGGATTCTTACTTGAAAAAACCAGATCCGTGGGATCAGTAGCTCTATGAAACAAAAAA
>NZ_MDWE01000055.1 GCF_001715195.1 Rhodohalobacter halophilus
AATAGAAACTGTTAAAGCAGTTGGTAAAAGATATTTAGGCTATGTAGGTGCTGCAGTAATGGTTTATAGTTTTTCAAAATGTATGGATCTTGTTTAAGTAACAGGAAAATTATTACAACTCATTAATTTCTCAGATAAATAAAGATGAAAAGGACATTAATTAATATTTTTTTTGAGATTCCTGTTTATATGACAGCCGGATTAGGGTTGATTTCTGTGGTACACCTTCTTTTTTCTTTATATGACACACTATCAATGTTTTTAATAGTTACCGGTCTATTATTGGGTTTATTGATGTGGAAAGCCGAAACTGCTTCAATGAAAAATATTACATTTGGTGGGAATATAACGTACTTAAAAATATATGTTTATGCACATACTCTCATAATTTATATACTATCAATATTTGGTATACTTGAATTGATATTTTTCTTTTTAGGTTATCCCGAAATTATATTCAGTGAGATCATCTCTTGGAAATGGTTGTTGATACTTCTACCATATTTGGCCGCGTGGGATACAACTGCTGAGCTGTTAATTAGTGATGCCAAGAAGGGAATGAAAAGTGTTCAATAACAGAACAATTTACTCGGTTTTATATTATAATAAAGAGGAATGAAACATAACGGCTCAGGGCTTAAGCGGCGAGGCGACCAACTTTAATTGGGGCCAAAAACGCAAAATCGTCCGCTTGAAGCCCTTGTTATAGGTTTTTATGGAACATGAAATTATGTTTTAATCAATGATTTATTCAAGGTCTGAATCTTCTCCAATTTTTTGCTCAAGGTTTAAACTCCTGAGTGCAGCAATTAATTCATCTTCATCATAAACCCATTGAGTACCATCTTCAAGTCTTACACGTGCAACATAAGTAACTGAGGTAAGAAATCGACTAATATATGCTTCTCTGGCTCGCCACTCAGCACTAACTGTTGCGTTACCAAGATTAAAATCCTTTATCTCAGTGTTTCCTAAATTTTGCATATGCTGTCCAAAAGCATCGTACTGTATCGTCCGTAATTGAACCCCTGTTATTGGTTGGTCAACTGACATGCTAGTTGAAGCTGCAAACCTGAACCCCCTGTCTACATACGTAATGTTCATTGAATGAGAAGTAATTTGGACAGGTGAACTTGGATCATTCAATAAAATACTTTCGCGATCTAACGAAGATCCTTCATTGAGTTCAACACCTCTTATTGAAAATGAGAATGGGCTATCTGCTTCTCTGCTAATTTCATATTGCTGTGCAAAAGCATTTGAAAAGCTTAAAAATATAGATGTAAAGATTAGTATTAATTTTTTCATAATGATCTCTTTCTTGTTAGTTAGCGATTTAAAAACCTATAACGTGATTGCGCATAACGGGCGCGGGAATTATGAACTTTAACAACGACACAAATAACTAAAACAACAACCACAGGTGCAACAATTT
>NZ_MDWE01000056.1 GCF_001715195.1 Rhodohalobacter halophilus
CGCGTCCCACGTTAATGCGCCTTGTTATACAACCGGAGTAGATTATGAGTTGGAATGATGAAACACCTTGCTTCACTGGAAAACATATGATAGACCCACTACAGGAATGTGAATGCATGGCTAATCGAAGAAAGGCAAACCGTATTCGTAGGGATTTAAATGTTACAGTTTCAAAACTGCGCAATTTTGATGAAATGATGCGAAAGGAAAAGAAAAAGCTAGAGGAGCTGTATGAAGAGCAGGTTTCTCAATTAGAAAAGGTTGTATAACGGTTTGGCAATTCTGCTGCGGGGCAATCCACTCAAAAGCCGGGCAACCAACACGAACCCGTCAGCAGAAATTGCTGGTTATACCCTGTATTTTACTGTTTAAAACGGTGAGTCTAAAATATATTTAAATGAAAACCCCATATCAGATGCATATATCACATGATCATTTGGGTTGTACATGACTGAGGTATAATGATCATGAAGCCGAATGGATTCTACATATTCAGCCGTTCTGAGGTTGTATTTATCAAGATATGATATCAAACTTTCTTCACTTGGCTGATTATCATCTCCCGGAATACTTGTGTAGACATATAAATTGTTATTTTCATCGAGGTAACCATCACGCATATATGAAAAATCAGGTGCAAAAGCTGTTGCTCCTTCTCTTCGTGTGAATGGAAAGTGTACTCCATCAGGGGCTTTTAAAATATTGATAAGTTCGCCGCTTGATTCATAGTGGTATATGAGACTGGAATAGAAGGGAATGTATACAAATCTATCGTTTCGGTTTGATCTTATTGTACCATCCAATGACATTTGATGTTGGTATTGGTCTTCGACAATCTCTCCAAATTGAAGTATCTCATTTCCATCATAATCAAACTTTGAAAAGAGTAAGTCATTACCAAGCCATTGAACAATAAACCCATCTTTAAGACAGGTGACTCTCATTGGACGATTTTCAAGAGAAAAGGTGTCTATATTTTCCCCGGTTTCAATTGAGTAAGAAGTAACCCTCATGCTCTGACTGTCAGCCACATAGATTACATCATCATTAATGTCGAAGTCTGTTAAATGGAGAATTTCACCGGGTCCTCTTCCACGGTTGGTTGTTAGCACTCTTTTTTGATTCCCTTCAAAATCATACTCATAAATTGTAAAATCTGAGAAGTCATTTAGGTAAACATGATTATCGTAAAATCTAATCTGAGCAGGTCTGAATACTGCTGAAGTATCTGCTAAATGAGAAGCCTGATAGGAAACTTGTGAAATATTTCGCTCGAACACTTCTGGGGTTTCATCAAGGGTTCGCAAAAAATTCGGTTCAGCGTCACCAATTGAGTTTATCAGAATCACGATTCCAATAATGAAGACCACAGAGAGAAGCACTGTTATAATTTTTTGTCGGGACATTTCTTCAATGATTTTAATTCAAATGAGAAAGGAGGTGATTTTTAAATTTAATTACTAAAACCATAGTAAAAAATAGAAGTGATTCTTACAAGGGTATAACGGTTTGGCGGCTAAGCGGCGAGGCGAACAATTTTCTAAAGCCCCGAACTGCAAACTCGTCCGCTTGAGCCGCATTGTTATGTTTTTATTAATCTTGCCAACTTGTTAGTATACCGTCCTCAAAATATAAATATACACGATTTGGATACACCCATTGCTCACGAATACCCCATGAAGTTGTAGTTCGATTTATATCATTTGGTCTGCCGAGTGCGTCTCGTGCCATTTCATCGGTCATTCCAATCCATATTTCTTTTTCATAGATTCTTTCACCACGAGTTTGCCCATATTTTCTAATTAAGCGAGCTAAGCGTGGATTTGACTCTTGTAATTCTTTGAATTCCTCTTCTTGTAACTCTGATTGCTTTTTCTCAATAAAGTCATTCTTTTCTAATGAGGCTACACTGATGTAACCGACAAAATCTTCATACTTAGCTCTGAAGAATGGAGGTACATAAAAATCGAATATTAATACCTCTTCACCTCGATCAATTCTGACTAATTCTTCTGAACCTACAGAGGGTTCAGAATATAATCGACCACGCAAGAAATTTATTCTTGTTGGAACTCCCTCACTAATTTCATTCTCATAGTTAATCTGTGAGATTTGTCTATTTAAATCTCTTATTAAGCTATTTAAACTATCTTTTTTTTGTTGCAGAGCTCTTATCTCGTGGTCTATTTCCTCAATTTCGACATTTAAATTATCTGCTCGAGTATTCAGAGAGTCCAACTCTTGACCAAAAATAGTCAATGGAAAAAGCCAAATTATAGCTATAAAAAAATAAGTTGTCTTCATAGTCTCGATATTTGGTTTAAAAACATAACGGTTTGGCAATTCTGCTGCGGGGCAATCCACTCAAAAGTTAAGCAACCAACTTGAACCCGTCAGCAGGAATTGCTGGTTATGCTACCGGGTCATTCGTAATGAGTCCACATTCGAATCACTTTAACGATCTTTTCTTCCTCAAGCACTTGATAAACCAATCGGTGCTGGATGTTGATACGTCGGGAGTACGCCCCCTCTAAATTACCTACAAGTTTTTCATAAGGAGGGTATTCTTCAAAAGGATTCTCCTTAATTATTTCCAGCAACTCCTCAATCTTTGGCTTTAATCCCGAAGAAGCTGCTTTCCTGGCATCTTTTTTTGCTTGTTTTGTGTAAACGAGTTTGTATTTACTCACCAGTCAAGCTCTTCATCAGTTTCTTCAACAGGCGTCTGCAGTCCTTCAATAATGGATTCCTGCATTCCCGGAATGGAAGACAGATAGAGTGTTTCCTGAATCGAACGCCAGTCATCCTCGCTGATAAGTACCGCATTGGTTCTCTTGCCGGTAATTTGAATTGGCTCATGAGTTTCAGAAGCCTCATCCAATAGCCGGTAAATTTCTTTTCGAGCTTGGGTCGCAGTTAATGTCTTCATGATATGGTGGGATTGATTATGTTTACTATAAAAACGTACGTAATTCCGTACTTATTGTCAAGCTTTAGAGATGAGGTAGCATAACGGTTTGGCATTTCTGCTGCGGGGCTATCAATTTTAAAGCCGAGCAACCAACGCGAAACCGTCAGCAGGAATTGCTGGTTATACTGCTACTTTTGCTTCATCTCGTAGAGTTTGCACAAACAACTCTGGATCATCAGGGGTTATTACAATTTGTTCGTTATTATTTGTGAGAATAACCACGGTTTTACGGCGATGAGTCGCATAGGCTTTATAATTACCCAATATCCGATTTTTAAAATGTCCAATATACCCAAAAACACCCCCAATCCCCCATGTACGCAATGATCCCATCATGGCATTTGGTTTGTATTCTACACTTTTAATATCCGATAGAGAAATATCTTTAGACCATCCCAAACGAAGAATTCTCAACATTCCGTTTTGAATACTGAATCCATAGATTCCAAAAGCTGCACAGAACAATATGATACTCCAACTAATGATAGATGGTATGATAGACTGAGACGGATACAGATAATTCAATCCCAATAGCAACCCGACAATGAAGGTGGTCATAATAATCAAAAGGAGATCCCAGGGAGCTCTGAACTGTTTTCTCATTTCCATTCTTGTTCTTATTTGGTTAGGTAGTATAACGGTGCGGCATTTAAGCGGTTTTGCCATTTTAAGATGACAAAGTGGTGAAAACTCTGAATTACTACAAATTCAATGGCTGTAATACAGACGATGAGCGGCAAAATCCGCTTGAAATGCTTGTTATTTGGCGTAGCTATGAATAGGAAAGCAGGAGACTACGCAGGTTGCTTGGAAACTTTTTTATAATTCTCTTTGATCTTCGATCGCTTTTTTTCACCAAGTTTAGACTTCTGTTTTTCCATCACTTTCCTGAACTCCTTCAATTCCTTATCAGTCCAGGGTTCTGACTTAACAACGAAATCAATTCCTTTGGGTTCTTTAACTATAGCCATGGTTTTAATCCTGAAAATATTTTTTCACAAGCTTCAATGCATTAACGGTTTCAATGTACATTCGTTGTCCCTTGAAATGCGTAGCACCAAGTTTTTTCTTGTAGTGTTCAATTAACGCAGACTTTGAATCAAAGGCAACATACCCCTCATATCCTTTCTCAAACGAGAGTTTACATGCAAATGCAAAAAGGTTCCCAGCCACACCCAAATACATTTTGTTGGTGCCTTTATTGAAGTTCGCACTTTCAATAAGGTGAATAAAAATATGATCACTCTTGTCTTCCAGGCACAACAATCCATGAATAATTTTGGGATTGTTAACAGTCGTCAATTTGTAAACTTCCCGATTTTTTAAATCCAGCTCAGCTTCCCAATCAAAAAGCCATTCTGCAGATTTGATATCTTTTTTGCCTGATTGATTGAGTAGAACAACCTTCGTATCAAAAACTTCACCAGTGACACTGTTTTCGATTGAGTTGGTTAGCCGGTCAATTTCAATGTCTATCTCTTTTTTGCTCATGTTTCAAAGTACAGATTTTGACAAAAAAATAAGGATTGATTTGTCACTTTGTGTTCTCTTGACTGTGTATTCAATTTAGACAAATAACATCTATTTCCCGGCATTATTTTAGATAGTGCCTTTGTCCGATAATAATCCAATAATACTATCAAAGCAAGTAAACACAAGGTTTTGCCCGAATAATATTTATCGGCAAGATCAGAATGTCCGAATAAAACGCCGATAAAAATCTTCAGGTTTTTTGTAAGGATGTTCCTTTTTTCCCTTCATACATATAAAAAGCGTATGAAAGAGAAGAAATTGTTAACCCGGCTAAAAGAAGAGGTTCGGCGTAGAAATTATAGTTACAGTACCGAGAAAACCTATTCTCAGTGGATTGTCAGATTTGTACGATATCATGATCTGACTCATCCAAAATATCTGAAGGAGAAGGATGTAGTAAACTATCTGAACTACCTGGCAAATGATCTGAATGTGGCAGCCTCTACACAAAATCAGGCGTTGTCTGCTATTGTGTTTCTCTATTCCCACATACTCAATCAACCTCTTCAGCATCTCGACAAACTGAAAAGGGCAAAAAAACCAAAAAGACTCCCGGTTGTTCTAACGGAACGGGAGGCGATGGCGGTCATTCATTCCCTGGAAGGTGTGCCCCGCCTGGTTGTGAGTCTTCTCTACGGTTCAGGGTTGCGAATTTCTGAAGCTCTGAGGCTCAGAATTCTGGATCTTGATTTAACCTACAGGCAGATTACGGTCCGTAATGGAAAGGGTTTACGGGACAGGGTGACCATGATACCGGAGTCGATGATCCATCAAATTCAACATCAGATTGAAAAAGTGAAAAAGCTTCATCAAAAAGATTTGGCTAAAGGATTTGGTGAAACGATCCTTCCAAATGCGCTTTCACGGAAGTACCCGAATGCCGCGAACGAAACGCGGTGGCAATATCTGTTTCCATCAAAAAAAAGATCGGTAGACCCTCGCTCAGGTGTCCGCCACAGGTATCATATTTCACAGCGGGATATAAGACGAGCCGTGCGTAGAACTCTCAGCAGTTTAGACATTCAGAAACACATAACCCCACATACATTTCGTCACTCGTTTGCCACACATTTGCTGAAAAACGGCTACGATATCCGCACCGTCCAGGAGCTGCTTGGCCACAAGAGCGTAAAAACAACGATGATCTACACGCATGTACTAAATCGTGGAGGGAAAGGCGTACAAAGTCCTCTTGATCAGGGATGAGAAAACATGGATTTACAAAAAAAACCGGACTGATGAGCCCGGGTTTTTGATTTCATTTCAATTATTTGACCCTTGATATGGGGCAAATAAAAAATTGAGTTTTATTCAAAAAACTACCACCACCCCATGCCCCTCCTTTTTTAAGGAGGGGATTTTTTGGGTGTGTTTTGTTAATCTCTAAATGGCTTCTGCATTAATCACGCGTTGGAATTGGTGCATCCCAGTGCGGCATCTCTGCGGATGCATCGCCCGTCATCAGATAGGTATCAAACCATTCGAGCATACGGTGGTTATAGTCAAACTTGGAGGCTGAACGGGAGTTTCCGTGCCCCTCACCGGGGTACCAGACCAGGCGAACCGGTACATCCGGTTTGCGAACTTTCAGATGTCGATAAAGCTCGAGTGATTGCGCAGGGTGTACGCGGGTATCGTTGGCACCGTGCATAATAAGAATAGGTGTTTCTGCGCGATCGACCCAGTAGATCGGGCTTCGTTTCAGGTAGTCCATCCATTTTTCATCAGAATCCCACATGCGCTCGCGAGAGTGAACCAGATAAAGTTCGTTTGGAATATCGCTGGTTCCCCATTTTGAGAGATTATTGCTGATCCCTACAAACATAACGGATGCCGCAAAGCGGTCGCTGTAGTAGGTGCTCATCCAGGCAGATGCATATCCGCCGTAAGACCCACCGGTGACTCCGATTCGATCTGCATCTGCAATTCCCTGGTCAATCAGGTAGTCCACACCATCAACCACATCATCAAACTCTTTTCCGGCAAGATCGGCCTGACTGCTGTAAACAAATTCAACACCGCGACCGGTGCTTCCGCGATAGTTTGGATAGAAAACAGCATAACCTTTAGCTGCTGCCATCTGTCCGGGGCTTGAGTACCCGGTTAGCCAGCCATTGCTGTAGTGCGCTTCAGGTCCGCCGTGAACAACGGTGATAACCGGTACTCGCGTACCCTCTTCATAGCCAAGCGGATACATCAGCATTCCTTCAATTTCAAACTCTCCATCGCGGGCTGTGTATCGAACCACCTCCTGCTTGCCAAGTTCAACATCCTCAAGCCACGGGTTGTGATCGGTTACTTTTTGCGGCTGAGCATTTCGTCCACGACCTAATGTGAACAGTTCATTTGGATGCTCGGGAGAGCTGGCAACAAATGAGATGGTTCCATCAGCAGCTCTTGAAAAAGATCCAATAGCATGGGCGTTTCCATTGAAAAGAACTCGCTTATTATTTCCATTTGGGCGAATTGTGCCTAAAAGAGTGGATGTGCCTTGACTGGCTACAAAATGGATTTCGTTGTTCGAAGTCCATTCGATTTGTTCATATTTGCCTTCAAAATCTTCATCAATGTTCTCGGGAGTTCCGCCTTCGGCAGATACTATTTTTAGACGTCCGTCTGTCGGGTCGTTAATATCATATGCGGTTCGAAGTGCGAGCTGTTGCCCGTTTGGACTCCACTTAAACTCTCCGAGTTTCCCTTCGTTGTTTACTTCCGCTATGATATCGCGTGAGCGGTAGTCGACGATGAAAATTTGCTGTTTCATATAGAAGTCATCCACCTCGGGAGTGGGTGCTGCAGAAACGGCCAGTTTACTTCCGTCCGGACTCCACTCAACCATGTAAATAGATCCGTCTACATTCAACTGATGTGGGTCGTGGCCTTCAACATTTACATTGGTGATATATGCTTTTCGGTTAGTTTGATTCTCTTCATAAACATCGGCCGTATATGGCAGCGGTGATGAAGATTGCTCAGGAGCTTCAAGTGCGGTAAAAGCTACGTGATTTCCATCGTGATGCCAGGTGTAAGAAACAATATTTCGGTCAAACTCAAAAAGCTTAACGGCTTCTCCGCCATCCAGCGGCAGTTCATATAGGGCACGTCCGTTATCGCCGTCGCGGCTTGCGAGGAATGTGATACTGTTATGATTCGGTCGAAATTGAACAGACCCCACGGATCCGGATGTGTAGTATGGTTTAGTGGTTCCATCGGCTACATTTAACACATAAAGATGATTACTGTTACCGGTATTTTCTTTGTATGGGTCGGCCGGGACGCTCACGGTGTAGGCGATATTGCTTCCATCGTCAGAGATAACTGACCCGGATACAGCTTTCATTTTAGCAACATGCTCGGGAGTGAGTCCTTGTGCCTGAAGCAGCGATACAGAAAAAATAAACGCGAATCCGACCATGAGGCTCAGCATTTTGCCGGCAACAGATCGTCCGCGAGTAGAATAGTTTACTCTCAACTTCATAGTATTCTTGTTTTGTTTTGGTTTATAATGCACTCTGTTGAAATATAACGAAAATGTACAAGAGCAAAACTACCTTCATAAATGGGTTGAACCTTTCGTATTTTCAGAGCAATGTAAATTGGGAAAATTAACGATTGGATACAGTTGTCTATTATGAAAATTCGTCTACTTACGGTTGCGCTTCTGCTCCTGTTCACATCCTGCCAAACCTCCAGGCAAGCGGCAGATTATTCAAACAACACGCTCTCATCTACACTTTGGCTGCAGACTGCTGCGGAGTATGAGGCCATGACGCTTCAAGCATATAATACCGCCCGGATGTTTTTAACCGTTGCCCTGGAGGATTCTACTTGGTCGGCATCCCTGGAGCAGGAAGATCCCTATTTCGATAAACCGCCGGCTATCATTCTGGATCTGGATGAGACCGCCATCGACAACTCATTTTACGAAGCCCGGGTAATATTAGATAAGTCCGGGTTTGATAGTGTGACCTGGAATAACTGGGTTCGGGAAGCCGAAGCTGAGGCCATCAAAGGGGCAGTTGAGCTGACCAACCGGGCCGATGAGTTGGGTATTGCCGTGTTCTACATCACAAACAGGGATGCAGAGGTTCAGCCTTACACCGAGCAAAATTTACTGGAGCTGGGGTTCCCGGTAGCTGAAGGATCTGTGATGAGCAACGGCGGTCAGCCTGGATGGACTTCAGCCAAAACAGAACGCCGTAAAGTAGTGGCGGAGAACTACCGGGTTTTAATGTTATTTGGCGACGATTTAAATGATTTTGTTCCTGCCAGGGGAATTTCCATTGAGGAGAGAAAAAAGCTCGCGGAAGTGTATGCGGATTGGTGGGGAGCGAAGTGGTTTGTGCTGCCCAATCCAAATTATGGATCCTGGGAGCGTGCTCTCTATACGGGCAATGAGGAGTCGGAAGCAGAGATGCAGCAAACCCGGCTCAACCGATTGAAAGATAAGCGAAACTAAACCATACAGAATTTAACAATTCCTTTATTCGACTTTTTGACAGGGAGTTGTTTACTTAAAGGTATTGTTTCCATTCAGGCAATGCCGGATCAAACTGTTTAACCTATACAAATCAGAAATTCATGAGTAAAAAAGAAATCAGTCGACTAGAGTTTTTAAAAGCGGGAGCGCTGTCAACAGCAGCCATAGGTTCGGGAATGCTGGGGCAGACATTCCGGCAAAGCCAAAGAAAAAAATCCGGATTTGGGGATGCAAAAAATGTAATTTTTCTTGTTTCAGACGGAATGAGCTCCGGCACACTGGCTCTTGCTGATCTTGTGAAACAGCGTCAGTATGGGGAGAAATCGAACTGGATTAAACTATATGAATCGGACCGTGAGTATCACCGCGGCCTGATGGATATGGCATCGCTTAACTCAGTTGTGACGGGTTCGGCGGCCGCAGCGTCATCCTGGGGGTCTGGACATCGAATTAACAACGGTGCTGTGAATATGAGCCCGGAAGGTGAAGAGTATAAAACCATTTGCGAAATTTTCAGGGATGCCGGAAAAGCAACGGGGCTGGTAACAACAGCTCGCATTACGCACGCAACACCGGCTGGTTTTGGTATTAATATGCCGGCACGCGGTATGGAGGATGAAATTGCCGAGCAATATGCCGAAAGGGGTTATGATTTACTGATGGGCGGAGGGGCCCGCCACTTTTCAGCGGATAGCCGGGGCGACGGTAAGGATCTCTACTCTGTTTTTGAACGCAATGGTTACACCGTAGCCAGGAATAAGACAGAGATGAATCGTGCGACACGGAACAGTAAACTTCTGGGGCTGTTTTATGATTCTCATCTGCCTTATACGGTAGATCACAAAACGCTTTCTGATCTTCAGAGTTCAGTGCCGACCCTTGCTGAAATGACGAAATCTGCACTGGATCGCCTCAATAGAAATGGGAACGGATTTATTCTGCAGGTTGAGGGTGGACGGGTTGATCACGCCGCACACGGGAATGATCCTGCCGGACTTGTATATGATCAGATTGCATTTGATGATGCCATTAAAGAGGTGATGGATTTTACTGATGGCCGTGACGACACACTTGTGATTTTAACCACAGACCATGGAAATGCCAACCCAGGGTTGAGCGGACTGGGTTCAGGTTACGGAGATTCACCGGCCATGCTGGATACCATTCAGGATTACCGCCACAGTTTTGAGTGGATGTACGGTGAAATGGGATATCACTGGTCGGATGATTCACTGTCGGGGATCACGGTGAAAGATATTATGGATCACGTGGAGTATGCCATGAATACAAAAATTACCCGGGAAGAAGGGTTGATGCTGAAGCAGTCGTTCCAGGGTAAATACCGTTCACCGTTCAGAAATCGTCAGCAGCCGTCCGGAGTTCTTTCGGGAGTGCTGGCCAATTACAACGGAATCAATTTCATCAGTACCAGCCACACGGCCGATTATGTGGAAATTGCCGCCTGGGGACCGGGCAGTGATCGTATTCCTACATTTGTCAGGAACACCGCCCTATTCGATTTGATGGTGGATATGGCCGATGTTCGTGCTTACGCTGAAGGGTAATTTATCGACCCTCGCCCGACGGCTCCCCGCCGTCAGGTGAGTTTTTGGGTAGAGTGTACCCCGGGTCGCTGACTCGGGGATTTGGTTAAAAATCATCATTTTCATACATCCTGATTGATTTATAAACCCAGTCATGAGCTGCACCGCCTCAATTCTGCCCTTCACTTCAAACGAAACCCTCTGTTCGGCGGCGTTTAACGTGATCCTCAATACTCCGGGCGTGAGTGAGCTTGGGGTGTGAGCCAGCCATCATTCACTGCCGAATAGAACACAGTTTTTATAACGTCATTCAAGTTAGAGGTGGTTCTGCAGATAATTTTTTAAAACCCCATGAATGAGCATTTGTCAGGGGTAAAGAGGAGTTGTGTATTGTGTTCTACGAAACTCTGCGAATTCATCTGCCCCGAATGCTCGGGGCGAGGAATACGAATCACAATTTTTGCAGGATGTTTTCAAACATTAGAATACAATCTGCCTTTTTATTAAATCAAATTCCGGCAGAAGAAACCTGCTCGTCGCGATTCTCCTTGTCTCTCAGGAACAGCGCCAGCCCGCGAATATCCATGTAGCCCCGGCGACGGTCCAGTACATTTCCGTCCGAGTCCAGAATGACCGTAAATGGAAAAGCGGTAACCCCCATCAAGCCGGCAAACTCTTTTTCGGTCATCTTTTCTCCTCTGTAAACAATTGTGTTGGATTCGGAATTACCGTTCAGCTTAACGGGGTGGTAGCTGCGGTCGAGAATGGCCCGGATGGTTTCAGATGGATAGACCTCGCGGCTCATCTTCCGGCAGAACTGACAGCCGACTTCATATATATCTACCATTACCAGGCGGTTATCATCGGAAGCGAGATCAAGTGCTTCGGTCAGATTCAGCCAGTCAGGTTCGTTCTCAATTTCCTGCGGTTGAATCTGTTGGAATGAATAGAATGCAAAAATACCGATAAAGATGGTGATTAATGCGCCAATGATTACCTTGCGGTTCATGCTGATTCAAGAGCTTGATTTAAAATGATTCGGCTAAAATATACAAAGAATTAATGAGGCTTACCCCACAATCGATTCCAATAACGGCTTAAATTTGCAGTTCGTGTATTGAAGTTTGGAATGGACTGTTCGAAGCTGTGAGCGTAACCGGCCTCGTTAATCAGGATATGATTCTTCCAGACATAAGACGCGTCATCGGTCAGCCAGAAATCTCCCCTGCCAAACCGGAGATCATAAATAATCAGCTGACCCTCTTCTATCTCAGCTTTGTAGTAGCCGCGCGAAAACCAGAGCAAAGTTTGAATTGCACGGTGATCCCTGTAAGGTTCGATTAGGTGAGAGTTTTTGGGGATAGACGTAAAATTGAGGTCTGTCCGTTCATCAAAAATAGAGTAAACTGCATTGTAAATGGTGTCCTGATTCTCAATGTAGCCGGTCCACAAAAAAGTTGATGGGCCGTTGGGAGTGGTTTTAATCTGTTCAAATGCACCGTATTGCTGTTGATACGATTCAATAAAAACAGAATGCACATGGCTTTTGATGCCATAACCCCAGATAAGGTAGAGTGCGCTAATCAACAGGCCGGTACGGTTGGCGATGGTGCGTGCGCGGGAATCTCTTCTCAATACCAGAGCAGTTACAAGGCCGACGAAAAGTGGAATGGTAAAGAACGGATCAATGATGAATATTGAGTCTAGTGTGTAAGGGGTGTCGGTGAAGGGTCTGAAAATTTGAGTTCCGTAGGTTGTGGGCAGGTCGATGAGAATGTGCGTTAGAAAAGTGAAAAATGCCATTACACTCCACCGTACCCATCCAACCTCAAGGGATTTGTGAATGTTGTCAATCAGCCAGCCTGCAGCGGGCGCGGCTAATAAGCAGAACAAAATAGAATGGGTGAATCCGCGGTGGCTGCGAAGTTCAACCACACTGTCCACAAATGGATTAATAATAATGTCGAGGTCGGGAATGGTGCCCAGCACCACGCCCCATGCTGCAGCGCGATATCCGGCTTTTTTTCCTAAAAATGCCTCGCCAACCGCTGCTCCGAGCGTTGCCTGAGTAATAGAATCCATAAATTTCTGAATGATTATTGCAAAATCAGCTGAACAAATAAGGAAAATTTACGGTTCAACTTTTAACAATCTTGTTGTCGATTTTATAACCTTTAACAAAGCCTTGGGAATGAAAACTGTCAAATATCGTTATTTTAGTGTTAAATGAATTCCTCAGAAATAATCATCGATGAAAAATATTAAGTATCTATCTCTTTTACTGTTAGCGTCATTTTTAACGGTTGGTTGTGGTGAAGATTCAGAAGCTGAATTTGCCGGACAGAACCGGCCCACCCCTGCAGTTGAAGCTGTTCAGGCTCAATTTGGTTCTTTACCATTAGAGGAGCGGCTAAGCGGAACGGTTAGAGCCGGAAATCAGGTGGAAATATTTCCGCGGATTACTGCTCCTATCCAGGAGGTTTATGTGGAATCCGGAGATAGGGTTCAGCAAGGTGATCCGCTTGTTCAGCTCAGGGATACCGAATATCGCGAGAGGCTGCGCCAGGCGGAGGCAAGTTTGCGAATAGCCGTGGCACAACGACGTCAGGCGCAAGCTGCACTGAATGAAATTGAGTCGGAACTGAGGAGGCAGCGAATACTGGCTGAGCGGAATTTGGTAACCGAGCTGGAGATGGAACAACTTGAGGCGGAAGTGGAATCTGCCGAGGCCAGCCTCGAGTTGGCAGAAGCACAAGTTGAGCAGGCACAGTCTACCGTGGATGAGCAGGAGGAGGCGCTGGATCAAGCCGTGATCAGAGCTCCGATTACCGGTACGGTTGGCGGCAGAACTGCCGAGGTTGGAATGCAGGCAACACCGAACAACCGTCTGTTTGTGATTGGTGATCTCTCCAGATCTCGTATCAATATTAATATTACGGAGCGGATGCTTCAGTACATCGAATCAGGCCAAACGGTGCGGATCTATTCAGAGAATTTTCCGGATACAACTCTGAGTGGAGAAATTTCCAGAATTTCACCTTTTTTAGGTGAGGGCAGCTTCAGTACACAAGCCGAAATAGATGTGGATAATGAGGGGCGTCTTCTGCTGCCCGGAATGTTTGTAACCGTTGATGTTTTGTACGGTGAAAGTGAGCAGGCAACACTGATTCCCCTGAGTGCCATTTATCGGCACCCTCAAACGGGAGAGACCGGAGTTTATGTAGCACCTGCTTTTGGAATTGAATCAGAAATTCTTGAAGAGATTGAAAATAGCGGCAGTATCGGTCAGTTGAGTAATCCGACCGGAGTAGAGTTTAAAACAGTTGAGGTTATTGCCCGAGGTCGTGAAGCCGCGGGTGTTGCCGGTATTCAAAGCGGCGACTGGGTTGTAACCGTGGGGCAAAATCTACTGGTTCGGGATCAGGGTGACGAAGCCCGTATCCGTGCTACCAGTTGGGATAAAATTTTGAATATGCAGCGAATGCAGCCGCAGGATTTGCTTCAGGAAATCCTGAATAACGGTATGGCACAGCAATCCTCATCAAATTAATAGCGTAAACAGGGTTAAACATTATGCCAATAACAGAAACTTCCATCAAGCGGCCAATTGCAACAACCATGGTCTACCTGATCGTGCTCGTTTTGGGTGTGGTTGGGTTCAGGTACCTGCCGGTTGACCTTTTGCCGCCCATTGAATATCCGCGGCTTTCAGTTCAAACAAGTTACCCGAATGTTGGGCCGGAGGAGATTGAAACCATTATTACCGATCAGATTGAGAACGCCCTGGCCGGTGTGGCAAATGTTGAGGAGATAACATCCAGGTCTCAGGAAGGCTCAAGCTGGGTAAGTCTGAATTTTTCACAAAACACCAATCTGGATGAAGCCGCAAATGATGTGCGTGCGGCTCTCGATCGGGTTCGGCGTTCTCTGCCGGATGAAGCCGATAATCCGCGTGTACGGAAATTTGATCCGAATGACTCCCCGATTGTAATTCTTGGCGCCCAGTCTACCCGCTCCCTTGATGAGCTGACGCTTATTTTGGAGCAGGAGATTGCCAAACGGCTGGAGCAGATTCCCGGTGTGGGTTCCATTGATGTTTGGGGTGGAATTCGGCGTGAAATTCGGGTGGACCTCAAACGGGACCGGCTGGCTGCCAGCGGACTGACGGCAATTGATGTTCAGAATGCAATTGTAGCTGAAAATAACACGCTACCGGGTGGAAATGTAAAGGATGGTCTGACAGAACTCTATGTGCGAACCTTGGGCGAGTTCACTGACATCAATCAAATTGCTGAGACAATTATTACCCGGGTTGATGGCCGCCCGATCCGCGTCCGGGATGTGGCCACGGTAGAGGATGCTTACGAAGATGTGGGACGGGTTGTTCGGATTAATGATGAACCGATGATCCGAATGGGAATCCGGAAACAGACCGGCGCCAATACAGTGGCGGTGTCGGAGGAAATTCAGCGTGAAATTGAGCGAATCAACTCCGAGCGGGACGATATCAACCTGCTGATGGTGATCGATCAGAGTGAATTTATTCAGGATTCGATTGATAACGTACAAGAGGCAGCAATCTGGGGGGCATTGCTTGCAATCGTTGTTCTCTACCTCTTTTTACGAAACGGTTCAACTACATTTATTATCGCCACGGCCATTCCTGTCTCCATCGTGGCAACGTTTGGTCTCCTCTATTTTGGCGGTCTGACGTTAAATCAAATGAGTTTTGGGGGGCTCGCACTGGGGGTCGGCTTGATTGTCGATAATGCCATTGTGGTTCTCGAGAATATTGTCCGCCTCAGGGGTCAGGGTAAATCATTAGCCGAGAGCTCCCTGCTGGGGACAAAAGAGGTTGGCGGGGCGATCATAGCTTCCACCATTACTACCTCTGTGATTTTTTTGCCGGTTGTTTTCATGCAGACAATTACCGGGACACTGTTTCAGGAGTTGGCGCTTGTCGTGGTTTTTGCCCTCGCCTGTTCACTTTTGGTGGCGCTAACACTGGTACCTATGCTTGCCAGTAAGTTCATGACGATCAAACCCGACTCGGAACTGACAGATAAAGATAGAGGCTGGTTCCAGAAGTGGTTTGCACGATTTGAGGATCGCTACTCGCAGTTTCTATCCGGTGCAATCGAAAGAAGGTACCTGGTGTTTACGATTGCAATACTGTTGGTGGGCGGTTCATTTTATGCGCTAAAGTTTGTTGATACAGAACTGGCACCGGAGACGGAAGCAGATGAAGTGAGCATCAACTTCTATCTGGCCGACGGAATGAACATTGCGGTTGCGAACGAATACCTGGATGAGCTTGTGGCAAAAGTGAAAGAGATCGCCCCGATGGATCAGGTTGAATATGTATCTACAGAGGTGAGAAACGGCCGCGCAGAAGTGGAACTGAAGCTGGTTGATGCCTCTGAGCGCTCCGTCAGCTCCTACGATCTGGCCGATAATATCCGGGATCAGATTGAAGGAACCATTCCCGGCGGGAACTTCCGTGTTCAGGCTCAATCAGGGCTTTGGATTCTCAGAAGAATTTTTGGCAGTGGAGGCGATGAAGCCATCCAGTTGCAGCTTCGCGGTCATGATATGGATGTAGCTGATGACCTTGCTGAGCAGATTCGATACCGAATGGAGGATATTCCCGAAGTGAGAGATGTTCGATCAGACCGTGAAGATCGCCGTCCTGAGCAGAATATTGTTTTCGACAGAGAACGGATTTCAACACTCGGTTTAACAGGTAGGGAGGTTGCTCAAGCCATCCAGGCGAATGTTGGCGGTGTTCGGGCCGGTGTGTTTCGGGAAGGTGGAGATGAGTTTGATATTACTGTCAGGCTTCAGCAGTCCGACAGAATGAGTACACTGGATCTGGATAATATTTCTGTACGGACCGCATCGGGCGATGTAATTCCTGTTTCAACGGTGATTGATCAAAATGCCGGGGAGGGGCCTGAGACGATTAACCGAATTAATGGTCAGCGGGTTACCTACATCACGGCAAACCTGGAGTCGGGTGTTCCGCTCGGAGTAGCTGTTGAAAAAATACAGGCTTCTCTTTCTGATATGCAGATGCCCACCGGATTTTCGATTGTGTATGGCGGAGAATACGAGGAGCAGCAAAAAGCTCAGGCCGATTTTATCATTTCAATATTGATGGCACTCGGGCTTATTTATATGGTGATGGCGGCACAATTCGAAAGATTCCTTGATCCCCTGATTGTCAT
>NZ_MDWE01000057.1 GCF_001715195.1 Rhodohalobacter halophilus
ATAGTTTATAATGACTTTCTATATTAATAACATTCCCGTTAGCTATTGTCAACGATTGATTTGTCGAATTTGTTAAGGGAGCAGCAGGAAAAATTGAATCGCTAACATAATGATTAAAACAACATGGATACCAAAATAAAAGCATGGTGGTTGGGACACTCCGCCTTTCGACTTGAATCTCCATCCGGAAAAGTAATCTACATCGACCCTTTTCTTTCGGGAAATCCAACCACACCCGATGATCAGAAAAATCCGGATGATGTAGATTACATTCTGCTCACCCACGGACATGAAGATCATGTGGGAGATACATTGGATATTGCCAAAAAAACCGGCTGTAAAGTGGTTGCACAGGTAGAACTGTCTCATTTGCTAAAAAAGCATGGGCTTGAAGAAGACCAGCGTGTTGAATTCAATAAGGGCGGAACCATCCATTTTGACGACTTTTCGGTAACACTTGTGGATGCGAATCACAGCTCTTCGTTTAAAGGTGAGTATGCAGGAGAAGCCGGCGGATTGATCATCTCCTTTGAAGATGACATCTGTTTCTACCATCTCGGAGATACGAATGTCTTTGGTGATTTAGAACTATACGGCGATATGTATCAGCCTCATGTCGTCGCTGTGCCCATCGGAGATTACTACACAATGGGTCCGCAGGAAGCTGCAATTTGTGTGGATATGCTGCAGCCAAAAATTGCTGTACCCATTCATTACGGTACATTCCCTGTGCTAACGGGTGATCCGGAAGAGTTTAAAGAGTTTGTTGCTGAGTACTCAGAGGCTGATGTTCAAATGCCCAAACCCGGAGATCAGTTTTTGGGTTAACTGGTAAAACCATCACTACTCAGTTCATATTTCCGGCAGATGGAAAATTCCTGAGATTTTCCATCTGCTATTTTTTTATTCAATAACTGACACATTTAAAGAGTATCTGCTCCTTTTTTATTTTCCGGCCCTCTCCCCCCGCCAATATTTAGATATTTCTATCCGGTTTAGTTAAAAGCACTGCACCCCATCTTTAAAAAGCATATACAGACACATTTTTTTCGGCTTCCATTTTTTGATATCAAAAGTTCAAGATTATCTGATTGTTATCATTTAAACACCGTTTATGGTGTAAAAAAGCGCTTTCAGAGAAGTCTGTATATGTAATGTATATCTTGAAATACTACCCTTCGGATGGCACTCTAATGTAGAGATCAGAAAACTCTGGCCTCCATCACACCACTCAAATACTGAGTGGCCAAAGTACAACAAATACGAAATTATGAAGCCGAAAATTACTCTACTCTTACTCGCACTTCTGGGTTTCACTCTGCTTTTTTCAACTACTCTTACTGCACAGACCTCTGGCGACAGGGTGGTTGTGGAAGAAAGCGAGGATGGATTCAGGTTATTGGTTAATGGGGAACCGATGATTGTTAATGGAATGAACTGGGACTACTTCCCCATCGGAACAAACCACTCATACAGCATATGGGATCAGTCACCCAATATTATTCGTCAGGCACTAGACAACGAGATGCAGCTGCTCCAGAATATGGGAGTCAATGCGATTCGGGTCTATACCGGAATCCCAAAACATTGGATTGAGTATATCTACGACAATTACGGGATCTATACCATGTTGAACCATGCATTTGGACGATATGGAGTTACCGTTAATGGTGTATGGATGGAGAACACAGAATACTCTGATGAACCTGTTGCCGAACTACTTCTATCAGAGGTAACCGAGCTGGCCAATGAATATAAAGGTACCAGAGGCCTTCTCCTCTATTTGTTGGGGAACGAAAATAATTATGGCCTCTTCTGGGGTGGAGCTGAAACTGAGGACATTCCTGTTGAAGACAGAATTTCTACGGAAAGAGCACGCCATATGTACAGACTTTTCAACGAGGCGGCGCTGGCCATGAAAGAAGTTGACCAAGACCGGCCGATTGCCATTGCCAATGGTGACCTGCTCTTTCTCGATCTTCTGGTTGAATACAGTCCCGACATCGATATTTTTGGAGCAAATGTGTATCGGGGCGTTTCATTCACAGATCTCTTTGATCGTGTAAAAAATGAATATAACAAACCACTGCTGTTTACGGAGTTTGGCGCAGATGCATTTAACGTAATTAAAAATGAAGAGGATCAAGCTTGCCAGGCATACTACAAGCATGGCAACTGGAGAGAGATCTATGAATAAGCTGCCGGATTAGGAAAAACAGGGATTTCTCTTGGCGGATTCACCTTTCAGTTTAGCGACGGCTGGTGGAAATATGGACAAACCGAAGATCTTGATATACAAAATACGGAAGCCTCGTGGGCTAATGGCGGATAAATGAGTGTGATTATGTTGAAGGTCAGAATAATATGAATGAAGAGTGGTTTGGAATAGCCGCTAAAGGCCCTACCAACAGCATGGGACTTTATGATCTATACCCGAGAGCCGCTTACTATGTATTGAAAGAAGCGCATGAATTTAACCCATACGCGCCGGGAACAACTGTAGAAGATGTGCAGGAGCATTTCAACAGCATCTCTATCTCGGAAGCTACCCTGCGAGCGAGAGGAGATAAAGCCGCCCTGCAAAGTGAAAGAAACAGCAAGATAAGGCTGAGCCGTTTTACAGCCAACTTCTCAACCTTTAATACCGGCGGAAGTCTGCTCACAACACCGGAGGAGGCGAACCCAAGAAATCAGGTTTATCCTGATCAGCTCGGTTTTGATCATATGCAATCCATTTACGTTGGAGTTGAAGCGAACCCTGTACCAAACGTCAGAGCCGAAGTTGAGTTCAATGTTCTGGGTAACGTAGCCGGTAACCCGATTGATGAAATCTTTTATGAAAATCGAGGGCGCTCCGTCGAACTGATGGGCAGAGATAAAAACATTACTGCAGAATCTCTAAACAGGGTTCAGCTTTACAGTGCTACATACGATTGGAATCATGAGTGGTTTAACCTGACAGGGTTTTACCGCACCGGTCACTACCACTGGGGATATGAAGGCGACTTCTTCGGTCTTTACCCGGAGGCAAACTACGGTGAGCAGATCGACATCTATAACGGTATTGCACCTTTCGGTTTTGAAATGGATGGGAAGAAAGAGCTGGAAGGTTTAACACTCGCATTTGGTCCTGAATTGTGGTGGGGAGCAAACCCAGCCGTGTTGGTGAAGTACAGCCGCTCCGTCGGGAATTACGATCTCATATGTTTAAAGGACCAAACTTAACCAGGTGATCAAAGATTGCATAGGTACGTTGTAATCTTTACTCTGAGCCTATTTAGTTGGAATCGAGCCAACCTGGTACTTCCAAAATCCGTCTAAGCACTGTTTACTCAGATGCACTCGGTCAGTGTGGTATTGCCCAGCCAAGCCAAGCGCTACATGCAATCGCGGGGGCTGCGCAGTAAAACCGACAAAATCGATGCCTACGGGCTGGCGCTGATGGGCGCCGAACGAAAGCTTTCGAAGTGGGCCGGGATTGACCGGTTTTGGCGCAACCTGAGACAGCTCACCCGCACGCGTGGGAGCTTAATGGAGCAGCGCACCCAACTCCGTAATCAAGTTCATGCCCTGTCCCATAGCGGACAACCGGGTGGAGAAGCTGAGCAAGCATTGCAAGAAGCTATAGGAGTCATTAGCACCCAAATTGATCGGCTCACCCAGCGTATCTATCAGCAGTTGCGCTCCCGAAAAGATCTGTGCGAACAGATTGCCCGCCTGAGGAGCATTCCCGGGATTGGGCTACTCACCATTGCCACGGTGCTGGCCGAAACCAATGGATTTGCCCGTTTTAGCTCCATTAGCCAGCTTATCAGCTATAGTGGCTATGATGTGGTGATCAAGGAATCCGGGAAGTGGTCCGGGAAACCCAAAATTTCCAAGCAGGGCTCTAAATATATTCGTCGTGCGATGTATATGCCGGCCGGAGTGATTGTTCGCAGAAAAAAAGGGCCCATGTACCAATTGTATCAAAGGCTGAAAAACAAACACGACATCAAAATGAAGGCACACGTGGCGGTGCAGAAAAAGCTACTAACCTATATGTACACGCTGTGGAATAACAGGCAACAGTATGATCCCCAGGTCATCAAAGATCAACAAGCCAAACATCAAAAAAAAGTAGCCCTGCCAAAAGACAAGGCTACAGTAGATACATCACATGCGAAAGCATCATGATGTTCTTTTATGACCACAAAATAAAAGTTTATCTTGATTTTTAACACAGTACCTGGCCGCACCATTTTTCTTGTAGACGAGTTTGATGGCGATAATCTCTACCTTTCATTTCGTGATGACAATGTTCAGGTCCTCACAGACGATTTTAAATACTTTTATAGTGAGGCAGATACAAGTTTTACCCAACAGCGAAGAGTTGATTATCAATCTGCACCGGAAAACCTGATGCCCTGGATTTATCGCTCGGCTGTACTGAACAACGAAATCGAATTTCTCCCACTCTACAACGGTTTTGCGTTCCGCTACTACAATCGTGAAACAAACGGAATTACAGGAAACCCAACTCTGCAGTTCAGACAGGTTGAAGCCTATAACAATGAAGAACGAATATCTTTCTTTGAGGGGGAGACGATTTCACACCGGTTAAATAACATCCGGGTCGAATATCTGGTCCCTAATCAGCAGGATATGCGGTATCAGTATCAGTTAAACAGCGGTGGAAACTGGAGTGCATGGTCGCCGGAGACCGGTTTAAACCTGATTAATCTCTCATACGGCAACTACACGCTGACCGTGAGGGCTATGAAACAAGGCGAGATTTACGATGAAACCACACTCTCCTTTCGTATAGCCCCGCCCTGGTATCACTCCTGGTATGCATATATAATGTATCTTCTTCTTGCAACCGGCCTGCTCTATCTGCTTTATCTCTGGCAGCAGTACACCCTCAGAAAACAGGAGAAAGAGCACCTATTAAATCAGCAACAGACGCTCCGACAACAAGCCGAAAAGCATCGTCGAAAAATTCTGAAGCTGGAGCAGGAGCGCCTTCAGGAAGATTACAATCAGCTTAAAGAGAAACTGAGAGAAAAAACCATTGAACTTGCCAACAAGACGAAGGAAAATGAGGACAAAAACCGGCTGATCGAAAAACTGAAAGGAAAACTGAAAACGTTTCAGAAAGAGGGCGACGTTCCAAAAACGAAATTAAAAGAGATCCAGAAGATGCTGGACTCCTACTCTACAGACGAAGACAACACGTTTGAAATCCAGATGGATCAGCTCCATCAGGATTTTTACCGGCGCATGATGGAAAATTTTCCTCAGTTATCCAGTAACGACCTGCGGCTCTGTGCTTACCTCAAACTGGGCTTCAACTCCAAAGAGATTGCCGAGTTCATGAATATCCAGCCTTCCAGTGTCTACATCAACCGGTCCAGGCTTCGCAAAAAGCTCGACCTGGATACCGAGCAGGATCTCCATGAGTTCTTAAACTCTATCTGATCGATATTAGGCATTCTTGACATTCAGGTCTGTTATACATACGCATTCAGAATAAAGAAAATCACCACTCCGGTCACTGAAACATAGAGCCATATCGGCAAGGTCCATTTCGACACTTTTCTATGCGTCGAAAATTTACCTGAGAAGGCAAAGTAGTAACTGGTTAAAACCAAAGGCACAACAAACGCCGACAGAATAATGTGAGATATCAATATAAAAAAGTAGACCGGCCGAATGATCCCTTCCCCCGGAAAGGGTGTATGCCCCACAAAATTGTGGTAAACCAGGTAGCTGATTAAGAAAAGGGAAGATGTTATAAATGCCGTAAGCATAAACTTCATGTGTTTCACAAACTCCCCCCTTTTTATTGCGGCAAACCCAAACAGAATGAGTACTGTGCTTGCACTGTTCAGCATGGCGTTCAGTGCCGGAAGATTTGCAACCCATGCAGCCGTTTCGTCTGCTGTCTCCCTGAAGTAGATCAACCATATTAAAAAGAGAAATGCCAGCCCGCTGATTAGCAGAATAGTAGCTATTGCCTTGGGTACACTGATGTTCTTGATAAATTCGACGGTAAGCTCATCGCTGTTGGGTTTATTCATGGTAATGATGTAGGTGAATCAAAATTTTTACTGTTGTTTAGCTCGCACAGAAAATACAAGATTCCTGATATAATTCTTCGAAAATCAGTTGTTATATATCTATTCTGAGAGTTTGAAAATTGAAATTCCCTAACACCTCATAACCTGATCAACATTCCTAAATAATACGGATGCATAGATTTTTCTTAATAAGATTGAATCATCCGATTAGCCCTTTTTACAGAAACCGTTAAGCAATCAAAAAAAGCGCTCTTTTTTTAAGCAATTTATAGAACTGTCTGCTATCTTTGTGAGCAATTGTTAAAAATGATGTTTACCGGGGACGATCTATTTAGAATCGTTTTAAATACTTCACAACAGCTCAGTTTGGGTATGCAGAATTTATAATTTTCGCTACCTTCATGGCTGATTTGACTTCGGTAATATTTCGAAAAAGAAATTGATAATTTTTCAGTAGATCTTATGGCTCAGATTTTTCCAAAATGGGCAGATGAAGCGCCCAAACGAATTCTTGTAGGTTCAATCATACTGTTAAATACGCTGGTATTCGGTATATGGTACTTCTTCTCCCCTGAGTTTACCGATGTTGGCTATGCTCCTGAACAGCCAGTTGAATTTTCTCATAAAGTACACGCAGGCCAGCTTGGGCTGGATTGTCAATACTGCCACACGCAGGTTGAAGAGTCCAGGCATGCTAATATCCCGGCTACTCAAACCTGTATGAACTGCCACAGTCAAATCAAAACTGATTCTGAACTCCTTCAGCCTGTACGTGACAGCTGGGAGTCCGGTGAACCAATTGAGTGGGTACGTGTTCACATGCTTCCCGATTACGCCTATTTTAATCACGCTGCACACGTAAATGTTGGCGTTGGCTGTGAGTCTTGTCACGGTCGAATAGACAGAATGGAGGTAGTTCATCAGGCTGAACCTTTAAGTATGGGCTGGTGTATTGATTGCCACAGAGAACCGGAAAAACATGTACGACCGGTATCGGAAGTAACTACAATGGGATATTCTGTAGACAACCAACTTGAACTTGGTCGTGAATTGGTAGCGAAGCATAATATCAATGCACCGACCTACTGCCAGAGTTGCCACTATTAATTGTTTGATCTAATTCAAACCCTGAGTTTCAATTTAATATTCTGTAAAGAATGAGTGATCAGTCAAATCAAACTACTTTCTGGAAAAGTTTAAACGAACTTGCCAAAAATAAAGAGTACAAGAAGTACGCTGAAAGGGAGTTTCCCGAAAACGCTACAGAAATGACCGACCAGGTCTCCCGCCGCAGCTTCTTAAGGGTGATGGGTGCTTCAATTGCGCTGGCAGGTTTTGCATCGTGCCGTAAACCGGTACAAAAGATTTTACCTTATAATAAACAACCCGAAGACCTGGTACTTGGTGAGCCAAATTTCTACGCCACAAGTATGCCATTTCAGGATACGGTTACCGGGCTGCTTGTTGAGAATAATGAAGGCCGCCCAACAAAACTGGAAGGGAATGATCAGCATCCCTCAAGCGGCGGAAGAACAAATATTTACAATCAAGCGGGTATTTTGAACATGTACGACCCGGACAGGTCGCGCGCACCCCGCAATAACGGTGAGCAGGTTTCAGCTTCTGACTTTGTTACCTTTGCCTCTGAGCATTTTGCTGACCGAAACCGCAGAATTCTCTTTATAAGTGAAGCAAACTCCTCTCCTACTTACAATCGGTTGAAAGAGAATGCACTTCAAACGTTTTCTAATGCAGAATGGGTAACCTACGAACCGTTTAATGAGGACAATGCCCTTGAAGGAACGAATATGGCATTTGGCCGTCGGCTCAGAACGGTAAACCATTATGACAAGGCCGATGTAGTGGTTGCACTGAATGATGACTTTATGAGCCCTTACGGCCATAAAAACAGTGTTGAAAATGCTTTTAAACTAACCGGGCGGCGCAAAGTTACCAGCACTGAAGACTCCATGTCGAGAATCTACTGTGTTGAAAACTCCTTTACATCCACCGGTTCCTATGCCGATCATCGGCTCCGTCTAAAAACTTCAGAAATTGAACCGTTCACTTATGCCCTGGCAGCTAAACTGTCTGAAAGCCTGAGTGGTCTATCCGCATTTAGTAATGTCAGCAATGTATTTACAAACCACGACTGGGTAAACCGATTAGCTGATGAGCTGATATCTAACGGCGGATCGTCCGTGGTAAGTATTGGATTTGACCACTCTGCTGCGGCCCATGCAGCGGTTGCAGCAATGAACCGCGTTCTGGGTAATGCAGGTGAAACCGTAACCTATCATGAAGTACCATTCTCAGACGATCGCCATCAAACAGAGGCGTTTATTGAGGCTGTTAGAAATCTCAACAGCGGCGCATACGATACGGTAGTACTGGTTGGAACAAATCCTGTGTTTACAGCCCCTGCAGACTTAAACTTTTCTGATGCCCTTTCTAATGCCGGTACAACAATTCATCTGTCTGATTATGTGGATGAAACGTCAAAAGCGTGTAACTGGCACGTGAACAGAGCTCATTTCCTCGAAGCTTGGGGGGATGGCTACTCTTACACGGGATACAGATCGGTTATTCAGCCACAAATTCAGCCGCTATTTGACGGATTCAGTGAAGTTGAGTTTCTGAACACGCTGCTTACCGGTGAAGCGAGCAACGGTTACGATCTGGTTCAAGATACATGGAGAAACTACTTCACTTCTGACTTTAATAGACAGTGGGAAACAGTTCTGCACGACGGAATTGATAAAACCACTTCCGGATTTGATGCAGTGAATGTATCACTTCAATCCGGTTTTGCTTCCAACATCAGACCGCACCTTTCTGCATCGCCGATAGATGGAATTGAAATTAACATCAAGCCGGATGCAACCCTGTTTGATGGTCGATTTGCAAATAACGGATGGCTGCAGGAGCTCCCTGAGCCGATGACAAAAATTACCTGGGACAATGTAGCATTGATGAGCCCAACTACTGCAGAGTCACTCGGTCTGCCACCGGAACAGAGTTTTAAATCGAATGATGTGCCAACAGTTCGGATTTCGGCCGGTGGTAATACGATTGAAATTGCCGCCTGGGTTCTACCCGGACACGCAGATGACTCCATCACTCTTACGGTAGGATACGGTCGCCAAAATGTTGGCCGTGTGGCTGACGGAGTTGGAGTAGACACCTACCCTCTCAGAACCAGCGAGGCGATGTACTATCAGTCCGCACAGGTTGAGAGAACAGGTTCGATGTATGAAATTGCCTGCGTTCAGGATCACAACAATATTGAAGGCCGCGACATGGTTCGTGAGGCAACTCTCGAAGAATATCGCGAAAACCCTGATTTTGCATCGTTTGAAAGCATTCATGGGTTTGCAGTTCCCGGCATGAAGGAAGCAAAAGAGAAAGGCGATGATCGCGGACCGGTTTCTCTCTTCAATGAGCAGTATGGACCGGATCACCAGCCGCAATGGGGAATGGCAATTGACCTGAATGCCTGCTTTGGTTGTGGAGTTTGTACCATCGCATGCCAGGCTGAGAATAATATTCCGGTTATCGGTAAGCGTGAAGTGGGCCGAAGACGAATTATGCACTGGATTAGAACTGACCGCTACTTCGAAGGCGATCGGGATAATCCTAAAGTGTACCACCAGCCGGTACCGTGTATGCATTGTGAGCTTGCACCTTGTGAGCAGGTTTGCCCGGTTGCAGCCACAACACACAGTGAAGACGGCATGAACCAGATGACCTACAACCGCTGTATCGGTACCCGATACTGTGCAAACAACTGTCCGTTCAAAGTTCGTCGATTCAACTTCTTTAACTATACCAAAGAGTATTTGACAACCGGCGACGATCCGGAAATCATCCAGATGGCAATGAACCCGGATGTAACGGTTCGGTTCAGAGGTGTTATCGAGAAGTGCTCTTACTGTGTTCAGCGTGTTAACAAGGCTAAAATTCAATCTAAGATTGATACTGGATCCAAAAAACCTGCTGACGGTTCAGTACAGACTGCCTGCCAGCAAGCTTGCCCTGCAAACGCTATTACATTTGGAGACTTAACAGATCAAAACAGTGTAGTATCACAGCACAAACAGAATGAAAGAAATTATGTGATGCTCGAAGAGATGAACGTTCGTCCAAGAACATCATATTTGGCAAAAATACGAAATACTAACTCAGAATTGGCTTAATAACCAGGATATTTAATCGCAACTGATTTAACATGAGTAAAACGTACGAATACGTTCCTGAACCCGCTCTTGTAAAGGGGAATCACGATTTTAAGAGTCTTACAGCGCTGATTACCGATATCAATATGCGTCCCACGCCTAAAGGGTGGTACATTGCATTTGGTATCTCCAATATTCTGCTGTTTGTACTTCTGTTCTCCATTGGATACCTCATTTGGGAAGGAACCGGAATTTGGGGATTGAACGCCCCCGCAGGATGGGGATGGGCTATTATTAACTTTGTATGGTGGGTTGGTATCGGTCACGCCGGAACCCTTATCTCCGCTATTCTTTTTCTTTTTAGGCAAGACTGGAGAACAGCCATTAACCGTTTTGCGGAGGCTATGACCATTTTTGCCGTAATGTGTGCGGGTATATTCCCGGCCATTCACGTGGGTCGTATCTGGGTAATTTACTGGGTGTTCCCACTGCCAAATCAGATGGCAATGTGGCCCAACTTCAACTCTCCACTGCTTTGGGACGTATTTGCAGTTTCAACTTACTTTACCGTTTCTCTTCTCTTTTGGTACGTTGGATTAGTACCTGATTTAGCTACGCTTAGAGATCGAGTAAAGAGCAAATTTGCCAAAATTGCCTACGGAACCTTTGCACTTGGCTGGAGAGGAAGTAACCGACACTGGTGGAATTACGAGAAATCGTACATGATTCTTGCCGGTTTAGCTACACCTCTGGTACTTTCCGTACACACCATTGTATCTTTTGACTTTGCCGTTTCACTGATTCCCGGATGGCACACAACCATTTTCCCTCCATACTTTGTTGCCGGTGCGGTATTCTCCGGTTTTGCAATGGTATTAACACTGATGATTATCGTTCGTAAAATCTATGGTCTGGAAGAGATTATGACCATCGATCACATCGAAAAAATGAACATCATTATTATGGTTACCGGCTCCATGGTTGGTTTTGCCTACCTGATGGAGTTTTTCATCGCATGGTATGGCGGTGTTGAGTATGAGAAAGCCATTTTTATTCTCAGGGCAACAGGACCGTATGCCTGGGCCTACTGGATTATGATTGCCTGTAATGTGATCTCACCACAGGTATTTTGGTCTAAGAAATTACGAAGAAATGTAGCATTTACATTTTTCATATCCATTGTAGTTAACATCGGAATGTGGTTTGAACGATTCGTAATTGCGGTTACATCGCTTTCAACCGACTTCCTTCCATCCTCGTGGGGATACTACTCTCCAACATTCTGGGATGTAATCACATACGTTGGAACATTTGGGTTATTCTTCACATTCTTCCTTCTCTTCCTCCGCTTCCTGCCAATGGTTGCAGTTGCCGAGTTGAAGGCAGTAATTCCACAAGCTGACCCACACAACTACGATGAAAACGGTGAGTTTAATCCACCAAAAGTTGAAATTCCTGAACCTGTAAAAGATTCTGCACAAAAAGGATAACGCGATGAGTAAATCAACGGACGAAAATAACATGTACGGCATACTCGCTGAGTTCAAGAATCCAAAACAACTCATCGATGCAGCCAAGAAAATCAACCAGAGTGGTTTTAAAAAGTACGATACATTCAGCCCCTTCCCTATTCACGGGATTGATAAGGCGATGAATCTTCCCAAATCGAAACTGGGCTGGATCGTTGTATCTCACGGACTTGTAGGTATGATTGGTGCTTTTTCCATGATCTATTTTATGATGGTGGCGGATTATCCACTCAATATCAGTGGTAAAACGCTGATGAATATCCCGGCATGGGTACCGGTTATTTTTGAACTGACTGTACTTTTATCGGCATTTGGGGCTGTATTTGGAATGTTTTTCCTAAACGGACTCCCACGGTTTAATCATCCGCTTTTTACATCCGAGAACTTCAAAAAAGCAACAGATGACGGGTTCTTTGTATGCATTGAGGCAGAAGATCCTCAATTTGACACAGACAAAGTTCAAACTCTGCTGAAAGAAGCCGGTGGAACTAATATCGAAGAAATTTACGACAACTAAGCCGAAACGGTTTAAATAGAAGTTTCAATTTAAATAGCAATTTACAGCAGCGCCTCTGCCATACGGCAAGACGTAGCGAGCTGCATCTGATTTTAATTTTAATTCGTTCAGCCAGATGAAATTAAACATAACCAGAATTTGTGCCCTACTGTTGATCTCTGTCATGATGATCTCATGCCGTGGTCAAAAATCTGAAAAACCACCGATTCACCCTCAGCAGAATATGGACTTTCAGGACAGATTTAATGCCCAGGAAGAAAATAGATTTTTTGCAGATGGACGTTCAATGCGCACTCCCGTGGAGGGAACTGTTGCTCGCGGACAACTTCGTCATGATACGGTTCTGTTTGAAGGTGTGGATGAAAACGGTGAATTTGTTGATGAGATTCCCTTTGAACTGACAGAATCATTCCTATACCGCGGGCAGGACAAATTTGAGGTTTACTGCCAGATGTGTCACGGCGGTACCGGTGATGGACAAGGAATTATTATGACAGGCGGTTACGGTTATGTGCCTGCACCTACCTTCCATCGGGAAGCCAGTTACAACATGCCGGATGGAGAGATCTATTCAGCAATTGCTAATGGAATTCGAAATATGCCTTCCTACGCTTCTCAAATAAAAGTTGAGGACCGTTGGGCTATCGTTGCTTATGTGAGAGCTTTGCAACGCAGCCAGAATGTGCAGGAATCAGAAATGGGACGGTATGATGTCGATTTAGCCCAGCTGCGTCAAGCAGATGCTGAACGTAGAGCTGCCGAAGAAGAACGGGCTGCACAAAGAGCTGCGGCTGCCGGCGAAGAGGAAGTCTCTGCCGAAAGAGGTCAACAACTTATTACGGCAAATGCATGTAACGCCTGCCACTCAGTTGATGGAACATCATTGGTTGGACCCACTTTTGAAGGACTTTACGGAGCAGAACGTAACTTCGCTGATGGATCTTCTACCGTAGCTGATGAAGAGTATATTCGGGAATCGATTGTAGAACCCGGAGCTAAAATTGTGGAAGGATATGACAATGTGATGGCTCCTTACGGTTATCTTTCCGACGGTGAAATTCAATCCATTATTGAGTACTTAAAAACACTTTCTGATAATTAACACTGAGCGTTAAAAAGAAATAAATTCATGGCTTCACACAGTCCAAACATAACTGATTCTGTTCAATTCCCGGCTCAAAAAGATCTGTCGAAGACCTTTTACGGCGTCGGTATCGTGGGACTCATTGCCAGTGCAGTGGGCTACTTTTTGGATGATTATCAGTTTTTCTTCTCATATCTGACCAGTTTTACTTACTTCACCTCATTTGCCCTGGCTGCACTGATCCTGGTGATGGTTCATCACATTACCAAATCATCCTGGGGCACCGTTATCAGAAGAATACCTGAGTCATTATTTTCTCGGCTTTGGCTTTGGGCGTTGTTCTTCATTCCAGTAATTCTTGGAATGAGCAACCTCTTTACTTGGACAAATACAGAATATGTAATGAACGACCCGATTCTGGCCGGTAAAACTGCCTACCTGAATGAGCCGTTTTTCATAATACGCCAGATCATCTATTTTGCTATTTGGGGATTTTTGGGTTATAAACTGCACAAAACATCCGTAGAGATGGATCGCACCAAAAATTGGGGATTAACCGCCCTGCTCCGAAAGTTCAGTGCGCCCGGAATACTTCTTTTTGCACTTACCGTAGCATTTGCAAGTTTTGACTGGCTGATGTCTCTCGACGCTCACTGGTTTTCAACCATGTTTGGTGTTTACTTTTTTGCAATGAGTTTCCAGGCACTGTTTCCGTTTATTCTTTTAATGGTTTTTTGGATGCATAAAAACGGAATACTGAAAGATGTGATTGGGAAAGCACATATCTACGATCTAGGAGCCTGGTTCTTCGGTTTTACGGTATTTTATGCATACATCGCATTTAGCCAGTTTCTGCTAATTTACTACGCTAACATACCTGAGGAGACACTCTGGTTTTACCACAGACTGGAAGGAAGCTGGGAGTTTATCACCTTTGCACTGCTTTTTGGACGTTTTGTCATTCCATTTATTCTTCTGCTCAACAGAGAGTCTAAGCACAACCATTTATTGCTTAAGATTACAGCCATTATGGTTATTGTTATGCACTTTATTGAGATCCACTGGATTGTAATGCCTACACTCCACCACCACGGAATGGCTATCAGTTGGCTTGATATTACCACACTTGTTGGATTGGGTGGAATTTTCATGGGTATGTTTTTCCAAACACTGAAGAGTTATAACCTGGTTCCGGTCAACGATCCATATCTTCAGGATTCACTGCACAAAGAGTATCATCATTAATCTATTTAATTGTCTTTTGTTATGAGTAACAGCTCAAAAAAGTTTACAGAAGAAGAAAAAGCAGCCATTGCTTTAAAAGCTGCATCCGGTGAAGCCGGTAAGATTCAGGAACTTGCACAAGAACACGGTGTTTCTGAAGAAGATATCAGAAACTGGATGCGCGAAACCGGTGTTACAGACGTTAGTGATGACGATGAAGACAGTGTGATCATTGATGTAACTGAAGAGTACGGTCGCTCGGTTGAGTTCGGAGCTTCTTATGACTTGCCAAATTACAGACGAATCGTTTTTTGGAGTGCTTTTGGTACCGGATTAGTTTTATTAATTGTTCTCTCTGTCTTTTATGTTCACAGCTATACAACAACTGTAGTAGCTGATCAATCAGCTCAGCAAAGCGAATTTTATGATATTCAGCAGATCCAGCAGCGAGATGCTGAAATTTTAAATAATTACGGCGTTGTTGACCCTGAAGAAGGAATTTATAGAATCCCAATTGATCAGGCTATCTCAGAGATCATTAATGAAAACAATTAGCAGTATAATTTTATGAAGAATGCACTGAGAATCGCAGCATGGATTTCAGTGTTTTTCATTTTTTCCACCATCTCGGTATCTGCTCAGTTAAATCAAGCAAAGCCGCAAATACTCGAAGAAATTGGTGTTGATGAAAAGCTCGGGGATACCATTCCCCTCGATCTGAAATTTGCCAACTCCGAAGGTGATTCAGTTCGCCTGGGTGATCTGATTGAAGAAGGAAAACCTGTTCTTTTAAATCCGCTTTATTACGAATGCCCTACCCTATGTATTCTGGTGTTGGACGCTGTATATAAAGTTGTGGAACAGTTGGCCTGGTCTCCCGGAGACGATTATACGATTATCTCATTTAGCATTGACCCGGAGGAAGGCCCAGAAGTTGCGACTCAAAACAAAGCATCCTATTTACGGTCACTCGACAGGCCACGGGCAGATGAAGGGTGGCACTTTCTAACAGGTAATGAAGAAGAAATTAAACAGTTAACAGACGCAATCGGGTTTCGATACAAATATGATGAGCAAACCGGTGAATATGTTCACCTTGCCAGTATCATGATGTTGAGCCCGGAAGGTGTCATTACCCGTTATCTATACGGTGCTACATTTAAAGAGTTTGATCTTCGGAATGCACTGTATGAAGCAGCCGAAGGTAATATTGGGTCTGCCATGGATAAGGTAATTATGTATTGCTTTACCTACGATCCCTCATCGCAAAGTTATGTACCCGTTGCGATGAACATTATGAAACTCGGTGGCTTGGCTACCGTGATTATTCTGGGTATATTTCTTGGAATTTTTTGGAGGCGCGAGCGCCGATCTACACAATCCTCAAAATCAATAACTGAAAATGAATAGACTTATTGAATATATGCTTCCACCGGCCAAAAGCACTCTGGCCGGAGAAACAGATGCATTGTTCGCTTTCATCAATATTTCCAGCTTTATATTTATTATCGGTATCACTCTTACGATGCTCTATTTTGCCTGGAGATATCGAAGAAAGTCGGACGATGATGTTACACCGGTAATTTCTCACAACAATATTCTCGAGATTACCTGGTCTGTTATCCCGCTTATTTTGGTCATCATTGTATTTAGCTGGGGCTATTCTACCTATATGAAAAAGATCTCCCCTCCATCTGATGCATATGAGGTACGTGTTGTTGGGAAAAGCTGGCTATGGGAATTTCACTACGACAATGGAAATGTAAGTGTTAACGAACTTCATGTTCCTGAAAATCGTCCGGTTAAGCTGATTATGAGCTCAGATGATGTCATTCACTCATTTTACGTGCCCGATTTTCGAGTAAAAATGGACGTTCTGCCCAACCGATACACTTCTGTATGGTTTGAAGCAACTGAGCAGGGAGAGTCTACCGTTTACTGTACAGAGTACTGCGGAACAGCTCACTCCAATATGCTTGCCACCGTTCATGTACATTCACAGGAAGATTTTGAAGATTGGCTGGAAACTTCCGGCGGCTCAGGTGAGGATCTCCCTCCTGTTGAACGCGGAGAGATGCTGGTACAACAAAATGCATGTATGACCTGTCATTCCACAGACGGATCCAGACTCACAGGGCCAACCTTCCAGGGAGCATGGGGATCAGATGTTCCGCTTGAAAACGGCGAAACCGTACAATTTGATGAGAATTATGTCCGTGAAAGTATTCTGGAACCGAATGCAAAAGTTCACCAAGGATTTCAGCCGGTAATGCCTTCATACGCCGGCACCCTGGACGACAGACAAATTGATGCAATTATCGAGTATATAAAAACCCTACAATAGATCATGGCTACATCCGAAGCATCCACTACTTATAAAAAAATTCAGGTACGGCGATATAAACCGGAAGAAAACCCTGAAAAGAATTATCTAAATGAGGAAAAAGGACTCTGGGCGTGGTTAACAACCGTTGACCATAAAAAAATTGGCCTGATGTACCTTGCCTCTATTGCTTTTTTCTTTCTGGTTGGCGGTATTTTAGCGCTGATTCTCAGAACTGAGCTATGGACCCCTGCCAGAAGCTTCCTTGATGCTGACCTTTACAATCAGGTCTTTACCCTGCATGGGGCAATAATGGTATTCTTCTTCCTTGTGCCATCCGTGCCAACGGTACTGGGTAACTTTGTATTGCCGCTTCAGCTTGGAGCCAAGGATGTAGCGTTCCCCCGACTGAACCTTGCAAGTTTTTATATCTATCTGATCGGTGCCCTTTTTACACTTACCGCTATTTTAACAGGAGGTGTGGATACAGGGTGGACCTTCTACACTCCATACAGTGCAACTACCGGCGGAAATGTGATTATGATGACTCTCGGGGTCTTTATACTCGGGTTCTCATCCATTTTAACGGGTGTAAACTTCATTGTAACGATTCATAAGCTTAGATCCCCCGGAATGACCTGGGCAAAGCTCCCGCTAAACCTGTGGGCACTCTACGCCACATCCATTATTCAGATACTTGCTACACCGGTGCTCGCCATTACGCTGTTGCTTCTCACCATGGAGCGCGCTTTGGGCATTGGTATTTTTGATCCGGCCCTTGGTGGTGACCCGGTACTTTACCAGCACTTCTTCTGGTTCTACTCCCACCCTGCCGTTTACATTATGATTGTGCCGGGCTTCGGAATTATCTCAGAGGTTGTATCAACCTTTTCAAAAAAGATCATTTTTGGGTACTGGGCGATTGCGCTCTCTTCTCTTGCTATTGCATTTATCGGTTTCCTCGTTTGGGGACACCACATGTTTACAGCGGGTCAGTCATCACTGGCAAACCTGGTATTCTCATTCCTAACCTTTATGGTTGGTATTCCAACGGGTATTAAAATATTCAACTGGGTCGCCACGATGTATAAAGGCTCCATTGATATGAAAACCCCCATGGTCTACGTGATGATCTTCCTGTTTCTCTTTATGATTGGAGGATTTACCGGAATTATGGTAGGTGCACTATCCGTAGACATACACCTTCACGATACATACTACGTAGTAGCTCACTTCCACTACGTAATGGTCGGCGGTATGGTTATGGCATTCCTTGGCGGAATTCACTACTGGTGGCCAAAAATGTTTGGCAAGATGTACAGCGAGCTTTGGGCTAAAATTGCTGCCGGTATCTTATTTATCGGATTTAACATGACCTTCCTCCCGCAGTTTATCATGGGATCACAGGGTATGCCACGAAGATATTTCAACTACCTGGAGCAGTTTCAGCCGTTTCACCAGACATCTACGGTTGGAGCCTACCTGATGGGTACCGGTTTCCTGATCGTAGCGATTTACCTGACTTACTCTTTGTTCAAAGGTAAAAAAGCCGGACCGAATCCTTGGGGCAGCCGGGCTCTTGAGTGGCAAACAGCTTCACCGCCGCCACTGCACAACTTTGAACATATTCCGGTCATCATAAATGGACCGTACGATTACCACAAGCCGATGTCCGAGTTTCAGCTTGGCGTAGCATCAAAGCATAACGGACACCACGCAGAAGAGACAGTGGACGTACCGGAATCAGCTCAAGAAAAAGCATAAACCTAACTAACGAAAAATCATGTCATCAACTTCTGCAACTGAGGAAAAAAGGCTGGATCACGTTCAGCATCATTTTGTTGACAGTGAACAGCAATTTGAATCTGCAAAAATGGGGATGTGGGTCTTTATCGTTACAGAGATCCTCATGTTTGGCGGGCTGTTTGTAGCCTACATCGTTTACCGTTCATGGTATCCTGAGCTCTACCTCGAAGCTTCAACACAGTTGAACGCTTTTTGGGGGATGGTCAACACCTTTGTACTAATTGGTAGTTCACTTACCGTGGCAATGGCTATCCGTTCAGCACAGCTGAATCAGATTAAAGGATTGATCTACAACCTTTACATCACCATTGGTCTTGCATTTACGTTTATGGTGATTAAATACTTCGAATACTCCGAGAAACTCGGCAAGGGTATTGCTCCCGGTGAGTACTACACCTACGATGGCCTTGAGCATGAAAAAGCAAACATCTTTTTCAGTATCTACTATATGATGACAGGGCTGCACGGGGTTCACGTAACCATTGGTATCGGGTTGATGATCTGGCTTGTTGTTAAAGCCAAAAAGAATGTGTTCCACAGCGAATACTACACCCCCGTTGAGATCACCGGACTCTACTGGCACCTTGTGGATATTATCTGGATTTTCCTTTTCCCATTACTCTACCTGATCGACTAACCGAAAAAAATTCTTTAACACCATGAGTGGACATCATATTTCATCAGCCAAATTTCTGTGGGGAATCGGAATCGCACTCTTTTTCCTCACATTTGTTACCGTAGCCGTTACATGGATTCAAATTCCTGAACCATGGAATATTGTCGTGGCTATCGGAATCGCAGTTGTAAAAGCTCTACTGGTAGTACTCTTCTTCATGAACCTCTACTGGGACAGCAAATTCAACTCACTTTTGTTTATCTTCTCGTTAATCTTTTTTGGATTAATGATTGGGATTACCCTGTTGGATACACTTTTCAGAAATGATCCAACCCCGTTATTCTGATCACTATTCAGACCAAATTCAAAAGCCGATTTCTTACGAGATCGGCTTTTTTTGTTTACATTACCTGAACTGAAATTAAACCCCTCAAGATTGATTTTATGAACAGTTTAACGATTGGAAACCTCGAACTCTACCCAATTGAAACCGGCCGGTTCAGGCTTGATGGCGGAGCAATGTTTGGCGTTGTTCCAAAAACACTCTGGAGCCGACTCATTCCGGCGGATGAGAAAAACAGAATCCCCATGGCCATGCGCTGCATGGTTGTGAAGTCCTCTGCAACAAACAGAGTCTATCTCATCGATAACGGCTGCGGAAATAAATTTGATAAGAAAATGGAGAAGATCTACTCATTGGATTATGAGCACAGCAATCTTATCAGTTCCCTGAAAAGCATTGATGTAGAGCCGGAAGAGATTACGGATATGGTGTTCACACATCTCCATTTTGATCACTCTGGCGGCACCACAGACTACGATGAAAACGGAGATCTTTACGAAGTTTTTCCAAATGCTCGCTATCACGTAAACCGCAGACACTGGCAAACTGCTATTCATCCAAACGACCGGGAAACGGCAAGCTTCTTTCCTGAAAACATCAACCCGATGAAGGAGAGCGGCCGGCTCATTCTCACCGAAGACAATCACACCTTCGAAGAAGGATTTGATACGCTCATTGCCGACGGACACACCGAAGGGCAGCAGTTGCCACGTTTTTCGGATGGAGGGCGAACCATCGTTTATGCTGCCGATCTTTTTCCCACATTTGCACATGTGCCTCTACCATGGGTGATGGGCTACGACATGAAACCATTACAAACACTTGAAGAGAAAAAAGTGTTTTTAAAACAGGCTGTTGAAAATGACTGGTATATTTTCCTTGAACACGACGCCAGCCATGAGATCATCACACTGAAGAAAAACGAAAAAGGAAAATATGAGATGGATCGAAGTCTTAAAATCTCTGAGATTGAATAAATCTCTATCAAAATCGTTAGTTGCTTGAATCTCATAAACCCTGTTGTAATTAAACTGAATGTCTGACTCCCCCCTTAATCCTGCGCATAAAAAAGCTGAGGAGCTGGTATCGCTTCTTAAGAGAGGGTATGCAAAGTTGGTCAGATTACACAACATTTCAGCTTTACTTATTGGTGGATCGGTTCTATTTGCCGGATTGGTTCTGCTCTTTCTTTCGGAACATTGGTTCTATCTCTCTGCCGAGTTTAAATCTGCTGCATTTTTACTCACTCTCCTCGCAGCATTTTTAGGCTGGAGACAATTCCGGACTCACTCAACACCAACCCCGTTCCACCTTTTTTACTCCGAATTCCTTGAATCCATTGCTGAACAAAAAGTTCAGAATGCAATTGATCTTCATCTCTATCCCGATCAAAATTCTGTCCTGTTCCGGGATGCGGCAATTCGAAAAAACCTGGAGCACACAGATACAGAAACGATCCGGAATCAATTGGAGAATTATCTTAAAGGGAAAAGTGTCTACAAAATATTTCAAAAATCTGCCCTGACTCTCTTACTCCTCTCTTCAATACTTGGCTCATTTCTATTTTTTGAGGGTCAATCTGCCCAGCGGGCACTAACGTTCTGGACAACCTACACTCAACCCAACCCGTTTGAATTTGTTGTTGCGCCCGGTGATACTCTTTTAGAGCAGGGAGCCCGGTTTACCCCCACTGTAATGTTTGATGGAGAGCAAATCCCAGAGCGCGTTCTTTTCTCTTTTAAAACAGATGTAGAAGACTCTTTTCGAAATTGGCCCATGCAAAAAAATGAAGAGGGAACGTTTACAACCAATCCGATTGAACTGACCGGAAATATCCGATATCGGATTGAAATGGATTCATTTTATAGTAATGAATTTAGTGTAGATGTTCGTGTACAACCCCGGTTTGATCATCTATTTGTCGAAGTAACTCCCCCCGAATACACCCGACTCGAAAACACGCGTATTGAGTATCCATATTCTGATATTTCATTCTATCCGGGTTCAGAAATCACGTTTTCGGGAAAGAGTAACAAACCGATCGAGCAGATATACATTTCATTCAGAAATGAACAGGAAATCATTGAATCTATTTCATCTGACTCCTCTTTTACCTATTCGATCCGGCCGGAGCGGACCGACACCCTGACATTCCGGATGATTGATTCCGATGGAATTGAAAATCGAAATCCATACCGAACTATTTTAAAACTTACAGAAGATCGTATTCCATCCGTCACCATTCTGGAACCGGTTGGAACAGTTCACAGCTCCGGTCCGGATGAACTACCCATTCAATACCGGGTTACAGATGATTTTGGCTTAACCAGGGCCGAACTTCACTGGAGTTTACAACGTGCATTTGTAGATAAACCGATTCAGAATCGGGTTAACTTGTCATCCCCCGGAAATGGGTATACAGAACGCTATAACTGGAATTTAAGTGATCTTGAGCTCCGCCCCCGCGATCGAGTTGAGTTTAAAATTGTTGCCTGGGATAACGATACCGTTTCAGGTCCTAAGTACGGAGAATCCAATACTGTTACACTGATTGTACCCTCACTTGCAGAAAGCTTTGAGGAACTTGACCGCAGGGAACGGGATATCCAGGGAGATATGGATGAGATCTCTGAAAACTTTCAAAACATGGAGAGGGAGTATCAGGAATTTTTGGAGAGACTTCGTCAAAATCCGGAAGGGGGATTTGAAGAGGAGCAGATTCTGGAGGAGATCAGAGAGCAGCAGTCTGATATTGATGAAGCTGTTCAACAGATGAATGATCGGTTTGAACAGCTCCGAAATGAAACGATGAGTAATGATAACATATCGGAAGAGACTCAGAAAGCTTACCGGGAGCTCCAACAGTTAATGAGAGAGCTGGATGATCCTGCGCTTCGCGAAGCTATGGAGGAACTTCAGAATGCACTACAGAATATGTCTCCTGAGGAGATTGAGCAGGCGCTCGAAAATGTAAGCTTTAATGAAAATCTTTATCGTGAACGACTGGAACGAACTGTTGAGCTCTTTAAACAGCTTAAAATGAACAGTGATCTGGATAAATTGGCCAGGCAGTACGAAGATCTTTCCGAAAGATTGAGTCCGGATGAAGAGGCCAACCCCGGTGAGCTGCTCAATGAGTTGCAAAACAGTTCAGATGATCTGGAGTCGATTTCTGAACAGCTTGAAAACCTCGATCAGAATCCACCGAGAAATGCACGAGAGCGTTTACAGCAGTTGAAAGAGCAGGCTCAGGATCGACTCAATGAAACAACGGATAAACTTGATGATCTCGAAAGTCAGGTTTCCGATCAAATGGAACGGGGTGAACAGCAGACAGATGAACAAACCCGGCAAGATCAGCAGGAAATTTCCCGGCAATTAAAGGAACAGTCTGAGGAGTTCAGAGCCGCAAGAAGTCAAATGAGCGGCCAACAGATCCAGGTGAATATTTTAGCTCTGCAACATGCACTGTATACACTTCTGGAGCTGTCTGATTCCCAGGAGTACATCACCATCAATACCGGAGAAACACGAAGCCGAAGCCAGGGTTATGTTGACTTAGCCCGAAACCAGAAAATAGTTGCCGATCAATTTTCTATAACTGCTGACACACTTTTTAAGGTTTCGTCGGAACTGCCCGGAGTTCCCAATCAAATAAACCGAAAAAAGGCTGAAGTTGAACGAAGTTTAAATAATTCGCTGGATGAAATGGTGGAACGTAATCAGCGAAATGCATCCATCGCCTCCCGGGAGGCTTTTGCCGGAATTAATGATCTTGCTTCCATGCTTGCCTCACTCATCGATCAACTGATGGATCAACAGGGAGGGTCCGGTAGCGGAATGAGTATGCAGCAGATGATAGAGCAGCTTCAAAATATGTCGGGAGATCAACAGCAGCTCAATCAACAGCTTCAGGAACTCATCAACGATATGCAGGGAGATCGATTGAGCCAGGAACAGGCAGAGCGACTGGATCAGTTAGCCCGGCAGCAAAATGAGATACGCAGACAGCTTAGAGAACTTCAGCAGAGAGGTGAATTGGATTCCGGCGATCGAGCTCTCAGTGAAATAGAGAGAATGATTGAAGAGATGGAAGAATCAATCAATGATATGAGAGGGGGCATTACCGATCCGATTATGAATCAGCGCCAGCAAAACATCCTTTCGCGAATGCTCGATGCCGAACAGGCTCTACAGCAGCGTGGTGAGACGGATGAACGGGAAGGAACAGCTTCTTCAGAATATGACCGGACTCTCCCACCGGAGATGACCATTGAAGAGCTTGAACAGGAGATTCGAACCCGTTTGCAGGACCCAAACTTTACTCCTTTTTCAGAAACATTCCAGAGACTTATTGAGCGTTATTTTGAACAGCTCCGAAGATTTGAACAGCAGTCCGTTCAACCGGATTGATAACAAACATATTTTTACATAAATCGCTATTGCAGAGTAAGTTATCCCTTATTTATTTCCCCAAAATCTTATCATATTCAGGCAGTAAACAGAATCTGCAAATTTTTGATATTCAATTTCAGATTTATCCCAATCATCAACGAAGAAAACTCTGCACCTATGAAGAAATATCTGCTACTATCATTACTTTTTATTTTTACGATTCCTCAACTCAGTCAGTCACAGTCTATCCACAACCCAACCGTTGACCTGGAGATTGTAGACAAGATCATGGAAGAGGGAATAGAGCGATCTCAGGTTATGGAGATTGCAAGCTGGCTGACCGATGTGTATGGGCCGCGATTGACCAACTCTCCTCAAATGAGGAATGCGAATGAGTACACCAAGCGAGCTCTCGAGGAGATGGGACTGGAAAATTCATACCTGCACCGATGGGGACCATTCGGTAAGGGTTGGGAGCTCAATCGTTTTGCAATGCATGCAAATTCACCGTACAGTTACTTCCCCGTAACAGCCTACCCCAAAGCATGGTCACCCGGACACAACGGACCGGTTGAAGGAGATGTGGTATTCCTAAATGTTGATAGTGTTGAAGACCTGGAGCAATACCGGGGTACATTAAGCAATAAGTTTGTGATGCTGGATGAGCCGCAGGAATCTGAACCGAGCTGGGATCCGATCGCGTCACGTGTTTCAGACGAACGGCTGCTGGATCTGGCCAATGCCGCGCCGGAGGTAAGAACCCGCGAGCAGAATCAGCGACAGCCAAATCCTGAGGCTGCTGCCCGTGCGGAGCTGCAATACGAAATCATGAAATTATTGTGGGAAGAGAAACCTCTTGCCATTCTCGACTACGGTTACCGTGGCTGGTACGGGCAGATTGCAGTAAGTGCCGCATCTGTACCGGCTGAACCCGGAACCCCTTGGGGAGAACGCCCGAGAGTTTGGGATGCTGACGTAACAGATGTTGTTCCCCAAATTTCTTTGATGCGTGAGCATTACGGACGCATCTACCGTATGCTGGAGAAAGATGTACCGGTGCAAATTGAACTCGATATGCAGGTCTCCTTCTACGACGATGATCTCTACGGATATAACACCATTGCAGAAATACCGGGAACGGATCCCGAGCTGAAGGATGAAGTTGTCATTCTCGGTGCTCACCTCGACTCCTGGCATGCATCAACCGGAGCAGCAGACAATGCCTCCGGATCGGCTGTGATGATGGAAGCTGTTCGAATTTTAAAAGAGATTGGTGTTCAGCCACGCAGAACTATTCGCATCGCACTTTGGGACGGTGAAGAACAGGGACTGCACGGTTCACGAGAGTATGTAGCCGATCATTTTGCCGAAGCAGGCGGCAGCTGGAATCAGTCCGGAGAAATGGAAAAGAAAGATGATTACGACAATTTTTCCGCCTACTACAATATCGATAACGGAACCGGCCAGATTCGCGGAATCTATCTTCAACAGAATGAAGACGTAAGGTATCTTTTCAGAACATGGCTCAAGCCATTTGAAGAGTGGGATGCTAATACGGTAACGTACAACAATACCGGCTCAACAGATCACATCGCATTTGATCGTGTTGGGTTGCCCGGTTTCCAGTTTATTCAGGATCCAATCGAGTACTTTACAATGACACATCACTCCAACATGGACTACTACGAGCGTCTGGTTGAACAGGATCTTCAGCGAACTGCCGTTATTGTGGCAACATTTGTTTATCACACAGCGATGCTGGATGAAAAACTCCCTCGCAAATAGATCTATTTTTTCACACATAAAGAAGTCTTCCGTGATCACTCGCGGGAGACTTTTTTTATGATGTAAACTTTGCCCCTCTCCCAACTCTTTCGCATCTTCAAAGCTGAACTCAACAGCCGTTCTTAATCGATTTCATTTTTGATATGAGTAACAAAGACAAACTCTCCGTAGATGACATCATTGATTTCTTGAAACAGGAAAGAGAAGTGTATGGCGCATTTTCAGTATCGGAGAATCGTACTCCGGATTTGGAAACCGATCAACCTTCATCAAAGGGGCAGAACTCAACGGATGAAAATGACCTAAAACCGTTAACTATTTTGGAGAAGATTGATCGATGTAAATCGCTGGAAGAACTGAAAAATTTAAGTTCTGAGGCTGAGGAGTTAAAAACTGATCTCGCTGGCACAAATCTCGTCTTTGGAGTAGGCAACCCGAATGCTGATCTGATGCTGATTGGTGAAGCGCCCGGTGAACAGGAAGATAAACAGGGTGAACCGTTTGTGGGTGCCGCAGGCCAGCTTCTGAACAAAATTCTGGCGGCAATCAATTTTGACCGAAAAGATGTTTACATCGCAAATATTCTGAAACATCGCCCCCCTAACAATCGAAACCCTGAACCGGAAGAGGTTAACCGAAGCCTCCCCTTTTTAAAAAAGCAGATTGAGCTGATTGATCCGAAAATCATACTGTGTCTGGGAAAGGTTTCCGGACAAACTATGCTAAACAGCTCTAACACTCTTGGCAATATGAGAGGTAAGTTTCATAAGTTTGGCGATCGTGAACTCTATGTCACCTATCATCCGGCAGCACTTTTACGAAATCAGCAGTGGAAACGACCAACCTGGGAAGATGTACAAGAGGTTCGTAAACGTTATGATAAACTGAACGGTAAACCCTAACGGAAGACTTTACAAAACCAATAATTCAGCAATTTTTAATCTGAATTATTGGCCCACTTTTTTGTAGTTTACAAGGCCCGGAAAGTGCGTAATAGATTCGTCAACCGGTAGCTATTTAATATTTAATAATCTTTGGTTTAGCACTCTATGCCCAGTCAAAACGGCTCGAATTATCAAAAAAACAGAGATAACTCCCCTGCTCCACACGACGGCGGACGTGTACCGCCACAGGCAGTAGAAATAGAGGAAGCTGTTTTGGGCGCTATGCTAATTGAACATGAAGCTGCAACAATTGCACTTCAGCTCCTAAGTTCAGAAGATTTTTACAAACCGGCTCACAAACACATTTTCGAAACCCTGTTTGATCTCTATGAAAGAGATAATCCTCTGGATCTGATTACAGTAGAAAATGAACTGCGCGACAAAGGACTTTTAGATACGGTTGGCGGTACAGGATATCTAGCAGATTTAACCCGTTCTGTTAGTTCTGCAGCCAGTGTCGACTATCACGCTCAGATAATCGCTGAAAAAGCAGTTAAGCGAAATCTGATTTTAAACTGTAATGAAATTATTAAAGCAGCTTACGATTCTACAACGGATGCTTTTGACGTGCTTGACCATGCCGAGCAAAGTATTTTTGATATAGCAAATACAAAAAGCCGGGCTAATGCTACGAAGATCGGAGATGTACTGAAAGATACTCTTGCTCACCTCGAAGATCTGAGGGGTAAACCTGCCGGGGTCACCGGCGTTCCCACAGGTTTGGATGTAGACAACTATACATCCGGTTGGCAAAATGGGGACCTCGTCATTATAGCTGCCCGGCCATCGATGGGTAAAACTGCTTTCACACTGACTTGTGCCCGCAATGCAGCACTTCACGCAGACGAAAACCTGCAAGCCAATGTTGCTCTTTTTAGTCTTGAGATGTCTGCTCAACAGCTAGTACAGCGGTTTCTTACAATGGAAGCCAGAATCGATGCACAGGCAGCCCGGACAGGTCGGCTGAAAGATGAAGATTTTAAGCGACTTATTGATGCAGCGAGCCGGTTATTTACAGCCAACATTTTTATTGATGACACTCCCAGTCTGAGTGTGATGGAGATGCGTACTAAGTGCCGCCGACTGAAAAGTGAGCACGACATTGGGCTGATTGTTGTGGATTACCTTCAGCTCATGACTGCAAGTTCAAAGGATATCGGAAACCGTGAACAGGAAATTGCAACCATCTCCCGGGGATTAAAAGCGTTGGCTAAGGAGTTAGATGTACCTGTTATCGCATTGTCTCAGCTGAGTCGTCAGGTTGAACAGCGTGGCGGGGATAAGCGACCTCAATTGAGTGACCTTCGTGAATCCGGTTCTATTGAGCAGGATGCCGATGTGGTTTGCTTCCTCTATCGTCCGGAGTATTACGGTATTACCACAACTGCCGAAGGCGAATCCACGAATGGATTGGCTGAATTGATTATTGGAAAACAGCGTAATGGTCCGGTAGGTTCAACCCGAATGTACTTTGTGAAAGAGTATGCACGCTTTGAGAAACTCACGCGGGTTGAAAATAGCCCTTTTGGTGAAGAAGATAATTCAGGACAGCTCCCTCCTCCCGATTCAAGTGGAGATAGTGGCGGCGGTGCTCCACCTCCTCCATTTACTCCCGGCGGTGACGATCAGGCTCCATTTTAGAGCAAAAGGTAGTCATCCGTCAAGTTTAAAATCTTATACTCTTTTTCTTACGTAAGCGTAATCGACACACGATTGTAAACAATTCATATGAGTACTGTTGCAGAAGTCAACTAGATAAGTCGTTTAAAAAGATGCAATACTCTCCTCTTTCTCAAGCTCATTGAATAGCGCATCGTACTTTCCAATCATCCGGCTCCAGTCCAGATGATTATTGATATTTTGAAGAGATGATTTTGGCAATGGCTGAGTCTCACCGGTTAAAAGATCTTTCAGATACTTAAAAAGCTCATCTTCCGACCCATAAAGCACTGAGGAGTGTAACAGCGGTTTATGCAAACTTTCAGGTATCAGTTCGGGATAGTGAAGCTGATTCGGTACAAGCGGATGACAACCACAGTAAATAGCTTCCATGATTGCCACACAGAAAAATTCATATGTTGCAGTTGAGACTACAATATCTCCTGAGTGAAGAAGCTGACTGTAACGAACCGGGTCATCTACATAACCAAAGTGGGTAATTTGATCGCCAAATCTTTTCCACGCCCGTTCAAACTCTTCCGGTTTTCTATGTTTGGTATCTCCAGCGAGAATCAGATCGAACTCAAGATCTATATCATTCAGCCGATTCAATACTTTAAAGAACATGGCCGGATTCCGATCAAACTGCCATCTTTGATTCCAGACAATGACCGGGCGTTCGTTTTGATCTCTAGTATCCGGGTGCTGATCAAAAAACTTAAGATCCAGCCCGGGATACATCACCATGCTTTTATCTTTTATCTTCTGAATTGTGTTATAGGTTTTATCGTCCGGAAAGTTGTTTAAAAATTCAGGTAATGCTTCCAGCAAATCATTCATATGGAAGTTGGAAGAAAAAAGTAACTTATCCGCCGAAAGCATGCTGAGATAGTTTATATGGCAGTAGGTAAGATCACGTTCCTCACCTTCCGGCATTGGCTGTGTAAGCTGATTCTCATGCATCACCATAATTTTTGGCACATGAGCGAATCGTGGATTTGTCAGTGCTAAAAAAGCCGGCAGATTGGTCATACTGCTAACCAATAGAAGGTCAATATCTTCTTCGATGTGGCTCGCCATTTCGGCCAATTTCACAGAGTCGCCGTGCATTCGCCATTTCCACCCTTTATAATTGAGTTTAATGGGGATAATATTATGACGTGAATGTCTTTGTAGCCCCTCAAGAAAAGCCTTATGAGATCCGCTGAAAAATGGTTCAATAGCTAATATATTCAATGACTCAACCTCTTAACTTTCTGATCTGTTTCGTGTAATGAAGTTGAGAATATATAAAGAAAATGAGGGAAATATAGAGAAGGAAGGGAAAGTAATCCTGTCCGGTCTATTCTGGCACCGGACAGGATTATGAATTTACTTATTTCACAAACAGCATTTCACGATAAATTGGCAGTGGCCAATAGTCGTCTGCCGTATACCTTTCGAGGAAGTCTACGGAATCCCGAATCTTGCTCATGGCTGGAATGATCTTTTCCCGATACTCTTTGCAAAGCTCGGTTAAGTTCTCACTTTCTAGTCCATCCTGAACTTTCTTGAGTTCAATCATCGCCTTTCCAAGATCATTCAGTGCACCGTTTACGGTTTCCAACATCTCTTTAGAACCGAAATTATCCAATCCTAAATCCGCCGTTTCCTTCACAGCAGATGTCAGTTCATTGATATATCGAATAGCTGCCGGATAAACCATCGTTCGTGCAATGGCTTCTGTCGTATCCACTTCAATATTGAGATTGGTCACATACTGCTCTGACCAGATTTCGAGTCGTGAATGAACCTCGCGTGCACTCATCACATCATACTTCTCAAAAAGATCAATATTCTTCTTGTCGGTTAGATGCGGAAGAGCATCAGCTGTTGACTTCAAATTCAACAGACCGCGTTTTTCCGCTTCTTTTTGCCAATTTTCTGAATATCCGTCACCATTGAAAATAATGTCACGTGCTTCACTCATCGTTTCAACAAGCACTTCTTTCAATGAAGATTCCAGGTCTTTTTTCTCCATTTTCGCTTCCAGATTATCACACATGTTGTCAATCGCTTCAGCAACTATTGTGTTTAAAACAACAATTGGAAATGAAACGGATTGACTTGAACCCACAGCCCGGAATTCAAATTTATTACCTGTAAACGCAAAAGGAGAAGTACGATTACGATCGCCTGCGTGCTTAGGAATGGTAGGCAGAACCGGAGTTCCAAGGCCCATTAACCCTGATTTCATCGATTTTTTCAAACCGCCGTTTAAAAGCTGCTTGATAATGTCTTCGAGCTGATCCCCGATATAAGCTGAAATAATTGCAGGCGGAGCCTCATTTGCACCAAGGCGATGATCGTTACTTGCGCTGGCAATAGCTATTCTTAGCAGATCCTGATGTTTATATACGGCACTTAACACAGCCGAAAAGAAGAACAAAAACTGCATATTTTCGTGCGGACTCTCACCCGGCTCAAGCAGATTCATCCCTTCTGTCGTACTTAAAGACCAATTCAGATGCTTACCGCTACCATTGAGACCATCAAACGGTTTCTCGTGCAGCAGGCATTCAAAACCGTATTTTTTTGCAATCTTTTTAAGAATAATCATCATCAATTGCTGATGATCTGCCGCGATGTTGCAGTTCTCAAAAATCGGAGCTACTTCAAACTGACCGGGAGCTACTTCATTATGACGTGTTTTAACAGGAATTCCCAATCTGTAGAGTTCACGTTCAGCTTCAAGCATAAACGAAAGAACACGATCCGGAATAGATCCAAAATAGTGGTCATCTAACTCTTGTCCCCGCGGTGGCTTAGCTCCGACCAAAGTACGCCCTGAAGTCATCAAATCCGGCCGGCGATAGAAAAACTCCTGATCGATCAAAAAATACTCTTGTTCACAGCCAACTGTGGATGTTGCACGCTTTGTCTCTACGCCAAAAAGTCCCAGCGCTCGTTTGGTCTGCTTATCAAGTGTTTCAACTGACCTGAGAAGCGGGGTTTTATGATCCAGTGCCTCTCCCGTCCACGATGCAAACGCCGTTGGAATACAGAGATACTTACCATTCTGATTTTCAATTAAAAAGACCGGGGATGTGGGATCCCAGGCGGTGTACCCTCTCGCCTCAAAGGTAGCCCGTAAACCGCCGCTCGGAAAGCTGGATGCATCCGGTTCTCCCTGAATCAGATCCTTACCGGAAAACTCAGACACAGCTCCCCCGCCCTGATTCGGGGTAATAAAGCTATCATGTTTCTCAGCAGTTGCACCTGTAAGAGGCTGAAACCAGTGAGTAAAATGTGTAGCTCCCATTTCAGTTGCCCACTCTTTCATAGCTAACGCAGCGGCATCAGCAACTGAAAGATCCAATTGCTGTCCTTCCTCAATTGTTTTTTTCAAGTCAGTCCATACAATTTTTGGCAGTCGCTCTCTGAGGTCTTCGAGTGTGAGAGTATATTCGCCAAAAACTTCTTTGATGTGCATCTGCTTGAACTCTCCATTGGCCTGTGGTGACCAGTTTCGGGCTGCAGCAAGGGTGTCGTAACGACGAAGTGTCTGTGTCATTTTTTTGTGGTGAAATTTTGGTTCGGGTTTTTGAACAGCGGAAATATATCAGTGTTTCACTTCTTTTAAAATTTTTTCTTATTTAAATTCAAAATCATTATTTATTAAATTAAAAAACTGTTTTTATATTTTTTATTTAATTAAAAGCGCTTTCAGCTTCCCCTTATACAAAATTTATTTATCCTGAGAGTAAACTGCCTGAATTTTTTAAGCCGCACTGCGATTCACTATCTTTCACGTCGTAATTTTCTCTATTGCATAAACCTTTCGTTAAACACTTAATCATTCAAATCGCTTGAGCTCATCAAACTTTAAAGTATGGCTATCCGCTGCGCGCCCTCAAACACTTGCCGCAGCATTTGTACCCGTTTTAATTGGAGCATCCATTGCATATAAACAGGACTCCCTTCAGTGGGATGCAACGCTGGTTGCCATGTTCTGCGCTTTTGCCATCCAGATTGGTACAAACTTTGCAAACGACTATTTCGATTTTGTGAAAGGCTCCGATACGGAGGAACGAATCGGTTTTGAACGAGCCACGGCATCGGGGTTAATCTCTCCGCAAACCATGCTCCGGGCAACCATCATCACCATGTTCATCGCGTTCCTTGCCGGACTCTACCTTGTTTGGGTTGGAGGATGGATAATCCTTTGGATCGGCCTGCTCTCCCTGCTGTTCGGCATCATGTATACGGGCGGGCCTTTTCCACTCGGCTACAACGGCCTTGGTGATCTCTTTGTCTTTATGTTTTTTGGTTTCGTGGCTGTAATGGGTACCACATATATCAATACCCTGGAGTGGATGGAAACGGCTTTCTGGGCATCCGTGCCAGTGGGTGCACTTTGCGTAAATATTTTGGTGGTAAATAACCTGAGAGATGTAGAGCAGGATAAAGTTTCCGGTAAAAAAACTCTCGGTGTTCTATTTGGAGAGAAAGCACTTAAGATTGAATATCTCGCTATGATTGGCCTTGCCTACCTGACTCCGCTTTATCTCTATTACGCATTTGATAGCTCAATATTTATTATCCTGCCATTTCTCACACTGCCGTATGCCTGGAAACTAAACAATGTTATATGGGCACATGAAGACAAACGAGTTTTAAACGAAACATTGGAGAAAACCGCCAAATTAATGGTTTTCTTTGGCTTTCTGTTTTCTGCGGGGATAATACTATAATCTGATGTTAGAGCTCTACTCATATCGTCTGCCGTTTAAAAAACCTTTTCAAACCGGTTCCGCCAATTTTACACACAGAGTGGGTGTCTTAATTTACTTCTCTGATGGCTCATCGGAAATAATTTCAGAAGCTGCCCCGCTACCGGGGTTCTCAACTGAATCGCTTTTGGATGTAATTGAACTGCTCAAAGAATTAAAGAGTAAACTTAAAGAATTCTTTGTCAGTGAGTTTACAGTTACAGAGCTTAACAATTTCATCAAAAAAGACATACCCTATCCTTCTGTAGCATTTGCGATCTCATATATGGGATTACACCTGATCTCAAAAAGAAAACAGATAAGTATTGGAGAAATCTTCGAAAGTGATATTCAAAAAGAAGTGATTGCAAACGATGTTATTGCAATTGGTTCAACTGAAGACTCCGTTTCTCAATTTAAACGTAGTTTTAAAAAGGGTTTTCGAACATTTAAGATCAAAGCCGATCAAAATCCAAGAAAATCTATTGAGCTTTTAGAGGTAATCACAGATCAGTTTGATAGAAAATTTACAATCAGGATTGATGCAAACCGATCCTGGACTGAACATTCTTTTCTGCAATTTGCGGAACAACTCTCTTCTTTTCCTATTGAGTATATTGAAGAACCATTCTCCACTTCAGGTAAATCAAGCTCAAAAAAGATCATCCAAACATCCTCTGTTCCGATTGCTTTTGATGAATCCATTGAAGGCCCGGATGATTTAGCTAGAAAATTGGGACGTTTTAAAAATGAGTATTTTGTCATCAAACCTATGCGTATTGGATGTTTGTCTGATCTATTTGAAACAATTAGGTCCCACAGAACTCATTTTAATAGGGTTGTCGTAACAACCATGCTTGAATCTGCCATAGGGCGAGCAATGACATTAACCGTTGCATCTCTTATCGGAGATCCCTCTTTAGCTCACGGGTTGAATACAGGTTCACATTTAATGCATGACTTATACGTCAACAAAGATGAAAAGCCGGCACTAAAAGTTCCGGATTCCGGATTTATCGAATTTACATTTTCAGAAATAAATAATGAATTCCTTCAACAAATAGATTAGTCGTTTACATTGTCAGAAAAAAGTTCACATACAATTCCAACTTTTACGATTCCTGAAAGTAAACATCGTTTTTTATCCTCTGAAGATGGTGAATATTACTTTTACAATTTGTTTGGTTTTGCAAAGTGGTTGTCTGCAGAAATGAGTGGAATCAAGATTTCTGAAACCACCCCTCTTTTTATATGTCACAAATCAGATGATCGAGTTCTTTTTTTAATTGCAGCATGTTTTTTACTGAAAATCCCGTTCATTTCGGTTCATGAAGAGTTTTCTGAAAATGACGCTAATTCGTTAAAAAAGCAGCTCAATCCGGCTGCAGTTTTTTCAGATAGCGACACTAATTTTGATGCAATATTTGAAGCAGACAAAATTAGCATTACAAATCAACAATTGTGCCTGAAATCGGAATACATCGAAAATTCATTCAGCCTGTATGAACCGGATGATACAGCAGGCTTATTTCTGACATCCGGATCAACGGGAGTTCCCAAAATAGTACCCATCAAACGACGACAGGTTCTTTTTGCCTCACGTGCTTCCGCAGACAACTTTCAACCGGGCGTCAATAAATACTGGCTGCTATGCTTGCCCTTGAATCATGTAGGAGGAATCTCCATCATTTTGCGGTCTTTGCTTTACGGTTCGGCAATCTACAGAATAGACTCTTTTGAGGCTGATAAAGTGAGCCGTCTTCTGTCTGATCACCGAGACTTTGAAGTGGCCTCGATGGTTCCAACCATGCTGATCAATATGATGGACGATACCGGCTTTCAAACCCACTCAAATTTCAAGGCTATTTTATTGGGTGGCGGACCAATTTCACAAGAACTCATTGAATGGGCATCAACCCGAGGAATTCCCATTGTCACCAGCTACGGCATGACAGAAACTTTTGCCCAAATTGCTGCTAATCCAATACTGCAACCGCGAGGCATGTATTTTCCAAAAAATAGTGTGGGGACTTTATTTCAGCCAAACTCAATTGAGATCAGAGATGAAGATGGAAATATTCAGCACACAAGGGAGTCGGGACAAATATGGCTGAAGGGACCACAAATTTTTGACGGTTATCTTGATGAAGAATTAAATGAAATGGTATTTGACAATAACGGCTGGTTTAAGACCGGAGACTATGGATATCTGAACCATAGAAAACAGCTTTTTGTTGAAACACGACGTACAGATCTGATCATCACCGGCGGGGAAAATGTAAATCCCCCGGATGTAGAACAAATAATGGATACCTATCCGGGAATTGCTCGTTCTGCTGTTGTTGGAGTACACGATATAAAATGGGGACAACGCGTTGTAGCATTTTATGAAGAGAAGGACAATGTTGACATCCATGAACTCAGGAACTTCCTGAAGAAAAAGTTACTTGCGTTTCAAGTCCCTAAAGAATTTATCAAACTGAAAAAGATCCCGGTTACATCTCTTGGCAAAATTAAAAGAAAGGAACTAATACGCTTATATAAGGTCTAAAACACAGTTTTTAAAATGCCTTAATTAAAAAAGACTAACTCGGTAAAGCACCTTATAGTTGGGATCTTTAAGGAAGAAAATTTTCATCATGATTTATAAAAAAGCTTTAGGACTGTTTATTATCTCTTTGCTCCCGCTCATCGGAGCAGCTCAAAATCAGCAGAATGTTTCTATTAATGTATCAGCCACAGTAGCCGGCACCGTGGAAATGATCACCATCAATACCGTTGATTTTGAAAATATTGAGCGGGAAGGTTCAGTGGTGAGAGTTGACCCGATATTTGGTGAGAGAGCCGGTAAGATGATCGCTCGCGGTACACCTAACGCAGAGTTTCGAGTAGATTACATACGTGAACGGGAGCTGGTGAATCTGGATGGAGACGGTATCATCTTCTTTAACTACGAAGTTGCCGGAAATCGAATTGATGACCAGGAAACTTCAGAGCTTCTTGATCAGGATATTCGGGATCTTCAATTTAATGATGATGGCGAATACTATTTTTGGATTGGCGGATCGGTAGATTTGAGTGATATTAATCCAGGCAGTTACCAAGGTGAGTTTACTATTGAAATTGAATATATCTGAGACTGTTGAAAAATTTTTCACAACATATCATTGAACTATTGACCCTCACTTTTCTGATTGGGATATCAGCAGAAAGTGCGGTTAGTCAGGATATTCGATTTGGACAATATGGTGAGTATACGATTGAATTGGAAGATATTGGCTTGGAAGACCTGATCTTTGAAGGCCCTATTAACAGCAACAGTGGTATTTATGATGTTGAACTGATCGACTCCAAAGTATTGTCAATTATCGGAGTGAAGTATCTTGATGTGGATGTTGAAATCACAGCAGACGGAAAGCTCTACCTCGACGGTGATCCCAGTTACGATTCAGATCCTCAGCGTTCTATCCCTTTTACATTACAGGCAGCATATGCCAATGACGGTGAAAATAATGTTACTTCATCAAAACCGATAGCAATTGCCAACAACCCATCGCTGAATAGTGGCACAACCCGTTTTCCCATTCTCTCAAGAAGACAACAACCACCGGGACCACCACCTTCCCCGCCAACGGGTGATTTTGACCAATCTTTGGTAAATGAAACAGCTTACCTTTATTTCTACGGACAGATTGATGTAGGTAACGTTGTTGCCGGCCAGTACCGGGGAACCATTAACGTGACCGTAGAATATCGATAGAGATGGTAAAGAATAAACATATTCGGTCTATCTCAACCCACCTCATTGCCATTGGTTTTTTAGTATTGATTATAACCGGTACTTCAGTTGCACAATCTCTCAATGTTCAGTTAGATGTAGAGCCACAAGTAGAAACAACGGTAGAGAGAGACCTCGATTTTGGCCAGGTAATTGGAGGAATTGGAACACAATCCGTGATGCCCGGATCACCCGATATGGGCATTTTCAGAGTTCGTGCCCTTCGCACACAGCAACTGATTATACAGTTAGATGCTGATGAAGAACTGCAGCACGAAGATCCGGATGTTTTAGATTCAATTCCGATAAGTCTCAGTGCTTCCTACACAAATTTTGGAATGGAAGAGTTTGATTTAAGCACACCATTAAACAGTCTTGGGGAGAGTATCGTCCTGGAAACCTCAAGGACAAACCCTGGTTCTGAATGGAGTTCACTCTATATCTATATTTTTGGTGATGTTGATATCGGCACGATCAGGGATGGACTCTACACCGGTGAAGTTGTGTTGACCGTTATTTATGAATAGTTCCGATAAAAGTCACAATTAGGCCGTTCTAACGCTGTTAAGTAGAGGGTTAAAGCCCTTTAATTAAAGCTCTCTAACTTGGCGTGTGGAGTGCAACCTCTTATCTTGGACGTAGAAACAAAAAAGGAACACCATTTTTATTACTCCAACAAAAAATAAATATAAGACGATGAAAAAATTAAGCTCACTTATTATTGCTCTCTTTGTACTGGGACTCGGAACTGCTTTTGGGCAGTCTACTGCTGCATTAAATGCCACTGCAGATGTGTTTCAAGCAGCTGAGGTTTCAGAAGAATCACCTTTAAATTTTGGAATTGTCGAAACAGGTACCAACCCAACAATCGATTTTAATACTGTAGATTCAGGTGTTATGTTAATAACCGGATCTCTTGGCGAGGACATCTTTATTCAATACCCAGATCAAATTACTTTATCCGATGGTGCTGAAAATATTTATTTGGCAACAAC
>NZ_MDWE01000058.1 GCF_001715195.1 Rhodohalobacter halophilus
CTCTGTGCCTGTAGCGGTAGTTGGTGTTGTGCCGACGCTGCTGCTTACCGGCACAACATTGAATATGCAGAGTATTATGGGGGTAATCATGCTTATCGGTATTGTAGTAAACAACGCTATTGTACTGGTTGACTACATCAATCTGATGAGACGTGACCGTGAAATGAATGTTTTTAAAGCTGTGATTGAATCCGGTAAGTTAAGATTGCGTCCAATTTTGATGACAACACTCACGACCGTGCTTGGTCTTCTTCCGCTCTCTTTTGGTTGGGGAGCCGGTGGTGAAATTCAGGCGGCTCTGGCCCGGGTTGTTATCGGTGGACTTACAGCCTCTACATTGATTACCCTTGTATTGATTCCTGTTATCTATATTACAGCCAATGATATTAAGGTTTACATTGCAGAGAAGAGAGAAGCATTCCAAAGTTCCGGAGAGTCGGTACCAGCTGCTCAAGCCGGATAGTCTGTAGTAAATATGTTAGAAATGAGATCCGTGATGGTTCATCTGTCACGGATTTTTTTATGCAGTTTACCCGTTGAAATTTCTGATATATGGGGAATTGCCTGACGGGATGGGCTTTTGTTTCAAGCAACTCCTAATAATATAGGGGTAAGCGGACCACTTGGCCAAACGAAATTTTTCAACCTGCATTAATGTATAAGTAATGATAGTCTATATGTAATTTGTTATATTTAAAGTACGCCTGATATAGAACATAAAATCACACGTATGCCAAAGAAAATCGGTTCACTTACGCTTTATTCTGTTGATGATCTGCATGAACTGCTCGGAGTAAGCAAAATGACGATCCGTGCTTATCTCAGAGAAGGCCGCTTAAAAGGGCGTAAACTTGGAGTGCAGTGGTATGTGACGGAAGAAGCGATCAAAAGCTATTTTGATGTAGACTCAAATGATGATCAGCCGGTAGCAGATAAGAAACGGAAACGATCCTATACCTATGTAGTCCAGGGTGTAAATGACTTGGTCAGCGAGACTGAAGAGTGTTCCACAATTGCCGAAACTCTGGATTGCCTTAACAGCCAGGCTATTATCAGTCTCTTTCAGGTTGAGATTCGAGATGAATCGACCGGAGAGATGATTGAAATTGTGAAAGGAAGAGATTTTATAGAACGACATTCAAGTAACTCATGAAGAAAGAACAGACAACGTTACAAGTTTTTGAATTTGGTGATACTCCTGCAGACACATTCTACTGCCTGGTAGATTTGAGGGTCAGCCCAAATGGAATGGATATTGAAAAAATGAGACTCTCAGACCCACGAAATATCGATTTGCAATTTCGGGAGAACGGATGCTTGTTGATGCTGGATGGAGACGAGGTTGAAGAGATTATCCGTCGCGGGGATGCGGACCGGGATCATCTGCACAACTCTTTGTATCAGCTCGCATCGGAAGAGGGGATTGTTTAAACTCTCTTCTCAAAGTTGATGGCGAACGGTTCGTTTTCTTTCCACCAGAAATAGGTTTGAATAATGGCAGTAATGGTTTTGGCATCCTTTAATTCGCCTGTTTGTATCATTCGTAAAGCTTCTGAAAAATGAATCTTGTGGTTGATCAGGAACTCATCATCATCAGTTTGCTTGACTGACGATTCCAGGTCCCAGCCGACAAACACAAAGATCTCCTCATCGGCATAGCCAATAGCCGGAAAGAGAGAGCCAACCTGCACCAGATTTTTGCAGGATAAGCCGCTCTCCTCTTCCATTTCGCGCAGAGCTGTTGACTCCGGGGTTTCACCGGGGTCAATTTTTCCGGCAGGAACTTCAATAAATAGTTTTCGGGGCGGGTATCGAAACTGTTTCAAAAGCATAATGGAACCGTCTTCAAAAACAGGTACAACAGCACTGGCTCCGGGGTGTTTAATCCAGTCTCTTGTTGATTCAGAGCCGTCGGGCAGAGTTACATCATCTACATAAACTTGCAGGAGTGCCCCATCAAAAACATGTCTTGAGGAAACAGTTGTCTCTTTTAGCTTCATTTCATCGTCTTTGTTGAGGGCTAAATCTTTCTTTTTCATTTCGATATTTATTACTGTGTTAAAAAACGTATTTTCTACTGGTAATTATGCTAACTCCAAACAGATGGGATGAGAGAAGCTGTGAACATAGATGGTGAAAAGGTATTGGTTAGAGACGACATTTACACGTTGTCTAACTTTATTTCCCTGTCTCGGGTGCTGGTGGTTTTCCCCATCATCTATCTCCATATGCAGAATAACTACCAGGTTACAACAGCAATATGGGTGTTAATCCTGTACGGAGGGATATCTGATTACCTGGACGGATTGGTTGCGCGCTGGCGTAATGAGATTTCAGAGCTGGGTAAGTCTTTGGACCCAATTGCGGATAAGCTGATGGCGTTTTTTCTGTTCATCTACACCGTATGGCTCGGCTGGATTCCGCTGTGGTATTTTGCACTGGGAGTGGTGCGCGATTCGTTGATTATGGCGGGTTCAGCCCACATCAAAAAAAAGCGTGGAAAAGTTGCCATGTCGATCATGTCCGGTAAGATTACCGTAAATTTAATGGCAATCTATTGGATTAGCGTCTTCTTTTTCCCGGAAGCAAAAAACGTTCAAACCTTTTTTATGGTTGCTTCTGCAGTGATGATGATCGTCTCTTTTGTAGAGTATAAGCAACGGTATCACAAAATTATCAGTGGTGCAGATTTTAATTGATTTATCAACAACGTATTAAAGTTATTTAGTTTTCGAATATGAGCTGGTTAAATAAACTTGGATTAAAGAAAAAAGAGAAGCTGGACAAAGGCGTTGAAAAGAGCCGTGATGGGCTGCTATCAAAAATTGGAAAGAGTATTGCAGGGAAGGATCAGGTTGATGCTGCCACATTGGATGAGCTTGAAGATGCGCTGATTACATCAGACGTTGGTGTGAAAACCACGATTGAAATTATTGAAAGGATTGAAGAGCGTGTTGCAAAAGATAAATACATCTCTCAGAATGAGCTTCAGGAACTGATGCGGGATGAAATTGTGGCTTTATTGAAAGAGAATAAGCCGGATCAGCCCGCAGAATTTGATGCCGATTTTCCTCATAAACCACACGTTGTTATGGTTGTGGGCGTTAACGGTGTTGGGAAAACGACCTCAATCGGGAAGTTGGCAAATATGTATAAACTTGCCGGAAAAGATGTGGTGCTGGGAGCAGCAGATACATTTCGGGCGGCTGCGGTAGATCAGCTTAAAATCTGGAGTGAGCGCGCAGGTGTGCCAATCATTCAGCAGGGGCAAAATGCAGATCCCGCCGCTGTAGCTTACGATACAGTTGCTTCTGCAAAGGCTAAAGGTGCAGACATCGCCCTGGTTGATACTGCAGGTCGGCTTCACAATAAAAAGTCGCTAATGGAGGAGCTTGGGAAAATAAAACGTGTAATGGGGAAAATAGTTGATGGCGCTCCACACGAAATCTTATTGGTGCTCGATGCTTCAACCGGACAAAACGCCATGCAGCAAGCTAAAGCGTTCACCGATGTAGTGGATGTTACCGGGCTTGTACTGACCAAGCTCGATGGAACCGCGAAAGGCGGGATTGTAATCGGAGTATCAAATGAACTGAATGTTCCGGTAAAATATATTGGAGTTGGCGAACAAATCGAGGATTTGCAGGTTTTTGACCGCGTAGCATTTGTTAATGCTCTATTTGGATTGGATTAAGTACTTTACAAATTGAGCAGGGTTCATTAACATATCAGACCAACGTTGGTCCCTGATATTATGAAACACACTGCTCAACCTGCTCATATAACACCTGTATTTCGCTCTTCTTACGCTTTCCTGGTCACTGTTATCGCTACCACGATATTCAGTCTGCACTCAACAGATGTTGCTGCACAAAGCAGATCCGGATTATTAAATCAATTTGATGAGGCAGTACGTGCCTATCACTTTGAAGAACCCGACAGGTCAAAAAAGATATTCAAAGAGATCGAACCTCGTATTTGCGAGGATGAATCGTTAGCGGAGCTTTGTGTGGATGTCCACCTCTATCAGTCCTTGTTTTATCGCAACGAATGGGATCTGGTTAACACAGAGCATCATATAGAGCGTGCTTACCAAACGGTGTTGGAAAATTTAGGTGAAGACCACTTTAAAATGGCTGAAGTGTATGTACAATATTCATACCTTTATGAAAGCCAATCAGAGTTGAATACAGCGCTTGAGTGGAGCAGAAAGGCTATCTCTATAGCGGATAATTACCAGGAAAAAAAGATTGTCGCTTCACAGGCATATACAAGTTTGGGGTACGTTCAAGATACGGCCGGCGATTATGAAGGTGCTCTTGCCAATTACCATACAGCATTGGAGATATTGGAAGATGCCAACCGGGGTTTTGAACTGAACCGGGCCCTATCAATTACACACAACAATACAGGCATATCGCACAGAAAAGCAGGAGAATTCGATAAAGCGATAGAGCATTTTGAAAAAGCACTTGCGGCAGCCATTGAGGCTTACGGGGAGAATCACACCGAGGTAGCACTGATCTATAATGGCATTGGAACCTACTACTATTCAATCAGGGATTTGGGAACAGCAACAGAGTATTTCAAGCGCACAGCGGCCACGTTTGAAGATGCCGGTGAGACAAAGTCTGATCGACTGGCCCGGGTTTATAACAATATTGGCCTCATCTATATGATGATGGATGAATTGGAAAATGGCTTGAACTACTTAGAACAGTCTCAAGTGATTAAGGTAGAGCTGTTTGGAACTGATCACCTTGAAACGGCTGTCGGGTATCACAATCTGGCATCTCACTATCTGGCAAATGAGAAATTTGATGAGGCCGAGGAGAATTATGTCAGAAGCCTGCAGATCAGGAAAAACATCTATGGAGAGAATCATCCAAATTTAATTCTGCCATATACAAATATGGCAAATTTGTATATACAATCTAAGAGATTTGAGGAAGCGGAATCAGCGCTTATGAAAGCCCTGGAAATTGGAGTTGACAAACTCGGAGAAGGACATCCTGAAGTGTTATCAATCTATGCGCAGCTTGGTGAGATTTATACTGAACAAGGCGGTTTGAAGGAGGCAGAGGCATTTTATCAAAAGGCGATATCCATATTGATCAACTCAACGTATACACCAAGTGGTAATTCCATTGATGTAAATAATGTTACCTATCCGGTCAGATTTATCGAAGTGACAAAATCGTTGGGAAGATTAAAAATGAAGCTGTATCGGGAGGATGCAGATAGAAATCATTTGCATGAGGCGTTAAATCTATTCAACTTCTCGGCCGCGGCTATTGATCTGTTGCAGACACAATATCAAAGTGAATCGTCCAAGCTGCAGCTTTTGGATAATTACTACACCATATTTTCAACGGCAGCTGATGTATATCACGAGCTTTACGAACTCACCGGCGAAGATGATTGGTTGGCAGAGATGGTTAATTTTATGGAGAGAGGCAGAGCGAGGGTGGCCGTTGAGCTGTTGCAAAATGTGCAGGCAAGGACGTTTGGCGGGGTGCCTGAAGATGTATTACGAGACGAGCGTCTTTTAAACGAAACAGTGACCCGTCATTTTCAAGAGCTGAATGTTGAGAAAGAGAAGGGAGTAGAAGCAGATTCAGGTATTATCAGAAGTTATGAGGATTCACTATTTACATCCAGACGTGAATTGATTCGTTTTACAAATTCTTTGGAACAAACCTACCCTTCTTACTATGAGCTAAAATATGATCAAACCACTGCTACACTTTCCGACATTCAGGAGGTGCTCAGGTCTGATGAGACTGCAATTTATTACGCTTTTGGAGAGGAGAAAATTTACAGCATTGTGGTAAACAAACGGAGTGTGGGCGTTGCGGCTATGGAGGAGGATGGAGTTAAGATCAGGAAGAGAATTGATGAGTTGCGGGAAGCCGTGATTGAACAGAATAAACATGTATATACACAAAATGCAGTAAGCCTGTATAATCTCCTGATCAAACCCGGTGCGGATTATATTGAAGGCAGCTCACTTCTTCTATTCCCGGATCAATCTCTTCATTACCTTCCGTTTGAGCTTCTTTTGACTGAGGACAGATCTGATCACGAGTATCATCAACTTCCCTATTTGGTGAACAGGTATCCGATACAGTACGCTTCTTCGGGTACGGTTTTAAGGGCAATGAAAAATCAGAAACCGGAGATTCCCAGGAATCTGATGGCCATGGCACCGTTTAACGAGTCGATCTCCCGATTTGATGAGGTGGATATGGCAGATAAACAAAGATACTTTGATGAGTTAACTCCGCTTCCGCTGACCACCTATGAGACGAATAGAATTTCAGAACTGTTCAGAGAAAAGCGATCCATTAGCGACTATATTTTCCCTGAGCGGGTAACGGTCTATCAGAACACAGAGGCCACAAAAAAGAAGCTGTCTGATCGTTCGGCAATGAACTATAATTTTATTCACATTGCTTCTCACGCTTTTGTAAATGAATCAAACCCGGAGCTATCCGGTATCCTGTTAAGGGAGGAGGATGGCGAAAGTGGAGTGTTATATGTAAGCGATATCTATAATCTGCAGCTGAATGCAGATTTGGTTGTTTTAGGTGCTTGCGAAACAGGTCTTGGTGATGTTCACAAAGGGGAAGGCATGATTGGTTTTACGCGTGCATTTACCTATGCGGGAGCGTCAAACTTGATGGTTTCCATGTGGAGAGTGAATGATCAGAATACGTCAAGGTTGATGATCGATTTTTATCAAAACATTCGAAGTGGGAAGAGTTATGGGGAGGCACTTCGGAATGCTAAGTTAAAACTCATTCAAAATCCCGAGACAGCAAATCCAATCCACTGGGCAGCATTTGTACTAAATGGAAGGTGATCATTCTGGTCTCACCAAAGAGAAAACGAAAAGATACACCGGACATTAAATGCCCGCTGTGGAAAATTTATTTAGCGCGGAAGCTGGCGAGTAATTTCAATAAACTCCTGATTATCAACCGTAGGCCGGCCATCATAGTTTGCAACTTTAACGGTCGATGTATAGATCAGTTGGCTAACTCTTGAAAGCTTTTCAAAATCAATTTTATCAATATCATCGGAAGGTCTGTGATAATCTTCGTGAACTCCGGTGAAGAAGAAGACAAATGGCACTCCGAGCCGGCCAAAATTCCAGTGGTCGCTTCTTCTGTAGAATTGGTTCGAATCCTGTAGGTCATTATATTTTCTGTCGAGCCTCATCTGAACACTGCGATCGTTAGCCTGTGCCACAAGGCTATCGAGCTCTGCAGAAATAATTTCACCCCCAATCAGATAGACATAGTCGGTGTCGCCTTTCTGAATGTTTTCCGGGTCACTTCGACCAATCATATCGGCATTAAAATTGGTTACCGTATTTTCGATTGGAATAACAGGGTGATCTGAATAATAGCGGGAACCGAGAAGACCATTTTCTTCTCCACTTACATGCAGAAAGAGAATACTTCGTTTGGTTTTAAAGCCGCTTTTTTGAGCTTCATTAAACGCATGAGCTATCGACATCAAAGCGGATGTACCGCTGCCGTTGTCATCAGCACCATTGTAAAGTGGGTCGCCCGACTCATCCGGTGCCCCGATTCCGACGTGATCATAATGTGCCATCAGTACAACCACTTCATCTTTCAGCTCCGGGTCGGCACCTTCGAAGTAAGCTATTACGTTTTCTGCATCCAGGTAGCCGGGTCCGTCATAAGGAGTGTAGTCCAGGTAAAAACCGGTTTTTTCGGCAGTGAACCCTTTGATGTTTTGCGTTAGCTCACTTTTGTATCGGTTTAAGTTTTCTGAAGATTCGAGACCGAGAATGGATGCAGCCATATCAGGACTGATTTGTAAAACACCTTTTGGAAAACCGGATTGATTATTACGCTCCAGGTAGGCAAGACTGATGCTCTCCGGCTGACTCATCAGGTCCGAGCTCATTATCGAGAGATCGTTAAATTCGGCCTGAGTCATATCTGATATGAGGAGGATTCCGGCGGCATTGTACTGTCCTAAAATAGATCGGAGCCGGCTGTTGCTGCCCAGGCTTGGGTTAACAAGTGTATCGCCATCAACCACATACGGAATATCTTCAAAAATCATCACCCAGTTTCCCCGGATATCTGCCCCGGAGAGGTGTTGTACTTCACGCTCACTGTCATTCACGCCAAATCCGCCAAAAATAATGTCGCCACTGAGTGAGGCACTACCTCCAAACATTCGGATAAAGTGACCCGACGATTCCGGGGATTCTACACTGTAATGATACTGTAGTGTATCCGGTTCATTGATTTTAAACATGTTATACACCAAGCTGTCGGTATACTCTGCATTCAGCCGGTAAGTTTGAAAGTATGTTCCATCATCCCCCTTTGGCTCAAAACCGATCTGCTGATAGTACTCGGCCAGGTAGCTGGCTGCTTTTTTCTGTCCATCCATTCCGGTGGAGCGTCCTTCAAGTGAATCGTGTGCGATGACCGACAAGTGGCGCTCCAAAAACTGAGGTGTGATTTGTGTTCTGTACTCAAGCAGATTTTCTGTGGATGTGGTTTGTTGCAGTGACGATTGTGTTGCGCAGCCGACTAAGCCTGCCACAAGGAGAGTCAGAGGTAATATTAGTTTTTTCATGAAAACTCTGATTTAAAGGTTTTGTCTGAACTCCCGATGATTTCATCGACCGGTTTGAGGTCGATGTGGAAGTTGGTTGGGTCTTCTTCTTCAATGAATAGATCGATTTGTTGTTCTTTCAACATTTCAAGTACAGCTAAGAACGTTACGACGATAGCTGTTCTTGTTTTAAGCTCCATACAGAAGTCATAAAAAGATGTTCGTCCTCTGCTCTGGAGTCGGGTGAGCACGAACTCAGCCTGCTCCTCAACCGTCATCTGCACCTTTTCTACTTTATGGTAGACGTTTTGCCGTTTGATGTCTGCCAGCACTTTTCTAAAGGCTGCCATCAGATCAAAGAGAGTAACATCCTTCAGAGCTTCACCGGTTGCCTGTTTTTCAACTTCATCTTCCTCTAAAAAACCGCGGAAGTATTTTTTTTGAGTCTCCTCATCAATGATTGTGAGCTTCTCTGCCATCTCCTTGTATCGTTTGTACTCAAGGAGCTTCTGAACGAGCTCATACCGCGGGTCATCCTCGTCGAGCTCTTCCTCATCGTCCGGATCTCTCGGCAGCATCATTTTGGCTTTAATCGACATCAGCATACTTGCCATGTAGATGAACTCACTGGCAACATCCAGGTCAAGCTCTTCCATTAGGTGGATGTACTCTAAAAACTCATGTGTGATGTGGGAGACGGGAATATCGTAGATGTTTAATTCATCTCTTCTGATGAAAAAGAGAAGCAGGTCTAACGGGCCTTCGAAATTTTTTAACTGAACTCTATACATAGGCAAATGGGTTCATTGAATTTCGCAATTTCTTCGTAGAAATAGAAATTTTCAACGGAGTTTAGGGAAATAATGTAGCCGGTAAATTGTCCGTTAGTTTATGGTATGCAATAGCTTTGCTATTAACATACTGTTAATCTTGCATTTCTGAATATTTTAAAGCATTATCAAAAAACATCTCGTCAAACAGAAAAGAGAGTATTGGCGGGGTACTTTCCTATGAACAATTAAACAACATACCTATGAAGACTAAAACAATCAGTAAGTTAGTAGTTTTATTAATTGGATTACCATTGATGCTGTCTTGCAGCGAGCAATCTGCAATGAATTCATTAGAAGAAACTGATGGAGAAATGCCGATACTTTCCTTCACGGAGGGGGCAAATGCAGATAATAAATCAATTGAGCACACCGGGGGATTGGCGGAGGCTGTCTACAGTGAGCATCTTTCGAAAGTTAATGACGAACTCATAGAACGAGGAATTACAGAGTATGAACTTGTGATGGCTGAGACATTAACCATGACGAAAGAGGGGGATTTTCAATCGGGACAAACTATCCTGGCAAACGATCGAACTTTAAGGTTAAACGCTCAATGGGTGCCCGGTGATGAAAGAAGAAACGCCGATGGCAATCGGCTTACTCATCTTGTATATACACCTTTTGGTGTTGCAAATGGCACGATTGACGCAGAACCCTACATTGACTCTTCATTCGAAACCTGGAATAACCTCATGAACAATTCAGGTCCGGAGATCGTTAAAGTACCGGATACCGGTATTTTTCCGAGCGCACTGCTCTCTTTAGGTGGCGTACAGGGTGATCCTTTTGTGGCCGATATCGTAACACTTGGGTTTTTACCGGGATCTATCTTTGATTTGGTTCTTGGCCCGGGAGCGAGTGGCGGAGTTTTGGGTGTGGCGTTTACATTTAATTGGACCGGGACTGATGAAGTAGCTATCAAAGAGGTTTGGTATAATGACAGTTTCCCCTGGGCTACAGACGGCAGCCCGGGCGCAGTGGATATTGAAACAGTTGCACTCCATGAAAATGGTCATGCTCTTGGCATGGGGCATTTCGGTAAAATCTCAATTACTGAGAGCAATGGGAAACTTCATGTTTCGCCAAGGGCAGTAATGAATGCGTCCTATTTAGGGCCGGTTCGTTCACCCCTGGGAACAGACCGCGCTGCCTATAACAGCATTTATGGAAACTGGCCAAAAAACTAACCGATATACTTGGATAAGTTTAGAGGGGGGCAACCTTAGCCCCCATTTCTATCCTGCTCAATTAAACTTTTTTGCAACGCACGAACTTCATAAGAAGCTGGTTTAGCACATTTTTCACTGGCCTAATTTGTGAATGATGGTAGAAAAAACGACATTCTATTAAATGTACATGCAATTTAAAAAGCTATGCATAGTCAAGTCAACAGATTTAGCCGGTCAGTCTCCAGCCATTTCGATCAATATTTCAAAGAGTTCGGTTTGGCAACTTCTTATGTAGAAGTTTTGCTCTGTATCAAAGAGGATGGTCCACTGTTACAGAAAGAGATTGCAAACTCTATGCATTTAGATCCGTCAACCATTACCCGATTTTTAAAAAAACTAAAACAGCATGGGTGGATTGAGAAGCAGAAGGGAGAGGGTAGAGCCAAAATTGCTATCCATCAATCCAGGGCATCTGATGTTGAGGAGCTTCGAACACTGTATATAGAAGCCGAGCGGGAACTGGGGCGGATGTTAGGTGAAAAATTTACTGAAACAACACTCAAGCTGCTTGAGCATGGTAACTCTCTCTTCGACAAGGAGGAGTAAGCATCCAAATAGATTCAGATTTCTGTACGTAATTGGTTCAAATAACTTTTCATGAAATCTACTCGATTCCGAGCCATCTTTTTTGCACAATCCGTATTCATAAGATCAGGCAGGCGGAATAGTTTTTGGTAAAAGTGATCAAGAGTATATAAACTGTCATCTGGCTCTCTGGATTCACAAAAGGGGTCTTCAGGTTCATAAAGCGGACGATCAAGCCTTCCTCCCACCATAAAACAGCGTGCAATACCAATTGCACCTAATGCATCCAGCCGATCGGCATCCTGCACAATTTTAGCTTCGATCGTTTGAGGGGCAATATCACCGGAATAGCTGTGAGATTTAATTGCATGCTCAACTTTATCGATCTTGCTTTTTGGGAATGAGGTAGTTTGTAAGAATGATCTAGCTTTATCTGCTGCCAACGTTGATGCTTTGGGTCGATCCGGGGAGTTTTTTGGAAGGATAACACAATCATGAAGCCAGGCTGAAGCGATGATTATATCCGGATCCCCACCCTCTGCCCGGCTAATTACTTTGGCAGAGTTAACAACCCGTTCAATATGATTGAGATCATGCGAGGAGTCAAAATCACACTTTTCTATAAGGAAATTTCGGTATAATGATTCTTCAATCATATGGCCGGTTTTTAAATACTTGGTTTGGAAGATGAATTTCAATAGAAACCTTAGATCCTTAACTCAGTACTGAATCTATCCAAAATCGCCGTTTAACTTATTGTGCTACTATAGGCTTTCATCAGATCTGCATTTTCTTAATGAAGCAAGATAAGAAATGGTTTGTTTTGTTATTGGGAGAATCAGACCGTCTGATAGGTCATCTGCATTGGGTCAGGTGAGCACTCTCAGGGTTAGCAACAACTGATCTGGAGGGGGTAAATAAAGCATCGACTCCCATAAGTGAATGTATTGGGAGCCGACCGAAAACCGGAGTTGGATGTACAACTATTGAACGGCCACGTCGGGAGCGTTGCCATATTCCGACCAGGAACCTTCATAGGCGCGAACGGAATCATAGCCCATCAGTCGAAGGGTAAAATATGCGTGCGAACCGCGAACGTTGGTGTGGCAGTGAGGGATGATCTCCTTATCCCGGGTAATTCCAAGTGAGTCATAAATATCCTGAATCTCCTGCGCTGATTTAAAATAGGGTATATCGCCATCTGCCAATACATTACTCCACTCTAAATGTACTGCGTTGGGAATGTGCCCGCTTCGCTCAGCTCGTTTATCGACACCGGTGTATTCATCCTCTGACCGAACATCGAAGATTATTTTGTTTGGATCTTCCGATGCGGCCTGTACATAACTGATGTCGCAATATTTTTCATCCTGTATGTTCACGGTAAATGTACCTTCAAGACGATTGGCGGGAGTATCTGTGATGGGTAGTGAATTAGTAGCCCAGCTTTGTAAACCGCCATTTAAAATTGCTGCATTATCAAATCCGTAGTAATCTAATGCATAGAAAAGCCGGGCAGCGGCTAATCCGTTGCCCTCATCATAAATAACCACCCTGTCTTCAGGGTTCAGTCCAATCTCGCGCATCATCTGTTCAAATGTTTCCGGACCGATAAGAAAGCTTTGAACGGGGTGATTTGGATCGGTGAGCTTCTCTACAGATGGAAAATGAACGGCACCGGTAATCAGCGAATCGCCGGTCTCTTGCCGGGCATCAATCAAAAAGATATTGTCAGTTTCCAATGCATCATGAAGAGCATTTGCATTGATGAGAAGATGGCTGTTTGGATAGTTGGTAAGAACCTGTTCTTCAGTTTCAGGCTCTGTGCAGGAGATAACAAGAATAAGTGGAAGTAGGAAAAATGTGAATGAACGCATTGTGGATAGATTTATTAGTCATCAGTTTCAGAATCAAACAACGAATCAGGATTTACCATTCAAAACGAAACGTTTCATGAATATTATTGAATTGCCTCAATAACTTCCTGTGGCGGGCGGATAGGTCGTCCGTTTTTCATAAAAACGCCGGTGACTATACCTTCTAAAACAAGTTCATTCTCCGGGAGTTTGTAGATGTTCTGATAGAAAATGAATCGGACATTGCCTGACTGCTCGGCGTAAGTTTTTACCACAAACCGGTCATCGCCCATGAGTGGTTTTTTATAGACGAGCTCAATCTTGTGAACAACCGCATCCGTCCCGTTCTGATGGAGCTCATTAAAATTGAGACCGATTGATTTCAGATATTCATGGCGGGCGTGTTCCAGGTAGTTTTGATAGACGGAGTTGTTTACGACGCCCTGGGTGTCGAGTTCGTAATCGCGGACAGTAAGTTGGAGTTCAAATACTTTATTACTCATTATACATGTTAAGTTATTATATTTTATGATTGTAATATAATGAGCTTAGTTGAAACGGCTGAGAATATTTTAGAGAATCTCCAGGTTTTAAATCTATGATCTCGGAAATTCACTATGTAAATTCTTTAAAAGGGAGCGTTATCTATTAACAAGTAAATAATTGAGGTGGTGAAAATGAGAGCAAAATTATTGTTTTTGACAATTTTCGTGGGGTTGATTGCAATTTCCGCGGCCGCTCAGTCATCGGTGGAGATAGTTTTGGCAGGTCATAACCAGGTCCCACCGGTTCGATCACCCGGTACGGGTATGGTTGAACTAACCGTAGAAGGAGATTCACTATTTGTGAGTGGTAAGTTCGAAGATTTAAGGGAGTACTATTTGGGAGCGAGTATTCATTTTGGCCGAGCTAACGAAACGGGAAATCAGATCTATCGACTTACTGCCGAACTGAATGAGGAGAAAACCGGAGGTGTGTTTAAACCGGAAGAGAATCGGTTTGAATTGAGAGAAGCACAGAAAGAGGCGCTTCGAAATGGCCGAATGTATATCAACATCCGATCGAATCGAAATCGAAGCGGTGAGATTAGGGGCCAAATTCCACCATTAAGTTTCTGATTAGAAACCACCTCTTCAGATAATGCCCACTATGAAAAGCTCAATTCTGCCTCTGTTATTAACAAGTTTTCTGGTTCAATGTAATACAGCTGACAAAAAAAAATCGGTTGATGTAGAGTTTTCAGAGAAGGTTGAGTCTGAATTCATTGCGGGTCATCTTGATCGATATCTGTTTAAAACAGAAAATCTTTCTGAACGCTTTGTAGACGTCTGGATTCCGGAGTCGTATCAAAACGCTATGGATTTCAATGTAATTTACATGCACGACGGACAGATGCTGTTTGATGAGAGCTTGACCTGGAACAGGCAGGAGTGGAGAGTGGATGAAACTTTAAACCGGATGATGGACTCCGGTGAGATTCCCCCGACCATCGTAGTGGGAATGTGGAATGCCGATAACCAACGGACGGCTGAATATTTCCCTGAAGACGCTTTAACCCTGAGGGATGGTGAAGTTAGTGATGAACTGCTTTCAAGCTTTCCAAATGGAGCCCGTGCCAATCGATACGTTGATTTTGTTGCCGAATCGGTCATTCCATTTGTTGAAGACAATTACCCGGTGAAGAAAAATCGCGAGGGAAGGTTTATGATTGGCTCAAGCTATGGCGGTTTGATTTCTCTGTACTCGCTGACAAAATATCCCAAACTTTTTTCGGGGGTAGCCGCACTATCCACTCATTGGCCGGGTACATTTGACGCAAATGACGAAATTCCGGATGCGATCAGGGAATATTTGAAGAGGAGTTTACCGAAGCCGGGTTCCCATAAGATTTACTTCGATCACGGCACCGAAACACTCGATTCACTCTACGCACCGTACCAGCAAAAAGTGGATACTATGATGCTGGAGCTTGGCTTTAAGCAGGGTCAAGATTTTAAATCAGAAGTATTTGAAGGCACAGGTCATTCAGAAAGTGCCTGGGCCGATCGGCTTGATGTGCCGGTTCGTTATTTACTTCGCCCTTAGAGTATGTTGTACTGATTGATTTGTCATATGAACCGGATAGTTTGAGAGTTGAAAATACACTCATCAACTATGTAATAGAACTTAGGTTATCAAGATATGATCGAATAGATATTTATAACCGGCAGTCCCTCTTCTGTGTTTTCAACGCTGTAAATGTTGCCGTGACGTATCGTTCTTAAATTGTTTCTATCTGGGAGTGAGACTCTATATAGAGGTTCACCTTCATCAGAAAACAGAACCCACTCGGTATCCTCTTCCTCATTAAACATCTGTACCCAGATTCTGCCCTCATCATCAATTTTAAAGTCTGAGTAAACGGGTTTTGTGTCCGGAAAGGAAGATATGAGATCTCTCCGAGCCTGATTGTTGTTTTCCAGAATGACAGAATATCTGCTTAGAATGGAATCCCTTGTAGCATCTGTAAACGGTAAATTATTTGCATCGATGTGAACAACCGGAACAAAACTTGATTTTTCCGGTGATTTTCGAAGTATGGTGAGTGAATCCGTCCACCCAAAATATTGATTCCCTTCAAAATCTACATTGAACCGCCCTTGCCTGTGCATGTTTGGAATCGTCATTGCCATGCTTGGTCCATTCTCGCCAATGACCGTGAATCGCTCGTTTTGTGGATATGAGTAAATGGAATCCTGAACTACTTTGCCTTGATTATTGATTTTACGTACAACACTTTCAGATTCATCATCGGAAGCTATCATGGGATTGGTAACTACATAGAATTCCTGATTCCCGGCGGGGAAAAAAGTACTGAAAAAACCATATTCGCTAAAATTGACACCAAAATCTGAATCAAAATTCCATTCCCCGTTCTCTTTTGTATAATTGATTACTGACTGGGATGAAAAGTCGAAAATATGAAGTTGATTATCGTTAGAAAGGGCAACAATTCCCGGAAACTGATATTCACCGGGGCCGGATCCATGTCTTCCAATTTGCTGTATAAACTTTCCATTTGAATTAACGGCATAAACAAGTCTTTGAGAACCGTCAACTAAAATTAGATCCCCTTCCGAATCAACCAGAAGATTTGTGATACTGCTGAGGAGTAAGTCTTCTGACTCTGAAATTTCTATGACGTGTTCAATTTCAAGAAAAGGAAGGTCAAACGTGTCGGATTCTGATGTTTCAGCCGAACAGCCGGCCAATAGAAAAATGAGCGTAGGTATGAGTAATTTCATGAGCTTAGAATTTCCATTTAATATTACTACAAGAGTAGTTATTTATTACCATTCAACAAAGCTAAGATTTGAATCAGTTGAACCTTCTATTGAACGGGCTTTTTATTACTTATGTTTGTAAAATGAACATGAATAAAAGTTGATATAAAATGGAAGTTGTTATTGCGGGCGGACATGGGAAAATTGCCATGCTGCTTCATCCGATGTTGAAAGAGAAGGGACACTCCGTTAAAGGATTGATCCGAAAAGAAGAGCAAGCTGATGATTTGAGAAAAGCCGGTGCAGAACCGGTTCTTGTCGATATCGAGAAGGAAGATGACATCAGTGAATATGTTGGCCAGGCCGATGCTGTGGTGTTTGCCGCAGGTGCAGGCCCCGGAAGCGGGAAAGAGAGAAAATGGTCGGTGGATCGGGATGGCGCGATAAAACTGATTGAAGCCGCGAAGAAAAATGGAATTGAAAGGTATGTGATGATCAGCGCCATGGGTTTAGAGACACCGCGCGGTGACGAGGTTTTTCAGGTTTATCAGCAGGCAAAAGCACAGGCGGATGAAGCCCTCAGAAACAGCGGGTTAAATTATGTAATTGTGAAACCGGGACGCTTGACGAATGATGCCGGAACCGGAAAAGTGAAGCTGGCTGAAAAACTGGATCGCGGTGAAATTCCAAGGGAGGACGTGGCTCGTGTAATTGCTGAGATACTGGATAAGGATTCCATTAAAAATGTGGAATTCGATCTTCTTTCAGGTGAAAGTAATATCAATAAGGCACTTCTGGATTTTGTTTAAATCCTGTCAGGCTTTCCCAAAAATGATTCCCTGATTTAGCAGGTTAGGATCAAAGAATGAGCTTTTATTTCTCGTAGAATTACGCGGATGAATTCGTAGATGAATCTTCGGGCTGCTTTGAGTATTTGTGACATCGTGGCAAAAAGATTATCCAAAACAGTTTTAAAGAAACCACCCCTAACCCCTCCCTTGAAAACAGAAAGGAGGGGAAAATGAGTGGTAAAAGATGATCAATATCTGGCTGATTCACCATGGGTAAGTGTTTTAAGGATAAATTCCCGGATGTGCTCGTTGGAGGTAGCAAGGTCTTCCTGGCGAAGGTACATCATGTGGCCGCTGCGATACCCTTCAAATCTCATTCGGTCCGAAACTTTTCCGCTGCGATCCATATTCCACATCACATACTTAGCTGAGAAATAGTCGGTGCCTCCATCAAAATAACCGCTTTGAACAAGGAGATTTAGAAATGGATTTTCTCCCATTGCACGTCGCAGGTTATCACCGGTTGAGTCATTGCTTCTGTCCCAGGGGTGAACGGGACCGAAAAGATTGTACTGCAGATCCGTTTCGTACCCTAAAACTTCTCTCAAGTAGTAGTTTATACCGGGAGCGAAAGCATGATTCCAGGCTGTAAGAGCCGGATCGTGATCGTAGCGGTCTCCTGCATCTGAGCGGTCAATTCCACGGTAGCGAGAGTCGAGCCGACCCACGGTTAATCCTTCATCTCTCAGAAGCTCCTTCCAGAAGAACGATGTTGGGATTGTGAGGTTATGATTTAAGATATGTTGGGAGTTGATACCGGAGTAGTAGGATACCTTTTCTGCAATCTCGTTACGTTTATCAGAAGAAATTGAACCGCCACGGGCAACTGCCGGTAGATACTCTTCGATGGTAAACTCTTCAACTTCAGGTAGAATGTCGTCAAGATCCCGCTGTTGAAGATCACGCGGCAGAGCGTTGTGATACCAGGCAGTAGCGGCGTAGTATGGAAGTTTGAGGATTTCTGACCGAGGGGTCATTGCAGGTGGCTCCAGCCCAAGTCCGGTAGGAGAGACCATAATCACCCCGTTCAAAAACATCCAGTGAGAACTTTGCAGCTGACGTGCAAGTCCGGCCACACGCGTAGTTCCGTAGCTTTCGCCTTTCAGGTATTTTGGTGATGTCCATCGATTGTGCCGGGATACAAAATTGTCGATCCAGGCGGCAAGGTAGCGAACATCCGCATTTACACCGAAAAAATCACTTCGATCGGCATCTTCATGCAGGATTCTGGAGAACCCTGTGTTGACCGGGTCGATATAAACGATGTCTGCCACATCGAGGATGGAGTGCTCATTGTCGGAAACTCCATACGGCTGAACCGGATGACCTTCATCATCAATATTCAGAAATTTTGGCCCGGTATAGCCGATATGCATCCAAACCGAAGCAGAGCCGGGACCGCCATTAAAAGAGAAAACCAGCGGTCTATTGGAAATGTCATCTACATCTGTTCTGCGATAATAGACATAAAATAGGGATGCGTCAGGTTCACCATTGTCGTTCCAAACAGGTTGGGTTCCCGCAGTTGCTTCGTACCGAACACGGTTACCTTGTATCGTTACTTCGCCTTCTGTGGTTACGGCACTTTCGGCTTCAAGGATTGGCTGAGCGGTGATTCCTTCGGGCGTAAAAAGTATAAACGCCATCAACAGCGAAAGTGAGAAAATTGTGAATATGGTAGATTTCATAATAGAAGGGTTGATTAATCTTAGGTGGAAGAGATAGAAGAGCCCGAATCAGATTCCGGGCTCTAAAGTTTTAATCTTGATTGAGCCAATACTCAAACCAGCTGCGCTTTCTTTCCAGTCGGTCCACCAGTAGCCAAGGCTCACCGGTTCGAGACAGTCCGTGGGAAGATCTTGGGTACCTCACGAACTCAACCGGCACCTGCATCTTCTTAAGGGCCATATACCACTGCTCGCCATCTGTAATCGGAGTTCTCCAATCCTCTTCGCTATGAATGATGAGCGTTGGAGCTTCCACATTTTCCACGTATTTGAGCGGGGAGAGATCCCAGTAGAGTTCCTGTCTCTCCCACGGATAGCCGCCAAATTCAAACTCGGTCAAACCCTGTGCGTCGGATGACCCATACCAGCTAAACCAATTGGAGATCGAGCGGCTTGTAACGGCAGCTTTCCATTTTTCAGGAAATCGGGCTGTGAGCCAGTTGGTCATATAACCGCCATAACTTCCACCGCTCACACCAACACGATTTTCATCGATGTCGGGATATTTTTCAAGAACGGCATCCAGGCCTTTCAGGAAATCCTCCTCATCCATAAAGCCCCACTGCTCCTTGGTGGCGTACATAAAATCGTGTCCGTAGGAAGATGATCCCCTGGGATTCGGATAGAAGACAAACATTCCGGAGGCAGAAAGTGTATGAAATGCCTGAAACCAGGTGTTGCCGTAGTAGGAGTGTGGACCACCATGAATTTTCATTACAAGCGGATACGATTTTCCTTCCTCATAACCGACCGGTTTGATTACCCAGCCCTGAATTTCGGTGCCGTCATCCACGGTCCAGAGAATCTCTTCAGCAGGGTTAACGGTTCGGTCGGCCATCCACTCCTCATTGAATCGGGTGAGTTGTACTTCGCGGCTTCCATCAGCCCGGGATACAAATACTTCGGCCGGTGTGACGGCGTCAGTAGCGGTATATGCCATCCAGCGACCATTATCGGTTGTCGAAAAGCTGCTTAATCGCCGCTCCCCACCTGTAACCTGACGTATATCCCCGCCACCTCTATTGACTTCAAATAGGTGTGAGTTACCTCGTATTTGAGAGTTGAATCGAAGAGCATTTCCATTAGGAGTCCAGTAGGGTGAACCGGGTGACAGATCCCAGTTTGCAGTTAAATTAGTGACTGAGCCTGAGGGCTCTCCGTTTCGGTTCAGGGCTGTGACCATGATATCAGTTTGAGCCCCGCGCTCATCGGATTGCAAAAAGGCGAGATATCTGCCATTTGGGGAGATGACAGGGGATCGCTGCGTGCCATCCATTTCAAAAACTTGAGACACTTCCTGCGAATCCAGGTCAATCATGTAGATATTTCGGGTGTTTTCATCATTATATTCGTCATCTTCGAGTGGGTCTCCGGAAAAGTAGATTTTACTGCCATCGGCTGACCATTCTACATCACCTACGTTAAACTCCATTTCGGTGATCTGCTCGGCTTCTCCACCCTCAGCAGAGATGACAAAGAGCTGCCGTTTCTCGTAAATGGATGGATGTGGCAGCCAGGCAGAAGTTCCATCGCGCATGTAGCGCATTTGTGTAATCACACGCCCGTCAAACCGCTCAGAATCAAGGGTGTTGGAGATGGCATCCGGTGCAATCCAGCCGGCGCGTTTCTCGCGTTCCTCCTCTGTTTCCGGCTGTTTTGTGAATGCAATTTTAGAACCATCGGGCGACCAGATAGGCGAGCTGTTGAGCCCTTCGATGGTAAAAGCTTCTCCACCGGGTTCAGTCACTCGTATAAAACGAACAGAGTTGCCGTCATCACCCCGGCGCGATTGAATTCCTAATAGTTTTCCGTCCGGTGACCACTGCGGGCTGGAAGATTCAACGGTAGGATCTGTAAAACGGAATGGCTCGCCGTCGGGCTGGCCGTTATTCAGTTTCTGCATCCACACTTCACGATGGCGCTTGTTGTTGTCCACATCAATAGTAGTGTGAGTGAAGGCAACATACTTGCCATCGGGAGAGATCTCCGTTTGGCTTATGAATGTGGTTTTATAGTAATCTTCGGGCAATATTCCCTGCTGCGCAAAGAGCTGGGAAGATGACCAGAACATCAACAATAATAGTATTGGTAGTGATTTTACGTATCGGTTCCTCATGGTGTAGAGTCTGTTTCTTAAGGTTGAAGAACCGTAATGTAATTGAACGCGAGGTGGTTTTAAAATAAGAACGGCCCTCGAGGGGCCGTTTTACAAATTTTTTATGGTCTCAGGAGTTAATTATCGAGAATTAAGTCGCTGTGAACCTTCAGTTTTTTACCGGCAAGCGCCTCATTTACGTTGAAAATATGATCGCCAATTTTTTCAAGCCGGGTCAGGTAATCGAGATATATTACTCCTGCCTTTGAATTGTAGACGCCATTTTCGAGTCGCTTGTAGTGAGCATCCTTCATAATGTCGCGCCGGCGGTTGATCTCCTGCTCAATCTCAATGGCAGGATTCAGATCTATTTCCTTGCCAAAACTCTCCATATTGGTGCGCATAATTTTGATGGCTTCTCTTACCGTGTCGAGCATATCATTCACCTCATCAATGGCTTCTTGAGGAAGTTTAATTCCTTCATTTTCCATCTGCTCAAACGTTTTTGACATCTGGAAGTAGATATCACCGATACGTTCCAGATCATTGATCATGCTGTGCATCAGTCGGATTTTTCGTGTGGCAGATTCCGTAAGGTTGCTGCTCGAAATTTTTGTCAGATACTCGGCAACTTCGAGCTCTATGTTATCGGTAATCTGCTCCCGTTTTTTGATCTTTTTCAAAAATTTCTCCTGCTTCTTCTGCTTCTTCATAAATAAGCCGGTAAAGCTGAAGTGCATCTTTTCAATCAGGCGGCCAAACAATTCGATCTCCTTAAATGCCTGTGCAATGGAGAGCTCAGATGATGACATCAACCCGCCGGAGATGTATTTAAGACGGAATGCCTGATCGGAGTCTTCTTTCTCTTTTTCAACCCGCTCCACAAACTTTATGATGGCCGGAACAAAACCAAATAGGAGGGCTACATTCAGTACGTTGAAAGTGGTATGAAATAGTGAAATACCGAGTGTAGCAGCGGCTCTCGCCTCTTGGGAGTCATCAAAAATGGATCCTATTTCCGGTTGGAAGTAGTGCATTACCTGGTCAATACCGATCAAGAAGGGGTTGATGAGCATCAGCATCCATATCACCCCGAACACATTGAAAATAAAATGGAACCTCGCTGCCCGTTTTGCATGAACATTTCCAACAAGTGCTGCGATGTTAGCTGTGACGGTTGTACCGATATTTTCCCCCAGAACCATGGCGGCTGCAATCGGAAATGAGATCCAGCCCTGAAAAAGCATGACCAGTGTAATGGCTGTAGCTGCAGATGAAGATTGTGTTAACAGTGTGAGCAGGGTACCGATCACCACAAAGATCAGCATGGAAGCAAACCCAAACTCCGTAAACGAGTCGAGAAAGGCGAACATTTCCGGATTGTCCTGGATGTTGGGTACGGCATTTTTAATAAATTCGAGACCAATAAACAGAATACCGAAACCGATCATCGCTTCGGCAAGGTTTTTCATCTTCTCCTTCCCGAAAAACATAAATGGGAAGAAAATACCGATCAGAGCCACTGCAATTGGGGTAATCTGCATTTTGAAGCCAAAAATAGAGACCATCCAGGCGGTGACGGTGGTACCGATATTGGCTCCCATAATCACACCGGTAGATTCGATAAAGGTGATCAAACCGGCGTTTACAAAACTAACCACCATTACTGTGGTAGTTGTGGAGGATTGAGTAATGGTTGTAGCTGTAAAACCGGTGAAAATTCCCCTGAGCCGGCTGGTTGTCATCCCCTTCAGAATGGAGCGAAGACGGGATCCTGCAACTTTTTGAAGTCCGTCACTAAAAATTTTCATCCCGTAGATGAAGATTCCCAATGCCCCGATCAGCTGCAGAAAATCAAATAACGTATAGTTCATTTAATGAGGGTTATCTCAAAAGATTGATTTTAAAAACAAGAGTAAAGATGCGGATAAATCGGTGAGGGTAGCAAGTTAAATTAATGTTAAGAGATTTAGTCCGGGTTATGGATGTGAAGTTATTAAGATATTGATTATATATAACTAAATGGTGTGTTGATTTAAGGTTTTTCAAGTGCAATCACATCATATAAGTCGGTACGTCTGTCTTTCAGCGTTCGAACGCTGCCTTGTTCATGGAGTTCTTTCAGTAAATCGAGATCAACATCCACAATTAAAATCATCTCTGTATTGGGAGTGGCTTCTGCCTTAATTCCGTTCGTTGGGAATGAGAAGTCGCAAGGAGTGAATACCACTGACTGGGCAAAGGAGATGTCCATATTGTGGACTTTAGGCAGATTTCCCACACTTCCTGCAATGGCTACATAGCACTCATTTTCTATGGCGCGGGCTATGGCACAGTTACGAACGCGGGAGTATCCGTTTTGAGTATCGGTTAAGAAAGGGACAAAAAGGATATCCATTTCCTCTTTTGCGAGCAGACGGCTCAATTCTGGGAATTCTATATCGTAACAGATTAAAATTCCGATCTTTCCGGCATCGGTATCAAATGTTTTGACCTGTGTTCCGCCACTCATACCCCACACCTTCACCTCATCGGGGGTGACATGAATTTTTTCGTATCGCTCTACTTCTCCGTTTCGCTTGCAGAGGTAGCCGATGTTTTTGAGAACATCATCTTTGAATTCCGGCATACTTCCCGTGATGATGTTGGTGTTGTAGGAGATCGCAAAATCTGCAAATGTATCCCGAAGACGCTCGGTATATCCGGCCAGTTTTCGAATTGCGTCTGGCTCGGATAGGTGGTTGTATTCAGCCATCAGCGGAGCATTGACATACTCCGGGAAGAGTAAAAAATCGGCGCGATAACCCGAAACGGCATCTACAAAATATTCGATCTGTTCGGTGAGGTCATCCCACCCTGCATACGGTCGCATTCCCCATTGAACCAGTCCGAGACGAACCACACTTTTCTGAGGTTTGTACTTCTTTTGCGGTTTTTGATAGTAGATGTTTGACCATTCCAGCAGGGCTGCGTACGACTCTGAGGCATCATCCTCAGGCAGGTAGTTTTTAACTACGCGTTTTACATGAAAGTCATTGGAGAGCTGGAAATTTAAAACCGGGTCGTGAATCTCCTTATTTTTGACCTTTTCGATATACTGTTTTGCAGTCAGGTCGTCGAATTTATGGAAGTTGGGCAGGCGTCCGCCAAAGACGATACTTTTCAAATTCAGTTCTTCACAGAGCTCTTTCCTGTAGTCGTAGAGACGGCGGCCCAGTCGTAATCCGCGATAGTCGGGATGAACCATCATATCCAGGCCATACATCGTATCACCCTCCGGAGAGTGGGTTGTAAAGGTGTCGTTGGCGGTTATGTCCAGGTAGGTGTGTTTGTCTTCGAAAATTTGATAATCGATGATAATGGCCAGGGCACAGGCTACCATTTCTCCGTCTACTTTAATGACAACCTGTCCTTCAGGAAATAGTTGAGTGAGCTTTTTGATCTGATCTTTGGACCATGCTGGGTCCTGTACTTTCGGGTAGCATTTGATCATCAGCTCCTGAAGAGTTTTATAGTCAGAGAATTTAAGTTGCTGAAGCTCAATTTTGTCGATCGATTTCATAACGGTATATGACTGATGATGAATGGGTGTATCACAGAACAAATGTAAGAAACAGGCGGGTGAATCCTGAATATTGCAGAGAGGTATTTTTAATTCTTGTATCGAAGGGGCCGCCCCCGTTACCTGGGGCTTGGGTTTTCGCTATTGCTCAAATACCCGATACCCGCGCTTAGGCACAGGCCTGCAGTCGGGCGTTCAGCCGGTGCAGAACGGAGGATTTTTCAATGTTCATAGATAAAAAAGTCCCGCAGGTTGCGGGACGCCGGATTGTAGCCCCACCGGAAACGGTGGAGTAATTGAATCGGGAGATTTAATCAAGCCCTGCAAAGCAGGGCGGCTCCATGCTATTCGTTCTCCCAGATCATCACTGTTCTGTCACCATTAGAGTTGAGGGAAGCTCTGAACATTCCCGCAGTGTTCATCTTCATGGAAATATTACCCTGATTGTCCACTGCAATAAAACCGGCGTCACCGGGGTCAAGACGCTCATTCAACACAAAATCCATCGCCTCATCCAATGAGGCTCCTTTGAACTCCATATAGTTGGCTATGGTATTGGCCGAAACATTTCTCATAATCTGCTCCCCCCAACCGGTAGCAGAAATTGCAGCAATGTGATTGGCAAATGTACCTGAACCGATAATGGGTACATCCCCCACACGGCCAAACTGCTTGTTGGTCATTCCTCCCGTTGAGGTTGCAGCGGCAAGATTTCCGTTGGAATCGTAAGCAACAGCCCCGACGGTACCAAATTTGGTGTCCTTAATCCAATCGTGAATAGACTCTTCGGGGGTGATAGCACGGGCCTCTTCCTGTGCTCGTTCCCACTGTTCGTAGCGCCGATCGGTATGGAAATAATCATTATCCACCCGTTCTACATCAGTCTGATCGGCATAGGTTTCAGCTCCGTTACCTGAAAAGAAAATATGAGGAGAATCAGTCATCACTTTGCGGGCCAGGCTGATTGGGTTTTTGACAGTGGTGAGTCCGGTTAGTGCTCCGGCACCAAGCGTACTTCCATCCATGATGGCCGCATCCAGTTCGTGCCGACCCTCTTTCGTAAAGACTGAACCTCGTCCGGCGTTAAACAGCGGGTTGTCTTCAAGGCTTCTCACAACCTGTTCTACTGCATCAAGTGCAGAGCCGCCATCTCGTAGAACCAGTTCACCAGTTCGTAAAGCTTGTTCAAGACCTTCATAATATTCTTGTTTTATCGAATCGGGCAGGTCTTGGGAGATGGTTCCCGCACCCCCGTGCAGAGCCAGAGCCCACTGAACCGTTTCAGATTCTGTTTCAGGGGATTGATTTTCACAGCCGCTGAGCAAAACGGCAAAGAGAATTAAAAACGAGATGAACGTGTATAAATGTTTCATGTCAGGTGTTTTAGATGGATTGATAGTTGATTGAAAATAGATGATGCAAACCGAAAATAAAAAACCCGAATCCGGGATAGATTCGGGTTGGACTAAGTATTACAAAAAGGTGGAGAGTTACTCTTTATCTGATTTTACCTTTTTACTGAACGACTCAAGAAAGTCGAGCGGGATAGGCAGGAATGTAAATGTTGAGTTCTCTTCACTGATTTCGCCCATGGTTTGAAGGAACCTCAGCTGAAGGGCAGTTGGTGTTTTTTCAATCATTTCGCCGGCTTCTACCAGTTTGGCTGCAGCCTCAAACTCACCCTGTGCATTAATAATTTTTGCACGTCTGTCTCGCTCACTTTCAGCCTGGCGAGCCATGGCACGCTTCATGGATTCAGGTAAAATTACGTCTCGAACCTCAACGGATACCACTTTGATTCCCCATGGGTCTGTCTGTTTATCAATGATATCCTGAATTTGCTTATTGATTTTATCGCGCTCGGCAAGCAGCTCATCAAGTTCAAACTGGCCAAGTACACTACGGAGTGTGGTCTGGGCAATCATAGAAGTGGCGGCGATATAGCGCTCAACCTGAATGACAGCACGCTCAGCATCCACCACCCTGAAAAATGTAATGGCATCAACATTCACTGTTACGTTATCTTTTGTAATCACTTCCTGTTTGTCCACATTAATCGTGAGAACACGAAGATCCACACGTTCAACCTTATCGATAAAAGGGATCAGTACGATAAGGCCAGGCCCTTTTGTGGATTGAAATTTACCGAGACGAAAAACGACGCCGCGTTCGTACTCCCTCATAATTTTGAACATTTGCGGCAGAAAGATGGATAGGAAAATTACGAGTGTAATTACCCATACCAGCATGTTAGTGATTGCTCCTGGATCATCCATTTGAAGACTCCTTATTTTGTGGTTGGTTTAATGGTTTAACGATAGCCTTTAGGCCTTGAAATTCTATAATTTTGCACATGTCTCCCTCATTGAGCGGGGCGTCACTTTCGGCAGTCCAATATTCGCCATCAAAAAAGATACGTCCGGGCTGTCCCGGGAGAATTGGGTCGGTAACTTCAGCTGTTTTCCCAATAGTTGCTTCAAGTCCGGACCGAGCCGGAGTGAACAACGATTTTACTCCATAAGTAACAATCCACGCAAAAAAAGCTGCGGTGAGAATCGTCGCCGGAATCAGCCAAAACATTGAAATCTGCATTTCATCAGGCAGATCTTGAAATAACATCATTGCTCCTAAAAAGAATGCCACGGCACCTCCAGTAATTAAAACCCCGAATGCGGGTGTGAATGCTTCTGCAACAAAAAGTATAATTGCAAGGCCAATCAATAGAAATCCTGCAAGGTTGATTGGCATAGCAGCTACACCGTATAATAATAAAATCAACGCGATGACGCCTGCAACTCCCGGAATAATTCCACCCGGATTTGTGACTTCACCAATAATGCCATATATGGCAATCAGGGTCAGGATCAGCATTACTTCGGGCCGCAGCAGTAAACTGAAGAATATTTCGCCCAAGGTTTGAGGGATCTCATTTTTATCGGCTCCGTCAGTGTTCAGTATTTTCCCCTCAATTTCGAGGCCGTCAATTTTAGCGAGCAGATCATCAATATCATCCGCAATGTAGTCGATAACATTAATTTCAAGTGCTTCATTTGCAGTAATGGATGCACCGTCACGCACGGCTGATTTTGCCCACTCAGTATTTCGGCCACGTTGCTCGGCAATCGATTCAATGTAGCTTTCGGAGTAGTTAAATATTTTTCGCTGTGCTACGGTATCCATCTCACCTCCCCCCATAGAAACGGGAGACGCAGCGCCGATATTTGTTGCGGGAGCCATTGCAGCCACATGAGCTGCTAAGGTTATAAATGTGCCCGCGCTGCCCGCATTGGCTCCTTGTGGGGCCACATAGACCGCTACAGGATGCGAGCTTCCAAGGAGTTCCTGGACAATATCCTGGGTTGAGTCGAGGAGTCCGCCGGGGGTGTCGAGTTGAATGATCAGTATTTCATCACCGGCCTCGCGCGATTTTCGAAGGCTACGGGTGATATACTGTGTGGTAGTGGGGCCGATGGTGCCGCTAACATTGATTAAGCTTACAGAAGCGGGTCCTCTTTCAGCTTGAGGGGCGGCTGGTACGGTATCGTTCAAAGTCGATTCATTGTCCTGAAGCACAAAAGCTGTACCCACAACAAATAGCAATGCCGATAGTATAAAGTGTTTATTCATCATTCAGTAGAAGTTTAAATAGAATCAAATGGTTCCATTTGAAACCACATAGCTGAATATTAACATTTTTCGGGCAGAATCCTTAGCGAGCTTTCGGGTATCGTTTATACAAAAAAAGAGGAACCGTACAGCTCCTCTTTTATTAGAAAATAGTATTTCAGGATTGTTTATTTCTTCTTCCCTTTCCCCTTTTTCTTGGCATTGTTTGGCGTTACTTCAGCAACTTCATTATCGCCGGACTTTGTTTGCTTATTAATCACAAACTGCTGTGCAATCGATAGTACATTGTAAACCAGATAGTAAAGACTCAAACCGGCTGCAAAGTTATTGAAGATGAAAAGCAGCATCACAGGCATGATATACATGAATACTTTCATGTTCGGGCCACCGCTTGGTGCTGCGCCTGAACTCATACCGCCCGTTACTTTTGTTTGCAGGAACATGGCCGCTGACATCAACAGTACGAATCCGGCGAGCTGATCACCCAGCAATGGAATTGTAAACGGCAGATCCAGGATGTAATCCGGCGCCGAGAGGTCCGTTGCCCATAGGAACGACTCCTGGCGGATAATCATCGAGTTTTGGAAGAAGAAAAAGAGTGTAATAAGGATCGGGAACTGCAACAGCATCGGTAAACAGCCGCCAATCGGATTCACTTTTGCCTTTTTGTAAAGAGCGATGGTCTCTTTTTGCTGCTTCTGGGGATCATCCTTGTACTTCTCCTGTATCTCCTTGAGCTGTGGCTGAAGTTCGCGCATAGCTGCCATGCTCTTGAAGCTCTTCTGAGTTAGCGGGAAGAGTGCCAGTTTTACAATCACACCAAACAGGATGATCAAAATTCCATAATTGGAGATAAACATGCTTCCAAATGCAAAAAACGGGATGATGGCGTAGCGAACAAGCGGGTCGGCAAACCAGCGGAAAAGAGCATATCCGATTTCAATCACATCATAAGCATGCTCGTCGTAATCTCTGAGATCGTAGTAACGAAGCGGACCGGAATACATCTCGTATTCAAGTACAGGGTTGTTTACAAAACTTGATTGCACAAAAACCTGATAGTGATGCAAGGTTCCGACCTCATCCGGAGGGCCGCTAAGCTCTCCGATCATTGTGGATGCATTTGCCCCTGTCACCGGTTTGATGTACTGTCCAAAGAATCTCGTTCGAGACGATACCCAGTCAATATTTCCATTGATACGCTGTTCGTTTCTCCCTGCGGCATCAAGTTGGAAATCCTCCAGAACTCCACCGGCATAGGTGTATGCCATTGTGCTTTGGGCATCTTTAATCAGGTCACGCTCGGTAAAGTTAAGCGGAGATTTCCACCCAAGCTCAACATTGGTACCGCTGATATAGGATTCCATGTTGTTGAGTTCAACCTGAAGGTCGTAGGAGTATTGATCTGAGTAAAATGTGTAGTGAAATTGGATCGAGGAGTTCTCACCCACCTGTAATCTGTACGAGAGGGTGACATTCTCTTCGGCATCAAGCTGAATATCATGTTCATCAAAAAGCGGTTCAAACAGGAGCTGATCCGTTTCGATGTTATAGTTTTGGGAGGATAAAAATTCAAGAGAATAAGCGGACCGTGTGGTGTCGCCAATCATCTGAACCAATTTCTGATCCCAGGTATTGTGGCCGAGCAGGGTATATTTCGATGGTCCTGCCCCCAGGTTGGTGAGCTGAATTTCGTAGAGCGGCGTTCGGATGGTGGTCAAGGTTGTGTCTGAGATGGTCGACTCACCAAAAACGCCCATAGCCTGAGACCTGGCAGGTGTTGACTCGACCGGTTCCGGTCTGTCAGATTGATCCTGTTCAACAATAGGGTCCTGAGGTTCTGCCTGCTCTTGATCCACCTGGGCGGCAGCAATGCTGTCTTGTCTGAGCTGTTCTTGTCTCTGGCGTTCGAGTTCTTCCTGGCTTGGCATTGTGAACCATGCCCATGCAATGGTGAGAACAAATATGAGCAGTAATCCGGTAACCGTATTCTTATCCAAAATTACATCCGTTTAGTTAAAATCTTCGGTTGAGGGTCGATTCCCATCCTCCTGCTGAGGAATAATTCGTTGTAGCCGATCTCTTGTTTTTTGAAGCATGGGAATCATGTCTGCTTCAATGGCTTGGTATGAAAGTCCCGATCGGTTGGCTAAAAAAAGACCGTGAAAGCCTTTGGTGTTATTCGTGTCGAAAAGATCGGACAGGAGAGCTTGATGGTGGCGGTACACCTCTCGCATGAGTCTTTTGGTGCGATTGCGATGTGCCGCTTTGGGAATTTTTTTCTTCGGAGCTGCAAATCCAATCTGGAAGCCTTCTTTAGAGTCAGGGTAGACTCTATATCGAAATTGGATGGAATCTGAGTTCAAAACAGTCGACTTTTCAAAGAGGCGTTGGAAATTTTTCTGGCCCCGAAGAATTTTAGATCGCGGGAGTGAGTAGTCCGTATTCTTAGAATCAGGACTATTTCGGTCCTTTTTCATTACTCACCGTAAGCTTGTGGCGTCCCTTTTTACGGCGTCTTTTGATTACATCCTGCCCATTGGCAGACTTCATACGCTTTCTGAAACCGTGCTTGTTTTTTCTCTTACGCTTACTTGGTTGATACGTACGTTTCATGACTGAACTTAATGATTAAATAAAATTCGAAATCCTATTTTTAGGTAGACTCCAAAAATAAGAATAAAAATCTTAAAATCGAACGATTTATTTCAATCAAACCTGCTCATCCCTAAACAGGGTTGCCAATCTTTTACGGTTCGTTCCGTTTAGTAAACCGAGATGCTTGTGGAAGCAGGCAAAATAGTTCAAAAAGCTTTTACAAAACATTCTGTTAAAATAGGGCTATAAGGTAAATGCAGTGTTGAACGGCCACTTGTTTAGCTGTACCTTATAAAGTTCATTCAAATTTACCTATAAATACGATTCGACTGTATGTTAGATAAGATATCCAAAGTCCTCACATCAATATTCGGGACCAAAAGCGAGCGTGACCTGAAAAAGCTTTGGCCTGTAGTAGAAGAGATTAACAGTTACGAAGAGGAGATTAAAGCTCTTTCGGATGATGAGCTGAAGCAGAAAACGGAATCTTTCAAAGATCTGATTAAAGAGAGAACCGCGGAGGTAAGTGATCAGATTGAAGATATTAAAGGGAAGATGGACTCGAATGATGAGTCGATTACCCTGGAGGAGAGGCGGGAATTTTCTGATCGCCTGAAAGAGCTTGAGCAGGAGTGGCTTGATATTCTCGAAGATACACTTGATGAAATTCTGCCTGAAGCATATGCTGTTCTCAAGGATACGTGCCGCAGATTTGTGGGTAAAAAGTGGAAAGTGGCAGGCAATGAAATTGAATGGGATATGATTCCCTACGATGTGCAGCTGGTCGGTGCCGTTTCGATGCACCGCAGCAGTATTGCTGAGATGAAAACGGGTGAGGGTAAAACACTTTCAGCTATTTTTCCGGCATACCTTAATGCACTGGCCGGACGCGGAGTCCATGTGATTACCGTGAACACCTATCTTGCTCAGCGTGATGCAGAGTGGAATGAGCCCATATTTAATTTTCATGGGCTTACCGTTGACTGCGTGGATCGTTATGATCCCAACTCCGAACCTCGCCGAAAAGCCTACCAGGCAGATATTACATACGGTACCAATAATGAATTCGGTTTCGATTACCTTCGCGATAACATGGTAATTGAAGAGGAGCAGCTTGTGCAGCGTGGCCATCATTACGCCATTATTGATGAGGTGGACTCCATTCTGATTGATGAAGCCCGTACTCCGTTGATTATCTCAGGTCCGGTTCCTCAGTCAAACAGTCAGCAGAAGTACGAAGAGATGAAGCCGCGTGTAGAAGCTCTGGTTAAAGCTCAGAAAGCCCTGGTTGCATCGCTGGTAAGTGAAGCCGAACGGTTGCATGCCGAGGGGAAAAATGATGAAGCGGGGCTTGCACTTTATCGGGCAGAGCGTGGATTTCCGAAAAATAAGAAGTTCAGAAAGCTGATGCAGGAAGCGGAGTATCAGCGATTGGTTGAGCAGACTGAGAAATTTTATCTGGCAGATAATGCCAAAAATCTCCCGATTGTGGATGAACATCTCTACTACGCGGTGGATATGAAACAGAAATCCATCGAGATGACGGAGAAAGGACGCGACTTTATTACAAAAGATGATGAAGGCGATGAGTTTTTCGTAATTCCCGATCTTGGAACGGAGACGTCCGAGATTGAAGAGGAGATGGACCGCCTCGAAAAAGAGAAGATTGAAGAGATTGAGAACAACACTGACTTCAGCGACGACTACAAAGAGAAGAAGATTGAAGAGGTTAAGGAGGATCTGAAGCAGGAAAGGGAAAAGCGATTCAATGAGCTGCACCGGCTTTTTGCCGAGCGTGGTGATCGAATTCACACCGTCAATCAGCTTCTTAAAGCTTATACTCTATTTGAAAAAGAGGAAGAGTATATTGTACAAGATGGGAAGGTTCAGATTGTAGATGAGCATACCGGTCGGGTGCTTTCCGGTCGTCGATATTCTGACGGGTTGCATCAGGCAATTGAAGCGAAGGAGGAGGTAAAGGTTGAGGCTGCAACACAGACCTACGCTACAATTACACTTCAGAACTACTTCCGTATGTATCACAAGCTTTCCGGTATGACGGGAACCGCTGCGACTGAGGAGGGAGAGTTCAATGAAATTTACGATCTGGATGTAACGGTGATTCCAACCAATCGCCCTATAATCCGTGATGATAAAGATGATCTGATTTTCCGCACCAAGCGCGAGAAGTACAAAGCTGTGATTGAGAAGATCAATGAGTATCACAAAAAAGGACAGCCTGTTTTGGTAGGTACTACCAGTGTAGATGTTTCTGAGCAGTTGAGCCGAATGTTGAAACGTGCCAATATTCCGCATAATGTATTGAATGCAAAACAGCACGCTCGTGAAAGTGAAATTGTAGCTCAGGCCGGACAGATCGGTGCAGTTACCGTTGCAACGAATATGGCGGGACGGGGTACAGATATTAAACTTTCCAACGAAGTGAAAGAGAAAGGTGGGTTGGCCATTTTGGGTACTGCCCGTCACGAATCACGACGAATTGATCTTCAGCTCCGCGGACGTGCGGGGCGTCAGGGTGATCCCGGTGAGACTCAATTCTATGTATCGCTTGAGGACGAATTGATGACGCTTTTTGGAGGTACAGACCGTATTGCGAGCATCATGGATAAGCTCAATTTTGAAGAGGGTGAAGTGATTCAGCATCCGTGGGTGAGTAAATCTCTTGAGCGTGCCCAGAAAAAAGTGGAGCAAAACAACTTCGCCATCCGTAAACGTCAGCTTGAGTTTGATGACGTGTTGAACAATCAGCGGAATGTAGTTTACTCCCGTCGTCGTCACGCTTTGATGGGCGACCAGCTGCAAAGCGATATCTTTGACATGCTCGAAGATATGGTAGAAGGCATTGTTGACAAGTACTACCCGGAAGGTCTGTTCGAAGAGCTCCGGGATGAAGTTCTGCGTCAGCTTGCTTTTGAAGTTGAAGTCGATCGAGACCAGTGGGCTATCATGGGTGAAGATGGTCTTGTGGATCACATCATCGAAAAAGCGTACGAAAACTACCGCAGAAAAGAGCGGTTGGTTTCTGAACCGCTGTATAGGATTATCAAACAGATTCAGGAAGGTGATTCTGAGAAAAAGCCGACCAAGATTCAGGTTATTTTTACCGATGGAATGCGCCGGATGAGAATTGTGGTAGATGTGGAGCGAGCCTATAAAAATGAAGGCCGCGAAGTGGCGCGATCACTCGAGCGCTCGGCAATTCTCTCAACCATCGATAATAAATGGATGGAGCACCTGCGCGAACTGGATACCGTAAAAGAGGGGATCGGACTTCGATCCTTCGGCCAGAAAGATCCGCTGATGGAGTATAAGCGCGAGGCTTTTGAGATGTTCAAAATGCTGATAGATGAGATCAACAAAGAGACCATCTCACTCATCTGGAAGGCTGTTCCAGAGGTTCAGGCTGATCAGGGCAAAGTTCAGGCGGCTCAGAAAGAGAAGAGCAAATACGACATGAGTAAAGCCCAGGCTCAGCAGGCTGATGCCACCAATATGGGCTTCCGCGGTGGTCAGCAAGCCGACGGTGATGGCCAGCAGAAAGCATCTGCTCCGGGTGAAAAACGTCAACCTGTTTCGGTTGAGGATGAGCCGGGGCGAAATGACTATGTGAAGCTTCAAAACATCAACACGCAGGAAGTGAAGGATGTGAAGTGGAAGTACGCCAAGAAGATGGTAAATGAAGGCGGCTGGGTTGTTATTGAGAAGTAATTTTTATCTATCAAA
>NZ_MDWE01000059.1 GCF_001715195.1 Rhodohalobacter halophilus
GATATTTAACTCTATTTGGCTTCTCGTCTCACCATATTTAAGAAGAATTTTTGAATTCTATAAATGAAACGTGTGTAAAAAGTTCTATTGTATAACTCTTAAGCAGATTGCACCTTCAGTATGCTCCGCTTCAGGGTTGATCATCAATGCCCTCCATCAATGATTTCCCGGAACAGCTTCACGCCCGTTGCAATCAATTTCTCATTAAAATCGTATGTTTCGGAGTGAAGCGGCGGGTGCCCCTCCCCCGATCCCAGCCCAAAAAGCGTAATCGGGAATTTCTGTCTAAACTCTCCAAAATCTTCACTCCAGGGAAACGGATCGCTCATCTCTTCAACCTTCAGGTCTAAACGTTCTGCCGCCGAAATCACACCATCCACACCCTCCGCATGATTAACCGTGGCCGCAAAGGGCTCTGTTTTTTTCATCGTAATCTGCCCGTCAAAGTTTTTCCGGAGCTGACCGATCTTTTTTTCTACTTTCTTCACAGCTTTTTCCACCCATTCGTCCGACTCAGAACGAACCGTAAAACCAATACGTCCATCTCCCGGGCTGATGCCAAACGCTCTTTCACCCAGTTTGATGTAGGTTGTAACAATTTTATTGAGTGCCCCTCCCGATTGAAACTCATCAAACTCCCGGTTCACAAATAGCGTGAGCTCACTCATTACATCCGACGGATTGATCCCCTCCTCCGGATATGCAGCATGACTCGATCTCCCTTCAAATGAGATCTCCAGCCCAACAGAAGCCGCAGCAAAAACCTCACGCTTCACCAGAACCAGATGTTCCGCAAAGCCCGGTAAATTATGAAGAGCGAAAGCCTGATCAGCTTCTATTTCATCAAACGCCCGATCTGCAAGCATCGCTGCTGCACCCATTCCGGTCTCTTCAGCCGGCTGAAAAAGCAGCCATACATCACACATTTCGGGCGGCTGTTGATGCAGCTCTGAAGCCAAACCAAGCAGAATCGCCATGTGTCCGTCGTGGCCACACCCATGCATCACGCCATTGTTTGTTGATTGATAGTCCAGGCCCGTCTTCTCTTCCACCGCAATACCATCCAGCTCCGCGCGAAAAAGGAGTGTCTGTTTCGCCTCGCCCGTTGATGAGAATTTTGCCGCAATTCCATATCCGCCGATTTCGGTAATTAGTTGATCCGGCTTCAATGTTTTAAGGACTTCCGTAACCTTCTGAGATGTCCATTTCTCACTTCCGGAAAGTTCGGGTTTACTGTGTAACTCTTTTCGTAATTTTTTTAGGGAATGTAGGTTCATCTCTGCTTTTTGAATCTTTTCAACTCTTCCATTATAGCCGTTCTGAAAGAGAGGGACAAGCAGGTATTGGCTTGGGATTTTCAAGCTTTTAATTTCCATTTCAGACCACAGGACGATGATAGGCCAGCGACCCGTTTTACCCGGCAGTCTACACCGAATCATGGATACATTCGGAATGATGCTTACCAATCTCAACCCCTACATCATTAAACCATTTCAGTTAATTTTTGACATTTTAAACCATTTTAGTTAACTACTACCTGATTAAACTAAATCGGTTAATTATGAGCAGCTACATCGTTGTTATTGGTGACATCATAGAGTCTAAGGATTTAAAACCGGCTGTACGAAAAGATACACAGCATAAGCTGGAGGAGGTTTTTAAACAGTTAAACCGTCAAACCGGCCGGTTAATATCACCTTATACAATCACGCTTGGAGATGAATTTCAGGCAGTCTATCAATCAGCCGGGCAGCTATTTCACGATATCTGGACAATTACTGCTCAAATTCATCCCGTTCGGATACGGTTTGCAATCAGCGTAGGCGAAATTACAACGGATATTAACCGGGAAAAATCACTCGGCATGGATGGCCCGGCTTTTCACATTGCAAGAGATCGAATTGAACAGATGAAAGATGAGGATACGCTCCTCTCGCTGGTTACGGGCAACCCACCGTATGACCGATTGATTAACAGCAGTTTTCAAATTCTGGCCGGCAATCTTCGAACGTGGAACAAAAACCGGTTTTCCATTTTGAAGATGAGGTATGAGGATATGGAGGTAAAAAACATCGCTCGTGAACTGGGGCTTTCCGAAGTGGCTGTCTATAAGAATATCCGTGCCGGAACACTCGACGCAATTAGAGAATTTACAGAATGCATTTCAAACTTTTTAAATAAAATGGTGGACAGATGAACTACACAGTTTTTTTTGCGATTCTCAACCTGATTCTACTCTCCAGGCTCGGTTTCACCCTGCGCGATAAACCGCTCTCCAAGCCCCTTGATTTTATCCGCCTTACAGCAATTCCTCTGCTTGTCCTCCCCTTTCTCACGATAACAGCCGGCTGGATTGTGCTCACAGTTTACCTGCTCCTGCGTCCCGGAATAACCCGGCTTATGGAGCTCAACCCCGCCAAACTGAATCGCAATAGAGTGGCAGCACTTCTGATCGACTTTGTTGCAATAGCACTGTTAGCAAGTCCTCTCTTTTCTCTGCACGCTGCATTCTGGGTGGATGGAGTACAGCAGACAATGGTCGAACTTTTTTATCCCGGCGATCTGGCAGAGGGTGTGAGCTGGCAGACCCCATTTGCCCTGCTATTTGGTTTTCTGATGATCCTGAATGAGATCAATCTGGTTGTTCGATACATCCTGGAGAAGCTAAAATTGGCTCCCCTAAGTGAGATGGGCCAACAGGATATCGACGAAAAACAGTTCCGCACGGGCCGGGTAATCGGATTTCTTGAACGGATTTTTGTCTTTCTTTTTATTCTCTTAGGACAGTACACCGCGATTGGATTTGCATTGGCGGCCAAAGGTGTGGTTCGCTATCCCGAATTTGGCAACCGAAACTTTGCCGAATATATTCTCATCGGAACCCTGCTCTCCGTCCTGCTGGCCATGGGTGCAGCATTTATGGTCAAGCTGTTTCTTTGAGGCGTTTAAACATAGTGAACCGCAGCGGGTCCGGATATATTACCTCAGCTTCCACAGGAACCTCAAGTTATTCAACCGTTCTGCTCAAATCTGAGCACTCCCTGATTTTCATATATAACGTGAATTCACGAGTAAGAATCCTATTAAAGGAACTCCGCTCCTTCGCGAATGTTTTGAATCCTTGCCCGTCAAACTCGGCGGAATTCTGATGGGGATACTCCAATCTCCTTTTTGAATAGATTGCTAAAATGAAAAGGGTCTGAAAAGCCGATCTCAAAGGCGATCTCTTTTATACTGCGGACAGAGAACTTCAGTTCTCTCCGGGCATGAATCAGAATCTGTTCTGTAATCAACGATTTTGCTGTTACACCTATAACCTCTTTCGCCATCCGGTTCAGGTATTTTGGAGTCACATGCAGCATTTCAGCATATTGGCTCACCTGATGTACGGTACTGTAGTTTTTTGCCACCAGCTCCTTATAGTCGGCAACCAATCGAACTCCGTTATAATTACACTCACCGTTCAGGCGAATATTGCATCGGCTGTCGCAATAGACCAGTAGTGTTTTTAAAAGAGAAGCCACTCCCTGTTCCCGATTCGGAATGGCAGATCCGCAGAGCTCGTCAATCATCTCGGCGAGATTATGAATCCTGTCTCCGATTTTTGGACTCAATATGATTTTGGGGATCTCTCCAAACCCCGATAAAAGTTCAGCCTCCTTGATCCGAAGATTTTCTCTAACCCGATCCCTCATATAGGACTTTGAAAAGAGCAGGATCCAACCTTCAAAATCATCGCCCGGTTCAACAATAACATGCCGGGCCGGGGTCAAAAAGCAGATCAGATTGGAGCAGGCATCGAACTCCTGATCATCAATCCGAACCCGTTTGAATCCGTTTCTCATCCAGAGAATCTGATAGTACTCCCCATTTGTGTAATCTCTTTTCGCTGATTCAAAAGAGCGGATCAAAATATCATCCCGATTTCCCATAACACATTCTGTCTTTGCGGTTTAGAGTTCCTCAAAGCAGCGTCTCTCTCCTAACGAGTGAATGTAGTAAAAATGTAGATTCCGTGCTGACGCGGCTACATCAAGCTTCGTATCCCCAATCCTACACCATCAGTTGACAACCACCCCATCCTCAGATATCTTCTGACTGTCACTTTCTGTCAACTTCATTCATTGCTCATGAACACTCTGATCCGTCGTTTATCATTTATCGCTCTGCTTCTTCCCATTTTTGTCACACCTGTACAATCTCAAAGCGTCTATTACCCGCCTGCCGGTGATGCTTGGGAAGAGCGGGCACCTTCAGATGTTGGGCTGAATTCAGAGGCCATTGACAGAGCGGTGGAAATTGCCACGAATCATGAAAATAGCGTGGAGAGGGATTTACGCATTGCCATATTAAAAGGGTTCAGCTCAGAACCCTATCACTACCTGGCCGGACCGGTTCGTGAGCGAGGGGGACCGGCAGGGATGATCATCAAAAACGGATACATCGTGGCAAAGTGGGGCGACCTCAATCGAGTGGACATGACCTTCAGCGTCACAAAAAGCTATCTCTCAACCGTTGCCGGGCTGGCATGGGACAGCGGATTGATTCAAAACCTTGATGACAGAGTGAAAGAGTACGTCTGGGAAGAGCGTGTGTTTGATGGAGAGCATAACTCGGCAATTACCTGGGAACACCTTCTGAATCAATCCTCAGATTGGTATGGAACCCTGTTTGGTATGGAAGATTGGGGAGATCGTCCACCCCGCGACGGAGATATTGATACGTGGCGCATGCGTGAACTACATGAACCGGGAACCCATTACAAATACAACGATGTTCGGGTAAATCTGCTCGCATATTCGCTGCTTCATGTACTGCGAGAACCACTGCCCAAGGTATTAAAGCGGGAGGTGATGGACCCCATCGGGGCCTCCACAACCTGGCGCTGGTTTGGCTACGATAACTCTTTTGTGATGATTGACGGACTGGAGATGCAATCGGTGAGCGGGGGCGGACACAACGGCGGCGGACTCTTCATCAACACTTACGATCAGGCGCGATTCGGATTGCTGTTTGCCCGGAACGGCACTTGGAATGACCGGCGCATCATCTCACCTGAGTGGATCGAAATGGCCAAATCTCCGTCGGAACCAAACCCCGACTACGGCTACATGTGGTGGACCCTGAAGGGAGACACCGACTGGGGTAATGTTCCGGATCACCTCTACTACGCAGCCGGCTTTGGAGGAAATTTTATCATTGTTGATCAGGAGAAGGATCTGGTTATCGTCACGCGATGGCTCGACAATTCCGTACTCGGCGAACTTGTTGAAACTGTTTACACCGCCCTGAACTGATTCTCCCTCGTCCGTTGAATTCCGGGGTGCTTTTGCAGCGGTTCGCCTGACAAATTTCTTTTTGTTAGCAAGATGTCAGATGTAAGATAATCAGGCTTCAGAGTAGGATAGTAAAACTCACTTTAGTACTATAGCGGTCTGGCGGTTGTGCAGCGAGGCGACCAACAATCCAAAAGCCCCGAAACTCTAGCTCGTCCGCACGAACCGCTTATTAATGGCCGATTTGATTATTGGTTGGATTCGATGATCTCTTCAACTTTCGTTTTGAGATCCAAAATATCTTCAGTCGCCACAACCCAAACCATCTCAAGTGTAATGCCAAAATATTCATGTATGATAATATCTCTCATGCCGGCAATCTGACGCCAGGGTACATCTGGATCATCTTCTCGAATTTCATCAGGCAGGTGTTTTACAGCTTCACCAATAATTTCAAGCCTTCGAAGTACCGCATCCTGTTTCTCAACATTTTCATAAAACTCATCTTCTGAAACTCCCTCTAGAAATCGCTGAATATGGCCAATACTTTCTAAAATGTCCTGAAGGTAGACGTCAGGTTTTCTTCTGCTCATAATACAGGCTCTTCATCCTGCAGGATTTCATCTTTCAAGGCAGGCTTGATGGCGTCATACTCAACAAGGTCAACCTTCATCCCCAATGTGTCTTCCAACTCCTGCTGAATTCCAATAAACTCCAACAAGCTGATTTTCTTGTCAATTTTGACAAGTAGGTCAAGGTCATTTACGACAGATTCACCTCGTGCAGACGATCCGAAAATCCCGGCTTTCTTGATGCCGTATTTTTTCAGAATGGGTTTGATCTGCGATTTTATGTATTCGAGGTTATTCATAATGTCGGGTTTTGAGTCTTTCCCTAATATAATAAAAGAAAAAGGAATTTAGGTTTCAGAATGATACAGGTATAACGGTTTGGTGCTTCTGCTGCCTGGCGATCAACTTCAAGGTTGAGCAAGAAACCGTGACAGGTCAGCAGGAAGCACTGGTTATACCCACGGGTTTTATGTTCGAGATTTCCAGTAACCCGGTTTACGCCTTAAATTCATTACAGCAAAAATTATAACCTGGTCATCTTCAACCGAATAGATAATACCATAGGGAAAACGAGACACTAAAAATCTCCTTTCAGTTTTCGTGATCTTTGTTCCAGAAGTAGGTTGCTGAGTGATGACATCCAATACTTTTTCTACTTCATCAACAAAATTATCCCCAAGGCCAACTACCTGCTCTTCGTAATAGTCAGCTGCTTCAAAAAATTCTTTTCTGGCTTCTGAATGAAAGTTAATTGTCACTGTTGAAGGCGTTTTCTCACTTCACTTAATACATCCGAAGCAGAGTGAAGAGAAGCCTCACCAGATTTTAGTGACTCTTTTCTCTTTTGAACTTCATCAATCCAAGCTTGTTCAATATCTGGATCAATCCTGCCATGTATACTTTGTAGTAATTTGTCAGCCAGACGCGCTTTATCCCTTTTGTTTAGATTCAAGGCTGAATTTTCTATCTCTTTAAAATCGGTATTCATAGCTGTTGTGTTTAATTTACTCCAATGTAATTAATAACGACTAAAACCGGAAGAAATTCGATTCTTGAGTAGAGGGCCTAACATATTATTGATGAACATACTTCATTTTCTGAGTTCAAGTAATAAGTGCAACACGAAAAATAACCCTGAGGGGCGCGCCCCTCAGGGTTTTCGGCCAAGCGGCTTATATTCGTGTTACTATGCAAAAATACAAACAACTTGACCTTAAAGCTCGTCATCAGATCAAAGCCCTGCTGCAGGCAGGCCACTCACAAACCAAAATCGCGCAAATAATCGGAGTTCACAAATCAACGGTCTCCCGGGAACTGTCCCGTAACGTCCCCACTCGCGGACCCTATGCCAATGAGTATCGCCCGGAGGCGGCTCAGCGTAAAACCAACCAGCGCCACCGCAATAAACGTAAACATTGCCGGTTTACCGAGGATTTAAAAGAAGATGCCATCCAGTGGCTGACCACCGAAAAACTCTCTCCGGAACTGATCAGCGGACGCTGGAACGTTCAGGGTACTGGCGGGGTGAGCCATGAGGCGATTTACCAATGGATCTGGCGAGGGAAGGCCAGCAAGGATCCTGTCACCGCCGGGCTTTACAAACACCTTAAACATGGCCGGAGACGGCGTAAAAGAGGTAATTATAACGACTCCAGAGGAGTTCTCTGTGGCCGGGTGGGAATTGAGCAGCGCCCGAAGGTTGTTGGTGAGCGCACACGCCTTGGCGACCTGGAAGCCGACTTTATGATGGGCAAAGCTCACAAGTCCGCCTTGCTGGTCATCACCGATCGGGCCACGCTTCTAACCCGGCTGAAGAAGGTCACCAGCCGGCAGGCCGATTGCACCGAAGCCGCCATTGAGCAGATGCTGGGGCGGGTGCCCAAAGCCTTCATCAAAACCCTGACCCTCGACAATGACAAGGGGTTTGCCAACCATCAGTCGATTGGCAGAACATTAGACGCTAATGTGTACTTTACCCGACCATATACCTCACAGGATAAGGGCACGGTTGAAAACAGAATTGGAGTAATTCGACAGTTCTTTCCAAAGGGTACAGATCTGAGGGAGGTATCCGAGCGGCAAATCAAAACCGTCGAGCGTCACCTCAACAATCGACCTATTCGAAAATTTGATTACCTTTCACCTATTCAACAAACCTTAAAACACCGCGCTGTTGCATTAGTGACTTGAACACGGCTTTCAATAAATACAGCAACTTCGGCTTTACCAATTTATAGTTAGTGATTTTAAGGTGTGATGTTCAATAACATCGTTCAGTAAAAAATATATTGAACATTCCGGTCTCTTAAGCTCTTCTCTTTACGCTTCTTTCAATTTCCGTATCTTTTTAACTGCAACTTTTATCAAACCAGTACCCAACTTAATGAACCTCCTTGCTCAGGAAAAATCGCCCTACCTCCTTCAGCATGCCGAGAATCCTGTGGATTGGTTTCCGTGGGGCGAAGAAGCTTTTGAAAAAGCGCGGAAAGAGAATAAACCGGTGTTTCTGTCGATTGGTTACGCCACCTGCCACTGGTGCCATGTGATGGCGCATGAGAGTTTTGAGGATGAAGGGGTGGCCCGGCTGATGAATGATACGTTTATTAACATCAAGGTGGACCGCGAAGAGCGGCCCGATATCGATAATACCTATATGACCGTCTGCCAGATGCTGACCGGCCAGGGCGGATGGCCGCTTACCATCATCATGACGCCCGACAAAGAACCCTTTTTTGCCGCTACCTATCTACCTAAACGCTCTATGCAAAATCGGATCGGGATGGTGGATCTGATTCCTCAAATCAAAAATGCGTGGAAGAATGATCAAAAACGTATCAATGAAGCCGTGCAAAGAATTAAGGAGGGTTTTTCAAAAAGCCTGCAGTTGGGGCAATCGAAACAGCCACTTCCCAAAAACATTACGCAAGAGGCGTTTCAAAACCTGAAGGATCGCTATGATCCCGAATTTGGAGGTTTTGGCGGTTCACCCAAATTCCCCTCCCCGCACAACCTTCTCTTCTTGACTGATTACGCCCGGATTCATACCAGTGATGAAGCCAAAGAGATGGTGCAAAAAACCCTGCTTCAGATGCGGCTCGGTGGACTCTGGGATCACATCGGCAAGGGATTTCACCGCTACTCAACCGACCAACAGTGGCTTCTCCCCCACTTCGAAAAGATGCTCTACGATCAAGCCACGCTGTTGATGGCCTACGCCGAGGGATGGAAGCTCACCGGTAAGTCACTTTTCAAAGAGACGGCTCTGGATATCGTGGAATATGTCGAAACTCAACTGGCGTCGCCTGAGGGACTCTTCTACTCCGCCGAGGATGCCGACAGCGAAGGCGAAGAGGGAAAGTTTTATGTCTGGAGCCGGGAAGAGATCGATGAAATTTTAACCGATGAAGAGTCCGAGCTTTTTTGCAGGCTCTATAATATACGCGCTGAAGGAAATTTTCTGGATGAATCCACCCGGCAGCGAACCGGTAAAAATATTCCGCATCTGTCCGAAGCACTTTCTGAAACAGAAGAAAATAAGCTTTCTGACATCCGCCAAAAACTGAATGAACGACGGCAAGCGCGAATCCGTCCGCTTCTGGACGATAAAATCCTGACCGACTGGAACGGGTTGATGATTGCGGCCCTGGCCAGATCCGGCACTCTTTTAAAGGAACCGAAATTGATTGAGAAAGCAGAGAACGCATTCCAACTGCTTCTAAAACTTTGCAAAACGGACACATCCACGCTGCTTCATCGCATTAAAGATGGCGAAGCTGACATTGAAGGGATGGCCGATGATTATGCCTTTCTGATCTGGGGAGCGATCGAACTTTACAACGCCACCTTTGATCCTGATTTTCTCTCAGAAGCCGTTGATCGTCAAAAACATTTTACCGAGTATTTTGCTGATGAAAAGCATGGCGGATTTTTCTACACGGCTGAACACGCAGAAGAGCTGCTCGGCCGGCAGAAAGAGATTTACGACGGTGCGATCCCTTCATCTAATTCAGTAACTGTTTTGAACGGCTCCCGGCTTTCAAGGCTCACCGGCAATTCAGATTTCGAACATCAAAGTGAGCAGATTCTGAAGGCTTTTTCCGATCAAATTTCCGATGCGTCGGCCGGCTATACCTTTGCGCTGTACTCTCATCAATGGATGTATCATCCATCCTACGAGATACTCATCTCGGCTAAAGAGCTTGATGATCAAACAAACTCATTGATTGAAACGGCAAGGGAGTACTCCGGAATCGGTTCAGTCATTTTATTAAAAACCGGACAATCGGCTGCTCAACTCGAAACCATAGCACCCTTTACCCAATCCTACACGGCCGGGGAGAAACCGGCCGTTTATGTCTGCACAGATTTCTCCTGCAAAGCTCCGGTTTTTGATGCCGATTCCCTGAAAGGCCTGCTTCAAAATTAAAGGTTCACTCTTGATAAATGATTCTTATTTTCAGGTATTGGAACGCAAAAAAAATCTACCATACCAAATTAATCAAACAACATGACAGATATTGAGAAGGGATCGATCTCCTATTCCGTTGACGATAACATAGGCACTATCGAATTTCATCATCCAAAAGGAAATTCCCTGCCGGGTGCTCTCCTCAGGGAGCTGGCTGAAACGATTGAGAATGCCGGTAAAAATGATGGAAATAACGTGATTGTCATACGCAGTAAAGGTGAAGGAGCGTTTTGCGCCGGTGCATCTTTTGATGAGCTGCTGGCCATTGACAACTTTGTGGATGGTAAAAAGTTTTTCATGGGATTTGCCCATGTTTTGAACGCCATGCGAACGTGCCCAAAGTTGATTGTTGTACGGGTTCAGGGAAAAACCGTTGGCGGCGGAATCGGGATTGCATCAGCGGCCGATTACTGTATCGCGCACCGGAACGCATCCATCAAGCTGAGTGAACTTGCTTTGGGAATCGGCCCGTTTGTCGTGGGCCCGGCCGTCAGCCGAAAACTGGGAACCGCGGCGTTTTCTTCTCTCGCACTGGATGCCCGTAACTGGTATACATCCGATTGGGCTCACTCGAAGGGACTGTTCAATAAAGTTGTGGATACGACCGAGGAGCTGGATGAGGCGGTTCAGCAGCTTGCTTCAGATCTTGCTTCCAGCAATCCGGAGGCGATGAAAGAGATGAAAGAGATTCTCTGGCAAAGTACCGGCCACTGGAACTCCACTCTGGAACAGCGGGCGGAAATAAGCGGACGTTTGGTTCTGTCTGAATTTACCCGAAATTTTATCCGGGAGTTTAAAAAGAAGTGATTTCTATTCCACGTGGCACGCTTTAAAATCGTGCCACGAGAGCTTGATAAGTTTGGCTAACCCTTGGAGGTTTCAATTCTTTACACACCCCTTCCTTCCAAAGCTTCAGCGCTGGCAGGCTTAAATCCCCTCTCCCCGAATCACTCGGGACAGGCAAGAGGGGACTTTTTAATCGCATTACTTAAGTTCCTCATCAATTTTCTGATCCATCAACACCGGATTCTCGGTAAGCTCATCTTTTGGCTCTTTCACCATAAACCAGGCAACTGCAGAAAATGCCACGGTTACTGAACAGATCACCAGCAGAATGGTTTTTGCTTCGGCAGATTCGACGATCTCTCCCACCGCAAAACTGGATACCAGCTGAGGGAGAACTACCGATAAATTGAACAATCCCATGTACAGACCCATTTTATTCTGGGCGATTTTTTGAGACATAATCGCAAACGGAAGGCTGATGATCGAAGCCCACCCAATCCCGACAACGGCCATAAGGATGTAGAGTATAAATGGAGAATTGCCCAAAAAGACAATACTGGCGTATCCAATGGCCATGATGACCAGCGACCAGGCGTGGGTTTTTACACGGCCAAACCTGTTTGCCAGCGGTTCCAGGGCAAGCACCGGAATGATGGCAGCCACAAGGTTCAGAGAAAAGAAGCTCCAGTTGACAACATCTCCAACTCCTTCATTCGACAACCCCGGTATTTGAAAATCCACAAACGCAAAAAAGTAGATGAACATACTTTGAGCTCCTATCCATGAGAAAGAGTGAGCCGCCAGCACTTTTTGAAACCCGATTTTTCCGGCCTCCTCTTTGCTCTTTCCCTCTTCGCTTTTGAAAAGCGCTTCAGCGATCAAGAGTACCGATGCTCCCAGGGCGATAACCTCAAACCAGTACCCCGGAAACTCAAAACCTGACAGCCGTTTAATGATGGCGTAGATACCGTAAATCAAAAATCCCCACAGCGGCCTGATGCTCTTCAAAATTTCAGCAAGAGATGCCTCATTGATGCTGCCGGGAAACTCATCCTCTGCAGCTTCCTTCGCAATCTCCTCTTCATCCTCTCCATATCGTCCCAGATATTTTGGCTCTTTCACAAAAAACGGCGGGATCACAGAGAAGAAAAACACCAGCCCCGCACCAAAATAGATTAGTGTAATATTACCTAACGTTGCTCCGATAAAATATGAGAGAACCCCAAAAGTACCGGAAATGGTCTGCATCCAGGTATACCCTTTCGTTCGTTCTCGTCCCTCCGGCGTTACGTCTGCGATAATGGAACGGGTTGGATTAAAGGAAACATTGATGGAAAGATCCAGCACCATCGAAATAAGTATGGCAATTCCAAGAATTGCTTCAAGCCCCATGGCGGCCTGAATGATACCAAGATTGGGCAGTGCCAGTAACATGAGTGAAGCGAGTGTACCACCAATCACGATAAATACACGCCGCCTCCCATTCCAAACCCAAACATTGTCGCTGATAATCCCGATGATCACCTGACCAAGGATTCCTGCAATGGGACCTGTTGCCCATACCAGCCCGATATCAGAAATTTCGAGGCCGTATTGGTAGGTCAGAAGCCAGCTAAGTGCGGCAATTTGAACGGAGAGCGCAAACCCCATCGCTGTTGAAGGCAGTGCGAGAAAGGCATAAAATGAATTGGATAATCTCTTCTGAATATCGAGCATAAACAGTTCGGTAATTTTAGTCTGCAGAATCTTGAACCATTTATTTTAATGAATCCCGCACCTAAATCATAGACGGATTTGAGTCCCGGATTTTACAATTCATTAACCCGCCCCATCTGAAGAGCGCATAAATAATCACTATATTCTACTGCTCAATGTTATTACAAATTTCAATCTCTCCTCTGATTTATGAAATCAATTATATCGGAACAACTGAATACTGCCGATGAACGGCTCACCCTTTTGGAAAAGATTCCCACTGCAATATTTGAGGACAGCCAATCGGCGTCTGTTGCCGTTGCCCGGGAAATTGCCCACACTATTCGGAATAAAGCAACCAAAGGTGAACAGTGTGTATTAGGGCTTGCCACCGGCTCTACCCCGGTAAAAGTCTATGAAGAGCTGGTTCGACTGCACCGAAAAGAGAACTTGAGCTTTCAAAATGTCATCACATTTAACCTGGATGAATACTTCCCGATGCAGCCCGACTCTCTTCAGAGTTACGTTCGGTTCATGCACGAACACCTTTTCGATCATGTAGATATTCCGGCAAATCAGATTCACATCCCCGACGGCACATTGCAGGAGGAAGAGGTAGAAAAATTTTGTAATGAATATGAGAAGAAGATTCAGGATGCAGGTGGTATCGACATCCAGTTACTGGGAATTGGAAAAACCGGACATATCGGGTTCAATGAACCCGGTTCGCGAAGGGATTCCAAATCCCGGCTGATTACCCTCGATAAAGTAACCCGAACGGATGCTGCCAGCAGTTTTTTCGGAGAAGAGTATGTTCCGCGCCGGGCCATTACTATGGGAGTCGGCACCATTTTAACAGCAGATCGAATTTTTCTGATGGCCTGGGGCGAAGGGAAAGCACCCATCATTCGGGAGGCTGTGGAAGGTAATATTACAGAAACAGTTCCTGCCACCTATCTTCAGGAACATCCCAACGCTGCAGTGATTTTGGATGAAGCTTCAGCCGAGCAGCTAACCCGATTCAAGACACCCTGGGTGCTTTCTAAATGTGAGTGGGATGATAAATTGATTCGTAAAGCCGTCGTATGGCTGTGCCGAAAACTCGACAAACCGGTTCTTAAACTGACCGACGAGGATTACAATGAACACGGGATGGCCGACCTAATTACTCAAAAAGGTCCCGCTTACAATATCAACATCAAGGTATTTAACGAGCTTCAGCACACAATTACCGGGTGGCCGGGAGGTAAACCGAATGAAGATGATAAATATCGACCCGAGCGGGCCGAGCCATTCCCGAAACGCTGCCTGATCTTTAGTCCCCACCCAGATGATGATGTAATTTCGATGGGAGGCACTCTGATCCGGCTGGTAGATCACGGTCACGATGTGCATATCGCCTATCAGACATCCGGTAATATTGCTGTTTTTGATGATGAGGCTGTTCGATTTGCCGACTTTGTAACCGACTACGCGGACATTTTCGGGATGAAAGATGAAAAAGCGGACGCCCTTCTGAATAAAATCAATGACTTTTTAAAACAGAAGAAGCCCGGCGAAGTGGACTCCCCTGAAATCAAGATCATTAAAGGGCTCATCCGAAAAGGTGAGGCGAAGGCGGCCGGACGCTACTGCGGCGTGCCCGATGAGAATATGCACTTTATGAACATGCCGTTTTATGAAACCGGGCGTGTGAAGAAAAAACCGCTTGGGCAGAAGGACATCGACTTGACGGTTGAACTGCTGCGAAAAATCAAACCTCACCAGGTGTATGTGGCCGGGGACCTGTCCGATCCGCACGGCACTCACAGAGTCTGTCTTAAAGCTGTGTTTGAAGCACTTGAGATTTGTAAAGAGGATGACTGGATTGAGGATTGCTTTGTGTGGATGTATCGTGGTGCGTGGCAGGAGTGGGATGTAAACGAAATAGAGATGGCTGTTCCGCTGAGTCCAATTGAGCTGAAACGAAAGCGCCGGGCCATTTTCAAACATCAGTCTCAAAAAGATCGGCCTCTGTTCCCCGGTACAGACACACGGGAGTTCTGGCAGCGTTCGGAAGATCGCAACAGGGAAACCGCAAAAATCTACGATGATCTGGGACTGGCGGAGTATGAAGCCATCGAGGGATTTGTACGATATCAATTCCTGGATGAATAATTGACTGAATGATCTCTTAATGATCATTTGTTATTTTTATGTTGAGCTTAACATAAGAAGCAGTAAAAAAGTCTCCCCTCCTTCGCAAGGAGGGGATAGGGGTGGTTATCTCTCTTAATGGATGGCTGCAAGTTGAGAAATTTACTCACTTGTTTGTTTAAACCACCTTGAATCTCCTCAGTGAAGAAAAGGGGAATATATTGATTACTAAAATCAAAGGTTTTTTATCGAACTCACATTTATTTATAGAATAGAATAGAAAACCGGAACCTGATATCCTCCTGCGATTGATCATAAAAAGCCGGATATTTGACACGAAAGAATATTTAAATCAAAACATAAAAGGAGCTAAAAAATGGCGAATGCATTTTTCAACTTTCAGGAACCCATAAATGAACCGTATTTGCAGTACGCACCGGGTTCAGCTGAAAGAAAAGTACTCAAAGAACGACTTAAAGAACTGAAACAAGAAGAGATTGAGATCCCGGCGATTATCAATGGTAAAGAGGTAAAAACCGACCGGACACAGGATGTGACGATGCCCCACAACCACTCTCACAAGTTGGGAACCGTTCATCTATGTGGTGAAAAAGAGGTAAAAATGGCCATTGAGGGAGCACTTGAAGCCCGTAAAAAATGGGCCGATATGCCGTGGCAGGAACGCGTAGCTATTTTTCAGCGCGCTGCCGATATCATTACCGGACCGGAGCGTTTTACCATGAATGCCACCACCATGCTGGCGCAATCAAAAACGCCACAGCAATCAGAAATTGAGGCGGTGGGCGAACTGGCCGATTTCCTCCGTTTCAATGCGTGGTATCTGACCAAAATTTATAAAGATCAGCCATACTCACCTGATGGCATGTGGAACAAAGTTGAGTATCGTCCGCTGGAAGGGTTTGTATTTGCGGTATCCCCATTCAACTTCACCGCGATAGCCGGGAACCTGCCATCCGCACCGGCCATGTGTGGTAATGTGGCGATTTGGAAACCTTCGGTTGAATCAGTTTACTCCAGCTACTATGTGATGAAAGTTCTCCAGGAAGCGGGTCTGCCCGATGGCGTGATTCAGTTCCTGCCGGGTGAAGGCGCCGATGTAGGTGATCCGGTTCTGGCAAATGAGAACCTCTCCGGTCTCCACTTCACCGGATCAGAAGCAACGTTCAATCACCTCTGGAAAACGATCGGCAACAACGTGGATAAGTACAAAACCTACCCGCGCATTGTGGGTGAAACCGGCGGTAAGGATTTTATCTTTGCCCACAACACTGCAGATGTAGACCGCCTGGTTATTGCAGCCATACGTGGCGCATTTGAGTACCAGGGACAGAAGTGCTCGGCTGCTTCCCGGATGTATGTACCGCAATCATTTTGGCCGGAGTACAGAGAGAAACTGCTTGCTGAAGTGAAGAAGATTAAAGTGGGCGATGTGGAAGATTTCTCCAACTTTATGGGAGCCGTCATCAGCCGCAAGGCATTTGATAAGATCTCCGGATACATCGACTTTGCAAAAGAGGCTGATGATGCAGAAATCATAGCCGGCGGTGAGTATGATGACAGCAAAGGATATTTCATCCAGCCAACCATCATCCTGACTACCAATCCGAAGTTTAAAACGATGCAGGAAGAGATCTTTGGTCCGGTTCTGACCATTTATGTCTACAAGGATGAAAGGTTCGAGGAGACTCTTGAGCTGTGTGATCAAACCTCTCCGTATGGATTAACCGGTGCCATCTGGGCGAAAGATCGTTACGCATTAAATATCATGGCCGACAAGTTGCGTCAAGCAGCCGGTAACTTCTATATCAATGATAAACCGACAGCCGCGGTTGTGAATCAGCAGCCATTTGGCGGTGCCCGACGGTCAGGTACCAACGACAAAGCGGGAAGTATGGTGAATCTCTACAAGTGGCTCTCCATGAGATCCATGAAAGAGACCTACCAGGCTCCGCTCGACTGGACCTACCCTTACATGGGTGAAGAGTAGGTAAAAAGTGATAGGGCAAAAGGCAAAATTGAAAAAAGACCTGACAGCGTTCATGTGATTTTTCGTGAACCTGTCAGGTACTGTGTTAAAAATCAATAGTATTCTGTATTTTTTGATTTAAAGAGCATTATTGGCTCAATACCAATGATGTATCTACTGTAGCCTCACTTTCGGGTGGGGCTACCTTTTTTTGGTGCTCTTTTCGCTGTTTTCGGATGATATCCGGATCAAAATGTTCGTTTCTGTTCCACAAAATGTACATGTAGGTCAATAGCTTTTTCTGAACCGCTACATGAGCCTTCATTTTTATGTTGTGAGTGGCCAGCAGCCTGTGATAAAACTCAACAATCGGTCCCTCGTTTCTTCGTGTAATCGCTGTGGCCGGCATGTACATCGCCCGGCGAATATGCTTGGATCCCTGTTTGGATAGTTTAGGCTTGCCGGCCCACCTGCCCGATTCTTTTATCTTCACATCATAACCGCTAAAGCTGATCAGCTGAGAGATCTTGCTGAACGCAGCAAACCCGTTGGTTTCGGCCAGAATGCAGGCAATGCTCAGTGTGCCAATGCCGGGAATACTGCGCAGACACCCAATTTGGGTACGCAAATCGTTGCGTGATCGCAGCTGTTGTTCGATGAGTTTGGTCAGCTCGTCAATTTGGTCGTTAATGGTTTGAATGCACTCGCGCAAGGCCTGTTCGGCTTTGAGGATGTCCATACCACTGTGATCAAGGGCGTGAAGCTGATTACGCAGCTGCGTGCGTTGCTCCAGCAGGTCAGCCCGCGTACGGGTATAGACCCGAAGTGTTCGCCAGAACGGATCGATTCCCTTCCAGGCGTCCAGCTTTCGCTCAGCGCCCATCAAAGCCAGCCCATAAGCGTCAATCTTATCGGTTTTACTGCGCAGTCCCCGTGATTCAATATATCGTTTTGATTGACTGGGCAGAACCACAGACAAGTGGATGTGCCCGTGGTGTTCACGAACATACAGAGCAAACGCCTCATAGTACACCCCGGTGGCTTCCATGGTCAGACGAACCGGTGCTGGCTTGTTACGGGTATGTCGGGCCAGCCAACTCATGCAAGCTTTAAAACCGGAGGGTTTGTTTTTGAAAGTTTTGCGGGAGATGACCTGATAAGATTGGCTGTCCAGCTGATAGCTTTGCAGGCATGCGCTGAAGTCAACTTTGGATATATCCACACCGAGACTGTAAATCATAGCTAGGTATAATATGTTAGGGTTCGTTACTGGAATAAAATCCTGGCGCACGCATATGGCTCATGAATCGATGATATTGTCACAATCAAATCTTGAAAGACAACTCAATAGGTACTGTTGAAGGTCAACGACAGGAAAACCGGTCTGGATATACCTGACAGAATACATCCAGAATACACTGGTGTTTAGCGTCGTGCGGAAGGTACCAGACCGGCTCCATACCAGTAAAATGAATCCTGATTCTATCATCATTTGATTACATTGTCAAACATATGAGCGTCTTTTTTTGACTATAAATTTTATTGGTTCTCGCAGAGTAGCGCAGATGTATCGCTGAGTGTCGCAGAATTAATAATTACTATCACTTTAAACCTGTCAGGTCTCCAAGACCTGACAGGTTTTTTTATATCTGCACATAAATTAAATCACGTCATTAATGCGTTTCACCACATACTCAAGGTGAGATCTGGTATATCTTTCGTCAGCACTTCTCAAGGCATTTTCAACTTCCGATTTCAGCTCACGGAGCTGTTCCAAAACCAACGGACGAATATCCGACTGTTGAATATGAAAATCTGTTCTGAGATTCTCCATTCCAATATCGGGGCGGTAATCTGCCGGTGGGTTCCCCGCTTCAGCTGACGCTTCCTTCAACAAGTACTCCATTCTATCCAGGTAGGCCCGTTGCAGGTTTCGGCGGTAAGTATCTACCCGGTCGCTGCCATCCAGTTCTTTCCAGATGCTTTGACGCAGATCATCCAGCATCTCGGCAGGGCCATAGGCATCATCTCCGTTCATGGCATGCTGCTCTACCAAACGCTCCATACGGTGGGGTGAAAGCAGTGCGTTCAGGCCGGTCACCTGGTACCAGCGAATCCGCTCAACCGTGCCCACGTACTCAAATGTTCTGAGCAAGTCCTGATCCAGCAGCCACTCCGGTGTTGCAAAGAGATGCTCATCCAGAAAGTCCATCGACCGCTTCTGATCCTCTTTTGAGATATCCGTATAGATCGGCCCGAGCTGGCCATATCGTTTATGCTCCTCTCGTGAACCTCCTATCGCAGCTATCACCCGCTCGGTCATACGCCCCCAATGCACAAACATCTGCATGTAGCGCATGCGAACCTCATCGTAGGTTTCACCCTCTTCGCCCATCCAGTCGAGCAGGTTTGGAATCACGCGATGAAGGTTTCGCATTCCCAATTCACTCGCACGCACCCAGTCATCACCAATGGACTCTGTGGTCTGGGTTGGATCAAAATCGCCGCGGCCATAGCCGAACTGCATGGCGGGATCATCCGCTCGTTCCAGCACCCATTCATTCAGGAGATCTCTTTCCTCTTCAGGTGTGTTAAATTGAGGGAGATATGAGTATGCCCATTTTATCGCCCAGACATCGTACTCTCCAACACTTCTGTGAACGCGAACATCCCCGTCTTCGGGCTGAGCTACGTAGTTAAAACGCGTTCTGCCCACAACCGATGATGAATTTCCTTTTTCATTCGTAAACTCCGGATCGCGTAAATCTTCAATTGAGTAAGCTGTATTCCCACGCTGGTTATGAGGATACCCCAAAGCATGGGCCAGTTCGTGAGATACTACATATCTCAGATAGTTGCCCATCTCTTCTGTGGAAAGGTGTGGCTGCTGCACTTCAGGATTTCGGGGACCGGTCTGACTGAGCGACCACCAATGAAGCCGTTTTTGAACATTGTGATACATATTCATGTGAGCACGGATCGTTTCTCCCGATCGCGGGTCGATCACATCCGGGCCGGCATTGGCCGAGTGAACCGGACTCGAAACGTAGCGAATTACCGAATAGCGAGCATCCAGCATACTGAAATCGGGATCATCAACCGGAGCCATCTCAGCCCGGATAGCGTTTTTAAAACCGGCTGCTTCAAACGCAACATTCCACTCTTCAATTCCCTCCTTAAAATACGGGCGCCATTGCTCAGGTGTGGCCGGATCGATATAAAACACAATCGGATCTTTCGGTTCCACCAGTTCACCTCGCAAATACGCTTCTTCATCTACCGGTTCTAGGCGGAAACGGGTGACGAAACGTTTGGTCTTGCTGAACTGTGCCTCATCCCCGTAATCGGTTTGCGCAACGCTGATCATCGCCACGCGCTCATCATATAATCGAGGACGCATCGGCTCCTCGGGCAACAGAATCATACTGTGATTCACCTCAAGTGAAATAGACCCCGTTCTCTGCTGTGACGGAGGATTATCCGCATTGTAGGTTAAAACCGCTCGTACCTCAATATTCTCCGGAAAGCTCTTTACAAACTCCATAAATGATCGATTACGATCGAGACTGCGAACGGCGTACTGTTGACGGTGTCGGTTCTGCAGACCAAAGATTTTGGAGTCTTTTAGATAGAGGTCACTTACATCAATCACCACCGAGCCATCCCGGTTCTCAAGAATATCGAAGGATTCAATAATGGGCGGAAAGTTAGAGTTTTGAACCGCTCGGTAGATAGACAAATTTTCATCAGCAGTATTGCTGTAGGATACGCCTCGCAGAAGGATTTTATCCCCTCTTCTCTCCCACTGCACAAGCTGTTGGCCTGCCAGACGATCGCCGCCCCAGCCCAGCCCTTCGGCGGTTTTGGCGATTCGGCTCATGATGGCCATATCACGGCCTAAAATATCATTGGGTATTTCGAAGAAGATTTTATCGCCGGATTGATGAACAGTGAAGAGTCCGTCATCACTTTCGGCTCCCGTTGGGATGGATTGGGAAGATGGCGATGAGCTCTCCGAATTTGTGGTTTGTCCTGTTGTTTGACAGGCTATACCCATAAAGAGAATCAGAAATAAGTATATGAGAATTTCTTTAAACGTAGGTTGTGGAGTCATAGAAGTTGATGTGTTTGGTTGAATAATCGACTTTCTAAATAGTGAGAACTGAGTTTATACGCAAAGAGATTGCAAATTTTTACCACCCCTTATCTCCTCTTCCTCACAAACCGACATGGACCGTGCCTAAGGCACTTTTTTGGGGACTTTACTCTTCTTAACCAACAGAATAAATTCTGTGGATACAATATTCCTCCATGCCTAACGGCATTTGGATTTGGATAACTCTTCAACTAATGTGCTCACAATAAGCCTCTTTTCATGCATCACTATCTGTCAGTAGATGGCTCCCTCACCAATGCATTGCTACAGACTTATCCTTGAGTGCCATTCGGCACGGCCAATACTATAACCCCACAATTCATTGTGGTGTTATCAGCAGGCGTAAACTACTAAAGTGCCGTAGGCACAAGTCATCTTTTCACGCACAGATATAGATTCATCTAACATGAATATGTGATTCCATAATTAAACCTTTAATACCTGATTATTATGGGTTTAATACTTAAAAATTTACAGCAACCCATACCTCTTCAAAGCGTTTAAAACATAGACAAACAACCGAACCTGTAAACTCTCTTGCCATGAAAAAGCTTATCAAATTTTTTATCACCGCCATTGCAATGTTTTTAATACTATCAGGATGTGGCGAGCGCGGACCTGTAGGACCAGAAGGACCCCGGGGGCCTCAGGGACCCGCCGGACCGGAAGTTATCCCAACCTCTTTTGAATTTGAAGCCGATCTTCTTCAATCCAATGGGTTTGAATTTTTCCAGGATATTCCTGCTGAGATCGAGGTATTTGAATCTGACGTGATGCTTGCATACGTGTTTGAGGATTACATCGAAGAGGACGATCTGGAAGTGTGGCGACAACTGCCTCTGACTGAGTTTAACAGCAATGGAACCGTGCTTCTCGATTTTGATTTTACGTTTGTAGATCTTCGTTTTTTCCAGCAAGCCAACTACAATCTTGGAGCAGCAGATGAGTACAGAGGATTATTGATTCGAGCTGTACACGTTCCTGCAGGCTTTTTAAACCAACAGAAAACTATGCAGTTAAATAGTGCAAAAACATTCTCCGATCTTGAGGCAATGCTCGGATTTAAAGTAAAAGATATCGGTAACCAATAATCCGGATTTGATCAGGCAGAATGCAGGGCTACGGCCGGTAATCGATTGGCACCATATCAGCCATTCGCATTACCGACCAGTGCCCTGCAGTAGCAAGTGACATGAGATCAGCAAGGTTTCCATCCGGAGTTACAAAGAAAATATGGTCGTCTTTCATGGGAATGAGTCTGGCCCGATTTCTTGTATCACTTCGAATCGACCGCCCGCCGATAAGCACATCAACGCTCTCACGTAGTATAAATCCTTTAACGCCTTGTGAAATTAAATCGAGGTCCAGATTTCGCAATTCAAGTGCATCTCTCATCTCTTCTTCACTTAGCTGCTGAATTCTTGCTCTCTGGTCTGTATCCTGCCAAACTATTTCGAACCTGTTCCTGAAGAGCTGATCGTCATACAAGCTTTTCAGGAAGTGACGGAAGGATCCTCGGTACACCTGAGCTCTATTCCTCTGCCACATCTGATACTCCTCTTCACCGGATGGCTCTTTCTCCTCAAACCATACTTTTACTCTGTAGAACCCCGATCTGTTTCTGAGATCCCAGGTAAACTCGTTCAGGTCTGCTGTTAGTTCATAGCCCAATGCCCGGTTTGATATCTGAATAGGATCTTCTGCAAATGCAATTAACTCATTCGTATCGGTTCTTTCGAAGTTCAGCACCCATCGATTCTTAATTTCTGCGGCTGCAGAGTTGGGTGTCTGCCCTAAAAACTCCTGTTCGAACAGCTCATAATTTTGAAGCCACTCTGAGTTGTCTGCCTCTACTTCGATTTCATCCAGTGTAAGAGAATGTTTAACCATCTCTACATCCATACGGATCTCATTTTCGCTTCCACCAAGCAAAACAACATACCTTTTTGCATCATACCCCACAGGGCTGTAAACAAGTTCAAATTGCCCGCTTAAATTTGTTGTAAAGGAGTATAACCCATTAGAGTCTGTAGCATCACCAAAGGTTGTGTAGGTTAGATAAACATTTACGCTTTCAAGTGGCTCACCCGTCAATCCGTCTGTCACAATCCCAAAGATTTGAGTATCATTTTGTCGGTCAATCAATTCAACTGGCGGGGTGAGTGTATAAATCACTCCGGCAAGCATAAAAAGTTGCCAAGATCTGCCGTTGAAATATCTATTCGAACCAGCCATTGATCAAAAATTGCAAAAGACTTTGAAATAAAAGCGTATATAAAAACAAATAACACGCTTTTTCTATTACAATTTTCTACCCTATAAGGTTCTTTAATCCGGTAAAAAATCGATCTGATTGAAGTGAAGAAACAAAAAAAGCATCCCGACTTTCACCGGAATGCTTTTCTTTAGAATGAAATGTAATAAGGAGTTACTTCACAGTCGTTGTTTCATCGATCCAGGCATAGCACTCACCTACGCTTTCGTCGATATTAAAACTGTCGCCTGTTTCCCATCCCTGGAAGAATTTATCTTCAGATGATGGCATCGCTCCTTCATAGGAGCTGATTCTGTTGTTTGCATTGGAAGCAAGGGATGAATCTGCCTCTTTTGCTTTATTCAGATAATCAACAACCAGCCAGTAAACAGTTCTGTCTTCCCTGTCAAGAGTACTTCCTCCCGTACAGTTAGAGATAGTGGCTGCATAAATTGAAGACATTCTCACGTACGCTTCCCCGTAATCAGCATCCAGATCAATTGCCTGACGTGCGTAATCACGAGCTTGTCTAAACTGCTCAAGCTGCTGATGTGTCTCGGCAAGCTGAAGAGTCAGTTCTTTCTTCTGGTCATTCGACTCAGCACGTTCAAGAGCTGTTTCCAGATACTGAATGGCTTCCCTGTATTCACCCTCATCCAGATAGAGATTTGCTACTTTTCTGGAGTTTGTAAATGATGAATCAAGTTCAAACAGTTTCAATGCAGCATCGGCGGCTTCCTCGATCTGATTGGTCTCCTCGTACAGATCTATGAGACTTGTGTAGAGTTCAATCTTTTCAGATTCGTCAGCGTCTGCAATTTGAGACTCGTAAAATTCTATTCTCTCTTCAGGACCGTCAAACAGTTTTTCTCGGACTTCTGAGATTGTTCCCTGCAAACCGGCCGGAGCGTAACCTTCTATCTCATCAATTATTTCAAAAGCCTTCTCGCGCTCACCCTGCGAAGCTAAACTATTGAGTACAAATCCTGCATAGTATCCATCACTGTCTTCAACAAATCGCTGGGGATCTGCCTCATACGCCTTCATATACTGCTCAGCAATTTCCGGTGTCCGTACATTCAGAGCGGCATTATTGGTATGGTAAAATCGCCCCAGTTTTCTGTACCAGTCAAATTCATCGATCTCATCAAACGTTTCAAAAACTTCATCGAATACATGGATTGCCTTCTCCATATACTCTTTTTTTGCTGACGGGTCACTCTCGTTATTAGCTGCACCCTCATACACTTTAATCATACGGTCGAACTGACGCAGAAGGTTAAAACTGTCGTAGCCTTCAATGGTTTTCGGTTTCGCTTCAATCATCCATGCACCAAAGTTGATGGCCATTTCGTAGTCATCTCCTTTATATGCATCCATGAATACAGCGTAAGCCTGCAGTTCACTCATGCCGTTTGGAGGTTCTTGCTGAGCAATTGCAGCAGAAGAACCTGCAATTAACAATGCGAGTGTGATTATTAGTGATCTCATAGTTGGTACTTGTTGGTTAATAATGCTCTTAAGCCAAAACAGGAACGAACAGAGCAAAAGTTCATTGCCTGATAATTTTCTAAACCGTGAATATGACCCAACAGCGAGTCAATTTCAAATTAAAATTCAATTTTTTAGCCGATTTAGAGATTTAAAGCATTGATTTACTCTTTTAAAGTCGAATTGAAACAACTTGTTCCGCAACACAGACTGAATCCAATCTTCTTCATATTTTTTCCGGGTTCAGTCTGAAAAGAAATAAACTCGGGATATTAACAAACCCGACCGTTACATCCGGATGGTTATCTGTTAATAAGTAATTACAAATCCCTCCCGCGTTTCTCCTCAACTTTTATTAACATCAGACAGACTATTTTTTAACCAAACAGAGCCATCATGAAACGATTGCTATTATTCTTTTCTACCCTGTTGTTGACGTTCAGTGCAACAGCACAAGACAACGACGACGATAAATGGGATGTAACCCAACATCGTGCCGATTATACAGAAATCAGCTTTGAAACTGATGAAGGAACCTGGATGAATGTAGATGTGAGTCCGGATGGAACCGAAATTGTCTTTGACCTGCTCGGAGATATCTATATCATGCCAATTGAAGGCGGTGAGGCCACCGTTTTGCGTGAGGGTCTTGCCTATGAAATTCAGCCTAGATTCAGCCCCGACGGATCCAAAATCTCATTCACCAGCGATGCCGGTGGCGGAGATAACATCTGGGTAATGAACCGCGACGGCTCGGATGCCAAACAGATTACCAGCGAAAGTTTCAGGCTATTGAATAATGCCTCATGGTCTCCCGATGGAGATTATATTGTTGCACGGAAGCACTTCACCTCGGGACGATCACTCGGAGCAGGAGAACTCTGGATGTATCATATCACAGGAGGTTCCGGAATTCAGTTGGTTGAGCGAATGAATGATCAACAGGATCTGGGTCAGCCAAACGTTTCTCCTGACGGGCGATATGTCTACTACAGCCAGGATGTTTACCCCGGAGGAATGTTTCAGTATAACCGTGATGCTAACAGCCAGATCTATGTCATCAACCGGTACGACCGCGAAACCGGAGAGATCGACCGAATAACAGGCGGACCCGGCGGAGCGATTTCACCAACGGTTTCTCCCGATGGTAAGAAACTCGCTTTCGTAAAAAGAGTTCGTACAAAATCGGTTCTCTACATTCGCGACCTGGAAACCGGAATTGAAAAGCCCGTTTATGATGAGCTGAGTTTTGATCAGCAGCAGGCCTGGGCGATTTTTGGCCCCTACACCAACATCAGCTGGACACCGGATGGAAATCACCTGGTATTCTGGGCCATGGGTAAAATTCACAAACTGAACACCGAAACCCTTGAGGCAGAAGAAATTCCATTCATCGCTGAACTGAATCATCAGCTGGCGGATGTTGTCCATTTTGAGTTTGATCCTGCCCCTGATACGTTCCGGGCAAAAGCGATCCGACATGCCGTAACATCGCCTGATGGAAGCACACTGGTATTCAACGCTGCAGGTTACTTATGGAAAAAAGATCTGCCGAACGGAACACCGGAACGATTGACTGAAGAGGGAAACCTGGAGTTTGAGCCTGCTTTCTCTCCGAACGGAAACATGCTGGCCTATGTAACGTGGACTGACGAAGAACTTGGGAAAATCAAGACTCTTCGACTGGATCGCAGAAATGCTCGTCCGGAAACGGTTACCACCGAAAAAGGAATTTACAGAACCCCATCTTTCTCTCCCGACGGACAGACCTTGCTCTTCCGCCGTGACAGCGGGAATAATCATCAGGGACACGCTTATACCCAAAACACAGGAATTTTTACAATGCCGGTTAATGGCGGAGAGATGAAACTGATTTCAGAGCGGGGCAGTAATCCTAAATTCAATGCTTCCGGCGACCGTATTTTCTACCAGGCTTACACCAGTTTCCGAAGCATGGATCTGAATGGCCAGGACGATCGCCAGCATTTCCGATCTGAATACGCCATCGATTATACACCAAGTCCCGACAATAAATGGATCGCCTTTACCGAACTCTATAAAGTCTATATCGCGCCAATGCCAAAAGTTGGATCAGAAATAACACTGAGTTCAAATACCCGAGCCATTCCGGTAACCCACGTGGCGCGTGACGCCGGGTACAACCTTCACTGGTCGGCCGACAGTGATGAATTGCGTTGGACTCTCGGTGAACAGTTCTACACCGTAGGCCTGAATGACGCATTTGATTTTTTGAATGGGGAAACAAATGAGGAGCTTCCACTCGGTGAAAACAGTGCGATCAGTATCGGCCTGGAGCTCGAAACCGATAAGCCTTCCGGAGTGATCGCACTCACAAACGCACACATCATTACAATGAACGGTGATGAGGTGATCGAAAACGGAACCATCGTGGTTCGCGAAAATCGAATTGAAGCCGTTGGGGCTGCCGGTGATGTGTCTATTCCGCGCGGAGCTTATGTGATGGATGTGGAAGGCAAAACCATCATGCCGGGACTGGTGGATGCACACGCGCACATCGGAAATTTCCGAAGCGGATTGAGCCCGAATCAGCAGTGGGAATATTTTGCGAACCTGGCTTACGGTGTAACTACTGCTCATGATCCATCCTCCAACACAGAGATGATCTTTTCTCAGGCAGAGATGGTTCGATCCGGAAATATGATTGGCCCGAGAATTTTCTCTACCGGACGAATTTTGTACGGTGCTGAGAATGTTCAAAAAACGGTCATCAACAATCTGGAGGATGCCCGTTCAGCCATTCGCAGAACACAGGCATTCGGTGCCACATCCGTGAAAAGCTACAACCAGCCAAGACGTGATCAGCGGCAGCAGGTACTGGAAGCGGCCCGTGAACTGGGCGTCAACGTGGTGCCAGAAGGCGGCTCAACCTTTACCCACAACATGAGCATGATTCTGGACGGACACACCGGCATCGAACACAACGTGCCGATTGCTCCGCTCTACAATGATGTGCTCACCCTCTGGGGTGAATCGAACGTAGGGTACACGCCAACACTGGTTGTAAATTACGGCGGCATGAACGGGGAGTACTATTGGTATCAGCACACGAATGTTTGGGAGAAGGAGCATCTGCTGACCTTTACACCAAGAGGAATGGTTGACTCCCGGTCACGCCACCGAACCATGGTTCCGGAAGAGGAGTACGAGATTGGCCACATGCAGGTTGCCGCGGCGGCAAAAGAGCTTCATGATCGAGGAATTACCGTGAATATAGGAGCACACGGACAGCTTCAGGGACTTGCCGCACATTGGGAGACCTGGATGTTTACCCAGGGCGGTATGAGTAATCATGATGCGCTGAAAGTAGCAACCATTAACGGAGCCAACTACATTGGGATGGGAGACCACATCGGTTCACTGGAACCCGGAAAGCTGGCCGACCTGATTGTGATTGACGGAAATCCGCTGGAGGATATTTACGATACCGAGTTTGTAGTGAATACCATGATCAACGGCCGTCTGTATGATTCCAAAACCATGAATGAAATTGGCAACCGTGAGCGGGAGCGTCTGCCCTTCTGGTGGGAACAGGAAGGCTACAGCGAGCAGTTCGACTGGCATGCCATCACCGGTGGAAACAGTAATGGTCACGGGCATTAATCACTATTCTTATTAAAAACTAAAA
>NZ_MDWE01000006.1 GCF_001715195.1 Rhodohalobacter halophilus
CTGGAAACCTTGAAGGGTTTGAAAAAATGAATTGAAATTACTCGTGGCACGACTCCAGATCGTGCCACGAGTGTTTTATAAATCCCTACCTTAACGCCACACCCAACAAAAAATACCAAACCGTCAGTGCGGCAAGCTTAACGGTTTGATTGTCCCGGTCAAAGTCGGGGTTTACTTCGCAGAGATCAAAAGATGTGACCTTCGGGTGATTTCCAAATCCAAAGGCGAGTTTCAGCCATTGGTCTTTGCTGATGCCGGAAGCGTTTGGTGCGCTGACACCGGGTGCATCGGCCTGTCTGACAACATCCATATCCATTGTTACCATTAAAGATGCTTCATCAAAGAGATTGAGCCTGTTAAGTATGGCATCTACAGAGACGGACTGCTCAAAAACGGCATCACCCTGTTTTTGAACAAATGCAAGATGATCGGCCGAAACCGACGCCGGGTTCAATCCATATACATTGTATGATTTGCAAACGCCGGAGGAGTGCTTCGCAGCCTGGCGAAAAGGAGAACCGGAATGAGCCTTGCCTTCTTTCAACTCTCGGACATCTGCATGGGCGTCAATATTCACGATATTTACTGGCAGATCCGACTTCGCATAGCCAAGAAAATGCCCAAACGCTGTTTCATGACCACCGCCCAAAATGACCGGTATCACCTGGTCCGATAGAAATCCTGCAACAGTATCGCCCAGATTCTCATGATCCGCGGGCAGATCACCACTGCAGTTAAGCATCATCAGCGATTCGGTATTTCTCAGAAGCTTGGTATGAGTATCAGTGTGTGCCGCATGGGGTGTGAATGTGAGCAGATTCTCATAAACTAACCCAGGCGCTTTTGAAGCTCCCGGCCGGCCACCGTTAATTTTTACACCTATATCCGAAGGGAATCCAATCAAATGAACAGTAGGATGCTGAACATTATTTCCTATTAAATCCTTAAGTCTCAAATCTTGATTATTCATCATTTATCTCCTCATTTCGTTGTTTCGCTGCCAAATAGAACCGTCTGCGCCGTTTCCACTCCCGCCAGAAAATGGAGAGGATGGTTACAGCTACCAACGGCAGAACAAAAAAGATCATTGTATTGCTGAATGCATCCAGCAGATCGTGATCGGTAGAGAAGAGGAAAAGATAGAGTAGGTATGCGATATACATCGTCAAAAAGACAAATCCCTCAAACCGGTCAATTTTGTGACGAGTGAAAAAGATAGGCAAACAGGCAAATGAAGCGGCAATCAAAATGATCAGATCAAACCGTACGAGCGATGGTTGAACGGGGATGGAGGTCGGTATAATTAAGCCGGTAACTCCAAGCACAACCAGAATATTGAGAATATTACTTCCCACAACATTCCCTACGGCGATATCGCGCTCACCTTTCAATGCGGCTACCACAGCGGTGACAATTTCGGGCAGGGAGGTTCCAATAGATACAACCGTTAGCCCGATAACCAGTTCACTGATTCCGGCCATTTCAGCAAATATCACGGCACTGTCCACAAGCCATCGTGCACCAAGAACGAGCATAATGAGTCCGATGATGCCGGTTGTGATAAGTAAGGGGGTGGAAGTGGGCAGCGTCTCAATCTCGTCATCAAGATCAGCGTGTTTATTCTCGCGAATCAGAAAGGTGAGATAGATGCCAAGCAGAATGACCAAAATCAGGGATTCCCAAAAGTAGATGGTGCCGCTCAAAGCAAAAATAAACAGTAGAAGGGTGATACCAATCATCACAGGAACATCCACTCGAATCAACTTTACATTAACTTTAAGTGGCAAAATAATGGCGGCTATTCCTAAAATGAGCAGAGTGTTTGAGATGTTGCTGCCAACAATATTACCCAGCAACAGGTCGGTATTTCCGGCAAATCCGGCTTGGAGGCTGACTCCGAGTTCCGGCGCACTGGTTCCAAAAGAGACCACCGTCAAGCCTACAATGAGTTTTGAAATTCCGAGCCGAACCGCAAGACTCGAAGATGCACGAACCAGCAGTTCAGCACCGCCGATGAGAGCGGCAAGGCCAATAATAAACCAGATGATTGTAGAAAGCATAGAGTTAATTAAACCGGTTACCCTTCAGGAATCCACACTCCATTCTGGAGCCCTTGTAATGATACATCCAATCGTTCACATTCTCTGCATCAATTATTAAGAAATCTGCTGATTTCCCGGCTTCAATGGAGCCGAATTGTTTGTCTCTGTTTATAGCTTTAGAGGCATAGATCGTAGCACCTTTTAAAACTTCGGCCGGCGTGAGCCTGCCGTGATTGCAGGTGAGCATCATGGCAAGCGGAAGGTCAAATGTAGGTGCTGAACCGGGGTTGAAGTCGGTAGCCACGGCCACGTCCACTCCGCCATCCACCAGTTTCCGGCAGTTTAGATAGGGCTGCTGTGTGTAGAGGGAAGCGAGCGGCAAAGTTACGCCAACCACACCCTTTTCTGCCATTTGCTTGATCCCTTCATCAGATATCTGTTCCAGGTGATCGGCACTGACGGCTCCCACTTCGGCGGCCAGTTCGGCACCGCCGCCGGATGAAAGCTGGTCGGCGTGCAGTTTCGGGGTGAGTCCGTGCTTCTTTCCGGCATCAAAAATAGTACTGGCTTCTTCGATCGTAAATGCCGACTCCTCCACAAATATGTCGCAAAACTCGGCAAGGATTTCTTCAGCTACGGCCGGAATCATCTCATTAATAACCAAATCGATATAACCTTCTCGATTCTCTTTGTACTCCGGCGGAATGGTGTGCGCCCCGAGAAACGTCGATACCATGTGCACATTTGATTCCTCACTCAGCCGCTTGTAAACCCGCAGCTGTTTGAGTTCATCCTCAAGGGAGAGTCCGTAGCCGCTTTTACACTCAATGGCTGTGACGCCCTGTTTCTGAATTTCCTTTAGCAGACCGTTCGCTTTTTCATAAAGTTCATCTTCCGAAGCTGCCCGCGTCGCCTTCACGGTGGAGAGAATCCCGCCGCCGGCTTTGGCTATATCCAGATAACTTCGGCCCTGAATACGCATCTCAAACTCATCGGCCCGCCATCCGCCAAAGCAGAGGTGCGTGTGGCAGTCCACCAGACCGGGTACGACCATTTTCCCTCCTGCATCAATAGCTTGTTCAGACCGGAATTTTTCCGGCAATTCCGATTCTTTACCGACCCACTCGATTGTCTCACCGCTCCAAACTATCGCTCCGTTCTTAATCGGGTGAATGTCTGCCTGCCTGCCTTCATCACGGCAGGTATAGAGAGTGGAGATATTTTTGAGTACGGGCATAGAGAGTGATTTATTATCCGGATCGTTCAGTTGATATTATTATTATTAACTATAGTTTGTAAAGTTAATTTTAACAAGCTTAAAGAGGTTTGATATGATAAACGTCTTACATGAAAGTAAAAAGTTTTTACTACTTACAATTGTTCTAATCGCAAGTGCTACTCTATTTTTTGTTCAAGAGGGTGACAGCTATAACAATGAGGATTCAGTTGGCACAGCATGTTTTTCATATTATTATGGTAATTGGGACTTGCATGTTGGGGGATGCTGGGAAGGTACTCCATTTAACTGTACCGGATGTTCAATTCCCAGCCTGGATGAATAAACGGTTCGGTATTATATGATCATTAAATTAGAAAAGAATTACTTCGCAATGGGTCACAGTATAAAATTAATAACACTCATAAGTGTTTTTTTATTTAGTTCTTGTACAAATAACCAGCAGGCAGAACACCGTTTATTTGATATTGAGGTGATAAAGAATATTGAACTGGATGATCAGGCATCACAATATTTGTATTCATTATATCCTATAGCTTCAGCAAGTGTTAATGACGAGATCATCGCTTTACCAAATTACCGGAACCCTGTTGGTGTGACTCTCATTGATTATGAGGGCAATTATATTTCTCATGTCGGTTCAGAGGGAAGAGGGCCGGAAGAAATACAAAGTGCCAGATATATTGGCCTGGATTACAATAATAATGTGGTAATTAATGACAAGGCCTCTGCTTTGATTAAAAAGTATGACAGTTCGGATGGCACTGTTCAAGCATTCAGAAATTACACTGAGGATGGATTTGACCTTACGTCCCGGGATATGAAACAATGTGATAATCAGTGGATCTTGTCAATCAACCATCATGAATATGCTCCATCGGACACCTCATCTATGATAGGTATTCTTGATGATGAATTTCGGTTTTTGGAAATGTTTGGATCTTTTGATCCTTACTTACTTGAGAAGAAAACGATACTGCAAGATCCGATTTTAAGTGTAGATTGTGAAAACAGAGAGCTATACACGACTCATGTTAAAGTGCCTTTTATCCAGATTTATGATTTGGATGATCATTCAAAAGCAGGTCGAATCGAACAGGTTCCTGCATCCTTTAAACTATCTTACCGTTTTATAGATATGATTGAAGCGGGCGAACAGATGGATTACCGAAGATTTTTAATTGAGGAGCAGAGTGTGAGCCTGATGCTTTCACAAAATGATCAATTTCTTATGCTTCTTTTTCGAAATGATACGGAAGAGTTTTATGAGACAAGAAATTTTTTAGACAGAGAACACTTTATTGCCGTTTACTCTCTTGATGACTATTCCTACTTAGGTGAAGAGCGAATTGATGGAGCACCCTTGGGTACAACGAAAGAGGGGTTTTTAATTAATCTTGTAAATGATGATCCGTTACAATTAGAGTTGATTGACGTAGTTCAAAATTTTTCAGAATAATTAGTTGATGGGGGTCAATTTAGAGCCGCAGATGTTTTTTCAACTTTATCAATAAGCATTCTGTTTTGGATTAATTTTACTGCATTCTGAATATCATCTTTAAAGTACTGATCTTCTGCTGCGTGAGGAATGGTTTCCCGGATCACCTCATGTGCTTTTTCCACTCCTTTTCCGGGACGAAGCGGCTTGCGAAAGTCGAGTGCCTGGGCCGCTGTAAAGAGTTCAATTCCCAAAACCTGTTCCACATTTTCATATACTTTCAACAGGTGGAGTGCACTGATGCTTCCCATGCTTACGTGGTCTTCCTGTCCGAGTGATGTTGGGATGGAATCAACCGAGGAGGGATGACACAACACTTTGTTTTCAGAGACGAGTGCTGCGGAGGTGTACTGCGGAATCATAAACCCGGAGTTGATGCCGGTTTCCTGCATCAGGAGTTTGGGAAGCCCGTCGTGACCTTCCAGAAGAAGGTAGGTTCGTCGCTCGGAAATGCTCGCTATTTCAGCGAGGGCAATTTTGGCGAAATCAAGAACCAGCGCAAGCGGCTGACCGTGAAAATTTCCGCCGCTGATGATATCGCCATCCGGGAAAACGAGCGGGTTGTCGGTTACGGAGTTGATTTCGGTCTGAACCACGGATACGGCGTGATTGATCGCATCGCGGCTGGCTCCATGAACCTGCGGTACACACCTCAGGCAGTAGGGGTCCTGTACTTTTCCACAGTGGCGGTGCGACTCCAGTATTTCACTTTCCGTCAACAAATTCCGAACATTTTCAGCTACCTGTTTCTGGCCGTGATGCGGACGAATTTTATGAATTCGCTCATCAAACGGCTTGATACTTCCCTGCAGGGCTTCCAGGCTCATAGCCGCGATCACATCCGCCATTTTAAGCAGATGGAGTGATTTTTCGAGTACGTAGGAGCCGTAAGCGCTCATTAACTGAGTTCCGTTGATGAGAGAAAGCCCATCTTTGGGTTGAAGGTCGATCGGATCCAGTCCGTTCTTTTTCAACACCTGGTCGGCAGAAATTGTATCGGTTCCCTCTTCATTCCAAAATTCACCAAAACCGAGCAGCGGAAGCGACATGTGAGCCAGTGGCGCCAGATCACCCGAAGCACCCACACTTCCCTTTTCGGGGATGGCCGGAATCCAGTCGTTTTCGATGAAAAGCATCAGGCGGTCGAATGTTTCCTCCGAAATTCCGGAATAGCCGATGGCGAGGGCGTGAACTTTTAGCTGAAGCATCAGCCTGGAGATTTCTTTGGGGATCAAATTCCCGACTCCGACCGAATGTGATAAAATCAGGTTCCGCTGAAGCTGCTTTAGGTCGGCGTCGTTCACACGTTTTCCGGCCAGCGCGCCAAACCCGGTATTGATCCCGTAGTAGGCGTTGCCGTCTTTTAACGCTTTTTCCACTACTTTCCGGGAATCAGTCAGAGCCTTCTTCTCTTTTTTAAGATGATCGATTCGCTTGTTTAAATCACCATACAGATTACTAATGCTAACGTTTTCCATACTCAAAATTTTTCTGGCAAATTGGTTGTGAATCTTGAAGAAACGGCGCTTCTAAATTACTCAAGATCTAACCAGAATGAAAACCGTATCGGTTTGCAATATTAATTACTGCACTACCTTTATATACAAATCGTGAGGAGAATCAGGCAGGCCGGGCAGATAGCCGCGGTCGATTTTAAACTCATCGGCGGCAATACGATTTTCTTCAGCCCATCGATACATTTTGCCGAATGACCCGGCAATTTCGGTGAGCGGTCCGGTGTGATGGAAATGCAGATAAGACTGTTTGGGAATCTGGAGTGAAGTCATTCCCGCCGGAACCGGCCGGCCGGGTTCCACTTCTGCGCCAACAATTTGTGTATAGATCTCGTCCATCACGTTTGCAGATATTTCTGTGTAAGTATCTGTGGTGCGATTTGAGAGTTCACCTTTTCGAGTAAACAACTTTTCCCACGCTTCCGGCATTTTTTGATGAAGCTCTTTCCAGTGGGCTTTAACCTCGATTCCTATGAGTGTAATTTTTGGAAGAGTAACGACTTTCATGCTTTTAATGGGCTTGAAGTTAAGAGTCATGCTTTTTCGCTACGGAAGGCCGGAATAATTAAGTACAATCTGCACATTTCCGTGATTCTGTGGCATACTTTCTCAAAACAAGGGATGAATTTTGGTTCACATTAAATTCAAATCACCAAAATGCATTGATCACAAAGTGGTATGTCATGATCAGAGCTGCAACCACTTTGATAAAGGTACTGACAAAAAATCCAAGTACAGCTCCCATGGCAGACCGCAAGGCTTCACGTGAAGTTTTCTTGTTGATCAGTTCTCCGGCGTACGCTCCTGCAATTGGACCAAAAACAATTCCAAATGGCGGGAATATGATAAAACCAACGATAGCTCCAATAATACTTCCCCAGATGCCATATGAGGAAGCCCCCATCTTTTTGGCTCCGGCTACTGTGGCAATCTGTTCCAGGAACTGAATCATGACTACAATGACCGCCCAGACAATCATAAACCGAAGGCTGAAGGGCGGGTATTCGGTCAGTTGTAACATCAGCAGGCCTGCGTATGAAAACGGGAGCCCGGGGAGCACAGGAAGAAATGCACCGATAAGGCCGGTGATCATTAATAAGGCACCAAGAGTGATGAGAATAATTTCCATGAAGTGAGTACGATGCTTTAGAAATTGCCTGTTACAATGAATCTAAGCGAGTTTACGTGGTAAAATCGTAAAAGATGCGGAAACTCTTAGGGGATTGTAAAAAAACACCAGGCAAAAAAAATCCGAATCCATCAACTGATGAAATCGGATTTTTATCTCGAAGTGTAAATTTGAAATTATTCGGAAGCTAAAGCCTCAATATACCGTTCGGCAATTCGGCTGTAAGCACCATTTAGCTGATAGGCTTTTTCAAGGGTGCTCCTGGCCTCTTCAATTCGGTTGAGCTGAAAGTAGGTGTTTCCAAGATACCAGTAATTCTGCTCCCGGATGATCACATTTTCAATTTCATAATCGAGTGAGCGCTCAAAATAGTCGGCGGCTTCGTTGTACATGCCTTCGTTGTAGTAGATCGATCCTGCTGTCACCAAAAGCTGCGCTTTATCTTCAGGAGGGCGAACGGCCTCGAGGTTCTCTTCAACTAAAGAGATGGCATTCGAAACATTGCCGCGATTTGCTTCGGCAATAACACTCATGATCAGTTCGGAAATATCGGTGATCTCGGTAACACCCTCTGCAGAGCGGTAGTAGTCCAGTTCTATTGAACCGATTGGCTGTACAGAGAGTTGCTGTTCGTTGTAAACGTTGAACAATATCAAGCCGGCGGCAATAATGACCACGGCGGCCGCTGCGAAATATCGTAAAGGTGTCCGATTGTTGAGGAAGTGAACATTTTTAGTATTCTCACCGTTGGCCAGCCCCTTCAAACTGGCTACAGTTTTGAGATAATCGTAATAGTAGTCATCAAAGATAATTTCGGACCACAATTCATCAATCTCTTTTTCATTAAGATTGCCCGCTACATATTGATCAATCTTTTCTTCCAATATTTTATTTGTGTTGCTCTCAATCATGT
>NZ_MDWE01000060.1 GCF_001715195.1 Rhodohalobacter halophilus
AGCGTCTGTAACAGTTGCACAGCCGGCGGCTAAGAATAGTACCATTGCGGTTAAGGATAATTTTGAAATGAGCGTTTTGTAAGAGTTCATGATAGTTTTCATTGTTAGTTGATATTTGTTTCTGTGTATTTTGGGTTAAGAACAAGAGTTTTTTTTGTCTGTTTTGTTACAAATAAAATTGTAAGTGAAATAAATTTAATTGTCTAAGCTTGGCTTGAAATTTTAATAATTATTTTAAAATGGAGAAGTTATTTACAAAAATGATTTGTACTCTTTCTATCGGTTTATATATTCACTCGTGTCGATTTTGTGGAAATAATATCTGCAGAAATAGGATAGAACTCCAATTAATAACAGTTTAGATCACAAACGTGGCCAGGGTAGACTACTCGGAATTAGTAGAAGCGATCCAAGACGGGGATGAAGCAACGGCGAACGGTCTGTTGCAGGAACTCATGCCGCGCATCGTAGATTATCTGGTTGTTACGATGAACGCTGACAGAAATGAGGCGAGGGAGTGCACACAGGAAGTTTTTACTGAGGTTTATGATAGAATCAGGAAGGATAAAATTCGAGAGCATAAATATATCTTCCGCTACATAACATTTTCAGTTAAGAATGAATATATCCGATATAAAAAATATCAACACCGATTTACTGCACCGGAAGAGGCGTATGACCAGGCAGAACCCGCCGAACAGATTAGTAATTTGATTGATGAAGAGAGGATGCAGCATCTGGAGGAGTGCCTGTATGAGCTGGATAAAGAGAGCCGTTCAATGATCCGGTTCATGCTTAAACATCCCGATAAAACGAGTAAAGAGTATGCCGACCATTTCAATATCTCCAGCGGGAATGTTCGAATACGCAAATCGAGGATTCTCAATATTCTGCACCACTGTTATAAACGAAAAGCGTCCAAATAAGCCCTTAAAGCGGGATAGATATGGCAAGGGTATTTCCTGTGAATTGAATGTTTTCAAGCAGCAGGTTGCTTTGGTTTTTGCTTAAAAAGTAGAGAACCAGGTCAAATGTAAAGAGAAATCCACCCTGCAGTATCATCGATTGTCCATACCCCACAACGCGATTGCTATTTTTTCTTAATCCCCTCTCCCACATAAATGCACCCAGTGCCATATAGCCAACATCCAGTCCGGCATTGAAGAGCAGAATATTTTCAAAATTATGAAACTCTTTCAGCGTCTCTGCCGCAGACAGATTGAGGGACTGATTCTGTAAACCGTAGTAGCCAAACCCTGCAATTCCAAGATTCACAACATTCCACATCGAATTCATCTGGTGGACATATCGTGTGCGGCCACTTGTTTGATTCATACCAATAGCCCCCACAACAATATTACTGACCGCCCAGCTGCCTGAAATCAACATGCCGTTACTGTTCAAGCGGATGCGATCTTCGTTGATCTGCTCCAAATTGTTGCTTGATGATTGGGCATACGTCCAGCCAATACATAGAAGCTGTATCAGAACAAAAAGAGTAAGCGGCTTTTTCATAAATCATAGGGTGAGTTACTTTTTGATTATAATTCTAAAAATGGACAATTCATTCAACTCTGTGGCAACTCTACAATTTGACCCTCAGCAATCGCATAAATTGAGTCCATATTTTCAGGCCGAATCAGGTGCATTCAATTACCCGCTACCATTTGATTCCATGCGTTTTTATGCCGGTCAAATGGAATGAGTCCTATCTCGATATCACTGTTCAACCAGTTCAGATCCGGTAGAATTTTGCATTGTGTGATTTTTCATCGCTCAGATTGAATAAATACCTGAAATGGATGCACTGTTCCCGCAATGGAAAGCAAAAGATTGAAAAGAAGCTTGATAATGAGCGGAAAAAACGACAAAATGAAAGCGCTTCGTTTTAATATCAAACCAAACAGAGATTGTCATGTGGCTGAATATCAAATCATTTGAAGAGTATAAAGAGGTTTATGAACAGAGCGAGAAAGATCGCGAAAAGTTCTGGGAGCATGAAGCCGGTACATTTTACTGGCGTAAAACCTGGGATAAGGTGCACTCAGGTGATTTTGAAAAGGGAGATATTAAATGGTTTGAGGGCGGCAAGCTGAATATTACCGAAAATATGCTCGATCGGCATCTGAATACCATCGGCCATAAAACGGCTTTTATATTTGAGCCGAATCACCCGGACAGCTTTCGCCGGACCATCACCTATCGTCAACTGCACGAGGATGTATGTAGGTTTGCAAACGTTTTAGAGAGTAAGGGGATCGAGAAAGGGGATCGTGTGTGCATCTACATGGCGATGACACCCGAGCTGATTATCTCTGCACTGGCATGCGCGCGTATCGGGGCGGTACACTCTATTGTATTTGCAGGTTTTTCTGCTCAATCTCTTGCCGAGCGCATACAGGACTGCGATGCCAAAATGTTGATTACCAACGACGGGCTGCGCAGGGGAGATAAACATGTTCCTTTGAAAGATATATCGGATGAAGCGCTGAAAAACTGTCCAACCGTTAAACATGTGATTGTTTGTCAGCGAACGAACCGTGAAATAAACTGGGTTGATGGCCGGGATGAGTGGTGGCATATGCTCATTCGAAATGCCTCCAAGCGTCATAAAGCCGTGGAGATGGATGCAGAAGACCCACTCTTTATTTTATATACATCCGGCTCAACAGGAAAACCAAAAGGTGTGCTTCATACCTGCGGCGGTTACATGGTTTACACCAGTTATTCGTTTAGAAATGTATTTCAGGTCGAGGAGGAAGATGTTTATTGGTGTACGGCGGATGCCGGCTGGATTACCGGTCATTCATACATCATTTACGGCCCGCTGTTTAACGGAGCCACCGGGATTATCTTTGAGGGAACGCCAACCTATCCCGATCCGGGCCGATTTTGGGAGGTGGTTGAAAAGTATAGAGTAACTCATTTCTACACAGCGCCAACCGCCATTCGTGCACTGATGAGCCATGATATCAGCTATGTCCAGAAATATGATCTTAGCTCGCTTAAAGTTCTTGGATCAGTAGGTGAGCCGATTAATGAAGAGGCGTGGCATTGGTATAACGACCACGTGGGAGGCGGCCGCTGCCCAATTGTGGATACCTGGTGGCAAACAGAGACCGGAGGCATTGCTATTTCGCCGCTCGCAGGTATTACTCCCACCAAACCCGGTTTTGCCACATTGCCGCTTCCCGGAATTTCACCGGTTTTAATGGATGAAAACGGGAAAGAGATTGAAGGAAACGGAGTGAATGGAAATCTCTGCATCAAGCATCCCTGGCCAGGGATTGCCCGAACCATATGGGGCGATCACGAACGCTACCTGAAAACGTATATGAGTGCATATAAAGGCTACTACTTCACCGGTGATGGTTGCCGGAGGGATGCGGACGGTTACTATCGAATTACCGGCCGGGTGGATGATGTGCTGAATGTTTCAGGCCACCGACTGGGGACTGCAGAGATTGAAAATGCAATTGATGAGCATCCAAATATAGTAGAGGCAGCAATTGTCGGTTATCCTCATGATGTAAAAGGACAGGGTATTTTTGCATTTATGGTTTGTGAAAAAAATCCGAAGAGTGCGGAAGACTTTAAGCAGGAGATTCATGACCTGGTGACAAAAATCATTGGGCCGATTGCCAAGCCGGATAAAGTGCAGATTGTTTCAGGTTTGCCTAAAACCCGGTCAGGTAAGATCATGCGCAGAATTCTTCGTAAAATTGCAGCGCAGGACCTAGATAATATCGGAGATACGTCAACTTTGTTAGATCCTGCCGTTGTTGAAGATATCAAAAATGGTAAGGCTTACTGATTCAGGGTACAGGCGCGGAGGTCTCTCCGTCCCTGTAATCATCTGAAAAACATTCCAATCGATAGTAGAAGTACACTCACTATAAACAGGATTAATCTAAAGCGTGTACTAATGATGATAGAGTGAAACAGGACCCCATACGTGAATGGATGATCTTTTAGCCAGTTATAGTAGTGATGGCGGTGAAGTGCACCCATAGCTGTGGTAACATGCCCGTGTAAAATAGTCAGCATAAAAGGGAGTGCAAAGATGATGGATCCCGGATAGGCAATAATTTTATTAACCCCCAGAGAGTTACACAAAAAATAGTAAGGCCATGCAAAAATAAGCAGCAGAGGTACTGAAAGCGCCCAGTTGATGAAAGCAATTCGCCGATAATTTTTTTCGCTCAATTCAGAAGCAGGCATTGTGAACGTTGTTAGTTTTTAGAATCGTAAGGTGGTTCGTCTATGAACAAAACGAATACAGAGAGTATTGTAAACTTAAAGGGGTGAAATAGTTTTTTACTTTTGTTTTATCACCTTTTTGTAAAAAGCTAAATCTGGCTTGCAATCAGCATCTCTATATCTCGGTATGGCATTTCGAACTGTTCGGCCAATCCTTTCTTTGTGAGATGTTTTTTGTAAATGTAGGCACCGTTTCTGAGTGCTGTATTTTCCCACAGGCACTCTTCAATTCCACCGGCATCACCCAATTCAACGAGATAGGGTACAATCACATTGTTAAGAGCGTAGGTTGCCGTGCGGGCTACATTAGACGGTATATTTGGGACGCAATAGTGAACCACATCGTATTTTCTGAAAACCGGATTAGAGTGTGTTGTTGGAACGCTGGTGGAAATACACCCGCCCTGATCTATTACGGTATCCACAATCACGCTTCCAGATTTCATCGACTGAACCATCGGGTCTGTGACCCAGCAGGGAGCTCGTTCCCCTTCCGTCATGGCTGCGCCAATAACCACATCGGCAAATTCAAGAGCGGTCGAGAGATATTGATGATTTGCAGTCGCGGTTATAATCCGGCGATCAAATGAATTTTCGAGGCGGCGAAGCATGGCCAGATCGTTGTCCATTACAAAAACCTGAGCTCCGTACCCCAAAGCGGTTCGTGCTGCGTACTCTCCGGTGATACCCGCTCCTAAAATGGCAACCGTTGCCGGCGGGATTCCGGAAATACCACCCAGCATAATTCCCTGGCCGTCACTTCCGTTTTCCAGGTAGTGGGCGGCAATCTGGACAGCCATTGATCCGGTGATTTCGTGCATCATCCGAACGATTGGGAATTCATTGTCGCGTCCTTTGATGTATTCGTACCCAATGGCGCAAACTCCTTTTTGAATGAGGGTATTTAAAAAATCGTGTGAGGTATGCCCCAAATGAAGCGCCGACAGTAATACCTGATTAGGCTGCATCCAGTTTAACTCTGTTTTAGTAGGAGGTGCCACTTTGACAATCATTTCTGATTTGCGAAAAAGCTCTTCAGCACTATGGGCAATTTCGGCTCCGGCCTCGGCATATTCACTGTCTGAAAAGTGAGCATCAACACCGGCATTTTTCTCGACGTAAATTTCGTGTCCGTTAGCCGCTAACACGGAAACCCCACCGGGTGTGAGGGAAATACGCCGCTCATCATTTGAGGTTTCTTTGGGCAGGCCAATCTTAAGTGAACGTTCCGATTTGGTTTTCATCAGACTCTTTTCAAGGGTCTGGATGCCTAACTGTTCAGTATCAAATGGGTTGATTTCCATATCAGAGCAATCTATGTGTGCGGATGAACTTTGTATTTGCAAACATTTAAATGAGGGATTCATCCATAAAAGTGCAGAAAATCCTTTATGTTAATCTAATCAAAATCGACAAGATCTTCATTCACATATTCAACCCGCATGGCAAACCATCCGCAGACAAAAAAGAGTTTAGGGCAGCACTTTTTGAAGGATCCCAATATGATTCAAAAAATTGTGGATTCGGTACCGGCTCAAAAAGGAGACCGGGTTGTGGAAATTGGGCCGGGTGCAGGAGCCATTACCGGCCCGATGCTCGATAAGTTTGAAGATGTCATTGCCGTAGAGATCGATCAGCGTATGGTTGAGCACCTTTCTGAGGAATTTCCGGGGCTGAAGATTGTGAACCAGGATATCCTGAAAAGCGACTGGGAAGAGTTTATCAAATCCGACAAACCGGTACACGTAGTTGGAAATTTGCCTTACTACATTACCAGTCAAATTCTGTTCAAAATTCTGGAGAATCGGAAACACATTTCATCTGCCATTTTAATGATGCAGAAAGAGGTGGCAGAGCGGATTGTGGCTAAGCCGCGCAATAAAGAGTATGGGATTCTGAGTGTGCAGACGCAACTGATGAGCAGCCCGGAGATTCTGTTTGATGTTCCTCCCGGCGTTTTTTCTCCGCCTCCGAACGTGAACAGCGCTGTACTGAAACTGACATTCGACAAGCCCGACCTGTCCTGTTCCGACAAAAATTTGAAGAGTGTGGTTCGGATGGCATTCAATCAAAGAAGAAAGAAATTAAGCAACGCGCTGAAGCGGCTCGGGGCTGAACTGCCTGAGGATGAATTTGATTTTAATCTGAGAGCAGAGGCTCTGGAACCGGAGCAGTATGAAAAGTTGACAGCCCGCCTTGAACAACTTGGCACATTTTAATGATTCAAAAGGAGTGTATGGATCAAACTGACTGACAGGAGAGGTGAAAAGTGTACCATTTGGCACTTCTATAAATTTGGTACGGATGTTGCAGACCATCAAGTCAGAAGAAAAGACGCAATATTTGCGTGACAAAAAATTAATCGATTAACCAAAAACCTAATACGAAGGAGTCATCATATGGCTAGCATTAAACCATTAAGTGATCGTGTGTTGGTACGCCCGATCGAAGCTGAAGAAAAAACCAGCTCTGGAATTATCATCCCTGACACTGCAAAAGAGAAGCCACAACGAGGTACTGTGGTAGAAGCAGGTCCCGGAAAAGTAGAAAACGGGAACAAGATCGACATGTCTGTTAAGAAGGGTGATGAAGTACTTTACGGAAAATATTCCGGCACAGAAGTCACTCTTGATGGCGAAGAGTATCTGATTATGAGAGAATCAGACATTCTCGGGATTGTATCCTAAACCTGTCAATCAACGATTTAAATCAAAAACTAACTAAATCAATTAAGAATTATGTCAGCTAAATTAGTTCATTACGATGCGGATGCACGCGACGCACTGAAACGCGGTGTGGATAAGCTTGCGAATGCCGTTAAAGTTACTTTAGGCCCTCGCGGAAGAAATGTAGTTATTGAGAAATCTTTCGGTGCGCCTACCGTAACCAAAGACGGTGTAACCGTTGCCAAAGAGATCGAACTCTCCGACAAAGTGGAGAATATGGGCGCGCAGATGGTACGCGAAGTTGCGTCCAAAACCAATGACAATGCCGGTGATGGTACAACCACCGCTACAGTATTGGCTCAGTCCATTATTCAAACCGGTCTGAAAAACGTTACTGCCGGTGCGAACCCAATGGAACTGAAGCGCGGTATTGATACTGCTGTTGATGCGGTTGTAAAAGAGCTGAAAGCCCTGAGCAAGCCTGTTGGCGACAGTCTCGACAGTATCCGTCAGGTAGGAACCATTTCTGCCAATGGCGATGAAGAGATCGGAAACAACATTGCCGATGCGATGGAGAAAGTTGGTAAAGATGGTGTGATCACCGTTGAAGAGGCAAAAGGTACCGAAACCTACCTCGAAACTGTAGAAGGTATGCAGTTCGACAGAGGTTACCTCTCTCCATACTTTGTGACCAACAGTGAGAATATGACCACTGAAATGGAAGATCCTTACATCCTGATTTTCGACAAGAAAATCTCTGCGATGAAAGATCTGCTTCCAATTCTGGAGAAAGTGATTCAAACCAACAAGCCACTGCTGATTATCGCCGAAGATATTGAAGGCGAAGCACTGGCAACACTGGTTGTGAACAAACTCCGCGGATCACTGAAGGTTGCTGCTGTAAAAGCTCCCGGCTTTGGCGACAGAAGAAAAGCAATGCTTGAAGATATCGCCATTCTGACCGGCGGCACTGTAATCAGTGAAGAGCGCGGCTACAAGCTTGAGAACGCAACGCTTGATTTCCTCGGTACAGCCGACAGAATCAATATCACCAAAGATGACACAACCATCGTTGGCGGTAACGGAAAATCTGATGACATCAAAGCAAGAATCAATCAGATTAAATCTCAAATCGAGAATACAACATCTGACTACGACCGTGAAAAACTGCAAGAGCGTCTTGCTAAGCTAAGCGGCGGCGTTGCTGTACTCTACATCGGTGCTGCTTCTGAAGTTGAAATGAAAGAGAAGAAAGCCCGTGTTGAAGATGCGCTTCATGCCACACGTGCCGCTGTTGAAGAGGGTATTGTGCCCGGCGGTGGAGTAGCTCTGCTCAGAGCCATCAAAGCGTTTGACGGCCTGAAAGCTGAAAACGGTGATCAGGAAGTTGGATTCAACATTATTAAGCGTGCGCTCGAAGCTCCGCTGAGAGCGATTGCAAATAACGCCGGTGTTGAAGGATCCATCGTTGTTCAGAAAGTACTCGAAGGCAAAGACGCTTTCGGATACAATGCGCGTACCGAAGTGTACGAAGATCTGATCAAAGCGGGTGTTATCGACCCAACCAAAGTAACCCGAACCGCACTTGAAAATGCTGCTTCTGTTGCCGGCCTAATGCTGACAACCGAAGCTGTAGTTGTCGACAAGCCATCAAAGAATGGTGACGACGATGAAGGCGGAATGCCAGGCGGTGGAATGCCCGGCGGAATGGGAGGAATGGGCGGCATGGGCGGAATGATGTAATTCCACCCCATAAAAACCCAGACTGAACATTCAGTTTGATTTTGAAAGCCTCATCCCGGTTTCGGGGTGAGGCTTTTTTATTAGTTTGGGTGTCCCAACGGGTTAACGTTTAGTCGGGCAGCTCTGAAATGCGGGATGATTTGCACGGATATATTCTATACATTCGACAGAGTTGAAATTTGAATTTGATTGCTTCTAACTAACCTGTTGAATATATGTCCATCTTCTTCTGGATTGTGCTTCTCTATCTCGCCCTACTGATGGGAATTTCCGTCTACAAAAGCCGCGCCGTTAAAAGTCAGGAAGACTTTATGGTTGCAGGCCGATCTGTTCCAACTTACAAACTGGTGGGAACTCTTCTTTGCACTTGGATTGGATCCGGGAGTCTGCTTGCCGGAGCCGGACTCGCTGCAAGAGTGGGGCTTTCCGAACTCTGGATGGCAGCCGGTGCCTGGATTGGAATTATTATTGTATTCTTCCTGGCTGCACGGGTTCGCCGAATTGCACAATTTACCGTCCCTGACATTCTGGAACTTCGATACAACAAATATGCCCGGATTCTGGGCACGATCGTTATCGTCATTGCCTATACAACCATTGTTGGCTATCAGTTTCGCGGCGGCGGATTTGTCCTGAACCTGGTAGCTGATATTCCGGAGTGGCAGGGAGTTCTACTTACGGCCGGATTTATCATCACTTTTACCGCTTTTGCCGGAATGCTCTCCATCGTATCCGTGGATATTATCAACGGAGCTGTGATTACGCTTGCCGTTATTCTGGCCGTTCCGCTCGTTTTCAGCAACCTGGGTGGCGGCGAATATATCACCGCAAATCTTGACCCAAGTTTTTTCACCGTATTTGGCGAATACAATTTTCTGTGGGCGATGGGAGTCTTCTTTCCCACATTTCTTCTGCTGATGGGTGAGTCAAATATGTATCAGAAATTCTTCTCCGCGAAGAATGAGAAGTCGGCCAAATCTGCGGTGGTTTGGTGGGTCTCCGGAACAATCATTGTTGAAACCGCCATCGCATCACTGGCTATTTTGGCATTTAGTCATTTTAATTCACTCGATCCATCGAGTGCGTTCTTTCTTGGAGTGGAAGAGAGCGAACGCGTGATTCTTCACGCGGCCAGGTTCGGTACAGAAATTGGAATTCCGCTTGCCGGCGGATTGCTGCTGATCTGTGCGGCCGTTGCGATTATTACATCAACGGGGAACAGCTTTCTTTTGGCCCCATCCACCAACCTGACCCGTGATATCTATCAGCGGTTTATCAATCCGGATGCGGGTGAGAAGAAAATAGTCACTTTCCAGCGCGTGATGGTTCTCGTATTGGGAATTTGCGCCTATCTGCTGCTCACGCAGTTCAGAACCATTCTCGATATGGCCTTCACCGCATACACGATGGTCGGTGCCGGATTGACCCCAGCACTGTTAGCTGCCTTCCTCTGGAAACGGGTAACCACAGCCGGTGGGGTAGCATCGATAGCCACCGGAATGGGAGCTACGCTTATTATTACCGTAGTCAACTCTGTGTTGGCGGAACCGCTGATCCCATTCGACTACATCGTTCTGCCGGCAGCCGGGCTCTCCATTTTGGTACTGATTGTCGTATCACTGATGACTCCGCCAGATCCCAAAGAGAAGTGGGAAAAGTTCTATGAAAAAGATGTAGAGTTAAGTGATGCAATTGATGAGTTTAAGGAGTGATGAATGAATAGGCCCATTGCCCTTACACGTACCCTCAGCCCGAGGTTGAGTGAATGCGAACTTACGCATCTGAATCGTGAACCAATTGATATCAATAAAGCAGTTGATCAGCACCATCAGTACGAAAACGCATTGAAAAAGATGGGCTACTCCATTCGAAGGCTTCCAGAAACACCGGCTTTGCCTGATGGAGTATTTGTGGAGGATACGGCCGTTGTTTTGGATGAACTGGCGATTATCACAAGGCCGGGTGCAAAATCTCGTCGACCCGAGACAGAAAGCATGGCTGAAGTTTTAAAAGAGTACCGTGAACTGCATTTTATTAAAAATCCCGGAACCATAGACGGAGGGGATGTACTGGTTTTGGGAAAAAATGTATATATCGGAATTTCTCAGCGTACCAACCGGGAGGCGATTCGTCAATTTGGCCAAATTCTGAAACCACACGGATATAAAGTCCATGGCATTGAGGTTACAGATTGCCTTCACCTGAAAACAGCTCTGGCTCCGCTGGAAGACGATTTGTTATTGATCAACCCTGATTGGGTGGATGGAGAAGTTTTTGAGGGCTACCAAACTATTTCGATCCATCCGGATGAGCCATACGGAGCCAACGTGATGAGGCGGGGAAACTGGGCCCTCTGCCCGGAAGCTTTTCCCCGAACGGCTGATCTTCTTGCTGATAGAGGGTATGATGTCATCACTGTGGATCAATCCGAAATGGCCAAAGCAGAAGCCGGACTTACCTGCTGCAGTGTCATAGTGGAGTGAAACTAATTACTCAATTATATGCGTATCGTTGTAAACTTCCAGGAGGTGAGTTGGCCGTGGAAATGTAATTATGAATGAGTCGTCAAAAGTTTGAACTGCTCTGTTATTGATTTCGGAAGCAGCTTGATACTCTTCAAAAGTGCCAATTAACACTTCATAAAACCCATTTCTGTGAATCATAAAAACGCAGATTCCATCAGGAAGGCGGCCTCCGAGTTGTCGCTGCATATCATCTCTTACCCGAACGGAGCTTTCAAGGTCGCGTGCTGCAAACACCTGTACATAGTGACCGCTCGCTACTGTTTTCAATCGAACAGATAGATCTCCGCCTATTTTTATGGAGTCAATTCTATTCTCCAGACGGCTAACCCGCTCCTCCAGGTCATCAATCCGAGTGTGGGCGCGAGCTAATTCATCCGAAAGGTCATTGATGATTGAATCCCGCCGGCTAATGTCCAGAGCGAAACGGTCTGCCATATCACGTAGTGCCCGCTCCTGTCGTGCAACTCCCTCTGTGGCACGATCGATATCACCCACTTTATCTTTAAACTCTTGGTACTCCAAATCAGACAGCCGCTTGACGGGCGGATACATTCTTAAGGGCTTGCTTCCCTTCTTGCCAAAGTTAATTTTAATTCCCGCGCTCAGCATACCGATCTGATCGAACGGAACTCCGCCGGTTTGATTATCCAGGCTGTTAGTGGAAAATTTAACTTCGTACTGAGAAAACAGGTCAAACATATCACTGATTCTGAAAGCGATACCTGCTCCTGCAACTACGGAAGATGGATTGCTGCTAAAAGATTCTGTATTGGATGAAAAGCTGTAGAAGTCCTGTTCTGCTCCAATGATTCCATAAGGGTTCAAAAAGTTGGAGAGGGTAGAACGCCTGAAGAGCCTGTTGAAATTTATTGTCGCCTTAAGAGAGGCTGAATGGATGTCAGTGGTAAAGGGTGAGTTTCCGGTGCCTTCGATTTCGTTGTATCGGTATCCGCCGTAAATGGTCCACATGGGGGTTATATCATACGATAAACCGGCCCCAAAATTGTAAGTAGTGCTGGTAGTTCCGCTAAAATTACTGCCAAGTAGCTGACCGCCTCCACCGTTATCCGGCAGGGTTAAGCCGCCGTGCAAATTTAAACCGACTCTTCTATAGTCATTACTATTTTGTGCCAATAGGTTGGGTACAAAAAGAAGAAGTGATAATATCACACCCAAGAAACGTCTCATCTCTGAATTAGTCATTTTATTCCAAAATCAATTTTTACTATCCTTAAATAAATATCTGAATCTCAATTAAATAGAGATTCTCCCCAAAAGCCTTTTTATATTTTCGTATAGGTAAATTAATACTGAGAGCCAGTTATTCACATTTGGTTTTCTTAACAACAGAGTTTTTAGCTTAAATTGTTTTAACCCATGGATCACATTCAAAAGAACATCAAAGCACCACACGGATCCGAAATAAGCTGCAAGGGTTGGCATCAAGAGGCTGCCATGCGCATGCTGATGAATAACCTGGATCCCGAAGTTGCCGAACGCCCTGATGATCTGATTGTTTATGGCGGTGGCGGCAAAGCTGCACGAAACTGGGAGAGTTATCATCGTATTATAAAAACACTGAAACGGCTCGAGAATGACGAGACGCTGCTGATTCAAAGCGGGAAGCCGGTCGGTGTTTTTCGTACGCACGAAGAGGCACCGCGTGTACTGCTTGCAAACTCTCACCTGGTTCCCCGTTGGGCAACCTGGGATGAGTTTCGGAAACTTGATAAAATGGGATTGACCATGTACGGACAGATGACGGCCGGTTCGTGGATCTACATTGGTTCTCAAGGTATTGTTCAGGGGACGTATGAAACCTTTGCCGAATGTGCCCGTCAACATTTTGACGGCTCACTGAAAGGAAAACTGGTGGTGACGGCGGGATTAGGCGGTATGGGGGGTGCTCAGCCGCTCGCCGCTACCATGAATGGCGCTGCTTTCCTGGGGATTGAAGTGGATGAGAGCCGGATTGATATGCGAATTAAAACCGGGTACTGCGATGTAAAGTGCACCGATCTGGATGAGGCACTTGAGAAGGTTTTAGATGCGAAGGAGAAGGGCGAGGCACTCTCGGTTGGGTTGCTCGGCAATGTGGCTGAAGTGTTACCGAAACTGCTTGAAAGAGGGGTTATCCCCGATGTGCTGACCGATCAAACATCAGCCCACGACCTACGCCTTGGTTATATTCCTGCCGGATACACACTTGAGGAAGCTGCTGAAAAGCGGGAAAGCAATCCTGAAGAGTATGAGAGTGATGTTCTGGATTCGATGGTTACGCACGTTCAAACCATGCTCGACATGCAAAAGCGCGGAGCCATCACGTTTGATTACGGGAATAACCTTCGCGGCCAGGTTGCCGATCACCGGGGCATGAAGGAAGCATTCGACTTCCCGGGATTTGTACCGGCTTATATTCGTCCGCTTTTCTGCAAAGGATCAGGTCCGTTTCGCTGGGCAGCCCTCTCGGGTGATCCTGAAGATATTGCGGTTACCGATAAAGCCATTCTGGAAACTTTTCCTGAAAAAGAGGCACTGAGGCGATGGATTCATCAGGCTCAGGAGAAAATTCACTTCCAGGGTTTGCCTTCCCGTATCTGCTGGCTGGAGTATGGAGAGCGGGCCGAAATGGGTGAGAAGTTCAATTGGCTGGTCAAGAAAGGAAAAGTGAAAGCCCCGATTGTGATCGGGCGGGATCATCTGGATACAGGATCGGTCGCTTCACCCAACCGCGAAACGGAAGCGATGAAGGATGGATCGGATGCTATAGCAGACTGGCCGCTTCTGAATGCGATGCTCAATACAGCGAGCGGGGCAAGCTGGGTTAGCCTGCACCATGGAGGAGGAGTTGGAATCGGGTATTCTATTCATGCCGGAATGGTCTGTGTTGCCGATGGAACCGAAATGGCTGACCGAAGACTACACCGTGTACTCACCAACGACCCCGGAAGCGGAGTGATGCGCCACGCCGATGCCGGATACGACCTGGCAAAAGATGTGGCCAAGGAACGAGGTGTGGATCTGCCCGGAATTACGGATTAGAAAAAATTGCTTCGGAAACGCTGAATGAAAATAAACTTGAGCGTTTCCGTGGTTAATCAACTACTCTTTACTCTTCATTGCTTTCCACATAATCACAGCCGGATGCATCGCTTTTTTTCCGACCCCGTCCCATATTTGATGTCGGCAGGAGAATCCTTCTGAGCATATTTCTGCATCTGTATCCTCAAGATCTCGCAATTGTGGGAACAGAGTCTGTTCTCCCACCTGCATCGATACATCATATTTGTCCGATTCATATCCAAAACTGCCAGCCATTCCGCAGCATCCGGTCTGGAGTTCAATTGGGTCAAAACCGAGTAGTTTGAAGCTCTCTATTAACGGAGAATTTCCTACCAGAGACTTAGTGTGGCAGTGGCCGTGAACCCATACCTTTTTCCCTTTGCCGGGTTTTTCAAATTCTTCTGCAATAAGTTCGGTTACCAGAAATTCCTCCCAAAGAAACGTATTGGAGGCCAGCACATCGGCTTTAGAGAGGAGCCGGTTACTGCACAGATCGGTATACTCATCCCGGAGTGTGAGGATTTCACTCGGCTCCAGACCAATGATCGGTATCTCCTGGTCGACAAATGGTGTAAGCCTGCGAATGTTGGTTTCACAGATCTCTTTTGCCTCATCCAAAAATCCCTTGGAGATTTGGGGGCGTCCCGTGGGGAAAATTCCTGGTACAATTACACTGTATCCGAGACGATTCAAAACATGGGTTGCCGCTTTGGCAATCTCCGGCTCATGGTAGTTGGTGAAGAGATCAACCAGTAACACAACCTGCTTTCTGTCGGGTCGAACAATCTGAACCTCATTTTTTCGATACCAATTATAAAATGTCTGATGTGCAAACTCCGGCAGATTCCGGCGCTCATCTATCCCAGCGATTTTTTGCAGCAGCTTCTTGACCGGTTTCTGTCGATTCACAAAGTTGGTTAAAGGCGCAAAAAATGACGCAAACGGATAGAACTTTTCAGGATGACCAAAAAAGTATTCTCCTGCAGTCGAACCATTCTCCTTGTGCCAGCCGTTCATAAATTCAGCCTTCATCTTGGCCATATCCACATTGGCAGGGCACTCGCTTTTGCAAGCCTTGCAGCTCAGGCAAAGACTTAATGCATCTCTTAGTTCATCAGATTTGAATGCATCCTGCTGTTTCCCTGAAAAAAGTTGACGAAACAGATTCGCACGTCCACGTGTGGTATCTTTCTCTTCACGCGTGGCGTGGTAGGAGGGGCACATCGTGCCGCCGCTCTCGGCCAGCTTACGGCACACACCGGCGCCGTTACAGAGCTCCACGACTGAATCGAAACCCTTCTCTTTTCTCCAGTTGAAGGTCGTTTCTACCTTTGGCTTTTTGTACTCAGGAGAAAAACGCAGATCGGTGTCAATCGGTTTGGGGTCCAGAATTTTGCCCGGATTGAAATGATAGTCCGGATCCCAGAGCTCTTTCACCTGTCTGAGAAGCGGCATCATCTCTTTTCCTAAAACCGTTTCGATGTAGGGAGCCCTTGCCCTGCCGTCACCGTGTTCGCCGGAGAGTGACCCTCGATATTTTTTGACCAATTCGGCGACTTCTCCGGCAATTGATTTCATGGTTTGAAGCCCCGCTTTAGTCATGGTATCCACCACCGGACGGAGGTGCAGTTCGCCTACAGAAGCATGCGCATAAAAAACGCAGGAGGTGTTGTGGCGCTTCAGAATCTCCTGAAACTCTTTCACATACTCCGGCAGATCCTCAACCCGAACGGCTGTATCCTCCACGAAAGTGGGTGAACGGTTCTCGGCACCAAGCCCCATCAACAGTCCGAGTCCGGCTTTACGAAGGTCCCAGACCCGCCGCATTTTATCTTCATCGGTAACCACGGGATGATCATAACCTAAACTCATTTCGATTAATTTTTTCGAAAGCTGATTGGCTTTGCTTTCCAGATCTTCTATATCATCCCCCTCAAACTGTATGATTAAAATACACTTCGGTTCACCTTCCAGGAAGAAGCGATTTTTACGCTGCTCGATATTTCCTTTCGTTGCATTCAGGATGATGTCATCCACAAGCTCAACGGCAGCCGGTTTCCACTTTACCGCTTCCACGGTGGCAAGCATCGCTTCATGAAGGGTATCAAACTGGGGAATGAGTAAGCTTTTATGTTTAGGAAGGGGTACAAGGTTTACTTTGGCGGATGCTGTCATCGCCAGGGTTCCCTCACTTCCACAGAGCAGTTCGGCAAGGTTGAATGGCCGTCCGCCGGGTGTGATCGGATCCATTTCACAAAGCCGGTCGAGCGCATATCCTGTGTTTCTCCGAATAATATCGGGGTGAGGATAGTGCTTCAGAATTTCATCTCTATTCTTTTTCAGAATGCCGAGCATCCCACGATAGATCTCACCTTCAAGCGAATCGAGCTTCAGCTTTTGATCCAGTTCCTCTGCAGATAACGGTTTGAACGTGACTGCAGAACCATCACTCAGCACAGCATCAATTTCGAGAATGTGCTCACGGGTGGTTTTGTGTTTGATGGAGAACGATCCGCATGAGTTATTCCCGATCATTCCGCCCAGCATGCATCGGTTGGTTGTGGCCGTGTCGGGCCCAAACTGCAAACCATGAACGGCAGCTTCTCTCAGTAGTGTGTCGCGAATGACTCCTGGCTGAACCCGTGCATACCTCTCTTCCGCATTGATTTCGATGATTCGATCCATGTGGCGCGAGGTGTCCATAATGACTCCGCTACCGGTGGTTTGACCGGCCAGACTGGTTCCGGCACTCCGGGCGGTAATCGTGAAATTTTCATCTTTGGATTTGCGAACAAGCGTCTGAATGTCATCTATTGAACGAGGAAAAGAGACTCCCTTTGGGATCTCTTCATAAAGAGAGGCATCATTCGCGTAGAGGCGGCGGGTAAGGGAATCGGTTTGAATATCGGGCAAAATGGAACTCTTTGTGAATATGAATGACAGTAGAACAAGGGCGGTACAATCTTGAGTGTACACGGAAATCTAAATCAATTCAACTCTAAGTACAACAAGTCTCCCCTTAGCCTGTCTCGAGAAATCGGGTAGGGGAGTCCATGCGTGAGCATGGGAGGAGTTTCCGTTAACCTATTGAATTTATTTAGAAATATTCATGAATAATCAAGAATTCAACCACCCCTTACTCCCCTCCTTCCAAAGGAGGGGAAACTTTTTTACTAAGTTAGAGCTTGAAATTTGACCGGCGTCAAACAAGCTCAAAATTCTTCTGAACTTTCTTGACGATCTCATCACCGATTGCCAGCCCTGCGGTTGCGGCCGGGCTCGGTGCATTTAAAACATGTACTTCGCGGTCGGTGGTTTCATAATAGAAATCGTCCAGAATGTCACCGTTGGGTTTGAGCGCCATCGCACGAACACCGGATGGGGATCCTGTCAGATCGTCCAGTTCTATGGATGGGATCAGTTTTTGTAGATTTTTGAGAAAACCACGTTTTGAGTAAGAACGGTACATTTCGTCGATTCCCATTCTCCAGTGCTGTGATGCGAGTTTCCAGAAACCGGAGAAATCGGCTACTTCAATCGTATCCCGGAAATCGAATGATCCCTTTTTATAACCTTCTCTTTTGAAAGTGAAAACCGCATTTGGCCCGCACTCTACACCCCCCAGAACCATTTTGGTAAAGTGGACACCTAAAAACGGAAACTCAGGGTTAGGCAGCGGATAGATCAGGCCTTTCACCTTGTGTTGTGCAGAGGGTGTGAGTTCGTAATACTCACCGCGAAATGGGACAATTTTTACCGGACTCTGCACTCCGGAAGAGCGTGCCACCCGATCGGAATGAAGCCCGGCACAGTTGATCAGATATTTTGACTGATAGGTTCCATTTGATGTGCGAACTGAAAGCTGCCCGTCACGTTGGGAAGTCCCGAGCACTTTGCAGTTCAACTCTACCCGGTTTCCAGATTGAGTGATTTTATGGGCGAGCTTGTTACAAACCCCCACAAAATCGACGATGCCCGCGCAGGGTACGTGGATCGCTTTCACACCACTTACATGCGGCTCAATCTCTTTCATTTCACTTTCGTCGATCAGTCTGATTCCCTCAATTTTATTCTGGAGCCCCCGCTCATAAATCTCATTTAGTTTGGGGATTTCTGATTCATCAGAGGCTACAATAATTTTGCCGCAAATATCGTGTGCAACATCATTTTCCCGGCAAAACTGAACCAGTTGGTAGCGTCCGTCCACACAATTTTTGGCCTTATAGCTGCCGGGCTTGTAATAAATGCCGGAGTGAATAACCCCCGAGTTGTGTCCGGTTTGATGGGGGGCTACCCGATTCTCTTTTTCAAGAACCAGGATGTTTGCATCGGGATAGGAAAGGGAGAGTTTGTATGCGGTAGACAGGCCAACGATTCCCGCACCGACGATAGTAAAGTCAAAATTCATAGGAAATTTTTTCGATTGTAAACGCGGCTAAGATAAGAATTGTTAATGCCAGACTCATGTTAAGAAAACTGTAAAACCGGATGAGTAATATTGTTTTGCTTGAGCCGTATAGGAAATGAACATTTTAAGAGATAATCCGTATCTTTTATGCTTGTGTTCAGAATTTTATTGAAATAGAAAAAAGCAAAGAAACTCTTAGCAACTTAAAAATATTTATGACTATCAGAACGACAATTAAAATAGGTTTATTCGCACTGCTTATTGGCACGTTTACCGCTTGCGGCGGCTCGGACGATACAGCAGAAGCGATCGTAGAAAATGCCGTATTTGCCGATCTGGACGGCAACCAGGTTAGCATTAAAGATTTTGAAGGGAAATTGGTTTTAATTGATTTTTGGGAATCCTGGTGCGGACCCTGTCTGCAGGTTTTTCCAACGATGGATGAGCTCAGAGAGGAATATCCGGACGAGTTCGAAGTTCTTGCCGTTACGGTCGGGATGAATGAAGGACCGGAAGATGCACGTCAGTTCGCCGAGGAGCATGGCTACGATTTTAATTGGTTATATGATGAAACCGGAGTTTTTATGAAACTGGGCGGGCAGGGAATTCCATTTAAAGTTTTTGTAGATCCGGACGGTAAATTGATCAGCATTGAGATGGGATCATATGGCCGTGAGGGAGATTACAACAAAACCAAAGAGCTGATCCAGCAGTACTTCTAACACACATTTTTGTCAGTTTCTTACCAGCAACGATTTTTAATACAAACAAACCCACAACATGGAGCAACAAGTAGAAAAACTTCCTTATAAAGTAAAAGATATATCATTGGCGCATTATGGCCGCCAGGAGATCGATCTTGCAGAAGCAGAGATGCCCGGATTGATGGCACTGCGCGAAGAGTATAGAGACGAACAACCGCTAAAAGGTGCCCGTATTGCCGGATGCCTTCACATGACCATTCAAACAGCAGTATTGATTGAAACACTGATTGAACTTGGCGCAGACGTAACCTGGTCGTCCTGCAATATTTATTCCACGCAGGATCACGCAGCTGCAGCCATGGCTGAAGCCGGTGTTCCTGTGTATGCATGGAAAGGAATGACCGAAGAAGAGTTTGACTGGGCGATTGAACAAACGCTCCATTTCCCGGACGGTCAGCCGCTTAATATGATTTTGGATGACGGCGGTGACCTGACAAATATGGTTCTCGATCGGTACCCCGAACTGGTAGACGGTATCAATGGAATTTCTGAAGAGACAACAACAGGTGTTCTTCGGCTGATCGAGCGGGAGCGAAAAGGGACACTGACTCTTCCGGCTATCAACGTGAACGATTCGGTAACCAAATCGAAGTTTGATAATAAGTATGGATGCCGTGAATCTGCCGCCGATGCGATTCGTCGTGCCACCGATGTGATGATGGCCGGAAAAGTAGCTGTTATCGCCGGTTATGGAGATGTGGGTAAAGGAACCGCTGCCTCCATGCGCGGAGCCGGTGCACGTGTTATTGTAACTGAAATTGACCCGATTTGTGCACTTCAGGCTGCCATGGATGGTTTCGAAGTAAAAACGATGGACAATGCCGTTGAAGAAGGGGATATTTTTGTAACCGCTACCGGTAATAAGGATATCATTACAGACCGCCACTTCCTGAAGATGAAAGACAAGGCGATTGTCGGTAATATTGGCCACTTCGATAATGAAATTGATGTTGCCTGGCTGAAACATAACGCCAAAGAAGAGAACATCAAACCGCAGGTGGATCTGTTCACTATCAATGAAACGGAACGCCAGGTGGTTCTCCTTTCACAAGGTAGGCTGATGAATCTCGGCAATGCCACCGGTCATCCGTCGTTTGTGATGAGCAACAGTTTTACCAACCAGACACTCGCCCAGATTGCACTTTGGAATCGTCCGGAGGAGTTTGAGCCGGGTGTTCACGTTCTACCGAAATCTCTGGATGAGAAAGTGGCGCGGCTGCATCTCTCCAAGATAGGTGTTGAGCTGGAAACGCTGACGAAAGAGCAGGCTGAGTATATCGGAGTTCCGATTACAGGACCTTACAAATCAGATCAGTATCGGTATTAATTAAAAAATTACATGCCGCTTGAATAGATTCTTGCGGTTTGAAAAATCCTAATCCTGCATTATTCATTTAGTGCAGGATTTTTTTATGGAATGTTCTTTGCACCATTGAATAAAGTTGGATAATAAAATGTAAAGAGTGTTTTAAGTAATGGATTTTTTAATAATTAAGGGAGGGGTGACAGAAGTTGACACTGTTGTGTGCTATTTTGTAAGTGATGAAAGAAATTTGTATTTCTAAGCATTTGAAATTATTAAAAGAGTAGAGCATGCTTGAGACATTATTAAAAATTGGGGAGTGGCAACAAGAAGGGATGACCGAGTGGGATCCAATTCTGGAAAAAGCCTAAGTGAGATATAAACTATTTAAGCAACTGGAAGCATGAACAAAATTGAATTCTATAAAACTGCAAACATTTTTGTCAACACAGGGATTGTTGCATTGCATCGCTACATAAATCGTTTTCAATCCGAGAATGATAAGTTTAGTGAGATTACAAATGAGCTTCTTTCAGATAAACTGGTTGTGGAAAATGAAAGTTTATTGGAGCTTTTGGAAGAAGTGTATTATTACATGGGGAAAGAAGTTTATGATACACCGACAAAGGAGCAAAAAAGGAAGTCCGATAAATACTTCTTTATCAAAGAGCCATTTGATTTTGATACTTTCCCAAAAATGACATCATTTGGACTTGCTGGATTCATAACAAAAGCTCCATTTGGGCCTGCTCCTACACCTCGGATCAAACCAAGAAAATTTAAAGATATTTATGAGGAGGATCCAGATTTTGCCATGAATATTGCCTCTGTATTCAGAAAAAATGATATGACTTTGAAATATTTTGAAATTACAGAAGACAAAGTCATACCAAATGAAAAACAAAAGAAAGGGGATTCTAATATTTACTTAAATGAACCTTATACAAAGGTCCCAAGGTTAGATTTTGATGAAAAGTATTTTGAAGATGGTGAAAATATTTGTCCAATTACCAACGAATCATTTGCAAAATTAGAATCAAGCAAGGGCACTTTTGCATTCAAAGCCAATGTGACAAATTTTAATTCATTCTTTGGGACAGATGACAATAATAAAATCAGCTTTAAAGCAAAATATCTTAGTCTCTTTTCACCTGCTTTAGCAATGTATTCCTATTACAATGGGTACGATTCTTTCACAGCTTCTTTTTTTGACTCAAGTACCCTCACGAATATTAATTCTCTTTACGACAACGAATTTTTCTACATAAAGGATGAAATGGAAAATATGAAACCTCCATTTCACAGGAATATCAAGTTTCAAAATTTCAAATTTGCTGAAAAAGATGGAGAAGAAGGTGAGATAGATTCGGGTATAGGGGCGAATTCTCCGAGCGTAATTACCTTTTTACTTATCTATACCTTCTACAAAAAGAAGTTTCAAACTGAGATTGATAGTCAGGAAATTGAAGCAGAAATAGACCCATTTGAAGGTTCCCCTTTCGAAAAAATCCCAATCAGTTTGATCACCTTTAAGGCAGATAAGTTCGGGCGGAATACAATGAGGCCTAACTTCTATGAAGAGTATAACAACTTAAAATTTATTGTCCGATTACTTCATAAAATGGAGTCTAATAAGGATAAACGGATTGCAGTAAAAACATTTTGGCAGGGGCTCAGGATCAAAATTCCTAAGTACACTTCTAAAAAAGGATTTAGCAAGTCAAAGGAATATGCTGAAGGTCAAATAAGGCAATCAGTCATTTCAAAAATTTTAAAAGGTAAATCAGTTCTCTCTGATTTCGAAAAACTTTTTTCAAAATGTTATCTCATTTTAACAAGTGGAAAACAGTGTGGGTATCGAAGATATGATCTGCTCACTGAATTTTTAAAAATATATGAACCAGCTATCAACTTCGGAGGAATGAACATGGATAAATCTTTGCAGCAAAAAGCAATCAACTTTGGCGTGATGATTGGACAAGCCATACTTAGATATGACAATCCAAAAAATGATACGGAAAAAAAATCCAACGCTAAAAACGGCCGAAAATATTTGATCAGTTTACATAAGGCTAGAACCATTGATCAATTTAGAGAAGCCATTATAAGAATTCAAAATAGGTTCACACTCAGCGTACCTAAAGAAATTATAGAGAGCATGAATGAGCAAAATTTCAAAGGTATTAAGCAATACGCTCAAATTAGCGCTCTTAACCAGCTTAACTCCGCTTTATCTAACAATTAAACTCAGTTACAATGAAAACAAATAGCTTAACGATTACCTATCTGTCAAAAGTTTCATTTTCCAGTTTAAATGGAAGTGATAAGGAAGTTGATAACATTAACCCGATCAAAAAAGTAACCCTCAGCAATGGAGAAGAACTCCCCTATGTTTCTTCACAAGCTATTCGAAGGGCTTTGCGGGATAAAATCGAAGAATTAGGGAACACTCTTTCACCGGTAGATGCATCAAGCACCGAAAAAGGGGCACCAAAAACTGCATTAGATCCTATCAAATACATTGACGACGACCTGTTTGGGTTTATGGATGCTCAATCGGGTTCTGGCAATACTAAAACAAGGACTTCTCCGATTCGTGTAGAATCGCTGTTGGCTTTAGCCACTTATAAAGGTGATTTAGATTATGCCACTAATTTTATGGGTAAAAAAATAGGTTTGGATGCTAATATTTTTGAGACGGAAATTCACTCAGGAGTTTATCGGGGTACGATTCTTATTGAATTGGATAGAGTTGGAAAAAAAACCAAGATAAAAAATGAGGAAACCAGGGAATTAGAAACAATTGACCTTGTAGATGACGAGGAAAAAGCGAATCGAGTGATTGCTTTTTTAAATGCTCTCCAAACGCTTTGGAGCCAAGGCAGACAAACCCGATTTTTGGCTGATATTTCTCCCAAATTTATTGCAGCTGCGTTGATGAAATCAAAGAACCCGATTTTCTTAGAGGCCGTTGACTTAACGGAGTCCGGGAATATAAATATAGAAAAACTCAATACGGTCGTATCAGATTATGAGAAGTTTATTGAGAGCCATGTTTTTGCAGCTCAGGAAGCGGTGTTTCCCAAACAGGAAAATGTAGAATCTATAAAGGAAGGCTTTGATCAGTTAGAGAAATGGGTGAAAAACTATTATGGCGTTTAATCTTTAAAAGTCATGAAAAACTTCGTAGTTGAAATAAAAAGCCAGACAGCTTCATTTCGAAATCCTGATTTTCAAAACTTCCATAAAAGCCTGGATCTACCACCCCCAACTACAATCATTGGATTGGCTGGTGCTGCCTTAGGATTACCACCATTGCAAGCTCAGGAATTCTTCGAAGAAAGTGAGTTTAGAATAGGTGTTTTTGGTAGGTTTGAAGGAAAATGTAATGACACGTGGAAATATGACAAGCGTCATAGTAATCGAGGTCTAAGATATGATCCGGAGTTAGATGGAAGTGTTATTCAAAAAGAGTATTTAATCCAGAATACTTTTTTGATTGCATTCTCTGCTGGAGATCAAGAAAAATTGGAAAAATTATACTCTGCTTTTGAGTCTCCTATCTATGCTTTGACCATGGGGAATAGTGATTCTTTGGCATTTGTAAAATCAATTAATTCAGATGTCCATGTTTCAAAAAATGATCAGCTTCAACATTGTATGGTTGAGGGTGATATAGTTGACGAAGTAATGCGGTTAGCTCCTAAAAATATGGAATTCTCCATATATCAATCTTCATCAGAACCGATTACTTATGATTTACCTATTCGTTTTGACTATGAAAGTGATTATGGGAAAAGAACCGTTTCTTCTATTTCTACCTTTTCTATTATCAGCGAAAAGATGAAGCTTAATTTTGAAGTTGAGGGGCTGGCTTATCACGATATATTTATTCCATTATTTAGACTATGAGTCATCTTGATAAAATTCTTGCCAAATCACGTTCTGAAGAGCACCCTGAAGAAACATTAGTTGAACACACGAATAATGTACTTGAAGTTTGGGGACAGTTAAGAGAACGATATTCAGAAATCATTTCTGACCCTGATTTTTGGAAGGATTCTTTCTATTCAGTTCTATTTCATGATTTTGGAAAAGTCTGTTCAAATTTTCAGGAAACACTGAAAGGAGAAAGAGCTTATGGAGATGACGAAAGAGTTCGTCATGAATTCTTTTCCGGTATGTTTCTATTTGGAAATAATCACAAGTACTATCTGGATAATCCTCTTCCACTCGTTGCTGTTTTTTCTCATCACAAGGCATTTAACGATGAAGGCTTCAATGCTCATATATCAAGAAATACTGCTTTAAGGCATATCATAGAAAAAGAAGCAATTGAAGAATTTTTGGATTATACAGAGAGAAAGGCAAAGGAATTTGATATTGAACCACTTTCGATTGACGAAAAACTAAAGTTTTATATAACACAGAACTACAAAACACTTTCTACTCATTATAAGACCAGGTTCTATGATCATTTAAAAAAGAATGATGATTTAAATCAGAATCAAAGAAAGCAATATGTTTTTTTAAAAGCAGCTTTGAATGTATCAGATTGGACGGCTTCAGGACATCTGGAATTAGAAAATGGAGTTACATATTCCAAGTTAGATTTAGCTAATAAGATTATTGAAAAACTTAAAAATGACGGAAAAGTTGATATAGCGAAGAACTTTTCATTCAAAAAATTTCAATCCAAAAGTCACACCTCCAAAAATGTAATTGCTATTGCTCCTACGGGAAGTGGAAAGACAGAAGCATCATTACTTTGGGCCAGTAATAAAAAGGATTGGGAAAGAATTATTTATCTATTGCCCACCCGAGTTACTTCCAATGCTATTTTTGAACGTTTACGCGACTATTTTGGAAAAGAAGACGTTGCTTTGATCCATTCCACAGCACGTTTATTCAGAAAAGAATTACCAGATGACCATTACGATTCAAAAGACTATTTCAGAGAAAAATCATTTTTCAAAAACATCAATGTTTGTACGGTTGACCAGATATTGACTCAAGGATTTAATCTTGGCTTTTGGGAAGTCAAAACATTTCACTTACTGAATGCTAAAGTTATTATTGATGAGATCCATCTTTACTCACCTTACACTCTGGGCTTAATCATTGCTACCATTAAATATCTGAGAAATGAGTTTAATACCCGTTTCTATATTATGACAGCAACTATGCCCTCTAAACTTCTTGAATTACTTCAAGAAACCCTTGGAGAAGTGAAAATCATCAAAGATCAAGAATTATTAGATAAAGCCAGAAATCAATTTGAAGTCAGAGAAGAAACCATAGATAATTTTATAGAAGAAATTGAAACAGCAGTTGCTCAAGGGAAAAAAACACTTGTGGTAGTTAATTCAGTTGATAAAGCAATTGAGTTGTATCAACAGTTAGAGGAAGTTGCGAATAAAAATGGATATAAGGCAATTTGCTATCACTCAAGATTTATCAATAAGCATCGTTCATGTAAAGAAAAAGAAATTTTTGAATTAGATGAAAAGGATAAAGGTGGTGTTTTAATTGCTACACAAGTCGTAGAGGTTTCGTTAGATATCGACTTTGATGTTTTGTTCACAGAAAACGCCCCAATTGATGCAATTATACAGCGGGCTGGGCGGGTAAACCGAAAACGTAAAAAAGAGAAAACTAAAGTAGTTATCGCAAAGCACTTTGAAATTTCCGAAAAGATTTATAAAGAAGCCTTTATCCTAAACAATACTTATCAGGAATTTTTTAAAAGGGATAAGCAAAGGCTAACCGAGAAAGAACTTACTGATATGGTCGATATTGTCTATACTGACATGAATATCAAAGAGAATCTAAGTTATCAAGAAGGCTTAAACAAATATTTGAAGGTTCAAAGCCATCTTAATTTTATAAAGGATTTAACCACAGATGAAGAGGTGTTTACAAGGGAAAACCTGGACCGTGAAACAGTTATTCCGTACTGTTATATGGGAGATCTAATAGATGAAACCAATAGAGACAAAATTACAAAACATGAACTTTCCATTAGTAGGTATAGATATCAATCAACGTTGTCAGATGATGGCCCTTATGGTTCTAAGTTTATAAACTATCCATATTCTTTTGAAAAAGGTCTGGAATTTAATGGAGATGACATTCTTGAAGAAAATGTTTCAACTATATAATTAATGCATATTAAAACCCATGAACACCAAACAAGAGATCATCAATAAAATCAATCGTATCGACGATCCGGAACTACTTCTTGAAATTGATCGTTGGATTAGTTCTATTCTAAATTCATCGGTTCCTGAAGAGTTTTTAAAAGAGGAAATAAATGCTGTAAGAGAAGGGTACAATCAGTTTAAAGCGGGAGATGTACTACCTCAAGAGAAAGCCAATAAACTCTTTGATCAATGGCTCAAAGAGAAATAGAGTGGACAACAAGGGCTTTAAGTGACCGGACAAATATTCTCGAGTATTGGTACGAGAAAACCGGCACCGTAGATTATCCTGTAAAACTCCAGGATCTCTTTACTGCAACAATTCGTCTTTTTTCCAAAATGCCCGAGGCCGGCAAAGAGTTTGATCAAAAGAGAGCCATTCGTTTTGTAATTATTAAGCACTTCAGAATCTATTTCACCTATACTGATCAAAAGTTTGTGGTGCTCAGTATATGGGATACTCGAAGAAACCGG
>NZ_MDWE01000061.1 GCF_001715195.1 Rhodohalobacter halophilus
GAGCAATTCATTAGTGGGTGGACAATATTTCAATCCTCTCTTCATTGATCCACCAAAACAAGGATTGAAACGATAACGGGGGTTGCTAAATCTAATTTTCAATCAAACTATTCATTACCACCCACCTCCGGCACCACCGCCACCGGAACCAAATCCGCCTCCGCCGCTGAATCCGCCAAAGCCACCGCCTCCGCTAAATCCACCGGAAGATCGGCCGCCACCGCCAAAACCGCCACCCCAGACAACAACACCGCCTGAGCCAAGTGTGTGGCGCTTTCTGCGCCTTCCTCTACCCGATCCGGGCGGAATGCCTCCGCCTGCTTTAATCATTACATAAATAACGGTGAACAGAATAATGAGTATAATGAAAAAGGCAATCGCTGAGGGATCATCACCGCTTTGTTGCTGAACGGCATCATACTCTCTGGAGGCGAGCCTCATGATAGCTGTTGAGGCCTCATCGAGCCCGGTGTAGAAGTCGCCGCGCTGAAAGTTGGGTCGGAGTATCTGATCTACTACTCTTCCGGCCATTAAGTCCGTAACGGCCCCCTCAAGACCGTAGCCTACTTCAATCTGCATCTGCCGCTCTTCCATGGCCAGCAGAATGAGAACCCCGTTCTGTCGTTCTCCTTCCCACATTCTCCAGCTGTTAAAGATGGTGTTGGCGGCCTCTTCGCGAGTGACTCCCTGCAGGTTTTCCAAAATTGCGATCGCAATCACGTTGGATGTAGTATCACGATAGGCGCGAAGTTTTGATTCAAGCTGTCGTTGCTGACTTGAGTTGAGAATATCGGCGTAATCGTTTACATGTCCGGTTGGTGATGCCGGAAAATTCTGAGCTTCTGTCGATTCCCATCCACTCATAAAAATTAGAAAAAGCAAAAGTGTGATGGATTTTAAACGGATCAAACGGTTACTCATCATTCTTTTTACCCCGGTTGTCTTCAAAACTGATTTCATTGTCGAGTTCATCTCTGTTTGATTTGGTACCCGGAAAATAGGATTTCAATCTCTCGCCGATATCGCCTACTACAATCTCAATTCCCTCATCAAACTTTTCCTGTTTAAACGCTGTAATAAGCCGGTCGATCTCCTTCTGCCAGAAATCATCATCCACCTGTGAGCTGATTCCCTCATCCCCATAGATGGCAACCTTTTTGTCATCACTGGCTATGTAGAGAATTACGCCGTTCCGGGCTTCGGTTTGATCCATCTCCAGTTCGTGAAACAGAATTTTCGCGCGTTCCAGCGGATCTCCTTTGCATTTAAACTCAAGGTGAACCCGAATTTCACCGGTGGTGTTCTTCTCAGCCTTTTCGATTGCGGCCACAATTTTCTGCTCGTCCTCTTCCGATAAAAATTCTCTTGCCGGCATGTTGATCCTTATTTAGTCAAATGAAACTTCTGGTGCACGTTCCGCGCCTTCAACCGCTTCAAAGTAGGCTTTCTGCTGATGGCCGAAAATTCCCGCGATCATACTGGCAGGAAAACGCCGGATGGAGGTGTTGTACTCCTGGGCAGCCCGGTTAAACCGCATTCGTTCGGTGGAGGTGCGATTTTCTGTTCCCTCGAGCTGCGTCTGCAGATCCCTGAAATTTTGTGTAGCTGTTAGCTCCGGGTAACGCTCTACGGTCACTAATAGTCTGGAAAGTGCTCCGCTTAACTGCTGTTGCGCCTGGTCAAATTGCTGCAGTGCCTGCGGGTTATTCAGATCTCCGGCATCCAGGTTGATGGATGTGGCACGGCTTCGGGCTTCAATGACCTGTGTGATGGTTTCCTGTTCAAAATTGGCTGCACCCCGAACCGTACTTACAAGGTTTGGAATTAAGTCTGCGCGGCGCTGGTATTGGTTTTCTACCTGTGCCCAGGCTTGATTCACGCCTTCCTCTTTTGTGATGAGTGAGTTGTTTAGGCTAACCGCGTAGATCACAATAAATGCAATCACTCCAACACCGATCCAGGTTTTCATATTCATGTTCTCAAGAATTTGGTTTTTGTTGATGTCCCTTCGGGCGAATATACGAAAGAGAATCGGGATAGATTCATAAGAATTAAAGGAATCTTCACTTTGTTGGAAAAGGCCGTACCTTTAGCGCATACGGATGCAAATTTTCACATTCAAACCTCTTTATGAAACCCTCATTTGTCTATTTCGATCTCGACAACACACTGCTGAATCATATTTCAGCCGAAAGAAATGCCCAGGAGCAAACCTACAAACAGTATCCGGAACTCCAGGAGGTTTCTCTGGATGAGTGGCACGACAAGTATAAAGCGATCAATCACATTTTGTGGGAAAAATATCAGCGGGATGAGATTGACCGGCATGCCCTGCACAAAGCCCGTTTCCATCAAACCATGAGCGAGATGAACATGGACACCGGAAGAAGTGAAGAGATCGGCCGGTTTTACATGCACAGCTACCGGAATTTCTGGACCTGGGTTGATGGTGCGCAATCAGTCCTGGAACGGGTCAGTTCCAAAGTTCAGTCCGGCATTATTACAAACGGATTTAAAGAGACCCAGGAGCTAAAATTTGAGAAGCTGAACCTGAAAGCGTACTGCAACCCGCTTCTTATTACTGAGGAGATCGGCAAACTTAAACCGCACCCGATTGTGTTTGATGTGGCCACAGAAAAAGCGGGTGTTCCGCGCGAGGAGATTCTCTATGTGGGTGATTCGTTTTCATCAGACATTGTAGGCGGAAAAAATGCCGGCTGGCAGACAGCCTGGTTTACGGCACTGATCGATAAAGAGGAGAGCAGAAACGGCTATACCGATATTTCCGCTGATTTTGAGTTTGAAGATTTTGACGAGTTACTGAGCTACTTAGAGTTGTAGTGGAGATGTCAGTTGAAATAGATTCTGAAGCCGGCTCCCACAGCGGTGCCACTTCCATAAAATGACCGGTCTGTTGTGTAGTTGGTTCGCTCAACGGTTTCACCATTCGGGCCTTCAAGGAGCACTGTTTCCGTTTCTTTTCTCACACTGCTCAGTATGGTTCGATAAGTTGTATGCAGGAAAAGAGAAAAGGGTTCCGCCAATTGATATTCAAGGGAAATAAACCCGATAAACGATGTGTGTGAGTCATCCCGGCATTGTTTATCCACGTCGAAAATTGTATCAAGGATAGATCGCCAGGTGGTTCTGCATGAGCGGTCTGCCATTTTGAACTCCTGAACTCCCAGCCCGGGCTTTAGCCGAAGGCCATCGGTAATCTGAAACACTGCTGCAGCAGACAATCCCATCAGGTAAGAGACGGAGTTGTTATACCCCCGGCTATAGTGGAAGCCATACTCCATTCGTGTGTAATCTTCATCAAAATAGGAGGCCTGAATACCGATCGAAGCGCTGTTTTGGATATCATCGGTATAGATCGTCAGGGTCGGTGCATAGCTGCCGGTTACACTCAGGCTGAAACCGGAGTGAGATTGCCCGGCTGCTTCATAGAGCGGAGTCACCATCAAAAGGAGAAGAAAGTAGCGGAATTTCATGTCTGATCGTTTCGATTAAACGCCGATTCCCTGTATTTTGATTGTAGAGTTGCCACATTCATCAAATGAACGATTTATGAGTGCTCTCTGATTTCAATTAGGTGGCAATGATTCTAAATAGTTGAATAGGGAAAAATAGTGTATCAGCTTCATTTTAAAAAAACATATAGATAACAATGGCTAAACTGACTTTAAAAGATGTAGAACTGAAGGGTAAAACAGTTCTGATGAGAGTAGATTTTAACGTACCCATCGAAGGCAACACCATCACAGACGATAACCGGATTGTTCAGGCACTTGAGTCCATTAACTATGTAGTGGAAAACGGGGCGAAACTGATTCTAACCAGCCATCTTGGGCGGCCTGCCGGTGCACCTGACCCGGAATTCAGCCTGAAACCGGTTGCAGACCATCTTCAAACCCTGGTGGATGTTCCGGTTCATTTTGCGGTTGACTGTGTTGGTGAGGAGGCGGATTCTGTGATTGAAGCTGCGGGAGAGGGAGAAATCGTACTGCTGGAAAATGTCAGATTTCACGCTGAAGAGAAAAAGAATGATCCGGAATTTGCCAAACAGCTTGCTAAACATGCGGACCTGTTTGTAAATGATGCCTTTGGGAGCAGTCATCGGGCACATGCATCTGTTGCGGGAGTTACCAAATTTTTGAGCCCTGCAGTTTCCGGGTTTCTGCTCGAAAAAGAGATCAAATATCTGGAAGAGAGTGTCAACAATCCACAACGCCCGTTTGTGGCCATACTGGGTGGCGCAAAAGTATCGGATAAAATCGGTGTGATTGAAAATCTGCTTGGCAAGGTGGATTCAATTATTATCGGGGGCGGAATGACCTACACGTTTTTTAAAGCGAAAGGGTGGGAAGTTGGGAACTCTCTCGTTGAGGAGGATAAAGTTGAGCTTGCGGGTGAACTGATGAAGAAAGCCATAGAAGCCGGCGTAAATTTTATGCTTCCGATTGATTCCGTGATTGCCAAAGAGTTTAAGAATGATGCAGAGCACAAGGTGGTCGATTCTGACGAAATTGAGCCGGGATGGATGGCGCTCGACATAGGTCCGCAGGCGTGCCTGGCGTTTGGCAATAAAATTAAAGCGGCACAGACCGTGGTCTGGAATGGGCCGATGGGCGTGTTTGAGATGGAAAATTTTGCTGAAGGTACCTTTACCGTTGCGCAGGCTCTGGCCGATGCAACGAAATCTGGCGCAATAACCATCGTGGGTGGCGGTGATTCTGCTTCGGCAATTAAAAAAGCGGGATTGATGGATCAGGTTTCTCACGTATCAACCGGAGGAGGAGCCAGCCTGGAGTATCTGGAAGGCAAAGAGCTGCCGGGTGTTGTTTCATTGACGGATAAGTAATTCTACTTCGTGGCATGTCTCATAGCCGTGCCACGAATTTTAAGAAGTTGAGTTCGATTCTTAGACAATGAATTGAAAAGTTCCCCCCTTAGCAAAGGGGGATTAAGGGGGGGGATGTTAACCAAATCGTAGATTTATTCAATGTACACCCCTCTTACTCTCCCCTTGATAGGGGAGGTTATTTAAAAATCTGAATCAAAGAATTTTCAATTCTGAAAGTACGGATTAATTCTATTTTCAGATTAAAATCGAATCCTCGCCTGCACGCCAATATCACTTTTCCGGTTTCCATCAATTTGAAGGTTACCGCTGCTGATGGTCTCCCGGTTGTCGTAAACGGTGGTGGAGGCTTTCAGCCAAACATCGATCCATGGTGCAGGTGAGAAGTTTACAAGGGCGTAGATTCGTTTGCCACGATCAAATAACATGGTGTTCGAAAGCACATAGAGCAGATCGTTTTCAAACTGGTACACTCTGGAATCGAACCCATCGGTGTTGAAGTAGGTGTATCGAGCATCGATTCGCAGATTTTGGAAAAGGTAGAATCGCACATCCTGAAACAGTAAATAGCCAAAGTCGGAGGACTCTCCGGCCGATCGGCTTCTGACGGTATCAAACCGGGTCCGGAATCGAATGGCTTGAAGTGGAATATACTCTGCTTGAAAGCGCACACCGGTTCGTTTGCTTTCACCCTGTGCCAGAACATCTCTCCCCAGTTCATCAGTTATTCGATGATCTTCCTCACGCTGCTTGAACCGAATGAGGGCATAAAACCGGAATCTGTTTCCGGGTGAGAGATCAACTCTTGCAAGCCAGTCGTAACCTGAAGAGGGTTGGCGCTGTTGAAATCGTGGGGCTGGAAATTGAAACTGATCGATATATGTACTGATTCGGATGGCCGGACTAACCTGATGCTGTAACCCGATATATAATCCCTGTTCGTTTCTTGGATTGCCCGACTGTTCTCCAAATCCTGAACCAAATATTGCCCGAAAATCAGGATCATATCGTCGATAGAGCATAATTGCGTCGGTTCGGTCGCTTAACTCAAATTGTGCCCCGACAAGAAAGCCATAGCTATTATTGTCGGTATGGGCAGCCTCCCCAAATAGGGTTGCTGGACCGGCTAATATTCTAATATCTGCAGCGTACCCGGTTACGGACGCTCCATCAAAATTGTTGAGCTCCCAGGGTAATGTGCCTCGTTGAACCGGGCGGTCAAACCGATTGTGGAAACCTGAAACTCCAATAAAGCCAACCGGCAGACGATAGCGAACACGCCCGCCATAACTTTTCTGGGTTGTGTTTAGCCTCCGGCTTCGTTCATTGAGGGTTCGGTGTAACCCATTTTCAGTTGGAAACCGAATCGTTGATTCATCAATTTCGGAGGCTGTACGTTTACGATTTGAGTAAAAACCGGTGAGTTGAAGCCGGTTACCGTAGGTAGCTGCCACACCTCTGAATCCGATCATCTCCTGAGCTGAGGTGAAGGGACGAATCCCACGTTCATTTTTAATCGGAGTACGGATAACTTCACTTCCTTTTCCGAAGGCTCCTCCACTCCAAAGGAGTAAGCCCTGACCAAATGATACACTATAGTCACCAATAATAAGGCTATTGAGCCGTCCATTGTTCTCCAGGGCAAGATGCCAAGAGTTATAATCAAAATTCATCGGGTAATTGAGCGGCTCGCCGGGATCTTTTTCCTGTGTTAAGTTGAGCGAGAGATGATTGCTCCGGTACCGAACTCGCTGGTAGTATTTAATCGGGCTGCCAGTAAATCCACCAAGAGTGTCTGGCCGCTGATAACCTCTCTGTTCTTCTATGGTTTGTTGCATACGGCTGAATAGTTCAAGTCTGCTTCCACCGGTCCAGTAGCGTGGATTTAGATAGAGATCCCTTCCTCGTTCTGCAGCAGTTCCGACGGTTAAATAGGGTTGAATTTGACTCAACGTGGCACTTCCGATTCCCGAAACGGATGTCAGATCATCAACTTTTTCAAACGGCGGGTTTGATGATCTGTACTGAACAATATTCTGTGCAATTCTAAAATTGATTCCCGGAACCTGAAGCAGTTCATCCAGGCCGGCTCGATTGATGTTGAGTGGATTAGCGGCGAGGTTTTGTAAAAATTCGAGAAGCTCTTCCAGTGTGGTATCAGACTCTTCCCCGTCAAACTCATCAAGCAGTATCTCCAGATCATGTTCAATTTTGGATTGGGTAGAATCTTGATGCTGAGCATAGCTGTTTGGTGTTAGGATAAACATAAAAAGAATCCATAAGACCGGGCGCAAGCTTAGAAGTGTGACAACTTTTGGGAACTGTATGTGATATGTGAAGTCAAACGATTTCATGATGAATATTATAGCCGTATGGAGAGGTCGAGTGCCGGACTCAAACCGAGTGGATTGTGTTGTTGTATCGCAAAGTTGATACTCCAGGAAGAGTGATCATAGCCAAACCCGAAAGAGTAGGTTGAGGGGTTTGTCGTAACTCCGGCTCGTGTAGTAAAGCCTTTAAAAAGTTCAACTTCCAGGCCGGTTCGAAAAGAGGCAGGAAACATCACATCCTTAGTGACCTCTGCAACAAGCTGAGAACGTTCTGTTGGGTTGAAACTCAAGCCACCCGAAAATTCTCGGGGGAGTTCCTCGTCAGTATCACCGTATTTAGGTTGGTTGATATTTTTAGTTCTAACTCCAATCCAGAAAGATGAAGTGACCTGCAGGGCTATACCCGCGTCTATGCCCAACGCCCCGGCTGATCCATATTCACCCCCCTGCAGGATGTGAAAATATCCTGCAGAAATACCAAAATGGATATGATCAAACCGGTTTTTATAGACGAGCCGAAATTGATTTTCGTTGAACAGATTGAATCCATATCTATGAATACCAACACCAAACACACCGATTTTTGAACGAAAATTTCCGGCCGCTGCCATGTCGGAAATTTCAGATATTCCTGCGTATCTGAATCCATAAAATGAGATGTTCAGTTCATCGGGGCTCAGCAGTGCCGGGTTGTTAAAGACAGACCAGCTATCGAAAGGAAGGGCAGCTCCGGTTTGACCCATAGCCATAGATTTTGCACCCAGACTGGTCTGTGCCAACACCGGTTCAGAAAGAATAACTACAAACAGACATGATATAGTTATAATAAAAAGGGATATTATTCGTGACCTTCTTACCATTCTCAATTGATTTTGCTTTATGGTCTTACATTATGTGAATATGAAAGATAAACATCAACTTTTATGTGCGGTTAAGTGCATGATGCTGTTTATGTTGGTGGGTTTATATCAGCCTGCAAATGCTCAGGAATTGAATTGTTCAGTGAGCGTAAATGACCGGCAAATCAGTGGTTCATCGTATGATTATGTCCAGGAGTTAGCGAACACGATTGAACAGTATTTGAATGAAAATCGCTGGACAAATGATCGTTATCTTGATCATGAAAAGATTAACTGTACCCTGCAGATAGTTTTGACGGATGTTGACGGAAACGCAAACTTTACAGCCGAAGCGGTATGGTCAGCCAGCCGGCCTATCTACAATACCAATCGTCAAACAACGCTTTTTATCATAAGCGACGGCAACTGGCAGTTTGACTATGCAAGAAATCGAAACCTGATTTATGATGATCTTCAATACGATGATCTGACCAGTTTTATCGATTTTTATGCACTGATTATTCTGGGGTACGATTATGACGGATTTGCTGAACTGGGAGGTTCAACCTTCTTTAATCGGGCACTGGATGTGATGGAGCTGGCACAGAATACCGGCGCGGCCGGTTGGGGACGATCGATCGGAGCACAACGTAATCGGTATGGTTTGATTTCTGACCTCACGAATCCATCATACAGGGAATTGAGAGAAGCTTTTTATCGATACCATAGATTGGGGTTGGATCAATTCACAAATAATCCCGAAGAGGCGAGAGAGCAGTTGCTTGAAGCGCTGGATCAGATCAGAAATGCAAAAAGAGTAACCGGAAACAACTACCTGTTCGATATATTCTTTGGCGCAAAAAACAGGGAGATTGTCGCAATGTTACAGGGGGGCTCTCCCGCAATACGCACATCCGCATTCAACATTCTGAGTGACGCCGATCCGGCCAATACATCGGAGTATCGGAGGCTGGTAGAGTAGAATTATTTTATAAGGGTCATTCGTTTACTCAACACTTTGTCTGATGTGATGAGGCGATAGAAATAGACCCCGCTGGCCAGGGAGCTGCCGTCAAAATTAATTTCATGATAACCGGCCTGATAGCGCTGATCTACAACAGTTTGTACTTTTCGGCCAATAACGTCAAACACATCAATTCTTACCCGATCCTCTACAGGTAATGCGAACTCAATGGTTGTAGACGGGTTGAAAGGGTTCGGGTAATTTTGATCCAAGAATACTTCATCCGGAAACTCAGAACCGTCTTCGCCGGGGGTGATAGATAAAGTAAACCGGGCATTTTTAGCCTTTGCGGCAGACTTTTCCTGCAGCCTGAAATTACCGGCACTGTTTGTGACAGGAGCTGTTTTGCCCTGTGACCGGATTTCAAAATCGTAAAACTGGTTCTGTTTCAAATCGATTGTATCTCCCGTGTGATTGTCTGTCAGTTCTACTTTCCAGCCTTCGGGGATGTTGACCATCTCAGGCCAGGTTAGTGTAACAGGGCCGTTATAATAGTTGTTATTTACGACAGCTCCGGCGGCAATCGGGATTTCAATTGTTTTCCCAAAATCGCGGGGGAGGTTGTTAACTGCCAGCTCTGTTCCATCAGAAAAAAGTGAATAGATTTCGAGATATGTGACAGCGTCAAATGGGAGTAGGCGGTAAGCGTCCATTCTGTCGGTGGCAAAACTTCCACTCTCGGTAAATGAAAAGTGAGTGGAGGTCGTGTGAAAATCACTTTCCATTTGAAGAGCGATTACCGGAACTCTATTGTATCGTTCGTTCTCTTTTCTGAACTGGCCACCAACGGTTTTATTAGAGGGATTAACAGACAGAACAGGACTATCAGCATTGGCTTTTACCCAAAACCCCTGAAAAGGAGCAATTCGTCCGCTGCCATGGCTCCCCGCTTCTCCATTCCAGTATTTGTACTCCTGAGCGTTTTGATCCCAGATGTAAAGAGCGTTATCGGTGTTCGTTTTTGTCCATCCCGGCTGATCCCAGTCCAGCGTGGCTCCAAAAGGATTTCCGATCATATTCCATCCGGTGTCTCCATCCTCGCTGTAGGTGACCGGAAAATTGAAAGAGCCGGGCTGATCGTGGAAATTCTCCCGGCCGGAAATGGTTAATGTTGTTGGCAGTTCATCGTTATAATCGCTGTCCGATGCAACATTTCCGAATACATAGAAGAAATATCCTCTGCCTGTAACAGGCGAATCTGTGATGTTTAACGGGGCTGTCCAGCGCTGGTTGTCGGTTGTCAAATCCGGATCATTCGGGTCGGCAAAAGTTTCGTCGTACCACATGAGGTTGGGTTGCCGGTCTTCATAAGTACTGCCGGGAATTCCCTGGACGGTTAAACCATCGAACAAATCCTGAAACGTTGATGCAACAGGGGTAGAAAGCATTTTCCAGCCTCGGTTACTGAGAGTTCTTCTGAACTGAAGATTGCCGTTTACATAGGTTGTGTTTGGTGCAATAAAGTTGCGTCCGGAGCTGATAATCAGGTTACCATTCTGCAACACAAGATCTCCATCGATGATAATATCGTCAAAGGTTCTGACCCCTTCAATATTGTTGACAATGGCATTTTTCATCTCGGTCAGATTGCTGATTCGCTGCCTTTCAAGGTCGGGGTAATCAGTAAAATCTTCATCGATCCGGATCCCAAAAATAACCGTTGCCTGAGAGGCATCTATGGAGGATAGTTCCAAATCTCCGCGTACAACCAGAGTGTTATTGTTCAACTGAAGGCTACCCCCTCCGGTAATACTCTGCAGGTTATCGAGTGTAATATCTGCATCTTGCTGAAGAATAAAAGAGTTGTTCTCCTCAATAAAAAGCTCAGAAGTGCTGATTAAATCGCCAGCGGTAACCGTTACATTATTTAAAATCTCAAGTCGTTCTGCAAGAATGTTGGGTGAGGTGATGGTTTGCTGAGACTGTCCGTTGAATTGTACCACTGTACCGTCTGTTCCTGCAAGGAAGCTGTTGAGGGACAGATTACCACCGATCTCAATTTCTGTGGAGTTTCCGGAGGAGAAAGAACCGGCTCCCGTTACGTTTCCATCTACGCGGATGGCAGTATTATCTTCGATATCCAGCGTTCCATCCACATTCAAATTTCCGCTTACTTGAATGGAGTTTCCACCAAACAACACCAGATTGGCTCCGCTTTGAATATCCATACTCCCGAGATTGATGTTCAGATCCAAATCGGGGTAGGGGCTTACTCCTCCGGGAATGATTACGAAATCACCGGATCCAGGTACCCGGTTAGGAGTCCAATTGTCCGGATTCAGCCAGTTGTTTCGGGTATTTTCCGGCCCTCCGCCGGGGCTCCAAATAATCGGGTTTACAATGTCAACGGTTGGTCTTTGAGGCAGTTCAACTCCGTTGAGAGTGGCTACTACTTCAACCAGCTCCTGAGTATTGGTTGCTGACAGAATAGCTTGGTGCTGGTTTGTCTGGCTTGAAAAGGAGAGGCCGGACAAGGTAGCTGATGGTGCTCCCGCGGGCTCAAGCCGGTTCAGCGAAAGAGAAAGACTCGCTGACTGATCCGTTAATACCCGGTTACCATACTGATCGCGCACAATGATAGTGACAATCGATTCCGCTCCTGTACTGTTTTCAATGACATTCGGACTTACCGAAACCTGAGAAGTAGTTGCTACCGGATCTGCAGCAACAACCCGGAAAGGTTTACTGGTACCGAATAAGTTAAAAAGGTCCTCATCCTGAGCAGAAACAGTTATACTTTCTCCACTTTGGGTTAGTGTGACGAAATGATCATCCGCAAAGCCATTGCTCAATAGAACGCTGCCGCCTGAGGTCAATTCAGAATTGGATGAAATCGTTACGGTGCCGGAATAGTTTTCAACCCGGTTCTGGTTTGCATCCACTGCTTCTATAGAAATTGGAAATGCGTTACCGGCAATCTGCTCTTCTGTAGCTCCACCGGTTTCGGGTACGGTTACAATAAACTCACTTACCTCTCCAAATGTGAACTCAACGGTTGTTGAGGTAATCTGGACTCCACTGTTAAAAGCCGTGATAGTTGCCGTTTCAACTGATTCTGTGGAGGTGAGTGTAGCTGTATAGGTTCCGTCTCCATTATCAAATGCCGTAACGGATGTGGCGTCGCTTTCGGATGGCGTGTTTAATGTTCCTCTGTCCGTCTCAATCGTGATGGTTTCACCGCCGCTGATCAGATTGTTTTCAAAAGCATCTCTTAATTGAACTGTGATGAGTGAACTGCTTGAGCCGTCAGAAGTAATGGCTTGCGGACTTGCGCTCATCACCGTATTGGAAAAGTCGACTGAAGCGGGGGAGATCAAAAAGGAGTTTGAACTGCCGCTAAGTGTGGTGTTATCACTGTCGGTTACTGAAAGGGTATGCTCTCCGGCAGTGGAAAGCGTAACTTCATAACCGGTTAATGTTCCATTTGTAAAACTTGGTGTGATTCCCTCTCCATCAACAAACTGTGATGAACTGCTGAGATTTACAGTTCCCTCGTAGTCAGTAATAATTGTTCCGGCTCCATTCACGGCATAAATATCAATTTGGAACGGAGTACCGGCAGACTGATCCGGGATGTCTCCTCCACCGGCAATTTCAACTAAAAAGCCCGAGACTTCATTTTCTGAAAGAATATTGATCGCATTACTGGTTGCTGAGGCAAGCCCGGCAGATTCTGCTAAAAGTATTTTTTCTCCCTGGGTATTAAATGAGAGCTGATCGAAAAGTGCTTCTCCATTGCTCTCTGTTTGAGCTGTGGTTACTCCCTGTAGCTGCCCTGTGCCGGAATTGATCGAGAGATCCATAGGGATGCCACTCTGTGGAGCCTGATTCCCAAACTCATCAAACAACTGAACCCGAACAGGCGGGGTTAGATTAATCCCTTGATTTCCGGATGCCGGTACGAACGAAAAACCGAGAGCTGAAGGAGAGGCAGGCTGCACATCAATTATTTCCGAAACAACATCAGACGAGAGCGTTGGAGAGTTGAAAACAATCTGAATAGATTCTGCCAGTTCAGCAAAGAGATCGGTAAACTGAACAACACCCTCGGAAGCTGTGAGTGATGTGGTTCCGCTCAGGGTTCCTTGACCGGAATGGATTGAAGCAGCTATTTCAGTTTCGTTATCTGTGGTAACGAGGTTTCCAAATATGTCGATCAGTTGAATTTCCGGCTGTCGGTTGAATGGTTGTCCTGCAGTGGCACTCTCGGAGGGTTGGGTTGAGATGACCAGATCCCGTGCCTGACGGGGTAAAACAGTTATGGTGCCCGACGGAACGGGAGTTGCTCCCTGAAATACAGCTTGGATACTTGCCGATCCTGTACTCTGTGAGCTGAAGGTTGCGCTTTGGAGATTATTCGACGGAGTAAGACTCCCCTGAACAATACCACCTGTGATCTCAGTCAGTGTCCAGTCGTTCTCACTCTCCAATGAAATATTTTCGATAAAATTTCCACCAATATCACGTCCTACAGCATATACTGTAAGAGAATTTCCTGCCGGAATATCCTGAGATGATACGATTTCACCGGTGCCGTCAGCTGCAGTCTCAACGGTAACTTCATTTATGCTGCCGGCTACTTTACTTAAATTTCCATAGTTGGCAGAGGTAGGTCCGGTGGTTCCGGTATTGGTGATCATGCCTTCATCAGGAATAGTAGTGTTCGACGGCCTGAGTTCTAAACCTGAAAATGTAACGCGGCCGGGTCCTTGACCGTTACCTGCTGATCTACTTCGGCTGGTAACAGTAAAAACAGCCTCACTTGCGGAGATCGAAAAGAATTCAATTTCTAAATCTGTGTTATTTGCTCCAACACCCTCTATAAGGATTTCTATATCATTTTCGCTGAGATTTGTATTCCATTCATACCCGGAAGGTATAGTAAGCACAATCGTGCCGCCTTGTTGCAATTGTCCGGCAGAAGTCTCCCGAATTGTGGGTCCGGAAATGGGTGTGTATTCTCCGCCGATATTGTCAATTGATAAATCGGTTCCGCCGGCTGCACGAATTACATCCTGAGCATAGCTCGGTCCGGCAAGGCCCAACATGAGCAGTATGGGGATGAGCAGAAATTGTATTTTTAACGCCTGAGAGTTTCTCATACCTTCTTTAAGAGTCAGACCTGCTGTTTTGCAGGGGTCTGTTAAGATAAAAAGAACCCCTTGCTGAACGGAATTAGAATGCTATTATGTCTGCCTGTAAGATATAATTAATTTTAATGCATTACCTTAATCACAAATTGAGAATAATAACTTTTTATGAAAGGAATAGTACTTGCCGGAGGAACCGGTTCGAGGCTCTACCCGCTAACTAAAGTAACCAACAAGCATCTGCTACCGGTAGGTAACAAGCCGATGATCTACTACCCGATTGAAAAACTCACTGAAGCGGGAATAGATGAAATATTAATTGTTACCGGTACCGAGCATATGGGGGATGTTGTAAACCTGCTTGGCTCTGGAAAAGATTTTGGATGCCGGTTTACCTATAAGGTTCAGGATGAAGCGGGTGGAATTGCACAGGCACTTGGATTGGCCCGCAACTTTGTTGGAAATGACTCAATGGCTGTAATTCTTGGCGATAATATTTTTGAATCGGATCTGAAATCAGCCGTGAAAACTTTTGATAAAACTAGGGCAAGCATTTTATTGAAAAAAGTGGATGATCCGGAAAGATTTGGTGTGGCTGAAATTGATAAAGAAAAGATCGTTAGCATTGAGGAGAAGCCTCAAAAGCCCAAATCGAACTATGCAGTAACCGGTGTCTATTTCTATCCGTCTGATGTGTTTGATGTGATTGAAACCCTGGAGCCTTCAGGTCGCGGAGAGTTGGAAATCACGGATGTGAATAATCACTATGTTCAATCCGGGCGCATGAACTTTTCGATTATGAAGGGCTGGTGGACCGATGCCGGAACACCCGACTCATATAAAAAAGCAAACGAGTTAGCGTCAGGGAGTTTTTAAATATGAAGTACTTGATTGTCGGAGCCAACGGGCAACTTGGCCGGGAATGGAAGGAGTATTTAACCCAACATCAAATGCCATTCAATGCGTATGGTTCAAAAGAGCTGGATGTGACCGATCCGGCTTCAGTACACTCAACGATTAAGGAGGTTCGCCCCGATGTTTTGGTGAATTGCTCGGCTTACACTAATGTGGACGAAGCCGAAGATGAACCCGATCTGGCATTTGCGGTAAACAGAGATGGGGTAAAGAATTTGGCAGAATGTTGTAGGAATACCGGGATTAAACTGATTCACTACAGCACAGATTATGTATTTCCTGGAAATTCTGAAGATGAAAAGAAATTCCCAACGGGTTACCCGGAAAACGCTTCCTGTAACCCGATCAATATGTATGGAAAGTCGAAGCGGGAGGGAGAGATTGCACTCGAGGAGAGCAAAGTTGACTACCTGCTGATTCGGGTAGCCTGGCTTTGTGGAGCACATGGCACAAATTTTGTAAAAACAATGCTCCGGCTCTCTGAACAGCGAGAAGAACTGTCGGTAGTAGATGATCAGATTGGCTGCCCTACATTTACGTTTGATGTAGTGGAGAAGAGTGTAGAACTGATCCGTAAAGGAGAAACAGGTACGTTTCACCTCAGTTCAAAAGGGAAAATTTCATGGGCTGATTTTGCAGTGGAGATTTTTAAACAGTCCGGAAGGAACACTTCTGTAAATCGGGTGACAACTTCCGAGTACCCGACCAAGGCCCGGCGCCCTGCATTTTCACTGCTTTCCACACAGAAAATTGAAAAACTGGGTTTGATTCCGCTTGACTGGCAGACCGGATTGGCCGTTCTTTTAAAGAAACTAAAAAAGTGATTTATGAAATTTGAAGAGACCCCGCTAAGCAATGTTTGGCTGATTAAACCTAAACGCTTTAAAGATAACCGAGGAGAATTCCTTGAAACCTTTCGGATAGAGCTGTTCAAACAACACGACTTGGAGTTTGAATTTGTTCAGGATAACATCTCTGTATCAAAAAAAGGCACAATTCGTGGGTTGCACTATCAACTCCCGCCGGCTTCTCAGGCAAAACTCGTTGTGGTACCGGCCGGGAAAATACTGGATGTTGCGGTTGATATGCGTCCAAACTCTCCGACATTTATGGAGCACTTTTCGACGGTGTTGAGCAGTGAGAATCGAAATATGATGTTTATTCCAACCGGTTATGCACACGGTTTTTCGGTTCTATCAGACGAGGCGACGGTCTACTATAAATGTAACAACTACTACAATAAAGAGTTGGAGCGGGGAGTACGCTGGGATGATCCGGAACTGAATATTGACTGGAAGGTTCAGAGTCCAATACTTTCTGAGAAGGATCTGGAGCTTCCCTTGCTGAAAGAGATGGACGAATCGGATCTGTTTTAACTGAAAAAACTGATTATGAGAATAATTGTAACAGGAGGTGCGGGATTTATCGGGTCAAATCTGATTCTATTTCTGCATGAAAACTATCCTGATATTGAGATTTTAAATCTGGATAAACTGACGTATGCGTCGGATATAAACTATCTGTCATCACTGAAACAGTCGGGACGGTACCATTTCAAAAAACTGGATTTGGTGGACCGTAACGCTGTGAAAGAGGCGGTTAAAGCCTGGAAGCCGGATGGAGTGTTTCATCTTGCGGCAGAATCGCACGTAGACAACTCCATTAAGGGGCCGGAACCATTTATTCTTTCCAATGTGGTAGGGACATTCAATATCCTGGAGGAGTGCCGTCAATTCTGGAACAGTGAAGAAGCGGATACCAACAGCCCAAACCGATTTCTCCATGTTTCTACAGATGAGGTGTACGGCACACTTGGTGATGAGGGTTCATTTACGGAGTCAACTCCGTATGCCCCAAACTCACCTTATTCGGCATCAAAAGCGGGTAGCGATATGATTGTGCGATCGTATTTTCACTCCTACGGGATGAACACCGTGATTACCAACTGTTCCAATAACTACGGCCCGCATCAGCACGATGAAAAGCTGATACCAACCGTTATTCGAAAAGCTCTGAAGAACGAAGAGATTCCCGTTTATGGTACCGGAGAAAATGTCCGGGATTGGCTCTATGTGCAAGATCACTGCGTGGCACTGATGCGGGTGTTTGAAGCCGGGAAAGCCGGTGAGCCCTACAATATTGGCGGTGAGAACGAATGGAAGAATATCGAATTGGTGCACTCTATCTGCGATATTCTCAACCGGGAAGTCGGAGATGGGCCTGAGGGTGACTATAAAAACCTGATTTCATTTGTGACGGATCGACCCGGTCACGATTTCCGCTATTCTGTGAATATTCAAAAAATCAGGAATGAACTTGGTTGGAGCCCAACAGAGGATTTTGAGGGGAAACTGGCTGAAACAGTCCGCTGGTTTGTTAAAAAATATTCCTAGGCGGCGGGAGTTATGTAAAAATTACTTCGGTGTGAAACTCTCCCCGTTCACCGAATGGATCGATCGATTCCGGCAGTGAACGAACTAACTCGCGGTTGAACAACATTCCGGGTTTGATGACCTCTCTCCACTTATCTTCCACACTGCGGATTCGAATTTCAGTGGGTGACTGTTCAAGCATTGTAAGAAGTTCATCCGGCGATTTATCCCATATCGGGAAGTGTGATTGAAACCCAAGTCGGGAAAATTCTTTTTCTCTCCAATCGCGGATATCCTGTAGGTGGAGATCTCCGAAAATTAGATCAGTTACCAAAAATGGTGCCGAAGTGAACTCTATTTTAAGTGCGCTGAGATAGGACTGATTGTTCACCGGGTAGGAAAACGGGATGGTGATGAGCGGAAGTTCGAGGTGGAGTGCCTGTCGCTGAATCCGGCTAATCGGAATCTCCTGAAATGGCACCATACCGGATTCATCATCATAAGTAGTGATCAGAATAGGATCAGGTAAGCCATGTTTTTGCCACTCCAGAAGTGCAAGATAGGCATCTTTCCCTCCGCTCCAGAAAAGTGCGGGTTTTTCAGATTTTGGATTTGTTGACGGCATGGCTAATTTCCACGGAATGATCGGGTTGACACCCCTGTTTGAACCAACGAATATAAATATCAATCTACAAAAGAAGTGACGATGAGTAAAAAACAGTATTGGCTGATGAAATCTGAACCGGACGCTTATAGTATTGACGACCTGAAACGTGATGGCCAGATACGCTGGAGCGGCGTGCGAAACTACGAAGCTCGTAACATTATGAGAGATAAGATGAATGTCGGGGACCGGGCATTTTTCTACCATTCCAACGTTAAACCGCCGGCCATTGTAGGAGAGATGGAGGTTTGTACAGAGCCCTATCCCGATCCGCTGCAGTTTGATCCGGACAGTAAATACTTTGACCCCAAAAGCAGTGAAAGTGATCCTCGTTGGCAGCTGATCGATGTGAAGTTTATCCGGAAATTTGAGAAGCCTGTCACTCGCGATGAACTAAAAGAGCACGATGATCTGCTTGAGATGCAGTTATTCAAAAGAAATCGATTATCCATTACCGAAGTAACAGAAGATCAGTACAAAAAGATTTTAAATCTGGCAGGTGAGTAATCTCACCTATAGTGTAAGGGGAGTATAAATTCTCAATTGTTTAAATATCAACGGATGGAGTGAAAATATTCGTTGATGATCACGAATCAAATAGTGATATATGAAAAAGGTAACCGGAATTGGTGGGATCTTCTTTAAATGTGATGACCCTGATAAGATGAAGCAGTGGTATCAAAAACATCTGGGATTGCAAACCGATGCGTATGGAACCAACTTTGAATGGAGGCAGGCCGACAATCCAGACATGAAAGGGTTTACACAGTGGAGCGTAAATACCAAAACCAGTAAATATGCCGGTTCCGTTGATCAGCAATTTATGATCAACTATCGGGTGGAGAATCTCGAAAAACTGGTAGAACAGCTTCGAAGTGAAGGAGTGGAGATCATAGATGAGGTTGAATCCTTCGACTATGGAAAATTCGTTCACATTCTTGATGCGGAAGGTAACCGGGTTGAACTCTGGGAGCCCAATGATGAGGAGTATGACGCGCTAGTTGAAGGCAGAACCAAGTAAATCATAGATTTTAAGTACAGTTGGTTTATTCCCCAACTTTTGTAGAGCTATAGTACGGATTACCCAATACCGAAAAATTCAGCTTTCTTCTTAAAGTAAGGCTCGAAAACCTTTTTAAGGGCTTGATGGTTTGGATTGCCGAAATCTGAATCGCTGCGAATAATTTGCCAGGCGTCATTCTTTGCTTTTTCAAGTGTGATTCTGTCTTCGAGGATATCGCCGAATTTAAATTCCGGGAGACCGCTCTGTTTGGTTCCGAGAAAATCCCCGGGTCCGCGGAGTTTAAGATCAGCCTCCGCAATTTTAAAGCCGTCTGTTGTGTCGATCATCATCTTTAACCGAAACCGACCATCTTTGCTCAGTTTTTGCCCCGGCATCAAAATGCAGTAGCTCTGTTTTCTGCCTCGCCCAATTCTTCCGCGAAGTTGGTGTAGCTGAGAGAGTCCAAAACGTTCGGCATGCTCAACAATCATGATGGAAGCATTGGGAACGTCCACGCCAACTTCGATTACAGTGGTGGAGACGAGAATATCAATATCGCCCTCTGCAAAACGCTTCATGATTCCGTCTTTTTCTTCGGGCTTCATGCGTCCGTGAAGCAGCCCGATACGGAGTTCCGGAAAACGCTGCTTCAGCTTTTCAAAACCCATGGTCGCATCTTTCAAGTCCATCACCTCCGACTCTTCAATGAGCGGGTAGACGATGTAGGCCTGATCCCCATTTTGAATGCTTGTTTCGAGGAAATCATAGACTCCCGGTCGTTCCTTATCAGTTCTTACGGCTGTTTTGATCGGTTTTCGTCCGCCGGGTAGCCCTTCAATAATGGAGATGTCCAGGTCGCTGTAAATGGTCATGGCCAGTGAGCGGGGAATGGGTGTGGCCGACATCACCAGCAGATGGGGATTGTCGCCTTTCATTAAAAGCTCGTTTCTCTGCTTCACGCCAAAACGGTGCTGCTCGTCAATAACCACTACACCAAGGTTGTTGAACTCCACTTGGTCTTGAAAGATGGCGTGCGTACCCACGGCAATTTGGCACGTACCCCCGGCAATATCGCTCAAAATATCACGACGGAGGGCGGTTTTTTGACTTCCGGTAATTAATCGATGATTGATACCCAGCGGCTCCAGGTACTCTTTGATGGTGTGATAGTGCTGTTCGGCTAAAATTTCAGTAGGTGCCATCAGTGCAGCCTGCATGCCGTTATCCACTGCCATCAGCATACTGCCAATTGCCACCACGGTTTTCCCGGCACCCACATCGCCCTGGATCAATCGGTTCATCTGCTCACCGGATGTTAAATCGGTTCGGATATCCTTCAACGAGTTTTTCTGTCCATCGGTCAGCTCGAAAGGAAGCTGTTCGTTAAAAAAATTTTTGGTGATCGGGCCCGGTTCCAGAATTTTACCCTCAGCGCGTGTGGTTCGAATGTTTTTGATTTTTGCCATGCTCAGTTCGAACAGGAAAAACTCCTCATATTTGAACCTCTCAAGCGCCTTATCGGCTTCAGCTTTGGATTCCGGTTTGTGAATGGATCTGAGTCCCTCATCACGAACGGGAAAGCTATGCCGCTTAAGAATGTGATCGGGCAGGAACTCGGGAACAGTTGTAGCGGTGAGAATCTGCTGCACCCAGTCGCTGATAATTTGATTGGATATGTAGGCTTTGGAAAAATGTTTGTTACTTGGGTAGATCGGAGTTAGTGATTTGAATTGTTCCACATCATCAGGACCGGAAATCTGATCCACTTCGGGATGAGCCATATTCATATAGCGCCCATACTGCTTTACCGTTCCATACAGAGCAACCCATTCTCCTTTCTTAAAGCGACTGATGAAATATTTCCATCCTTTAAAATAAACCACTTTCATAGAGCCACTTCTATCCTGAACAATAACCTCGAGTCGTTTTTTGCTCTTATAACCCGAAACATTAACAGAGATAACCTTCCCGGCAACTGATATAGGTTCCCCGGTTTCCCGCAAGAAACCAATGGGTTGAAAGTTCGATTTATCAAGATATCGGCGCGGGAAAAAGTAGAGCAGATGTTCCGGATGGTGTATACCCGCAGACTGCAGCGCCGACAACCGTTTTTGACTGAGATTTTTAAGGTCTAATAGTTTCAAATTGATATACAGTTATATAACAATTTATAAATTAAAAGAAGAATTAAAGGCCGTTATTGGGCCGGAATAAACACTATATAGAATTTTAGTAGCAAAAGGGAAAAATTTTTTAGAAATATTTTGCAAATCCATGTGTGAAATCACTATCTTCATCAGCTCTTGATTTTACGAAACCAAACAGGTAAAACCCGTGCCTACAATACAACAACTTATTAGAAACGGCAGAAAGAGCAAGGTGAAGAAAACAACTTCCCCTGCACTGCAAAACTGCCCACAGCGACGAGGTGTTTGCACCCGAGTTTACACAACAACACCCAAGAAGCCTAACTCTGCTCTGCGTAAGGTAGCAAGAGTTCGGTTGACAAATGGCTTTGAAGTGACTGCTTATATTCCCGGAGAGGGGCACAACCTGCAGGAGCACAGTATTGTGCTTATTCGTGGCGGTCGTGTGAAAGACCTTCCCGGTGTACGTTACCACATCGTTCGCGGTACTCTTGATACCGCCGGAGTGGAAGATCGTAAGCAGGGTAGAAGTCATTACGGAACGAAGAAACCAAAAGGGTAACAGGGATTTTTAATCTTTAGAGGTTATGCGCAGAAAAACAGCAGATAAAAGAGAAGTACAGCCGGATCCGATATTTAATGACAAATTGGTTACACGGTTTGTAAACAGCTTGATGCGTGACGGTAAAAAAGGCGTTGCGAGAAAGATTTTATATCAGGCATTTGAAATTATTGAGGAAAAAACCGGAGAGGAGCCGATAGAGATTTTCCGTACGGCTCTGTCGAATGCAACGCCGGTTGTTGAGGTTAAAAGTCGCCGAGTAGGCGGTGCAACCTACCAGGTTCCGGTTGAAGTTCGAACCGAGCGCGGAACAGCATTGGGTATGCGTTGGATTATCCGTGCATCGCGACAGAGAAATGATAAGTCTATGGCCATTCGTTTGAGCCGTGAGCTGATCGATGCATCGAAAAATGAAGGTGGTGCGGTTCGCAAAAAAGATGAAACCCATCGGATGGCAGAAGCCAACAAGGCATTTGCTCATTTCAGATTCTAAAACACACAGTATTTAAACATTTATTTTCATGTCTGAAGCAACGACAAAAACTGATTCTAAAATTGTAGACCGCATTCGCAGAACGCGAAACATCGGTATTATGGCTCATATTGATGCCGGTAAGACAACTGTAACAGAGCGTATTCTGTTTTATACCGGTAGAAGCCACCGATTGGGGGAAACGCATGACGGTGCTGCTACAATGGACTGGATGGAGCAGGAGCAGGAGCGTGGTATTACCATTACATCTGCTGCAACTCACTGTATCTGGAAAGACCATCGCATTAATATTATCGATACACCCGGTCACGTAGACTTTACTGTTGAAGTGGAGCGGTCACTGCGTGTGCTTGATGGAGCGATTGCGGTATTCTGCTCCGTGGGTGCTGTGCAGCCTCAGTCAGAAACAGTTTGGCGTCAGGCTAACAAGTATAAAGTGCCACGCATGGCGTTTGTAAATAAAATGGACCGAACAGGTGCCGATTTTTACAATGTAGTTGAACAGATGCGTGACAAGCTTAGTGCAAATCCTATCCCTATTCAGATTCCTATTGGGGCTGAAGAGAATTTTGAGGGTGTTGTAGACCTGATTAACATGCAGGCAATTGTTTGGGATGATGAATCACTTGGAGCAAAGTATGAAGTGGTTGAGATTCCTGAAGATTTGAAAGCGAAAGTTGCTGAATATCGTAAGCTTATGCTGGAATCTATCGCTGATCATGATGATGAGCTGATGGAAAAGTACTTGATGGAAGAAGAGATTTCTGAAGAAGAGATCAATAACGCTGTCCGTAAAGCAACATTGGCGCGCGATATAACGCCTGTACTTTGCGGTACAGCTCTTAAGAATAAGGGTGTTCAGATTCTTCTTGATAAAGTAATTGAATATTTGCCAAGTCCTCTGGATGTTGAAGCAGTTGACGGTGTTGATCCGAAAGATGAAGAGAAGAAGATGAAGCGTAACCCGAGTGTGGATGAGCCATTTTCTGCTCTTGCGTTCAAAATTGCTACCGACCCATATGTTGGTAAGTTGACATTCTTCCGTGTATACTCCGGCCAGCTTGAGAAAGGCTCATATATCCTGAACTCTACAACCGGAGAGCGAGAGCGTATCGGCCGTATTTTGGAGATGCATGCAAATGACAAGAAAGATATTGATATCGTCCGGGCCGGAGATATTGCTGCGGCTGTGGGTGTGAAAAAGGTGAACACAGGTGATACATTCTGTGATGTTGACAATCCAATTGTCCTGGAGCAGATTACATTCCCTGAACCCGTTATTAAGCTCGCTATTGAGCCAAAGTCAAAAGCCGATGCCGAGAAACTGACAACTGGTCTTGTAAAACTGGCTGAAGAGGATCCAACATTCCAGGTAACAACGGATGAGGAGACAGGACAGACAACGGTTGCCGGTATGGGTGAGCTTCACTTGGAAATTATTGTAGACCGACTACGTCGCGAATTTAAAGTGGAAGCGAATGTTGGGCAACCACAGGTATCTTACCGCGAAACAATCTCCAAGCCTGTTGAGCACAGAGAAGTGTATAAGAAGCAGACTGGTGGTCGTGGTAAATTTGCTGATATTTCTTTTGAAATTGGTCCGCTTGAGCATTTTGAGCAATTCACTGATGACGACAAGAAAGTATCGGTTGATGAAGATTTCAAATTCATCAATGAAATTGTAGGTGGTAATATTCCACGTGAATTTATTCCATCTGTTGAAAAGGGATTCCGTGAAGCGATGAAGAATGGTATCCAGGCAAACTATCCTGCACAGAAAATTGGAGTGCGGTTGTTTGATGGATCTTACCATGATGTTGACTCTGATCAGGTTAGTTTCGAATTGTGTGCGAAGCTTGCATTCAGAAATTCAGCGAAAAAAGCTGGTCCACAACTACTTGAGCCTGTAATGGCTGTAGAGATTACAACACCTGAAGAGTTTATGGGGGATGTAATTGGTGATGTTAACGGCCGTCGCGGAATCATCCAGAAGATGGATAACAATGCAGAGGGCTCTGTTGTGAAGGCAAAAGTGCCTTTATCAGAAATGTTTGGATACTCAACAGACCTTCGGTCACTTACACAAGGCCGTGCGGCATATTCTATGGAGTTCTCTGAATATGTACCGGTACCTGACTCGAAAGCTCAGGAAATCATAGAACAACAAGCTTAATAACTACTTAAAAAAACGAATAT
>NZ_MDWE01000062.1 GCF_001715195.1 Rhodohalobacter halophilus
AATGATTTAATTTATAAACTCAGCTCTAAAATAGGTGTAGTAAAGGTTGGTTTTTCCTTCAAAGCCAGATCGTGTACCAAAAAGAAGCCATGCATTGCCAAATTCATCAGTTGTAACTTGAGCATGAAAACGTCCGGACTGAACCTCTTTGATCTCAAATCCATATCCCTCTTCACAATCTCTGCTATTGGCAATATTGCCCATGATGGCGTTCTGATACCACTCCTGAGGATTTCCCATCTGCTGGGTGTTCAGCAGTACATAACCGTCGTCAGCCTCTCCTTCTATGATGGGTTCCGGACGAATGTCTGATGCATCTGCAATGACTTTTACGGTTTCACCCGGTGCTCCGCCCACCCCTGCGCAGTTTGATGGAGTTTCTGTAGCAAAACGAACCGTAAAATGTACTCGATACGTTCTGTTCGGTTCCAGACCATTAACTTGATTTCTAAAGAGCATTTTCACGTCGTCACTTCGGTTAAATGCGGTGATGTAGTAACCGTTATTTTCTGAATTCAGGGGATCAGGCAGAGGTCTGATTTCACTCTCGAACTCCATGTTCTCTTCATAGCTTACCGGGTAACCGGTATAGAACGGCTCCCAATCAGTTTCACCGCTGTTAAAATCGGACTCAAATGTTGTAACAGACTCCTCACCACCGGTTAGGTTACAGCCTGAGAATAGTAAGAGAGGGATGATCAGAAAGATCAAATAATTTGTGTGATTATGTTGTGCTTCTGTTTTGAATGATTGCTCATAACTGAATAGCATATTGTGTTGAGTCTCTGAATTCAACTTATCGCTACAATTTCAGTACGAACTGGAATCGAATATGTTATCCATGAACGGTGGTCAATAAGTAGGATAACGATGAGACTTCTGTATGCAATAGAATTGAAACAAATTGAGCAGCTCTAATCGAACTCAGCAGGTACAGGCATAATTGATTTTTGGTCAGATTTTGTCAGTTTATCGACTGTTCATTTTTGACATTCTAAACCTATACATACAGTAAAAACAAGAGGAAGTATTTTCTATCTAAACTCGATTTAAAATAGGAGTTTGTACATCTGCCTGTAGGAAATAAAGACAAATATGTCTAAAATAGAAACAGATGGTTAATACATCATCAAAAAATGGGAAATCAATGATACGAGAAGAGAGTTTAACCATAATCATATTTCTGCTTTCTTCTATTAGTTTTACCGACCATTTATCACTGAATGGAAAAGAATCGAAGTGTACCCAAACCGGTAGGCAGTGATTCACTTTTTTCCAAGGATGATGAATATCAGGAATCAGAAGATCACTAAAACGGACAAGTTGTGATCAGAATTGAATGCAAACTGTCCATCAATTAAAAGAGAGGTAAATTAATGAATTCTGCACATATACATTTAATCGTGAATCACGTTCCCGTTATACTCACTATATTTTCACTTTTTGTTCTGTTGGCGGGCTACTTTTCGGGAAAACGGGAGTATTATAAAATTGCATTTGTGGGATTTGTAATCGCTGCACTGTTTGCCATTGTAACATTCTTTACGGGTGAGGGTGCGGAAGATATTGTCGAAAATATTGCCGGTTTTTCTCATGATGCCATCGAAAACCATGAACATGCAGCCGAGACCGCCCGATTATTTGCCATCATTCTGGGAGTGTTCGGGCTCGGAGGAATATTCTATTTCAAAGATAAGGAAGTGAAAGGTTACAAAGTGTTTATGATCATTACTTTAATTCTCGCAATCGTGGCATCGGCATACTTAATCTATACTGGCTATCTGGGCGGATTGATTCGGCATACTGAATTAACAGGAGTGTAAGGCTTAACTTTTCAGATTCTGTTTCATCACAGCAGCAACAGAAAGATTTATCGATTTGAACATTTACTTTTTCGAATGGAGTGCAATTCTGTTTCCCTCGGTATCTTCAATCAGAGCCATAAATCCGATGTCGGGTGTGATTTCAGTTTTCTTCTGAAGGATGTTTCCACCTGCTTTTTTTATACGCTTAAGTTCAATGTTTACATCGTCTGAGGAAAAGTAAATCAAAGTGCCATCATGACTTGGCTTGTAGTGATCATCAGCTTTGATCAATGATCCTCCCGCACCTTTTTCCTCTTCGTTCCATGGAAAGAATGCCATTTCAACACCCTGGATTGATTGAATATTTAGATGGGTATCGAAAATAGAATTGTAGAATTTGATTGCCCGACCCATGTCTTTGACAGGAATTTCAAACCATCCTACCGTTACAGATTTAGAACTCTGTGTCATCTCTACTCCTATTTTATTTCGGTTGAAAGGATAAGATAACAGACCGGATACTTAACTAAATTCGGAAGTTTTCATCAACCCAAAAAAAGAGCCCTGAAATGTTGAGATCTCAGGGCTCGTAAATAGACGTTAAATGATCAGGAATTATAGATTTCCGAACTCATACTCCTTCGGCGGTTCGGTATTCTTCAGGTGTTTAACGAAATAGTCCCAGCGTTTACGCATCATGTACGGTTCGCCGTAATAACCGTGACCGCGATTTGGGAACATGATCAAATCAAAATCCTTGTTTGCCTCAATCAGTGCATCCACAACAAGCAGTGTGTTGAATGGCGGAACGTTGGTGTCTAACGTTCCATGGGTGATTAGAAGTTTGCCCTTCAGGTTTTCTGCAAGTAACGGGTTCGACTGATTATCGTAATTGGTTCCGTCTTCAGTTTCAACCAGAAGTCCCTGCCATTTTTCACCCCAGGCATCCGTATAATTTCGGTTGTCGTGGTTGCCGGCACTGGAAACAGCCACTTTGTAGAAATCGGGAAAAGCCAAAATAGCACGGGTTGATGCAAATCCGCCACCTGAATGGCCGTAAATTCCAACTCTGTCAATGTCCAGAAAAGAGTGTCGATCTGCAAGCTGTTCGATGGTTGCAATCTGATCCGGAACTCCGTTATCTCCCATATTTCCAAAGTAAAAATCGTGGAACTCTTTGGATCGACCCGGTGTACCTTGAGCATCCACTTCCACAACAATAAAGCCAAGTTCAGCCAGTGCCTGCTTATCAGATCTGGAGGCTCTGAAGGAACGGCTACCCACGCTTCCGCTTTGCGGACCCGGATAGAGATAGTTCAGAACCGGATATGACTTATTCTCATCTAAATTAGATGGAGTGTACATCAAACCGTGAAGATCAGTTTCTCCATCGCGGGCTTTCACGGAAAACGGAGTCGGAGCGGTCCAACCGTGTGCAATAAGATCTGAGATGTCTGCCTCGGCCAGTTTCACTAATTCGTTGCCCTCAAGATCGCGAACTACAGTTACCGGAGGAGTGTCGGGAGTGGAGTAGGTATCGACCACAAAGCCGGCGTTAACATTGAGATCCACATTATGATCTGCGATTCCGGGCGTGAGCAGTGTAAGTCCGCTCCCGTCAAAATTGATTTTGTATAGATACTGGAAGTAAGGATCGCCCTCTTCACGAACAGAACCGAGGAAGTAGATAACCTGATTCTCTTCATCGATGTGCTGAACCTCGCGAACGTTCCACTCTCCGGATGTAATCTGATTTTTCAGGGTTCCGCTGTTTGCATCATATAGGTAGAGATGCCCCCAGTTGCTGCGCTGTGACCACCAAATGATTTCATTGGAATCTTTCAGAAATCTCCAGCTTATGGAGTTGATACCTGATTCGAAAAAAGCCTCCTGACGCTCATGAAGTACAGAAGTGACATCGCCGGTTACGGGATCTGCGATTTGTAAATGTGCCTCTTTGTGGTCTCTGGAAACAGAAACAAAAGCGAGTCTTTCACTGTCGCTGCTCCATTCGGCATCGAGCAGGGAACCATCGCGGCCGGCAATATGATCGGTGATGGTTGATCGCTGGTAGTCGGGCTCCATATCGAGCCGAACAACCTCAGGTTGATCCCCGTCCAGGTTAATCACAACCCGCTCTACCATAAAGATGTGTTCATCGCCGGGTAGCGGATATTTCCACTGCTGAAGCTCGGTGTGACCTACGGCGGTGGAGACAAGATTCATATTCTTAACATTCCGTGCATCCTGCTGAAATGTGGCAATCCGTTTAGAATCGGGTGACCAGATCATCACCGGGGCATCGCGTTTTGTCCACCCGGCATTGTTCGTTGCATATCCATAATCTTTCTCGCCGTCGAACGTCAATTGAGTTTCGGTTCCGGTTTCGAGATCTCTCATCCATAGATTATACTCCCGAATAAAGACAACTTTGGTTCCATCAGGCGAAAGGGATTCCGTAAATCGATTGTATTGAGTTTCCTGTGCGGTTGTGTCGCAGGTAGATCCGGATAGATCACAGCTATAGAGGTAGCCGCTATGGGAAAACACAACTTTTGAACCGTCATTGTTGTAGCTGAAATCTCTGAACGGAAGAGATGTTGCCGTAAATTCACTTCCGGTCAGTTCACTCATTGTTGCTGCGAGCGCACTGTGGTTGAATGCGTGATCAATCTCGCCGGTAGCCGGATCAGCTACATAAAATTCAGCTCCGCCGGATACGGTTTGCCTGTAGGTTAGCCTTCCGTCGTCCAGCCAATTCTGGTTTGAAATGGTGTTGTAAACCAAAGAGGATGTATGTTGTGCCAGAAAAGATTCCGCTCGGCGATAGTCCTCTTTTGTTACGGATTCTTCAGCAGATTGTTCTTGTTGAACGGGCTGAGATTGATTGATAGCTTGTTCTGAAGCAGCACATCCTGATAAAAGCAGCAGGATGATGACCGCTGAAAACATGCGAAGATTTGAGAAGGTGGTAAGCATTTTCGCCATGATGTTCAGTTAAGGTTAAAATTGAGCAGTATTTAGAGAATATAGGTATTCGGCCGGATTTGAAAAGTAAAAGGTTGAACGATGAAAATTGAAATCGGAGTCGTCTAAATTTCTATCGACTTGGTTAAAGTCCGTGCCCGTTCAAACGTAGCATTCATTTTGTCACCCAATAGCGTGTAGTGGCCCATTTTTCGTCCCGGTTTGCTTTGCAGTTTACCGTAAGAGTGAAGATGTCCATCCGGTTCGGCAATGGCATCAACTGCATGTTCAATGACGGCTTCTCGCCGGTGGGTGCCCAGCAAGTTAATCATTACGACTGCAGGTTTTCGCAGATCCGGAGAGCCAAGAGGGAGTCCACAAACAGCTCTTACATGATTTTCGAACTGTGAAGTAATGGCTCCTTCGATGGTATAGTGCCCGGAGTTGTGAGGACGGGGTGCCGATTCGTTGAGCAATACATTCCCATTTTTTGTAAGGAAAAATTCAAAAGCAAAAATTCCTTTACCGTTTATGGCTTCCGTGGCAGCAACGGCAAGCTGCTGAGCCCGTTCACGTACCGACCGATCTACCTGTGCCGGAGATTTTACAGCCACATTAATGTGATTCTCCTGCACCGTTTCGCAACAGGGGTAGACCACATGACCGGTTTCATTTCGGGCAACCTGTACGGCCAGTTCGTGTGTAAAGTCGACAAACGCTTCGGCTACAATATCGTGCCCTTGTTCACCGCCTAAATTCTTAAAAGCTGTTTCCGCTTCTTCAATGGTTGATACAGTTTCATTCCCATACCCGTCGTACCCCCCTTTGGATGATTTAAGCAGATAGGGCCAGCCGTGCTTTTCACCAAATGCTTTCAGATCTTCACGGTTTTGAACAAGCTTGTAGGGTGTAACGGGAATACCGGCTTTTTCAAAAGTTTGCTTTTCGATCAGTTTGTTTTCAATCAGCTCAAAACTTTCGGGGGAGGGAAAAATGGGTGTGTCAGAAAGTTTCTGAACCCGTTTTAAAACGTCGGAGTCTATAAACTCATTTTCGAGAGTAATGACATCACACTCTGCGGCAAATTCTGCCATGGCTTCAACGTCATCAAACGAAGCCGTCGTGGAATAAGGAGTCATGAACTGAACGGGCTCATTCTCTTCCCGGTCAGAAAATACGGCAACCTGCATGCCCAGTTCAAACGCTTTGAGAGATGACATGCGGGCGAGCTGGCCGGCGCCTAAAAAACCGATTTTAAAATCTGTACGTAGAAGTCGCGACATTTATAAAAAGATTGTGAAATTTGAAATTAACCAGCGGAAAGGTAAAAAATGATTGGGATTATATTGAGCGATATTTCAACCTGTCTGTGAAAAAAGCGCTTCTTTGCAGTATTGAGTAGAGATGGCAGAACTGTTGAATCAATAGTTCGATTAAAGTACATAATTCAATATCTTTGGTGTCTATTAAAACAACGACTTTGAATGGATTTAGAAGATAAATTACAGCAAATCAAGGAGCGGTACGATGAGATTAACCAGGCAATGGCTGACCCTGCCATCTACGATCGTCCCTCCGAATACGCCGAGCTGACGAAAGAGCACACTCAGCTAAAAGAGCTTGTGGACGATTTTGATCGCTGGAAGGAGATTCATCAGCTTTTGAAGGGAAACAGTGAGCTGATTGAAGCCAATGAAGACGCTGAGATTACCGAAATGGCTCGGGAAGAGAGCAAAGAGCTGGAAAAGGAGCTCGAAAAGCTGGAAGAATCAATAAAATTTAAACTGATTCCAAAAGATCCGGATGACTCTAAAAACTGTATCGTGGAGATTCGCGCGGGAACCGGCGGCGATGAAGCCGCTATTTTTGCGGGCGACCTTTTTGATCTCTACCGCCGATATGCGGACAATCAAAACTGGAAGATGAATATTCTTTCAGTAACTGAAAGTGAGAAGGGTGGATTTAAGGAGATTGTTTTTGAACTCTCCGGCAATGAAGTTTTTGGAAAGATGAAATATGAGAGTGGTGTGCACCGTGTGCAGCGCGTTCCCGAGACCGAATCCCAGGGGCGGGTTCACACATCAGCTGCAACTGTTGCTGTCCTTCCTGAAGCAAATGATGATGTGGATATCGACATCAACATGGGAGATATCCGTGTTGATACTTTCCGTGCAAGCGGCGCAGGTGGACAGCACGTGAACAAAACAGACTCGGCAATTCGGCTTACTCACGAGCCTTCGGGCGTTGTGGTAGAGTGCCAGCAGGAGCGGTCGCAGCATCAAAATAAGGCGAAAGCCCTGGTGATGCTAAAGACCAAACTGTACGACATGGAGATGGAGAAAATACGGGCCGAGCGAGCAGCAGACCGGAAAAGCCAGGTATCAACCGGAGACCGAAGTGCCAAAATCAGAACGTACAACTATCCGCAGGGGAGATTGACGGATCATCGTATTAACCTGACGCTTTACAATCTTGATGACATCATGAAAGGAAACATCGATGATGTGATTGAGGCTCTGCGATTGGAAGATAATCTTGAGAAACTAAACGCGATCATGCAATAGAGAGAATTTTATGGGGAGATTTAATTGAACCGTAAACTCCTGACATTGCTGTACTATTCGAATTGAAAATCAAATAAAAAAACAGAAAAAAATTATTAATACAGTGAATTTTCCGAACCCTTTTTATAGATGGCGCCCGCATCCATGGCACGGCCTGGAAGTTGGTGAAGAATCACCCAAAATTGTAAACGCGTTCATTGAGGTTACCTCTTTTGATGCAATCAAGTATGAAGTGGATAAACTAACCGGATACATGCGTGTGGATCGGCCTCAGAGAAGTTCATCCATGCCTCCATCACTTTATGGATTTATTCCAAGAACCTATTGCGGTGACAGAATTGGCGGTTTATCTGATCATACAGACATTGGTGATGGCGACCCACTGGATATCTGTGTGCTGAGTGAACGTCCGATTGACCGTGCTGAGGTGATTTTGAATGCCCGAGTGATCGGCGGTCTGCACATGATCGATAATGGTGAAGCGGATGATAAAATTATTTCGGTGCTCGAAAACGATCGATACTACAAAGATGTGCATGATGTCTCTGACCTGCCGGAAGTGATTGTGGAAAGGCTGCGTCACTACTTCGGTACCTATAAACTGATTCCCGGAAAAGAATCAAATGTGTTTGTGGACCGAGTGTATGACAGAGAGTTTGCGGAGAAAGTGATTACTGCCTCTATCGCAGATTACCACGATATGTTTGGTGAGTAGCAGGGGCCGCACGAGGCATGTTATCTCAATAAAGCAGTAAACTGCTCAATTTGAGGTAGTTTAACTGAGGAGCTAAATTTTATTATCGGGAGGCATATTAAGATACCATGTCTAATATGCCGGCCATAAATGACCGGCCCGTATATTATGCCCATCGTTTGATGGGCATTTTTTAATTGGTTGAGTGATTCCTATTCGTGGCACGACTTTGAGTCGTGCCACGAATGTTTTGATCTTCAGTCCAGATCCATATCCAACCGATTCTTCCGCTTCACCAGGGTTAGAATCGTATATTCGGCTACCAGCTCATTCTCTTGGTTGGTCACCTGCACATCAAACCAGACCATTCCATACGGCTCTTTGTCGGTTTCCCGTTTCTGACGAACCGTTTTCTTTTTTACGATCAGTTTGACCTGAATGGTATCACCCGGAAAAACCGGTGCCACAAATCTCAAATCTTCTAACCCGTAGTTTAGCATCACCGGACCGGGTGCCGGATGCACAAACATTCCCGCTGCAGCTGACAGAACGAAATACCCATGTGCTACCCGTTTCCCGAAGAGAGAATCTTTGGCAGCAACATCATCAAAATGAGCGTAAAAATGATCGCCGCTTAATCCCCCAAAATTTACAATATCGGCTTCGGTTACCGTTCTGCGGTGCGTGGTCAATGCTTCACCGACAGTCAAATCTTCGAAATACTTCCTGAACGGATGAACTTCTGATTCTTTTGTCTCAGCACCTTTCACATACTGCTGAACGATGTTCATAATGGTAGTGGGCGATCCCTGAAGTGCAACCCGCTGCATGTTGTGCAGAACAGCCCGTGCACCGCCAAGTTCTTCTCCGCCACCT
>NZ_MDWE01000063.1 GCF_001715195.1 Rhodohalobacter halophilus
GCTCGTCCGGGTCCGCCATGAACCATATGTGGCATCGGCGAACCATGGCCGGTTGACTCTTTTGCCGAGTGCCGGTTGATAATCATAAATCGTCCGTGATAGGGTGCGCACCCAAGGGTGATCACACGAGCTACATCATCATCATTTGTAAATAGTGATCCGACTAATGAACCGTCTGCCTTGTTGGCAATGGTAATCGCTTCATCGATATTTTCGTAGGGCAGGAGGGTAGTGACCGGCCCGAATGCTTCAACGGTATGCACTTCATCAACGGTAACCGGAGTTTTGCAAAGCAGCACCTTAGGTGAGGTAAAAGCGTCTTTCTCATCTCCGCCGGTGGTGTAGACAGTGTCGGTTACGTCTATCAATTTTTGCAGCTGTTCGCCAAATCGAACAGCCTGATCAGAACTGGCCAGCGGACCCATTCGGGTATCTTCTGATGCGGGGTCTCCAATGGTTGTTTTTTCCAGGCGGTTTTTGAGGGCTTCGATCACATCATCTACCAGATCTTTCGGGATAATGGTTCTGCGTATGGCTGTACATTTTTGACCGGTTTTTACCGTCATCTCGTTGGCCACCTCTTTTACAAAAAGATGAAATTCATCCATGTCTGGAGTTACATCTGGACCGAGAATGGAGCAGTTCAGTGAGTCAGCTTCAAGGTTAAATGGAATGTTGTTTTGTATGATGTTTTTGTGAGCCTTCAATTTTTGTCCGGTAAAAGCGGAACCGGTAAATGAAACGGAGTCCTGGCTGTTAAGGTGATCCAGCAGATCTCCGGGTACATCAGCGGCAATAAATTGAACGGAGCCTTCCGGAAGAAGACCGGATTCAATCATTTTTTTGAAAACTGCATGAGCCAGATAGGAGCCCATCGGTGAGGGTTTGATAATAGACGGTACACCGGCGATGAAGGCAGGAGCAAATTTTTCAAGCATTCCCCACACCGGAAAGTTAAACGCGTTGATATGAACAGCTACGCCTTGCTTTGGAACACATATGTGCTGACCAATAAATGTACCTCCTCGGGAGAGGCGTTCCACACCACCTTCCACATGAAAGGGAAGATCCGAAAGTTCAATACGTGCTTTGCTGGATAGGGTAAAAATGGATCCGATTCCGCCTTCAATGTCGATCCAGGAGTCGCGACGTGTGGCACCGGTATGTGTGGAAAGTTCATAAAACTCCTCCTTGTGTTTCATCAGAAATTGACCAAGAAATTTGATCTTAAAGGCCCGCTGATGAATCGTCATTTCGCGAAGATTTGGCCCGCCGACTGATCGTGCATATTCGCACATCTCCTTGTAGTTAAGATCTGCTTCTACCAATGTGGCAACTTTTTTACCGTTTACAGCACTGATTAAATCTGATTCTTTACCCTTATCAACCCAGTTCCCTTTTGCGTAAGATGTGACTTTCATATGATGGTAGTTTTATTCAATCCAATTTTTTGATGAAGATAATAAAAACCTTGGACTTGGGAATGATTCTCTGTGTATGTGAGGGAATGGAATAGTTGATGGCATTTGAAGTAAAATCATCACAGATCCGCCTCAATGTTGTTTGCCTCTTCGGTCGGCGCACTCTGTTTGGCGGGGAGCGCGGTGCGCTCGAGACCCCGAGCGGTGCCCGGGGCTACCGCTTGGTCGCTCCTTCGGAGCTTTTTTGGTGTTGGACTCTTGCGATGCAATTCTAAAATTAATCTGCGTGCAATAAGTGCTGTAAATTAAATTCTATTAGTTGACGTTATTCTTTAC
>NZ_MDWE01000064.1 GCF_001715195.1 Rhodohalobacter halophilus
ACAAATTGGGTTATAAAGAAATTGTACCGTAGGGACAACTCGTGGATAGATAAATTAAAATGACACCATCTTCAGACGCCGAACAGAGAGTTTTGTTTGTGAGTGCTGAACAGAGTTGAGGCGGTATTCACAAAGCTATTTTCACCCTCATCCCTCAATATATTTTGCAACTCTGTGCCAGATCAACCCAACGAGAATCATCCCAATTCCCAATAGAATGAATAGTAGTTCAATCCAGAAAGCAAGGAAAAGACACCCAAACAAACCCATGGCCGGAACCCATTTTGGATAGAGCCGTAAATCATCCGGCATTAAAAGAGCGGACAGATTTGTGATGGAGTAGTAGATTAATACGGTAAATGCACTGAAGGACCAGGTAAAAAGGACATCCCCGCTTAGTACCAAAAGCCCGATGACCACACCGGTTGCCAAAACTGCCGGTACCGGGCTCTGTGTTTTTGGATTGATATGAGCGAGTACACCGGGCAGATCTTTTCTGCGTCCCATACTTAGCATTACCCGGCTCAGACCGAGTATCAAATTCAGCAGTACTCCAAGCATTGCCGTAACGGCCGCGAAACTAATAATCGGTCCGATATAGGGGACAGAAAGCGCCTGAGCAACTTTCATTAAAGGGGCGGCCTCTCCTTCAACGGTTAAACCAAATGCTTCAGCTCCCATGATATTGAGGGCAGTCAGCGTAACGGTTATATAGAGAAGGACAATCACAACCATTGCGAGAATAATCGCCCTGGGTATAGTTTTTCGGGGTTCGGCAACCTCCTCCCCCAATGTAGCAATTCTTCCGTAGCCGGTGTAGGCCACAAACATCAGGGCAGATGCATAGAGTATGGATGATAAATCGCTACCTTCAAACATATTTATGATCGGATCAACAGGAGCACCGTTAAGCATGAACCCTGTGATAACCAAAGCCGCCAGACCTAGGAGTGTTACAGATACAATCACTTTATTAGCCAAATTGCTTCGGCTGATACCACCCGAAACAAGCAGAGTCATAATGAGAAGTATAGCGATGCCGGTTAGCACAAGAGTGGTTGTGGACACCTCAATTTCAAAGAGATAAAATAGATAGCTTGCACAACCCAATACCGCAGTGGCAGCAGATGCCGATTTTGCAATCAAAAACATCCAGCCGGCAGTAAAACCAAAATAGCTTCCGAGAAATCGATTGCCATACTCATAAGTTCCTCCACTAACCGGATGTGCCGCCGCTAGCTGTGCACTGCTCAACCCGTTGAAGGTTGCCAGTGCTGCTGCAATGATAATTGCAATAACAATTCCATTCCCCGAAACCTGTGTTGCTATGGCGATACTTACAAAGATGCCCGTTCCTACAATGGAGCCAAGCCCCATCAAAATGGCTCCCGGGGTTCGGATGTCGCGTTTGAGCTCTGTTATGATACGATCCAAATCAGATTAAAAGAGACGATAAAATCTTAAATCAGAGTTAGAGATTATATTAAGTGTCTGTTAATTTTTCATCAGCCATCAATTTTTCGATTATGACATCCGGAGTGAATAAGATATTTTCAAGCTGTTGAAATTTATAATTTCTTGGAGATTTAGCTGATGAGTTTGGAAAATAGATGGTATGTAAAATACACCACAATTTTGTTGGGTTTGGTCCTGACGGTCTATGTGATGATCGTGGCCAAATCCATATTACTGCCAATTCTCTTTGCCGTGTTACTCTCTATCCTTTTTGCACCATTGGCCTCATGGTTTGAAAAATATAAAATACCCAAATTTTTATCGGCACTGCTTGCGATGGTTATCGGTCTGACCGTTCTGGCCGGTTTGGGTTATTTTTTCTACACACAGATTACGGCATTTGTTGATGATGCGGATTTGATTAAATCTCGGGCAGAAGAGCTGTTGGGAGGAATAGAAGAGTTCCTGATCACCTGGTTCGATTTCGAAGGGTTTGTTGAATTGGAGGACATAGAGGGGATGTTCATTGAATTTATTCGGGAAAATTCCGGCAGACTTGGACGTGGAGTAGCCGGGGCCGTCTCAGTGATTACCACAGTATTTCTCGTTCCCGTGTTCATGTTCATGTTTATCATTTTTCGGGATTTTCTGAGAACCTTTTTTCTAAAACTGTTCGGAAGAAAGAGCGAACTCCATGAGGAAAAGGTGAAAACCATTCTCACAAACATACAAGTGGTGGTTCAGCGCTATATAACCGGAGTGATGATTGTCATCGCCATTTTAGCAGTACTCAATAGCATCATGTTGATAGTTGTTGGAGTAAATCATGCAGTATTCTTTGGTGTATTTGCCGCAATGTTGAATGTAATTCCATTTCTGGGCCCAATTTTTGGTTCCATATTGCCCATATTGTACGCCCTTCTCACCATGGACTCACTTCTCTACCCGATCATCATTTTGGCCGGGTTTTACATTATTCAACTGTTTGAGAGTAATCTGTTTACCCCGGTTATTGTTGGAAGCCAGGTGAGTATGAACGCTTTGGTTGCTTTACTGCTGCTGTTTTTAGGGGCTCAAATCTGGGGCCTGGCAGGTATGATACTCTTCATTCCTCTCGGAGCAATCATGAAAGTAATTTTTGATGAGATCGAGTCCTTACAACCCTATGGATATCTGATTGGTCGCGTTCCGGATGAAAAGAAAGACAAGAAGGGGCGGTTGGCTCAGAAAATCAGTGATTTGAAAGACAAGGTAGCGAATGAAGAGGAGTGATCTGCAGGCTGAAACCGAATCGAATCTGAATATGTTAAGAACTCCTCTTAGGCGGCACCAAAAAATGATAAAAGGTAAAGTTAGTAGATGCAGAAGGATGTGATCATTATCGGTTGTGGCCTGGCCGGACTCACGGCAGCATATCTACTTGAAAAATCGGGGGTCAGCTCTGTGATACTGGAATCACGAGAACGACCGGGTGGGCGTATTTATACAGTACAAAATGAAGGAGAAGCATCCGTTGAGATGGGAGCTACCTGGTTTGGGCAACAGCATACACATCTGCTACAACTGCTCGATCAACTCAATCTGGAGAAGGTTGAACAGGTGATGGGGCAGCATGCATTCTATGAGTATATCTCCACTGCACCCCCACAACTGGTTGAACTGCCTGCGAATCAAAGTCCTACATGGCGTTTGAAAGGGGGAACACAGCAACTGATTGATACGATATTACATGAATTAACTGATTCATCAGTCCGTTACCAGCAGGTGGTGCGTAGAGTTGAGATGGGTAAAAATGGTATCGAAGTAAAAACAGGTTCCGGTACGTTTAGAGCCGGTATAGTTGTATCAACGATGCCGCCAAAACTATTCAAAGAAACGGTTACACTGTCTCCAAAAATGCCTGCTTTTTTTGAAGAAATTGCCGCCAAAACTCATACCTGGATGGGGGAATCGATCAAAGTGGCATTGACTTATCGGGACCCATTTTGGAAGAGTTTGAAATCCAGCAGTACGATTATGAGCAATGTGGGACCGGTGAATGAAATGTATGACCATTCTGATCCGGAGAGGGGACTTTATGCCCTGAAAGGATTTTTGAACAGCGCCTACCAAACGGTTACAAAAGAGGAAAGGAAGAATGTAGTTCTGAATCAGTTGCGCCGATATTACGGGGAATGGTGTGATGACTATATATCGTACTATGATACTGTCTGGGCAGATGAACCATTCACGTTTCATCCTTACTCCAAAACTCTACTGCCCCACCAAAGCAATGGGAATCAAATTTTTAGCCGACCCTTCTAGGATGGGAAACTTTACCTTGCGGGTGCCGAAACGTCGTCCGTCTCACCGGGATATATGGATGGAGCCGTGGCGAGCGCGGAACGGGTTGTCAATCAAATTATAAGCTCAAAGAGATCAACTTCACATTAGTGACAGTGACCATGTTCAGCAGACCAACTTGTGCCCGGAGGGCAATCTTGTTGAGCGTCACCACCAGAAAGAGCGATACCCACCAGTACAAAACCAAGAATTAACGCTACTGCAATTCCAATCAAGCCAATTTTGGATGAAGTGCCGTCTTGATCTTTCTCCATGTGGCAATTTTTATACTTCTTACCGCTTCCGCAGTGGCATGGATCGTTACGGTCAGGTTTTTTACTCATTACATGTTGTATTCGTTTTTGAATTGACTAACAAAGAAAGAGTATTTGGGAATAAATATCCAATGAGAGCTGTAAATAGTTGTTAGTACCCTCTTAATCAATTCAAGGACCATTCGCAAAATGTACATGAGATCCATCCATTTTTGCATGGAGAAACTGATTGCCCTTCATCATTTTAACTTCATTGCCCGATGGCAGGGCGATTTTTAACTATCAAGGATCAAAATGAGGAAAGGAATGCGTTATCTGATCTATATTCTGGGAGTTTTAATAACAATGGTCATCTTCCTGGTTGGATATTTAACCCTCTATCTGCCAAAGGCAGAGGCTGCACCGGATTTGACAATCGATCTGGATGAAGTTCGTGTTGAGAGAGGAAAATACCTGGCCAATCATGTGATGCTCTGTATGGATTGTCATGCAGTTCGGGATTTCAGCCTGTTTGCCGGCCCACCGACTCCCGGAACACTTGGCGGAGGGGGAGATGTGTTCGATCAAAACATGGGATTTCCGGGCCGTTTTGTTTCCAGGAATTTGACTCCCTTTGCACTGAATGATTGGACCGACGGTGAAATTTTCCGTGCCATTACAACTGGTGTCTCTAAAGACGGTTCGGCGTTGTTTCCTGTGATGCCCTATCCTCACTACTCGCAACTGGATCCCGAAGATATCTATTCAGTGATCGCTTATTTGAGAACTCTGGAACCGGTAGAGAATGAACTGGAATCATCAAAAGCAGATTTTCCGGTGAGTCTGTTGATCAATACCATGCCTGTTCAGCCAAACTTTCAGTCCCGTCCTTCCATCGAAAATCCGGTTGAGTATGGTAAATATATGGTTACTGCTGCTGCCTGTACGGATTGCCACACACAAATGGAAAAAGGAGCATTTGTCGGTGAACCCTATGCGGGAGGAAATGAATTTCGCTTACTCGACGGTTCTGTGGTTCGGGCTGCTAATCTGACGCCACACGAAACAGGTATCAAATATATGACGAAAGAGCAGTTTGTGCATCGGTTTAAGGTGTATGCCGACAGCTCCTACGTTCCCAGGAAGGTTGGTCCTGGTGAATTCCAAACTCTCATGCCTTGGCAGATGTATGCCGGTATGAAAGCGGAGGATCTGGAGGCGATTTATGACTATCTGAGAACTCTTAAACCGGTTGCTAACAGAGTGGAGATCTTTACACCGGCGGGTGTCAATTAAGATGTACGAAATCTTAATAAGCTGATTATAAAAACAGAGATTATTAGTTGACTAATTCTACATTAACGTTAAAGGCGAGGTTGGAAAAGACAATATTCAATTCAGGTTGAAGTCATAATACACCTCCTATTTCCCCTCAAAAGCCTCGCGGATTTTACGGATATCGAGCTTCTTCATTTGAAGTAAAGCTTCCATTGCCCGGTTTCCTTTGTAATGGCTTCTTGCACAAATTGTTTTTTTCAATGTTTAGAACAGGAAGTTAACATTTTCAACAGGGAACCTTACCCTGAATAGAGTGGATGATTCGATGCTTACATAATTTCATTTAATAATTACTAATTCTCTAAGGTAAGGGAAGCTGTCTCAGAGTATCCCTCATCTTTTAGCCGGTTTAAAAGCTTTACAATTTTGATAAGATTTATTGTAGCACCCCTTCGACCAATATTTTTTGTAGTTTTCGCTCTTCTTTTCAAATCTTTTTCCCTTCATGTATTGACGGATATGTGCACACAAATCCTTCAGGTTAAGATTTAGGCTAATAAGGTAAGTGGCTAATTCGGGGTGAAAATAGTTCGCATACTTCATGTTTAAGATACTCCATATTTCATCCGCTTTTTCATTGAAGTAATCATAGCTTACATCACTGAACAGTTCTTCCTCATTTATCTTTTCAATAATTTCATCCTCATTAAAAGTCGCAATCTGATTCAGGAAATCTGTTCTTTTCAGTCGGAGTTCACGGATATACTGTTCTTCAGGTAAGGAGAGGTCAATTTCCGGGTTGAAATTGAAAACTCTTGTGGAAATTCCGTCACGGGTGCGGTTTACATTTCTTGCAATAAGATAGTTGATTTCGTCGCGGACTACTTTCCATCGCTTGGATTTAAATCGAATCAGGAGCACATCAATAATGAATAAAGTGAAAGCGGCTCCACCAAGC
>NZ_MDWE01000065.1 GCF_001715195.1 Rhodohalobacter halophilus
TCTACAAAAAAGTCAATAGCGAGTTCGTTATAGATTTGATAGCGCCAGAGTATAAACATTGTGAGAAATACTACTGAATAGACAATAAAGGGTATATCTGTCTGCAGGAAACGGCCTGAGATTTTCTGTCGGAGCGTCTCTTTTGCTTCTTTCATGGACTTTTATTTAATAAAGAGTGTAGTGTAAAAACAGTCAGTCTAAACGAATAAACAACATCTGAAGTAGATCTTTTAGTCAATTATTAAAACGGTATTTATCGTTAAAACTTTGTCTGAAAAATTTTACAAATTGCACTTAGCCAGGTTAATCAAACTTCATCCCTATGAAATCTTTCATATTAGCACTCTTTACCACTTTTGTTACATTTTTTTCAATTCATGTCCATGCCCAAACTGTTGTCTTCCAAGATGTTCATCTTCTCTCGATGGAAACTGACCGGGTTGCCTCAAATCAAACGGTGATTGTGGAAGATGGAGTCATCAGATGGGTGGGTCCGGCAGCCGAAGCTGAACTGCCACGCGGTGCGGAGATCATTTCCGGAGAGTACTATCTGATGCCCGGCCTGGCAGAAATGCACGCTCATATTCCGTCTGAACGGCAGGGAGAAGAGTATGTGGATCAAGTGTTGAAAATGTATGTTTCGCAGGGAATCACAACCATTCGCGGTATGCTGGGTGAGCCATCTCATCTTGTACTCCGGGAAAAAGCGCAGGCCAGAGAGATTGTGAGTCCGAGAATTTTTACGTCCGGTCCATCGTTCAACGGAAACTCTGCAACTAATCCCGAACAAGCTCGTCAGATGGTACGGGATCAGAAAGCAGCCGGGTATGATTTACTGAAGCTGCATCCGGGGCTGTCCCGCGATGTTTTTGATGCAATGGCCGATGAAGCCCAGAAACAGGGCATGGAGTTTTCAGGACACATCTCCTACGATGTTGGTCTGGAACGAACTCTCGAAGGCGGACAGGGCACGATTGATCACCTGGATCGCTATATGGAATTTATGGCCGGTGAGGCCGCTAATCGACCGGATCCGAATATCATCTATTTCGGGTACGATTTAACTCCTCATGTGAATGAATCATTGATCGATGAAGCTGCCCGACGAACGGTTGAAGCCGGAGTATGGAATGTGCCGACGAACACACTATTGGAGAATGTATTCAATCCGGAGAATACAGTGGGAGTGATGATGGACTGGCCCGGTGTGGATCGAATGCCGGAGAGTGTGGTAAACGGCTGGCAGAATTACATTGCAAATATTCGATTATCCGAAGATTTTGATGAAGAGCAGGCGCTTAACTATCTGCAGATCCGGAAAAAACTGACGTTTGCCTTGCACGAGTCCGGTGCGAAGCTGCTACTTGGCGCGGATGCCCCGCAAATCTTCAACCCGCCGGGATATTCCGCACACCGCGAGCTGGAGTTGTTGGTTGAATCCGGGCTGACTCCATACGAAGCTTTAAAAACGGGAACTGTTAATGTTGGGGAATATCTTGAAGAACCCGATCAAACCGGAAAAGTAGCCAAAGGGTATCGTGCAGATCTGATATTGTTGAGTAGTAATCCATTGAACTCCATTCCATTCGGAGAGAATATTGAGGGTGTGATGGCGAGAGGAACGTGGTACTGGAGCGGGGATTTGGATTAAAATTACCAAGTCTGCTGAATTCCTTGATGTCCGTGAAAAGAGATGGTATTTCTATGCTGATTAAATTCTTTATTATATTTCCATAATCAGTCATTCAATAAAATAATAGTACCACTTTAACATT
>NZ_MDWE01000066.1 GCF_001715195.1 Rhodohalobacter halophilus
CCCCAATCACAAAATCCCAACCAGGTATTTCACTTTTGCGACAGATTCCAAACTTACGAGATTTTAAAACAAAATGAAAATCTATTTCAAAAAATGTTTGGAAAAAAATTGCGGATCCGAATGGCAACGATTTGTTACCCTCAAATCCGCAATAGAATCTAAATATACGAAGTAACTATGACCGAAGTCAAGGCTAAGTCGCAATTAATTTATTTTTCTTCTGTTGTTTTATCAGCTTTTTCCTCTTTCTTGGAATCCACTTTTTTTTCAACATTTTCACCCTTCACTTCCGCTTTTTGAGACTTTTTCTTCTCCTCAGCTTTACTTTTGTCTTTAGAAGTCTCTTCATTTTGAGTTGGCTTATTAGACTTACCAGCTCGTCGTGTACGCTTTTTCTTCTTCTCTGAAGATTCGGGTTTTACATCATTAAAATCGACAAGTTCTATAACCGCCATCTGAGCCGAATCACCTAATCTTCTGCCAAGCTTAAGAACCCTGGTATATCCACCCGGCCGATCACCAACCGCAGGGATAATATTATCAAAAAGCTCAGTAACAGCTTTTTTGTCTCTCAACTTGGAGAAAACTTGCCTTCTTGTATGGTTTGTATCCTCTTTAGCCTTGGTAATAATTGGCTCAACAAATGTCCTCAGCTCTTTTGCCTTTGGCAAAGTAGTCTGTATACGCTGCTCTTTAATCAAAGCAACAGACAAAGCCTGTAGCGTAGCCTTTCTGTGAGGAGTGGATCTTCCTAATTTTCTTCCTTTAACTTGGTGACGCATGATTCGTTATCCTATTATTTGTCCAGATATTTGGAAACATCCATTCCAAATTCCAGATTCTTTTCTTCAATTACTTCTACCAATTCCGAGAGAGATTTTTTACCAAAGTTTCTGAACTTAAGTAAATCTTGCTCTTCTCTTGATACCAATTCAGCAATTGTGTTGATGTTTGCTGACTTCAAGCAGTTATATGCACGAACGCTCAGATTAAGGTCCTCAATGCTGGTCTTCAACAAACTTGCTATGCGCTGTTTCTCAGCATCTACCTCTTCCTCTTCCTGTGTAAACGGCTCTTCAATTTTCTCTGTGATAAATTTCTCAATATGCTCTTTGAGAATCTTACCGGAAATTGTCAATGCCTCTTTTGCATTCAATGAACCGTCTGTCGTGACGTTTAGTACCAGTTTTTCATAGTCAGTTCTCTGACCTACTCGTACGTTTTCTACGTCAAATTGAACAGATTTAATGGGGGTAAAGATGGCATCTATCGGCATCAGGTTTACATCATCCTCATAATCTGACGCCATCTCCTCAGCAGGAACATACCCGCGTCCGCGCCCTACTCTAAGTTCAATATCCAGTTCCACATCTTCAGAGAGAGTTGCAACGACCATATCAGGGTTTAACACATCAAAATCAGCCGTAGCATCGTCAATGTCTTTACCTGTAAATGTGCCGGGACCTTTCTTAGAAAGAGTGATTACACCGCCACTCTGCTCTACTTGCTTAAAACGAATCTCTTTAAGATTGAGAATTATTTCGTAAACATCCTCTTTCACACCGTCTATACTGGAGTATTCGTGATCCACACCGTTAATCTTAACAGCGGTGATGGCCAGACCGGGAAGAGATGAAAGCAGAACACGTCTGAATGAATTACCGATTGTAACACCAAACCCTCGCTCCAATGGCTGCAGGATAAAGGTACCAAAGGTATCGGTTTCTTTTTCTACCTCAAGTACTTCTGGCATTTGTAAACTATAGCTGTTCATAGCTGAATCTTTAAAAGACTGTTTAAAATTATTTCGAGTAAAGCTCAATAATCAACTGGACGTTGATATTTTCAGGAATCTCTTCCATGACCGGCACATTCAGGAATTTACCTGTCTTGGATTTCTTGTCGGTTTCAAGCCATTTGTATCTGCTTGTAGAGTAACTCTGAAGAGTTTCCTCGATCAGATCCAAATCTCTCGATTTTGGCCGGATAGTAATTACATCTCCGGGTTTTACCTGGTATGATGGAATATTAACAACCTGTCCGTTTACAACAATATGCTTATGAGACACCAGCTGCCTTGCTTGTCTTCTGGTTCTTGCAAACCCAAGCCGGAAAACGACATTATCTAATCGTGATTCGAGAAGCTGTAAAAGCACTTCACCAGTTACACCTTCTTGACGATTAGCTTTCTCATATAAATTGCGGAACTGCTTCTCGAGAAGACCGTAGGTATACTTAGCTTTTTGCTTCTCATCAAGCTGAATCGCATACTCTGATTTTCTGCTATAACGGCTTCGTCCGTGCTGACCTGGACCGTAAGGTTTTCTTTCCAACGCGCTGCTTGGCCCGAAAATAGGTTCTCGGAATCTACGCGCAACTTTCTGTTTTGGACCTCTGTATCGTGCCATTTACTTACTAATCTTTATTATTAAACTCTTCTTCTTTTTGGTGGGCGGCATCCATTGTGCGGAATGGGTGTTCTATCTTTAATAGATGTTACTTCCAATCCACTGGTTGCCAGTGCACGTACGGCTGCTTCCCGGCCGGAGCCCGGACCTTTCACAAAAACCTCTACTTTTCGAAGCCCCATATCATATGCTGCCTTTGCTGCAGTTTCTGCACTTAACTGTGCTGCATAAGGAGTATTTTTTCTAGATCCTTTAAAACCTTCTTTTCCGGATGATGACCACGACAACACATTACCGTTAGCGTCAGTAACGCTAACCAAAACATTATTGAATGTTGCCTTTACAAATGCCATCCCATTAGGATCTGCAATCTGCTTTTTCTTCTTTTTTCGCGCTAATTTTTCAGCGGCAGCTTTTCTTTGTCTTTTCGCCATTGGATTAAATAATTATACGATTATTTAGGAGCTTTCTTTTTACCGGCAACAGTTCTTCTCTTGCCTTTACGTGTACGTGCATTTGTTTGTGTACGTTGTCCGCGAACCGGCAAACCTTTTCTATGTCTTACGCCTCGATAACTTCCGGTCTCAATCAATCGACGGATATTTCCGTTGATTTCTGTGCGCAGAGCACCCTCAACCTTAAGGTCGTTATCAATAATTGAACGTAACGCAGCAACCTGGTCATCATTCCAGTCCATTACTTTCGTATCGTGATCGATACCCGCTTCGTTCAAAATTTCTTTTGCTGTAGTTTTGCCGATACCAAAAATGTACGTCAGTGCAATAACACCACGTTTCTGCTTCGGTAAATCAACACCTGCGATTCTTGCCATAAAACAAATCCAATAATTTTAACCTTGCCGCTGCTTATGTCGCGGATTCTTTTTGTTAATTACATAGACACGACCTTTACGCCGCACTATCTTGTCGTCCGAACTTCTTTTCTTTACTGAGGATTTAGTCTTCATAATAATCCTGTTTTACTTGTAACGATATGTTATTCTTCCTTTCGTCAAATCATACGGAGACATTTCAACCTGTACTCTGTCACCCGGTAAGATTTTGATGTAGTACATTCTCATTTTGCCAGATACATGAGCAAGGATTTCATGCCCATTATCGAGCTCAACTTTAAATTGAGCATTTGGCAATGCTTCTAAAATTTTTCCGTCTTGCTTTATCGGCTCTTGTTTAGCCATAATGCGTTTCTAGAATTTCATTTTTTGTGATCTCAGCAATATAATCAAAAGTACTGAGAATTTCAGCTTTTCCTTCTCTTACCACAATGTCATGCTCAAAATGAGCTGCTCGTGAATGATCTGCTGTTACAATGGTCCAGCCATCATCTAAGGTTTTCACCTTCCAGCATCCTTCTGTAATCATCGGCTCAATTGCCAATGTCATTCCCGTTCGGAGTCGTTCTCCTCGTCCGGGCTTTCCAAAGTTTGGCACTGATGGATCTTCGTGCATGCTTTTTCCAATTCCATGCCCAACCAAATCTCTCACTACACCAAACCCATTGGCTTCATTATGCTTCTGTATTGCAGAAGCTATGTCGCCAATTTTATTCCCGTGAATTGCCTGTTCAATCCCTTTATAAAGGGATTCGAGTGTTGTCTTGAGAAGTTTCTTTGTTTGATCATCACAATCTCCCACAACAAATGTGTAGGCGTGATCGCCAAAGTAACCGTTCTTTTCAACACCGCAATCAACAGAAACTATATCCCCTTCATTCAACTTCCGTTTTCCGGGAATACCGTGAACAACTTCTTCGTTCACAGAAATACACAAACTGGCTGGAAATGGGTTCTTCTTACCCCCATAGCCCTTAAAAGCCGGTCGTGCATTATTTTTCACTATAAAATCTTCTGCTATTCTGTCAAGATCACCGGTAGTAACTCCGGGTTCAATCTTTTTGGCAACCTCTGCAAGTGTCCTTGACACCAACTGTGCTGCCTCCCGTAGTTTTTCAATTTCCGATTCACTTTTCAGAAAAATCATCAGGCTCGTCGTCTTCCTTTAATCTTGCCTGATTTCATAAATCCATCGTAATGTCTCATCATCAGGTGGCTTTCAACTTGTTGGAGTGTATCTAATGCAACACCAACAATAATCAGCAAACTAGTTCCACCATAGAAGAGAGCAAATCCGGGTGTAACTCCCATTCTTGCCACAATCGCAGGCATAATGGCTACGAACGACAGGAAAAGTGATCCCGGAAGTGTAATTTTTGTCAAAATGTTATCAATAAACTCAACCGTCTGCTTACCCGGTCGCACACCCGGAATAAATCCACCCTGACGCTTCATTGTATCTGCCATCTCCTTTGGATTTACTGCAATCGCGGTATAAAAGAATGTGAAGAACACACAGATAATAAAGAAGATGATTGAGTACGTAATTCCGGTAAAGTCGGCTGACCAGGCTGTTAACCACTGTACAGTTTCATTTTCAGGAAAAAATGTACCTACAGTACTTGGTATAAACATGATAGACTGTGCAAAAATAATCGGCATCACACCTGCAGCATTTACCCTTATCGGCAGATACTGAGTTGTACCGCCATAAACTTTACGACCAACAACTCTTTTAGCATACTGAACCGGAATTTTACGGGTTCCCTGAGTAAGAAGAACACAAGATGCAATTACCAGGGCCAATCCTGCCAGCTCCATAATTACAATTATCGCATTATTTGTTGTCTGAATTTCATTCATCAGGTTAGTCGGAAGAACTGCAATAATTCCGATCATAATAAGTAATGATATACCATTACCAATTCCACGGTCTGTAATACGTTCACCCAGCCACATCACAAATGTGGTTCCGGCGGTTAGTACAACAATCGCTGTAAAAATGAATGTTGCATTGCTAACAACAATAGCCTCAGGCGATGTTGCCATCAGGTTGATGGCAAAACCAATTGCCTGAACTGCAGTAATTCCGACAGTTCCATAACGTGTCAGTCTGTTTATCTTTCTACGTCCCTCTTCTCCTTCTCGCTGAAGTTTTTGAAAATAAGGAACGGCAGCTCCCATCAGCTGAATAATAATAGCAGCGGTAATGTAGGGCATAATTCCAAGTGCAAATACACCTGCTCTGGAAAAAGCACCTCCTACAAAAAGATCAAATAAGCCCAAAAGGCTTGACGCATCCCCTTGTGCCTGAGTTAATAAACTTGCATCTACTCCTGGCATCGTAACATAACTACCGATACGATACACCATAAGAATCCCCACTACGTACAAAATACGATCACGGAGATCCTCGATTTTAAATATGTTTCTAAAGTTTTCTATTAAACTCATTAGATATATTCAACTGATGTGATTGTGGCTGTTTACGAGATAATTTTAACTTCTCCGCCCGCTGCTTCAACTTTTTCTTTTGCTGATTTGCTGCAAGCGTGAACTTCGATAGAGATTTTCTGGCTTACCTCACCATTCCCCAAAAGTTTGACTCGATCTTTATCATCGGCCAATCCCTGGGCTACAATATCATCCAGAGTGATGGAGTCTGATAATCTTCCAGCCTCAATAAAGTCAGCTACTTTTTGCACATTTAATGCTTGGTATTCCGTTCTGAATGGATTTTTAAATCCAAACTTAGGAATTCGTCGTTGAAGAGGCATTTGTCCACCTTCAAACCAGGCCTTTACTTTACTACCACTTCGTGACTTCTGTCCGTTATGCCCTCTTCCGGACTGTTCACCTATTCCGGATCCTTGTCCGCGTCCTACCCGTTTGCGAGACTTTTTGTTTGTCTCCGGAGCTTTTAGATTGTGTAATTTCATGACAAGATCTTTATTAAAAAACTATGATTATCCTTCAAAAACTTTGCCTACGCTCACGCCTCTGCGTTGAGCTACTTCAACAGGGTCAGTCAGTTCACGCAGTGCTTCGTATGCGGCTTTCACCATGTTGTGCGGGTTTGATGATCCCAAAGATTTAGACAGGATATTATGAAAACCTGCTACCTCCAGGATAGATTTTACCGGGCCACCGGCAATTACACCGGTACCTTCAGCTGCCGGACGAAGAAGCACTTTTCCTGCTCCTTTCTTTCCTACAACAGGGTGGTGAATACTTCCTGATTTGGTAATCGGCACTTTGATAAGGTTTTTCTTAGCATTGTCAAAACCTTTCTGGATTGCATCTGATACTTCGTTTGCTTTACCCAGTCCGTGACCTACAACACCTTCGCCATTACCAACTACTACAATTGCGTTAAAACTGAACCGACGTCCACCCTTTACTACTTTCGATACACGGTTAATGTGCACCAATTTCTCTTCAAGGTTTAAATTAGCAGCCGGAATATTATGTTTTCTTCTTACTTTAGGCATAATTAAAAATGATTTATAAGTCTAATCCTCCTTCACGGGCACCATCAGCGGCAGCTTTCACAACTCCGTGGTATTTGTATCCACTTCTGTCATAAACTACCTTATTTATTCCCTGTTCTTTTGCTGCCTCGGCAAGTGCTTTTCCTACCAAATGAGCGGCATCAACACCTGACTTATCTTTCAATTCGTCTTCAAGTGCACCAGACTTTGTTGACATAGAAAGCAGCGTTGCATTTTCTCTATCGTTAATAAGCTGTAAATAAACATGCTTATTACTTTTAAAAATGCTCAAACGTGGTCTTTCAGAAGTTCCACGGATGGTAGAGCGGATTCTTCTGCGGATCTTATTTCTACGTTCGGTCTTTTTCTTATTCTTTTTCATTTTCTAAAGATCTCTAAAATTTACTTAGCTGCAGATTTACCGGCTTTTCTACGTACATACTCATCTACGTATCGAATACCTTTTCCTTTGTACGGCTCAGGCTTACGCAGGGAACGTATTTTTGCTGCTACCTGTCCAACCAGCTCTTTATTCACTCCGCTGATAATTACAATCGGATTTTTTTTCCTTTTTGTATCCACTTCAATATCAATACCTTCGGGCGGCACAAAATGAATCGGATGAGAATATCCCAGGTTTAGCTCCAACACATCGCCTGAATAGGCTGCACGGTAACCAACACCGATAATCTCTAACTCTTTTTTATATCCTTCCGTAACACCAACTACCATATTCTCAATCAAAGAACGGTACAAACCGTGAAGTGACTTCTGCTCCTTTGAGTCATTCTGTCTCTTCACAACGATATCACTGTCGGAAACTTCAATTTCAATTTCTGGATGTATACGCAGTGTACCGGTCCCCTTATCTCCTTTTACGGTAGCAATGTTATCCGCATCAATAGAGAATTCTACATTTTTTAAAAGTGGAATCGGCTGCTTACCTATTCTGGACATAACTTTTCTCTAATTCTTTAATTAGTAAACAGTGCAGAGAATTTCTCCGCCTACATTAAGTTTACGTGCTTCTTTATCTGTCATCACTCCTCTTGACGTAGAGACAATCACAACGCCAAGGCCGTTATATGATCGAGGAATGTTGTCAGATGAAGAGTACTTTCTCAATCCCGGCTTGGATACACGTTTCATTTCCCGGATAACCGGCTTTCCGTAAGCATCATATTTCAGGAAAATTCGAATAATGCCTTGTTTTCCATCTTCAATATCGATGAACTTATTTACATAGCCTTTGTCCACGAGAATCTTAGTCATCGCCCGCTTAATTTTTGAAGCAGGGATATCAACGCGTCTATGGCCGGCACGCTGTGCATTTCTAATGCGTGTTAAAAAGTCTGATATAGTGTCGCTTTGCATAATTTACAGTCTCCAGTTTACCAACTTGCTTTTCGAACGCCGGGAATTTTACCATTTAAGGCAAGTTCACGGAATTTAATTCTAGAAATTCCATACTTACCTACATAACCTCTTGATCGGCCGGTGATAGAGCAGCGATTTCGTACTCTAGTCGGACTTGCGTCTCGAGGTAATTTTTGCAGGGCTTCGTAGTCGCCGGCTTCTTTCAGCTGCTTTCTTTTCTCGGCGTACTTTTCTACAGTTCGTTTTCGTTTTTCGTTTCTCGCTATCCAGGATTTTTTAGCCATTATAGAACCTTGTCTTAATATTAAATTATTTTTTGAATGGCATTCCAAAGTGCTTCAGAAGCGCAAATGCTTCTTCATCACTTTCAGCTGATGTTACAAATGTTACATCCATACCGTGTACTAATTTCGCCTTATCAACATCAATTTCAGGGAAAATGGTATGTTCTTTAATACCCATTGTGTAGTTACCTCTGCCATCAAAACTCTTATTAGGAACTCCTTGAAAATCTCGGGTTCTTGGCAGCGCCAGGTTAATGAGCCTGTCGAGAAATTCAAACATAATTTTTCCTCGCAAGGTAACCTTGCATCCAATCGGCATACCTTCTCTTAACTTAAAGTTAGAGATAGATTTCTTTGCCTTTGTTTTTACCGGAGCCTGACCAGTGATGGTTGCAATATTTTCACTGATCACATCAAGTATTTTGGCATCGTTTATAGCATCACCGGCTCCAACATTAATTACAATCTTCTGTAATTTTGGAATACCCATGACATTCTCATACTTAAACTCTTCACGGAGTTTAGGCATGATCTCTTCTTTATACTGTGTGTAAAGTCTTGCTTCAGCCATTCTACTATTTATTTATCAATGATTTCGCCACTGGTTTTTGCATATCGCACCCAACGTCCGCCACCATCTTCTTCAATTCTTTTACGTCCAATTCTGGTTGGTTCATCCGTGGTTGGGTCAATCACCATCACATTGGAGAGATGAATAGAAGCTTCACGCTTCATTCTTCCGCCCTGCGGATTCTCCTGAGTTGGTTTTTCGTGGTGTGTCCTCATATTAATTCCTTCAACCAGAACTCTATCTGTTTTAGGATATACAAAGAGAACACGGCCTCTTTTTCCTTTGTCATTTCCGGCAATAACTAAAACAGTATCACCTTTTTTAACATGTAATTTTTTCTGCGTGTTATACTTACGTGGCATAACAAATATGATTTTAAAGTACTTCCGGAGCCAGTGATACGATTCTCATAAAGTTTCTTTCCCGAAGCTCTCTGGCTACAGGTCCGAAGATACGAGTTCCTACCGGTTCCTTTTCTTTGTTAATAATTACTGCCGCGTTTTCATCAAAACGGATATAACTACCATCACGGCGACGAATTTCTTTCTTAGTTCTCACTACTACTGCCTGAACAACGTCTCCCTTCTTAACATTACCTCCGGGTATCGCTGTTTTTACAGAGCATGAGATTAAATCTCCAATACGTGCATAACGTCTTCTTGAATCACCAAGAACCTTAATACACATAACCTTTTTTGCGCCGCTATTGTCGGCAACGTTTAATACACTTTGCGTTTGAATCATGAGCTTTACCTACAAGATTGAACGTTATTTTGCTCTTTCTACGATATCTACCAAACGCCATGTTTTGCGCTTAGATAGAGGCCGAGTTGACATTATCAAAACAGTATCACCCACTTTGGCATCATTGTTTTCATCATGTGCCATATATTTTGTGGTTTTCGTGATAAACTTACCGTAGATAGGATGTTTAATCTGTCGATCTACAGCAACTGTAATGCTCTTCTCCATTCGGTCACTTACAACTCGACCGGTTCTGGTTCTTCTTTGAGATCTTTGTGCTTCAGCCATAATTTATTCAGCACCTAATTTTTCATTAATAATCGTCTTCAGACGGGCAATTTCCCGTTTGGTGGTTTTAATCTTGGCCGGGTTTTCAATTTGGCCGGCAATTGCTTTGTTGAATCGGAAGTTTTCCAGAGCTTCCACTTCATCATTCAGCCTAGCCTCTAATTCCGTCATTGTTAAGTCTCGTAGTTCGTGTGCTTTCATCAGATATCCTCTGTCAATTATTCTCCGTCGTAATCACGACGCTTAATAAATTTCGTTTTAATTGGCAGTTTATTAGAAGCACGACGCAAAGCCTCTTTTGCTTTCTCTTCACTTACACCGGCAATTTCAAAAAGAATTCTCCCCGGCTTAACAACTGCAACAAAGTGATCCAATGTACCTTTACCTTTACCCATTCGGGTTTCAGCAGGTTTTCTGGTAATTGGGCGATCCGGAAAAATTCTGATAAATGTTTTACCGTCTCTTTGCAGAGTTCTTGCAATAGTTACCCGGCATGCTTCAATTTGTCGTGATGTAATAAACTTTGGCTCGAGTGCTTTCAGTCCAAAACTTCCAAAAGCCAGAGTATGCCCGCGTTGTGCATTCCCTTTGAGCTTATCACGATGAACTCTTCTTCTGTGTACTCTTTTCGGTTCTAACATTGTTCTTTACTCAAACGGTTAATTTCTACTGCGTCTTTTCGATCTTCTGGATCGTCTGTCGCCAGACTTACCGGAACGTTTTCGTTTCGGTTCATCATCCTGTTTGCTTTGTGATCCCGGTGTTAAATCTACATCACCGATAATTTCACCTTTAAAAATCCAAACTGATACTCCAATAGAACCATAGATGGTGTTTGAAGTAGTATTTGAATAATCAATTTCAGCTCTCAGGGTATGAAGTGGAACACGTCCTTCTTTATACTGCTCAGTACGAGCCATTTCAGCTCCACCCAATCTACCGGAACATTTAATCTTAATACCTTTGGCACCCATTCTCATCGCAGATGATACTGCTGTTTTCATCGCACGTCTGAATGAGACTCTTGCCTGAAGTTGTTGAGCAATGTTCTGTGCTACCAGGCTGGCATCCAGTTCAGGTCGTTTAATTTCACTTACATTGATCTGAACTTCCTTGTTAGTAATCTTTTTCAGCTCTTCACGAAGCAGTTCAATTTGCTCACCACCTTTACCGATTATAACACCGGGGCGTGATGTGTTTAAAGTGAGAAGGATTCGCTTGGGTGTACGTTCAATGACTACATTGGATAGGCCGCCATTTCTCAGACGTGTAGCAAGATATTCCCGAAGTTTATGGTCTTCCAGCAACATGGCCGGTTCATTCTCTTCAGAATACCAGTTGGATTCCCATCCTTGTATAATTCCAAGTCTTAGTCCGGTTGGATTGGTTTTTTGTCCCAATGTTCTACTCGTTTATTCTTCTGTTACAGTTTCTTCCTGAAGCTTCGATACAACCACAGTGATGTGGCAGCTTCGTTTGTTAATTCTATGGGCACGTCCCATCGGAGCCGGCTGAATTCTCTTCAATGTTACTCCTTCATCTACATAAATTTCTTTTATATACAGAAGGTCGTTATCTAAACGCTCTTCCTGAAATTTATCGCGCACGTTTGCCGCAGCCGACTTAATCACTTTAGCAACATCTGTTGATGCAGACTTTGTATCATAGTCGAGCTTTGTAAGTGCTTTATCCACACGCTCTCCTCTGACAAAGTTAGCAACCAGTCTCACTTTACGCGGAGACTTTCTCAGATGCTTTTGTACTGCTTTTGCTTCAAATACTGGCGTTTCCATCAATCAGTCTCTTTTAATTATTTAGCCTTTTTAAGTGGATGGCCACGGAACGTTCTGGTCGGTGCAAATTCACCGAGTTTATGTCCAACCATATTTTCAGTAATGTACACCGGAATAAACTGCTTTCCATTGTGTACAGCGATCGTCAAGCCAACAAAATCCGGTGTTACCATCGAACTTCTGGACCAGGTTTTGATTACTTTCTTTTTGCCGCTTTCATTCACAGCATCAATTTTACGCTGAAGCTTGTAATGAACGAAAGGCCCTTTTTTTAGCGAACGTGGCATACTTATTAAGCTTTTTTAGTTTTTCGACGTCTAACGATAAACTTAGACGATAACTTTTTCGGTTTTCTTGTCTTTTTACCTTTTGCGGACTGACCCCATGGTGATCTCGGGTGGCCTCCTGAAGCTTTACCTTCACCACCGCCCATTGGGTGATCAACAGGGTTCATAGCAACACCACGAACTTTAGGTCGTCGGCCAAGCCATCTGTTTCTTCCGGCTTTACCCTTCTTGGTGTTGAAGTGATCTGTATTACTTGTAACACCCACTGTTGCAAAACACCCGGCTAATACCATTCTCACTTCACCTGATGGCAATTTAACGGTTGCATACTTCTCAGTTTTAGCAACAAGTTGTGCACTCGTTCCGGCACTTCTGCAAAGCTGGCCACCTTTTCCGGGGATCATTTCAACATTATGAACAATCGTACCCAGAGGCATGTTTTTCAACGGCATTGCATTACCGGTCTCAGGAGCAGCTGTTTCACTGCTTATAACAGTATCGCCAACACTCAATTTATTGGGTGCAATAATGTATCGTTTCTCACCATCTGCATAAGCCAGGAGAGCAATACGCGCTGTTCTGTTCGGATCATACTCAATCGTTTGAACCTTAGCCGGTATATCAAATTTATTACGATGAAAATCGATCGCACGGTACTTACGCTTATGACCTCCGCCTCGTCGCCGGGATGTCATTCGTCCTCGGTTATTTCTACCGCCGGATTTACCAGCCCCTTTGGTAAGAGACTTTTGCGGACGATTCGTAGTTACATCGTCAAAAACCGGTGCAATACGATGGCGCTGTCCTGGTGTTGTCGGTTTTATTTGCTTGGTAGCCATTGTCTAATATTCTTTAAATTTCGCTGAAAAAGTCTATTTCGCCTTCCTTAAGCGTAATAATCGCTTTTTTCCAAACTTTGCTTCTTCCACTTACAAATCCACTCTTGGTGAAACGCCCCTTAGGCTTGGAAGGAACAATAATGGTGTTCACTTTTTTCACTTTTACTTCAGGATACTTCTCTTCAACTGCTTTTCTGATCTGTGGCTTTGTTGCATTTCTTGCCACTTCAAAAGCATACTGCTGATGCTCTTCCTGGAGTCGAGTCAGTTTTTCAGTAATTAATGGTTGAATTAATACACTCATGCTGCTTCCTCATCCACTTTTGGTTCAATGCTGTTTTCTAATACAGGGATCGCACTCTCCTGCACTACAACTACATCAGCTTTCATGATGTCGTAAGTTGATGGCTGATTTGCTTCCAGTACATTAACTCCGGGAATATTTCTAGCAGAAATGAAAATGTTACGATCTGCATCAGGAGTTAAAAGGAGAACTTTCTTACCGTCAACTTTAAGAGCGGTTAAAAGTTCAGCCACCTGCTTTGTTTTAGGCGCATCATAACTGAAGTCTTCAACCACCAGGATTGATTCTTCATTTACCTTCAGTGACAAAGCAGACTTACGAGCTAATCTTTTCGCTTTTTTAGAAAGATTAACTGTATAAGTACGTGGTTTAGGACCAAATACTGTTCCACCGCCTTTCAAAAGTGGAGATCGTATGGATCCTCTACGGGCCATACCTGTTCCCTTTTGCTTATAAGCTTTTTTACCGCCGCCGCGAACTTCACCTCGCTCTTTGGTTTTAGCAGTACCTTGTCTGCCATTTGCCAAAATTCGGCGTACATCTTCATAAAGCACAGTCTCGTTAGGCTCTATTGCAAAGATAGAATCACTCAGTTGAGCCTTTTTACTACTGCTCGTTCCGTCAGTTTTTAAAATCGATAATTCCATCAGGCTACTTCCTGTGATTGATTATAAATCTCAACGTATCCTCCTTTAGAACCCGGAATAGATCCGGTGATCATAAGCAAATTAGACTCAGGAAGAATTTTAGCTACAGAGAGATTTTTAATTTTAGTTCGTTGGTTTCCGGATCGGCCCGCCATCTTCATTCCTTTAAATACTCTTGAAGGATCAGACGCCTGACCAATAGATCCAGGTGCTCTTTCTCTGTTGTGCTGACCGTGTGTCTGGTCTCCAACACCACTGAAATTGTGGCGTTTAATAACACCTGTGAATCCGGTTCCTTTAGAAATTCCGGCCACATCAACGTGATCACCAATTGAAAATACATCTTCAATATTCAGTTCATCACCAACCTCAAACCCTTCAGGAATATAATCCCTGAATTCAGTTATCACTTTTTTAGGGTTGGAACCGGCTTTATCAAAATGTCCGTTCAGTGCTTTAGAAATTGTTTTCGCTTTTCTGTCAAAAGCAGCTACCTGAACGGCATTGTAACCGTCACTTTCTTCTGTTTTAATTTGGGTAATTGTACAAGCCGGTACTTCGATAACTGTCACCGCAATACTGCGTCCAAGCTCATCAAAGATGCTTGTCATTCCCACTTTTTTTCCGATTAAACCACTCATGGTACTTTTGGAATTTTTACACTTTAATTTCTACATCCACGCCGGAAGGAAGCTCAAGCTTCATCAGGGCATCAACGGTTTGTGAACCGGTTGACAGTATATCTATCAACCGTTTGTGTGAACGATACTCAAACTGTTCGCGTGATTTTTTGTTTACGTGAACAGATCGGTTTACAGTGATGATGTTTTTGTTGGTCGGTAATGGAATTGGACCCGACACCACTGCTCCTGTTGATTTAACAGTCTGAATAATTTTTTCAGCTGATTTGTCAATCAGGTTATGATCGTACGACTTTAATTTAATTCTGATTTTTTGTTGTGTTGCCACTGTTAAAATCCTTT
>NZ_MDWE01000067.1 GCF_001715195.1 Rhodohalobacter halophilus
TAAGTAACTATCATAAATCCAACACATAATCCAATACACTGCCTTCATAAATCATCTACTGTCATTTCGAGTCACTAATTTTGCACAGGAGTTTGTCAAATTTAAAAGTTAAAACTGACGACGGTGGTGATTAACGTCAATAGGCTGTGACCAGCGCAATATTCGGGGAGGTCTAATCTTATTATTTCTCTTTAAACAGGTTTGGGTTCTTTCGGATAAATGTTCGGATCCACTCTTTTACAAAGAAGCTTCGCTCAACTTTTAGATACCACCAGCCCATCAGGCTAATAACGGAGGCCCCGATTGCATTTACGATCATATCCCACATGGTATCGGTTAAGCCGGAGGGATCGCCCAGCATAGGTTTCTGCATGTTCAGGTCAAATAATTGATCCATTGCAAACTCAAAAATTTCCCAAACCGTACCGATCATCACGGCAAATGTAAAGGCAAAAAAGGCGATAAATCCGGGTGTTAAGTGTACATAGACGCGTTCACTCTCATTCAGCAGATAGATTAGCAGAAAACCTACAATTCCCATCAGCAGCCCGGCTGTGGTGTGAAGGGCGATATCCCACCACCACACCCGAGAATAAAACTCCTGAATTTCCCCCAGGTAGAGTGCTGCAAAGGTGAAGAAGACTGCTGCCAAGTGAAACTCTGCAGGAATTTCGACCTGAAGTTTGCGTTTAAAGATGATCGGTGAGAAGAGTACAAGCAGAATTAAACTGACGAGAAAAAGGGAGAGCCATTGAGCTTCAAACAGAAGAAAGACCCACTCAACACCTACTACAAGAAGCAATACTCTTCCTGTCCACCTGTGAGCTTTGCTTACGCGCCCTTGATCGGGGTAATTGAGGTCAGTGTTCATTGAGCCAACGGTTCTTCATCCAGGCCAAACCGCTCCAGGTCTGTTTGTTGCTGCCACTGTTTATACTCATCAGGGGAGTACTCCCGAACGGCATCTTTTGATATCCATACGCTGTCTACATGCGTTCGAATAAACGGACGGATTAAGTAGTGATTCTCCTGTTCATCAATCACATAGAGGATGGTTCCTTCGTCAAGTTCACCCATCACCTGTTCCGGCGGAAGGGTGGGATAAACCTCAATTTCATTCAGCGTAAATACCCGTTTCATATAGTCGTTCTCATTCAGGTTAAGTTTGACCGGAACGAGAATTCTGTAGATAAAGCCGATGATCACCAAAATGGCAAAAAAGATACCTGACCATTTCAGAATGTACTGAAAACCGTCAGTTGAGCTGCTCTTCTCTTCTCGTGTCATTGTGAACCTGTTTTAAAAGATGGAGTTGGGTTAAACTTTACAATCATCAAAAAGTACAATGAAATCTGATCAGAAAGATACAGAAGTCTGAGATTTCCGCGAACTCAAATTAGAGCGTGAATTTATCCACTCCCAAAGGTTAACGTATTTTGACAGAACCTGCCGGATGACAAAAGGCTTTACTATCATGTATGAAATACAGGCTTCGGTTAATTTCCATATTACACCAACCGTAAAGAGGTATTTTATTTGATATAAATCAGATAACAGATGTCTATTAAGATAATTTCGAGGTGAAATCTGTACTTAAGCCGGATAGACCCAACTTGATCACTGATGTGCCAGTACAGATAGCCGATTTGGCTGATAATTGGTACTTTGACACAGATCAAAGAAACAAACCATTTACCATATATGAAAAAGGGAAAACTGATTGTCATCGGGGGAGATGCTGCCGGTATGAGTGCTGCATCCAAAGTAAGGAGAACAGATGCAGATCGGGAAATTGTTGTCTTTGAACGGGGGCATCACACATCCTATTCCGCTTGCGGAATGCCGTACTATATTGCAGGTCAGATCGAGAGTTCAGATAACCTGATTACCCGGAAGCCGGAAGAGTTTAGGAAAAAACAGAATATTGATGTTCGCATTCGTCATGAAGTGTTAAAAATTGACCGTGAGAATAAACGGGTTCAGGTACATCACCTTGAAAACGGGGAGAAATTCTGGGAATCGTATGATACGCTACTGATCGCAACGGGTGCATCACCCATACGGCCCGACATTGAAGGGATTCATTCGAAAGGTATTTTTGGGTTGAGTACGCTACAGACCGGGATTGAGGTTTTTGATTTCATCGAACCGAATAAGCCTGAACATGCAGTGATTGTTGGCGGCGGATACATCGGTATAGAGATGGCCGAAGCGCTGCTGGAACGAAAGATGAACGTAACACTCATTGATATGGCTCCGCAGGTGATGACGACCCTGGATCGGGATATGGCCGGACTTATCTCCGAGTACATGAAAGAGCAAGGAGTAGATGTACTGCCTGAAGAGTCGTTGGTTTCATTTGAAGAGAGTGAAGGGAGTGTTACCTCGGTTGTGACCGATAAGCGGAAGCTGAATGCTGACCTGGTGATACTTGGAATGGGGGTGAAGCCTAACTCTGAACTGGCAAAAGAGGCCGGACTTGAGTTGGGGGTTCGGAATGCGATACGGGTGGATAAAAAGCTGCAGAGCTCCGATCCGGCAATCTATGCAGCGGGAGATTGTGCAGAATCCTTCCACATTGTGAGGCAAGACCCAACATGGATTGCATTGGGAACGGTCGCAAATAAACACGGTGTGGCTGCAGGAATCAACCTGAGTGGAGGAGAGATAGAGTTCCCGGGTGTTTGTGGAACGGCAATTACAAAGTTTAAGGATCTTGAGATTGCCCGAACCGGTTTGAGCGAAAAGGAGTGCTTAGAGGAAGGGCTGGAATATGAAAGCGCAACGATTGAAAGCCGAACACGGTCCGGTTATTACCCCGGGAGCTCGAAAATTACGGTCAAACTGATTGTTGAAATGAAGAAGAGAGCGATCATCGGCGGACAGATTGTCGGTTTTGAAGGATCGGGTAAACGCATTGATACGATCGCAACGGCCATCACCGCCGGAATGACCGCTCAAAACGTTGTAGATCTCGACCTGTCGTATGCGCCGCCTTTTTCACCCGTTTGGGATCCGGTGCAGATCTGTGCCAGAAGGCTGGTGTGATAAATCACGTTATTTCTGTGATTTGGTTACTGTGCTATTGAAGACGTCATCATGCAGTGTCCCCATTAATTTTCGGGAAATGGAGTGAAGGAACTCCTGTCTTTAAACACACATTTTAATAACTAGGCCTATTAAATTTGTACTCTCGGTCAAGCAAACCGCTTCCAGTAAATAATTGGTTTTTCGAAAGAAATAACTCTGTTTAATGGCTATTTCTGTCTATTTTACGGGTAGATCATCTGCTGACTTAAGCCATTCATCACTATGGATAAAGTTAAACTAACCGGGCTCATTTTAGGAATTGCAGGTTTTTCAATTCCACTTATCATCACTTTTCCCGGACTCTCATTTGCCGGTCATCTTGCTTTAAGTATTTTTCTGATGGCGGCTGTGTTCTGGATGTTTGAAACCATTCCCATCTACTCCACATCCATACTTGTTATTCTGCTGGAAGTCATGCTGCTCAGTGCCGAAGGTTTCATTCAGTTTGGCGGCAGTTACAGTCCCGTACCATACAGCCAGTTTGTTGCAACGCTGGCAAACCCGATCATCATTCTATTTCTGGGAGGGTTTGTATTGGCTGATGCGGCCGTCAAATATGACTTTGATAAAAACATGACCCGGATATTGCTGAGGCCTTTTGGAAGCAGACCTGCAATGATTATGCTTGGTTTAATGGCGGTAACCGCATTTCTTTCCGCTTTTATGAGCAATACGGCAACCACAGCCATGATGGTGACGGTAGTCATTCCCATTCTGGCCAAGATGGAGGTCTCAGATCCGGCCAGGGTCAGTATTGCACTCTCCATTCCTTTTGCGGCAAACATCGGTGGGGTGGCAACTCCCATCGGAACACCGCCCAATGCCGTGGTTATCGCCGCTCTTAATCAGAATGGGCTCTCTGTTGAATTTGGCAGCTGGATGCTCTATGCTGCCCCTTTGGCGCTGGTGATGCTTGTTTTCACCTGGATTCTGCTTCTTAAACTTCATCCGCCGGCTGTTCAGCAAGTCCCGCTGGAACTGAAAGGAACGTGGCAGACATCCGGTAAAGCGTGGATTCTCTACATTATGTTTGGTACAACGGTGCTACTTTGGGTTACTGAAAGTATTCATGGAATACAAAGCGGTATGGTGGCTCTGATTCCCGTTGCAGTACTTACACTCACTCAAACATTTGAAAAAGAAGATATTCGTAATCTGCCATGGGAGGTTCTGTGGCTGATTGCCGGAGGTATTTCACTGGGAATTGCCATGAAAGAGACCGGGCTTGCGGAATGGATTGTTGGCAGTATAGGGTGGGAAAACATGTCGTACCTGCTGCTGCTCGCAGTATTCGCGGTCGTATCGGTTCTGATGTCAAACTTCTTATCGAATACCGTAACGGCTTCGCTGCTTATTCCACTTGGTATTACACTGGCTACATCGGGCGTAGTGGGCGGGCCTGCGGCAACCTTAATCATCGGGCTGATTATTGCTCTCAGTACCAGTTTTGCGATGGTTCTGCCGATTTCCACACCGCCTAACGCCATTGCGGTTAGTACAGGCGTTGTTAAAACAAAGGATATGATCGTTTCAGGCAGCATCATCGGGTTGGTTGCCATCGGATTGATTATTCTGATGGCTTCCTTTTATTGGCCGCTCATCGTATAATGGAAAGATCATGAAAACAAAAATATACATACTTGTCGTTGAGGATGAACCGGAAGTTCTGGACTCCATCGTACGCGACATCACCGAGTTTGAGGAACAGTTTGTGGTGGAAATGGCCGATACGGCAGAAGAAGCTGAGGAGCTTATTGATAGTATTATTACCGAAGAGAAAGGGCTGATCGGTTTGATATTATGCGATCACGTTTTGCCGGGTAAAAACGGGGTGGAGCTGCTGGTTGAAATGCAGAATCGTGAGGAGACCAGGCCGACGAGAAAAGTGCTGATTACAGGTCAGGCCGGGCTTGAAGAGACTGTCAAAGCGGTAAATGAAGCAGATTTGAAACACTATATTGCCAAACCGTGGGAAAAAAATGAGCTGGTCAGTATAACCAAAAAACTCCTTACCGATTTTGTGATTGAACGGGTGGATGATCCGCTGCCATACATGAAAGTACTCGATTCTGAGAGAATAGCGGAAAGTTTAAGAACGGGACGGAAACTGACAGACCGATGAAATTTAAACTCGGATCCAGATGGCTCGAAAATCGCGATGAGGTAACGAAACTTCTTCAGCGGGTTCTGGATGAGTCCGGCAGTTCGGATAAATATCTTTTTGAGGTAGGTGAAGGCATCACCATTTTTAAAGAGGGAGAACCGCTCAACAATATCTACATCTTGCTTGAGGGGGAGGTGCAGCTCTACAAAAAGAAGCCCTATAACGATGTTCAATTTCCGCTTCAGCACCTTCAGGCCGGTTCATTGATTGGGATTATTTCATTTATGACCGGGTTGCCTTCACTGACGACCGCAAAAACTCACGAACCTTGCCGGTTTCTCCGAATACCCAAAAAGGATGTCAATCATCTGATTGATCTTCATCCCGAACTGGACAGCTACCTGGATGAGCTGATCATGGCCAATTTGCTGGAGCGATATCGTCAGACCATTATCCTTCAGATGAAGCTTGATTCGGTTAACAGCAAGCTTCAAAATGAGCGGAATGAGCTGAAGCAGGCGTACAAAGATCTTCAGAATGCTCAGAAAGCGCTGGTTCATCAGGAAAAAATGGCAACGCTGGGTCAGCTTGTGGCCGGATTTGCACATGAAGTAAACAACCCGACGGCCGCACTTCTTCGATCAACAGATTCACTGGAGCGTCAGCTTGTCCAATTTATGGATCAGCAGAGTGAGGGTGAAGATTCAGCCCTGACAGACACCGGGAAACAGTTTTTTAAACTGGGGAGGGAGATCGGTTTCCCCGATACAAAAACCATCCGTGAAAGAAGTGAACGGGTGAAGAGGGCACTGCCGGTGTTGAAAAACTCCCAGATACGTATTATTGCCCAAATGCCGGAGGGCTACGAAGAGTTGCTACAGAAGGTAACGGACGGTAATCAGGAGGAGATTGGTTACTTGCTGGATCAGTTTGAATTCGGAAAGATGTTTCAGAATATCGAAACTGCCGGGGAGCGTATTGCCGGTCTGGTGAAATCTTTAAAGAGTTACAGCCGATCCGATTCAGAAGAGCGGTATGAATGGATCGACATTCGGGAGGGAATTCACGACACGCTTCAGCTTACCAGCAACCGGATCAAATATTACGATCTCTATCTGGATCTTCCGGAGGTGCCAAAAATCAGAGCCGATGCGGCGGGATTAAATCAGGTTTGGACGAACATCATTCTAAATGCCTCAGACGCCATGGGTAAAAAAGGTTCACTTGATATCCGGTGCGGAGTGAGTGATGAGAGAATATGGGTGAGTGTAACTGATTCCGGACCGGGGATTTCTGAAGATTATCTTGAAAAAATATTTGATCCCAAATTCACCACCAAAGTAAGCGGTGCCAAGTTTGGATTGGGGTTGGGTCTGTCCATTTCGCTGGATATCATTAAACAGCACGGAGGTGAGATTCAGGTTGTGAACGCTGATGAGGGAGGAGCGAGATTTACGGTAATCTTGCCGGTAGATCCAAAATTAACGCCTGCTAGCAGGTAGACCGAGGAGGTAATTATCAGAGAATTAGATGACAGCTGACGTGGTGATCTGCATCCGTGCAGAGCAGTACCGGCTAATCAAACCCTGACTCTATAATGTTCTAATATGCTTTGATGAAGGTTGACTTATTTGTAACATTCCCGGTGTAAAAGTGTCTTGTTGATATTAGGAAAGTTTCTTATACATTGGTTATTGTTCAAAAAATAAATCATCTCACATGCCTCAGTTTCGTTTAAAAGCTATTTCATCATCCGGTAAGCCGATTAAGACCGAATTTGAAGCTGCCAATAAAAAAGAGGCTCAGGCTAAAGTAAAAAAGCTCGAAACGAAGAATGGTGTACAGGTCAAAGCTCTTGAAAAGAAAGAGACGTACATGTACAAGGTGCAGCGCCCCGGAAAGCCAAAGCAAACCGGTGAGCAGGAAGCCTACAGTAAAGAGGAGCTTGAGCGGGCACTGACCAAGCTTGGCTATAAAGTGATCAGCGTGAATAAAAAGCTGTTCAACTTTAAAGGCGGCGTTCCGACCAATGACGTGGTTACTTTTGTGAGTCTTTCATCCGATCTGCTAAACCAGCAGCTTCCCTATGACGAGATTCTGACCCTTCTGTATGAGGATACGCAGAATAAGCGGATGAAGGAGGTTATTAAAGAGATTCAGAAAGATCTGAAGGATGGTAAGGAGGGACACGAAGTGTATAGCAAGCATGAGGATGTGTTCGGTAAGTTTGCCGCTTACATGTTGAGTGTTGCATCCACTTCCGGTAACATGGCCCAGGTTTTTGAAAGTACGGCTAAGTTTCTGGAACGGGATGCAGAGTTTAAAAAGAATTTAAGGCGATCTCTGCTGATGCCTACGGTTACCGTTTTGGCGGTTATTGCCACAATCCTTTTCTATGTGGGCTATATCTTTCCGGCCACAGCCGAACTGTTCCTGGAATTTGACATCAATCTCCCGCCCATGACAGCTGCAACACTTGAAGTGAGTTACTGGCTGGCAGACAACTGGATTACGTTAACATTGGTGCATGTTATTCCCATAGCACTTTTTGGCTGGTATGTCAGAACTCCGAAAGGAAAGCTCTTCCTGGATAAGTATATCATAAAAATACCGGTAATCGGTGACTTGCTTCACAAGACAAGTATCGAAATTTTTGCTCGGGTATTCTTCACTCTTTACAGTGGTTCCGGCCAGAATATTGATGTGATCCGGGTGGCATCTGAGGCGTGCCGAAACTCCTATATGGAGAAGCAGATAAAAGAGATTGCGATTAAGAAGATGCTGAAGGACGGTGCCGGACTTGTTGAATCGATGGAGGAGACCGGTGTATTTACAACTACTGCTATCAGTCGATTCAGGCTCGGAGCGGAGTCCGGTGCGCTCAAACAGAATGCCAAACAGCTTGCCGAATATTACGAGGTTCAGACAACCTACAAGATGGAGTCGGTTATTGATACGATTAACCTCTTTATTAACTTGTTCATTATGGTAGCGCTGATTGCAATTACCGTAGTGTCTTCGGAGTCTGCATTGATCGATATGAATCCGCAATAACGGATGACGGCCTTCTGCAGCGGTTTACCTGTTGCAGGGTGCGCAGTCAGTAAATACGTAGGTGTTTGTGGAAATAAATGTGACGGCTCGAACAAATCTTTAATTTTTCTAACAGCTTTTATATACAACTTTTATTGAAATAGTGGCTAATTATAGCGATTCTAATAGCTGTGGCTACGTTTTGATCAACCCCAACTCATTTGCAATCTTCGTAATTAAGGCTTGTCTTAAATCCTTGATATCACTAATCTCTCTGACATGGGTAAAGTAAATACCAGGACACATATTGGAGACCTCCTTTGCAGCAGGGGTGTGATTACGGAAGAGCAGCTCAACATGGCGTTGAAAATTCTTGCCGAGGAGCCTGAGCACTCTAATCGAAGGATTGGCCAGATACTTTACCAGGATCTGAACCTCGATCGGCATGAAGTGATGCGGCAAATAGCCGATATCTATGCTTTTGATGAGGTTTTTGCCGGTAAAACAGAACTGCAGCCGGATAGAATTCAGGATATCAAATCTTACATGGACGATCTCCCGCAGGAAACTGTGGATGAGTTGGCTCACCAAAAAGCCGTTCCGATTCATAAAACGACAACATCGCTTACTATCGCGGCGGCAGACCCATCCGACCCAAAACTCTCCGGTTCGCTGTCTAAACTCAATTTTAAAGAGTTTGAAATTCAGTATTGTCGCTATGAGATGATCGAATATATTCTCTCCAACGTATATGAGCAGAAGAATGAATTTCTGGACCTGCTTGAAGAGATCGATTACGAAGAGCCGGATATTGGAGAGGAGAATGAGGAGGTTGATGAGGAGGAGATAGAAGCTGAGATCAACCAGAGTATGCTCAATTCACTGGTTGAGGGGATGCTTGTAGAGGGTGTTCGTCAGGGAGTGAGTGATATACACATTATCCCGAGTGGGCCGACCACTACCGATATTCGTTTTCGTCAGGATGGAAAGCTCCAGTTGTGGTATCAGCAGAAAAATGTAAAACCGGAAGCGGTCACTGCAGTCATTAAGGATAAAACACGAAATGTTGATCGGTTTGAACGAGACAGTTCGCAGGATGGGTTTATTCAAAGGTCTGTGGATAATCACAACATTCGGTACCGTGTGTCGATCATGCCGATGGTGGGTGCCCAGTTCGACCGTAAATTCGAGTCGATCGTTATCCGGATTTTAGATGACCGTAAAGTGATTACTGATCTGAATGTTCTGGGTCTCCAGGAGAAAGCCAAGGCCGACTTTGTGAAAGCCATTGAGAAACCTTCGGGAATTGTTATTATTACGGGGCCTACGGGTAGCGGTAAGTCGACCACGTTGGTTGCCGCTCTATATTATGTGATTGATCCCACTAAGAATGTACTGACTGTTGAGGAGCCGGTAGAGTATTTGATTAATGGAGCCCGCCAGTTGAAAATCAGCAACAATATGACGTTTGATCTGGCCATACGGGGTATTTTGCGTCATGACCCGGATATTGTACTTGTGGGTGAGATTCGGGATCTGAAAACGGCAGAAATTGCGATTAAACTGGCGAATACCGGTCACTTGACATTCTCTACCCTTCACACCAACGATGCGCCCAGTGCCGTTTCCCGATTGTTTAAAATGGGAGTGGAGCCGTTTTTGATAGCCAATGCAGTTAACCTGGTTATGGCTCAGCGTCTGATTCGACGGCTTTGTAACAATTGCAAAAGGGCATACGAACCGCACCCGGAAACCCTTCGTGGAATTGGATTTTCTGATGAAGAGATTGCCAATAACACATTTTATGAAGCGGTGGGCTGCGACAAATGTAACGGAATAGGGTATAAGGGGCGGGCAGCAATTCATGAAGCGCTCTTTTTCAGTAAGGATATTAAACGAATTATACTTGAATCGGGCGGTGATATTGACGAGGACCGGATAAAAGATCAGGCTGTTAAAAATGGAATGCTTACATTGCGTGCATCGGGTCGGGAGCGGATAAAAGAAGGTATTACGACCGTTGAGGAGATTATAGCAATTACCCTGGATGATTAATTGAAGCGAAGGTGAAATCTATGACCAGATCGGATAGTAACAAATTAAACATGATGCCTTTGTACATGCGGAACCTGTTGAAGGAGCCGCCGCATCTGTTAAAGAACTTTCATTACGAAGATGTACTCTCATTTTTGGAATTGGGCAGTGAAGAGCGATTTCTCCGGGGAGAAACGATTGTAAATGAACACGACAGGGTTCAGACAGCGTACCTGGTTGGGGAAGGAAAAGTGGGCGTCTGGAAAGATGAAATACAGCTCGCCATTTTGGATGAGGGCAGTTTTATAGGAGAAACATTTTTATTCAGTAAACAAAACCGAATGGCCAAGGTTGTGTGTGAGGAAAATGCCATTTTATTGAGTTTCCAGAGATACGATGTACTCAACTATTTCAGGCGCAGACCTGAAAAGTTGTTCAACATTTTTACAAAAAATATTATTGAGATTCAGCAGAAGAAAATTGAAAACATGAACGTACAACTTTTGAATCTCAAGAAACGTCTTTTAGGGAATTAAGGGTGGATATAGAGCTCAAGCAGTTTTTTGTAACAAATGCGGTACTGAGTACTCTTTTCACTAGTTTATGGGATAGTTCCTGTTGATACGACTGATACAAAAAATATGTTTTAGGCGTGGAATCAATTTAGAAGTTTTCAATCCATAGCTACTGCTTATTATTTCACTATTTGAATATCATCTACATTATTTATATTCGGTTAACCGGCTAACATAATTGCTTGCATGAGTACAACCACCATCTCTTTTAAACCTATTCGGGAAATTTGCGGAAGAATTGCTTCTGAAATACCTGCCTCAAAAAAAGGTCTTGAATATCATGCAGCCATTGGGGAACGAGTTAACAATTTGCCTGAAGAGGAGCGAAAAACACTTCGAGAGTCGCTAAATGCCTTTTTGATCTATATGGAGAAGATCGATGCATCAGATATTGATGTGGGCGGGCACGGCTGTTCCGGAAAAATTTGGTACCGGGTTTTTGGAAATAAATCTCCTTTAAAGATGGATGTAGATTTACCCATCGCAGAAACCGATGTTCTGCTGCACAACATTCTGACGCAGACTCAGCGCGAACAGCTGATCGATCGGAAAAGCCTTGACTTCTCCCATACCATTCAAACGGATGGGAATCGAAACCGGCGTTATCGTGCCAACATGTATATGGATCTGGAGTCTCTGGCGCTCAACATGAGGAAAATTGACACGGAGATTCGTCCTTTTAAAACATTGGGGGTCCACCCGGAGATTGCCAAAGCGCTCAGTCTTAAATACTATAAATATGGTTTAACATTGATAACCGGTATTACCGGCTCGGGTAAGTCGAGTACATTGGATACGATTATCGATGCAAATAACCGAACAGTTGACGCTCATATAGTTGTAATCGCATCTCCTGTTGAATTGATACATAATCCTATTCGAAGTGTTATACGCCACCGTGAGGTGGGACGGGATGTGATGTCGTTCAAAGAGGGTGCGATTCAATCACTTCGGCAGGATCCCGATATTATTGTAATCGGTGAGCTTCGCGACCCGGAAACGATCACCACCACATTGGAAATTACCGACTCCGGTCACAAAACATTCGGTACACTTCACACCTCATCGGCCATGGAGAGTATTGAACGGATTCTGGGTGAGGTACCAACTGAGGAGCAGGATCGGGTTCGAAATCGTTTGGCCGATGTGCTAACCTGCGTGATTAGCCAGAAGCTGGTATCAAGCTTAGACGGAAAGCGGGTACTGGCAAAAGAGGTATTACTGGTTACACCTTCCATTCGTGCCGCCATCAGAAATAATAACGTCAACGAAATTTACCAGATGCTGAATGAGGGTGGCGAAATGGGAATGAATACGATGGAGCAGGATCTGAAACGCCTGTATGATGAAGGGCGGATCTCGAAAGATGAAGCGTTTAATAACGCGAATAACAAGAAACGAATTCAACAACTTTTCAACGAGTTGGATTAGACTAACATAACCTGTACCGGATGTTTAAATCTCGCGAATATATTGGTATTAGTCTTGAAGGCGATCAGCTGAAGATAGCCCGGATCAAGCCCAAGAAGAATGGATTTGAGCTGCTACGGCTTGATAAGCTGAAACTGATAGATCCCCTGGAATCTACAGGTAAGGGGCAGGGTGGCGAAGAAATTTCCAGTGAGGATGTTTTTGCTGAAGATGAATCCGATGACATCTTTGGCCTTGATATGGACGACGATGAGGAGGATTCCGGCCTCGATGAACTTGCAGAAATTGACCTTGATGATCTGAATCAACCTGCTGCCGATATTGATACCGACGATCTTGTCGAAGAGTCTTCAATGGTGAAAACCAATGAAGAGTTGATTGTTAACTATCTGGATGATTTCAAAAAGAAGAAAGTAGTGCTGGCACTCAACATTGAGTCGGGTAATACTATTTTTCAGATTGTTAAGAACGACAATTACAAAGAGCTGAAAAAGAAGGAAGTTGAGCAGGCTGTATTAGAAAAAATCGAGGCGATTTACGGTACAACTCCTCAGGATGATCTCTACAGCTATATTGTTCGAGACAATGGCAACTTGATCATCGGTTCAATCGATGAAGAGTCTCCCACGCTGCAGTTGATGAATCGTGCTGCGGACCGTTTTGGAACAAAATATTTTATTCAGGATGTGATTCCGGATGAAGTGGCAATGATCGGTCTTTACAGAAATCACTATGATCGCGATGATCAGAAAATTACCGGTCTTGTACAGTTCAGTCCGGATAAATGCCGGATGGTTTTTCTCAGAGGACATGATATTCTCCAGGTTTCTCCGGTCATTAATGAGGGGACAAGTGATAAAAATTTCCTCAACACCATTTTCTCAAAAGTTCTTTTTCAGCTTGATACAGGTGAAATACCGGGTCTCGACCGACTTGTGATCT
>NZ_MDWE01000068.1 GCF_001715195.1 Rhodohalobacter halophilus
AAATAAAATCAAAAAATTTATAATAGGATTTCACTGTAGAACCCATCTTTTGATAGATTTATAGCCTGTAATTTACGTTATTAAGCATAATTATCAATTAGCCCCAATTCCTATGAACCGAGCAGAGATGTTGAGCGCCACCAAAAAGAAACAAGGTTATTTCGATATTATCATCATTGGAGGCGGAGCCACGGGATTAGGCACAGCCGTTGATGCGGCCTCCCGCGGATACAGCACTCTGCTCCTTGAGCAGCACGACTTTGCAAAAGGGACCTCCAGCAGATCGACAAAACTGGTTCACGGCGGCGTGCGTTACCTTCAGCAGGGAAATGTCTCGCTGGTATTGGAAGCCTTGCGGGAACGCGGACTACTCATTCAAAATGCCCCGCACCTCGTTCGTAACCAGTCATTCATCGTGCCCAATTATGATTGGTGGGAGGGGCCGTTTTACGGAATTGGAATGAAGGTTTACGACATGTTGGCCGGTAAGCTTGGCCTGGGGCCTTCTAAAAATCTCTCCCTGGAAAAAACGATTGAACAGCTTCCAACTTTGGAGCAGGACGGCCTTCGCGGCGGTGTGATCTATTATGACGGTCAGTTCGACGACTCGAGACTAGCCATTAACCTTGCTCAGACAGCAGCCGAGCACGGGGGCACATTAATCAATTATGCAAAAGTAAACCAGCTGCTGAAAACCAACGACATGGTGGATGGAGTTTCATTTACGGATCAATTAACCGGAGAAGAGTATGAAGTGAATGGACGAGTAGTCGTAAATGCAACCGGTGTTTTTACGGATAATATCCTGAAAATGGATAAACCCGACAGTAAACCAATTATCGCTCCAAGCCAGGGTGTGCATATTGTGATAGATCACGAATTTTCACCCGGAGAATCCGCCATTATGGTTCCTCATACGGACGATGGAAGAGTGCTTTTTGCCGTTCCGTGGAACGGTAAGCTGGTTCTGGGAACTACTGACACACCCGTTGATAACCCGGAATTGGAACCCAAGGCAATGGAAGAGGAGATTGATTTTATATTAAAACATGCCGCACAGTATTTGACCGGAGATCCTACTCGCGATGATGTACGAAGTGTATTTGCCGGTTTGCGCCCTCTTGTAAAAGCCGGTGGTGATGGAAGTGATACCGCTTCTCTTTCCAGGGACCATACATTGATTGTTTCAGATAGTGGACTGGTTACAATTACCGGTGGCAAATGGACAACATATCGGAAGATGGCACAGGATACAGTTGATCAAGCCGCTACGGTTGCAGGGTTAAACATCAACGAGTGTGTAACCGAAAACATGCGAATTCATGGATGGCTGAAGAACACCGATCATTCCGATCCGCTTCGCCACTACGGATCAGACCGCGTTGAAATTGAAAAACTTATTAAAGAAAAACCGGAGCTTGGAGAGAAACTTCATAAGCGATTACCCTACATTAAAGCTGAAGTAATCTGGTCCGTTCGAAATGAGATGGCTATGACTGTAGAGGATGTTTTAGCCCGCCGAACCCGTGCCCTGCTGCTGGATGCAAAGGCCAGTATTGAGATGGCTCCGACTGTTGCAGAACTGATGGCAAACGAGATGAAACAGAATCGCGAATGGCAAAAAAATCAACTTGCGGAGTACGAGAGAGTTGCCTCCAACTATATCCTTTAAACAAAACTGCCGCCGGCTTTCTCATTCAGAGGAAATACAATCACCAGTTCTGTTCCGGATTTCGCGCCATTTCTAAACCTGTACTCTGCATTGAGCTGCTTAACGAGTGTTTCGATAAGCAACATGCCCATTGTACCCGTTTCACCGGGTTGAAACCCTTCAGGAAACCCTACTCCGTTATCTGCAATTAATATTCCTACTTTATCATCTTTTTGGCGCATCTTAATAAAAATCTCTCCGCTCCTTCTCTTCTTAAATGCATGTTTATAGATATTGACCACACTTTCGTTCAGCAGAAGAGAGATGGGAATAGCCTGATTCAGGGTTACTAAAATCGATCTGCAATCAAAGGATACCTCAATTTTCTTTTTGCTGGTTTGAAATGAGCGCTGAATTTCACTCACCAGTTCTTCCGTATAGGCGGCAATATCTATATCAACAAAATTCTCATTCTGGTACAGTTTTTCATGAACCAATGACATCGACTTTATTTTAAGTTGACTATCTCTCAGAGACTCCGCGATAACTTCATTGTCAGTGTTCCAAACCTGCATCTCTAACAGACCGGAAATAACGGCAAGGTTATTTTTTACCCTATGATGTATTTCAGACAGCATCACCTCCTTCTCCTTCAGTGAATCACTGATCTTCCGTGCCGCCTCTTTCTGTTCTGTAATATCCTTAACAACGTAGATATGTTTAGTCTCTCCATTTTGATCCTCAATTTTTGTATGTGTTACAACAACCGGAATCTCCTCATCTTTACCGGTTTTCATCATCCATTCGCCAATGATCGGTTCACCGGTGTCGTTATCGGAATAGACCTCCATGAACTCTCCGACTTTTTTATCATCAAAAAGCTTATTAATATCGACCCCTTCGAGATGGTTGGCATGGTATCCCATGGCTGTTTCGACCGCATGATTTAGCAGTTCAATTTTGTGATCGTCGTCCGTTACAATCAGCATATCCCCCATCGACTGAATGATATTATTCATATAACCGCGGGAAACCATGCTTTTACTCAGGTTCTCGGCCATGCTGTTGAAGGAATCGGCAAGATCAGCTAACTCATCCCTGGTCTGTATTTCTATCCGCTTGGAGAGATCACCTGAACCGAGTTCGTCCGCAGTACGCTGCAGCTTCTGTATCGGCTTGGCAATCGATCTGTACACAATCATTGCAAAAACCAAAGCGATAAAAAATGATAGAATGGTAATTAAAATCACCTGCCTGACGGTGGTGTTGGCTCTGCTTTCAAGCTCTGCAAGCTGATTATTTACCCTCTCATTAAAAAGAGATCGCAGCTCCATTAAGGATGGCAGTAATGTATTCCGAAAGTAGGGCTCAACCGTCACCACGAAAATCTCATTCCCAAATCCGGTTTCGTCAGGCTCAATGATTTGACGGGTCAGGGAGTTGTAGTAATTGAATGAGGTTTGAAGTGAATCGGCCAGCTGTTCAATCTGCATCACAAAAGAGTCGAAATCTTCTTCGGCGGCAATATTCCTTTTTGAACGCTCTAAAAATATCCGGAAATCTGCCTCAAAATTATCCAGACTTCTCTCCACTACTCTTCGCGACTCTCTGATTTGAGCCGTAACTGAAATGGAATTATCCCCCCTGTTCCGCTTGTCTAATTCTGTCAAATAGTTCCGGGTATAAAGAAGGGAGCTCTGCAGATCTGATGTCATATCAGTCAGGGTCTGTAGCTGACTGGATGTAAGCTCACTGGTCTCAATCAGCTCATCTTTTACCGCACTCCCCAGATAGTACGATAAACTCCCTGTAATTAACACAAGGAGCGAAATCGAAAAAAAACCTGCTAATAGTTTTGTGCCAAGACGCATTAAAAAAATTCTTTGTTTCTCATCTTGGTCAGTCTCTAAGTCACTCTGTGCAGAATGTAATACATTTTAGAGAGAAGATTCAGGAAATATGCCACTTTAAGTGTAAAGATTTTTAATATTTCCGATTCAATTTACATTTCGCCAGTAATTCACTCTTCTCATGGAACAGCTTACAGCCCATTTGTTGATACAAGCTAAATTACTCATGATTGTATTGGGACAGTTTTATCATCCCATCGAACAGATTTCAGATAGGAACCTATTAAAATTTGATAATCTCTTCTACTTTATCGAGTATTTTTTCCTCCGTTGGCAGAACAGAATTCATCAGCCCAACGTTGTATGGCATTGGAATATCCGGCATGGTTAAGCGCTGAACCGGTGCATCCAGGTATCGAAACAGTTCGTCGGAAACCGCAGCCCCTATTTCTGATCCGAAGCCTGCCGTTGCAGTGTCTTCATGAACCACTAAACAGCGATTTGTCTTTTTGACTGATTCAAAAACCGCTTCTTTATCCCAGGGGGAGATGGTTCGTAAATCGATAATCTCAATGGAGTAGTCGGATTGTTCTGCTGCAGCTTCACACCGCTCACACATAGCTCCCCACGTCACAATCGTTAAATCCTCTCCCTCACGAAGTTTGTTCGCTTTGCCGAACGGAACCACAAATTTATCACCGGGATAAGGTTTTCGGGCATATTTTGAGTCGAGAAGATTTCTGTGTTCAAAGAAAATAGTTGGGTTATTACTTCTCATGGCGGATCGAAGCAGACCTACGGCATCCTGTGCATTGCTTGGGTATGCTACCTGCCAGCCAATCATGTGTGCAAAAAAGACTTCGTTCGACTCACTGTGCCATGGATCACCGCATTTGGCAAACCCTCCCGGCATACGCACTACCATCGGAGCCGCAAATTTATTGGCGGTTCTCCAACGGATCGTTCCGGTATTTTTCAGCTGTTCGGTGGCTGGATCAGCATACTTCCGAAACTGAATCTCGGCAACCGGCATTAAACCGGCATAGGCCAGGCCAACCGCCCGCCCGATAATCCCCTCTTCGGAAAGACTGGTATCAAAAACCCGATCCTCCCCAAATTTTGTTTGAAGCCCCATGGTTGCGGCATGAACGCCGCCTTTCGCACCCACATCTTCACCGAAAACCACAACCTTGTCATTAATCTCAAGTTCATGCTCCAGCGTGCGGCGAACTCCTTCCACAATATTTATTCTCTGCTTTTCCGGTTCAGGTTCTTGGGAAGATTCCGGAAACTGAAAGCCCTCCTTGTAAAGCCCTCCTGTTATCTGAAGCTCATCACCCTCCTCATAAAGCGCATACTTTGTAACATCCTCTATATCAGGGTCCGGGCGATTCCATGCCGCTTTAGCGGCTTCTTTGGCTTTCTTACGGTTTTTCTCCTCTAACTCATCCCACTGTTTCTTACTCATAACCTCCGGAATCAAATATGCTTTGAGTGTTTTCAGGGGATCTTTTTCACTCTCCTCTTTCAACAGATCCTGATCTTTATACGCCTGGTTATCCTGATAGGAGTGGCCATTCAGCCTCGGTACTGTAAGCCTCAGCAGTGCCGGTCCCTTTCGTTCACGTGTATAATCAGTCGCTTCGGTAATCAACGAGAGTGATTCCTCCGGATCTGTTCCGTCCCCATTAAAAATTCTCAGATTTTTAAACGAGTAGAGATTGTTGGCAATATTGGCTCCGGGCGTCTGCATATCACTCGTTACTGAAATGCCATAGCCGTTATCTTCAATATAAAACAGAATCGGGAGATTCAGGGTTGTAGCCATCGTCAAACACGACCAGAAGCCGTTCGTGGCAACCGAACCGTCTCCTCCAAGAATGACAGAAATCGCATTGGAATAGGCATCTTCCTTCAGCACTTTCTTACGATATTCGATAGCCTGTGCCCATCCGGCGGCGGGTGTGTACTGCGAGCCCACATCCCCTGCCATCGGCAGAACAGTAACTCCCTCCTCGCCCGGCATGTTGCAAACAACTCCAATATCACGACCGTCACTGTACCCTCCGGATTTTGCCATCCCCGACGCAATGGCGTCTTCCGTATCCAAACCGAGACTTAGCATCAGCGGCCGGGATCTGTAGTAAGCTGATGCAGCATCTTTTGGGTCTGTTAGCTGCATACCAAGCAAAATCTGCCCCAATTCATGGCCCCGGGCCGAAAATTGATAAAGTATCTTTTTATCCGGCACCAGCTCGCTCTCCTCCAGATCGTCAATTGCCCGGGAAAGTAACAGTGTATCGGCAACTTTTAGCCAGTCAAACTCTTTCTGAATACTCTTTTTTTCCGACATAACGTATTTTCGTTCTACTGCTTAACTATTTTGATGAAACTCTCTTCAAAGTGATTCATCTCATTTTCAGTTCCTATGGTAATTCTCACGCAGTTTGGTAAACCAAATGCGTTGATCCTTCTTAAAATAACTCCTTGCTCCAACATTTTCTGCGTAAAATCGATGGCTTCCTTTTCCGAGTCCAATACCATCATCACCGAATTAGAAATGGATTCTCGATATTTGACTCCATGCTCATCAAAGAATTCATACAATCTGTCCCGACCTCTCTTTACCAGCTCAATGCTTTGTTTGAGAAAATCCTGATCGTTGTATGCAGCCAGTGCCGCAGCCTGGGCGGGAGCCGTCGGTTCAAACGTAAGTTTGGTTTTCAGCATCTCGGTTATCAGCCTTTCATCGGCAATCGCATATCCAATTCTGAATCCCGCCAGACCATACGCTTTTGAAAAAGTTCGAAGAATGATCACATTCTCTTTGCGGTGGTCAATCGCGGGAAGGTAGTCATCGACTTCTGCTGCATATTCATAATAAGCTTCATCGGCTATCAGAAGAACATTATCAGGTATTAAATCGACAAGATATCGGTACTCATCGGCCTTTAAATAGGTGCCTGTAGGATTGTTGGGGTTGGCCAGATACACCACTTTGGTCTGGTCATCAATGGCATTAAGAATTCTATCCACATCAAATCGATAGTCATCCGTTACTGGAATTTTTTTCAGCTCTATCCCGCGAACCCCGGCCTGAACAAAAAATCCAACAAATGTGGCGTCTGCCGTAACTGCATTTTCACCATTTTTAAAAAAGGTACGGCAAAGGATGGAAATAATACTCTCAGAGCCGGCAGCCAATATCACTTCCGCCTCTTTCACACCATTTCGGTCAGCAATTGCTTTTCGGAGTTTTTCCGCAATGGGATCGGGATAGTCCTGAATCTCTTTGATCGCCTCCAGTACCGCACCCTTTACGTTTGAGCTGCAACCCAGACGGTTTTCATTCGAAGCCAGTTTAGAAATGCGTTCCAAACCATACTCTTTTTTGACTTCAGCGATTGTTTTTCCGGCCACATAGGGCTTTAATTTCAGAATGTTCTCCGGCAGTAATTTTTCAATTTCCATCATGCTTAGGCTTTATCACATTAGCTCCCAAATGAATACTCAATTTTTACAAACTATCTTGAATTGAACATAACTCAAAATTGTTAATGCGACGTAAAGAAACAAAAAAAGCGCTTGCAAAGGCAACTTTTTAAACCCACAGGTTTACACTATTTTTCCATCACAAAAAAATGTTGCCAAAAGCGTTTATTCACAAGAGTTTAAAATAACCATTTAATACATCGCCCCATGTCAAAACATATAATCATTACAGGTGCAAGTAAGGGAATTGGGTTTGAGACAGCCAAACGCCTTGCTCAATCAGGGCATAGAGTTACGGCGATTGCCCGGTCGAAAGATGCACTGCTTTCACTCCAAAAGATTAACCCTGATTTAATATCAGTACTTCGCCTGGATATCACATCTGAGAATGCAGTGTCTGAAATTTCCGATCATCTGAAGGAAAGACAGTTTCGAATCGATGGATTCATTCATAACGCAGGCGTCCTTATCAATAAACCACTCTCCGAACAAAGCCGAAACGATTGGCAAAAACAGTTTGAAGTGAACCTGATGGCACCTGCTCTGCTAACAGCGGGGCTAAAACCATTTTTTAATGAGAGAGCACATGTATTGACCATCAGCAGCATGGGTGGATTTCAGGGAAGCAGTAAATTTCCCGGCCTATCCGCTTACAGTGCCACGAAAGGCGGTTTAGCAATTTTAACTGAGAGCATGGCTGCTGAACTGTCAACCTTACACATTGCCTGTAACTGCCTCTGCTTGGGAGCGGTTCAGACCGAAATGCTCGAACAGGCATTTCCGGGAGTGGAAGCCCCTGTCTCGTCAGATGAGATGGGTGAATATGTAGCAAACTTCATTCTGACCGGACATAAATTTTATAACGGTCAAATTCTTCCGGTCACCCTTGGAGATCCCGACGCCTGACAACAGATTTCACCCTGTTAAATAGATTCAGATTTGGTAACTTTAGCCAAATTGATCAAAATTCTACAGACGAACTATGAAGCGTATTTTACTGCTAATCACGGCACTTTTCCTTGTCCTGTATCTGAGTTCACCACAGCAATCTCAGGCTCAAACCGCACAGCTTTTGGGTGGAAATGTGCTAAACGGAGCACTTACCGGAACGGCCCTTGGTGCAGCCACCATGGGGCTTCAGAACAGCAGTGATTTTGCTCCCCTTCGTGTAGGCCTTGGAGCCGGTATACTCGCCGGAGCCGGATTAGCCGCTTACGATATTGCCACGTTACCCAAAGGACAGGAGTTTTTTATCTCCGGGATTTTCAATGACGGAAACAATTCGTCTGTAATCATCCTGCTTGACACCTTTTACGGTGCGGCCGGTGGAGCAGTCCTCGGTTCCGCAGTGATGCTGATCGGAAATAAACCGATTGTTGACGGTCTACAATACGGATCGAGCATCGGTGCGTGGGCCGGATTTGGGCTGGGTCTGTTTGATTCGTTTATCTATGCTGAACGAAATTCCGATTTTGTATCATCCAAGCTTTTAAACAGAAGTTCTCTTATTGAATTTGATGGAAAAAATGTAGAGGTCGGTCTGCTCAGTCCCGATATGATTGCACAAAAATCCCTGGACACTACCGAGCTTAGATATAATTACAGCCCGGCACTCCGGATGATCTCTTTTAAAGCCAATTTTTAGTACGAATAACCAGATTGAGTACATGGGATACCAATCATTACTAAAAAGCTGAATAGATCTGGTTGAACAGCTATCCCCTACTCACAATGAATCTCAATCACTTCCAAGATCCATTGCGGTCATTGTTCCGCCATCCCGTTCTTCTGCAGTGGCGAGAGTTTTGATCAGCTCTCGAACGGTATTTACGTGGCCTGAAAGAGATGGATTTACGCCATCATTTAAATAGTACCAGGCTTCCGGAGGGCTCCCCATGCGTTTACCGAGCGGATCAACAATGTACCCTTTCTTACCCATAATGATCTGCCTTACCTTAGAGAGATCTTGCTCCTTGATTTCAAAGTCGAATAGCTCCATTTCATCCAGCAGACCGGGAATCACCGGCTGCGGAGCGATCCACACAGGTGGGTTTTCCGTTACCGTTTCAATAGCATCTCCAATCGTAGCAAGATTTTCCCACGTCTCGGAAAGAGGCATTAACGTTCTCTTTGGCATAAATGAGGGGCGAATGGTATCGAACGTTCCCAGATTGACAATCACCCAATCCGGCTCATAGGATAGAACATCCCTGTGCATTCTTCTCAATGCTTCGGATGTAGTGTTGTTTGTCACTCCGGCATTGATAAACTGAAAATTTGCTCCTTCAACCGATATTTCCAGAATGTGTTTAAAAATTTCGAACCAGCCCTGGAGATCGTCTGTAGCAGAATCCCCAAAAGCTACAATCGTATCATTCGGTCCAAAAGGAAGCGCGTCAATCCAGTCGGTAACATCATCCTCTTTAAGAAGCTCAAGTGCGGCATCCTTTGCACTGTCTGTAAAGTGATTTCTTAATTTTGAAAGCTCCTCAACCTCCAGCCCCATTAAGCTTGCTATAGCTTCCCTGTTCTCGATGCCGGGAAGCAATGGGAACTGCTTTTCAATATTCAAAAATTGCAGAAGGTATTTCTCCAGTGCTTCTTTCTCTTTATCGGTTGCTTTTTTACTCATAATCTTTGTCTAATAAATTTTTTGTTAATGTTGACAAGCCGGTCGCAGCACTCTCCTGAATATGTGTCCATCCATCAAATGATAGTAGTTCCGGTGTGCCGGGATCAATCAAATATTTATCAATTCCGGGTTGGGTGTAATCCACCAGACCGGCTGCCGGGTATACGGCGAGAGAAGTGCCAACCACCATAAACAAGTCGGCCGTTGGAACCACTTCTGCAGCTTTCGAAATCATAGGCACCGGTTCACCAAACCAAACGACATTCGGACGAAGCTGTGTACCATCGGGAGCTTTATCCCCTATATTTATCGGTTTTTCACCTAAATCCACAATCTGTTCCGGATTATCTTCACTCCTTCCTTGCCTCAGCATACCGTGGAGATGAATTACATTCAAAGAACCGGCTCGTTCATGCAGATCATCAACATTTTGGGTTATCACGGTCACCTCAAATTTCTCCTGAAGAGAAGCTAAAGCATAGTGTGCAGCGTTCGGTTCTGCCTTAAAGGCCTGAACTCTTCTCTTGTTATAAAAATCGAGTACAGTCTCAGGGTCGCGGAACCACCCCTCCACCGACGCAACTTCATTGATATCATACCCTTCCCAGAGACCGCCTGCATCCCGAAATGTAGACAAGCCACTCTCTGCACTGATTCCTGCACCGGTCAGAACCACGATATGCTCTTTTAAATCAGAACTCATTCCAACCGTTGAATTGATAGGTTATGCCTTTACAAATTTGAGCCAGCTGCTGTCATCGCCATAACCGTCCAGTACATCAGGTTGTTCGTTACTCTTATAGGTACTTACAATTGAATTAATTTCAGAGCGAAGCACTTTCAGGCTGTTTGAGATCATTTTTGAGTTAAAACCTGTATCACCAAGTTTCAAGGTCATCTCCATGGAGACAAGTCTTCCGAGGGCTCTCCCCAATTGAACCAGTTTGCGTTGTGGTAATTTGTAGTCTACTTCAAAGTTGAGAGTATCTTTAAAGTAGCCGGCCGCATTTTCTGTAAGTGAATATCCCTTCATAAATTGATAGAGATTACTCTCTTTACTCTTTCTCATCATCTTAAGGACAGATTCAGAAATCTGCTGATAGAGAATATCATTGGATCCCTCAAAAATCTGGAAGGGCCGGCTATCTACCATCGCACGTCCGGCAATGTGATCCAGCCGATATCCTTTTGCCCCCACCAGCTGCATAAGAGATTGAGAGGCTTCGTGCATGTAGTCAGTCACAACAGATTTAATGGAGTTTGCCGCTACATCCATACGAGCTGTATTTTTTGTAAGCGGCACATTGGTACCGGTAAAAAAGCTCATCGCGGAACTGACTGTAAAGTAAGATTGCAGTTGTGCAAGACGCTCTTTCACCTGATCATAATTGAACAGACTTTGCCCTCCAACCAGGCGCTCTTTACAATGAGCCAATGCTTCATCCATCATCCGTTTAAGATGGCCTGTACTCATTCCCGGAAACTGCAGACGGCTTCGGTGTAGAATATCGAGCATCATCAAAATACCGTTACGTGAAGGGTTCAGCTTGTATGAAGCCGGGACATCTATATTAATCTGATTCTTGCCATATGGAAGCATGTAGAGGCCGAGGTTTTTATAATACTCAAGTACCTCGATCCCGCCGTTTGAGCTATCATGAATAAAAAATCCAATATCTCTTCCCAGTTCACCGTTTTTGTCCGTCTCCCGTGCAGTAATCAGCCAGAAATCTGCCCATCCTGTAAGCCCGGCCCAATGCTTCAAACCTTCAATTTTGTATGAATCGCTCTCTTCATTATAACGATAGCCCGTTTGCATACGCAGAGCATCCGATCCAAAATCGGGCTCGGTTATCATCAGGCCTCCCATATTCTTTTTCTTAAGAAATCTTTGAAAAACATTCTTTTTAGCTTCCTCTTCTCCATAATTTGCAACCGGCTGAAGAAAAAGTGCACCGTTAATTCCCATCATTAACGAAAGCGGTAGTGATTGATAAGAAGTGGTTTCCAGCATAGACAATGCTTCACTGGTAATAGCACCTCTTCCATTATACTCATCCGGAATGAACGTGGAGAGAGGATTATGTTCCAATACTTCCCTGAGAACGTAAGGTGGCAATCCACGAGTTGCCAGCATCTCATCCTCGTCATTTCTCTCGTTAAAAAGTTCTGACAATTTCTGTTTATAATCTGAGAGGAATGAGGTGATATCTTTTTTGATATTCAATGATTGAGCTACGTTTAAATCCACTGTGATTACTGCTTTGGTTAAAAGATGGGTGAATAGAGAATAAATATAAACAATAGCTGTTTAAAAAGCATTTCAAGAGAGGTAATAAACCAAAAAAGCCCCTGAACGCATAGCGTTAGGGGCTTTTGGAAAA
>NZ_MDWE01000069.1 GCF_001715195.1 Rhodohalobacter halophilus
TTATAGTTTAAAGATGTAAGAATGGTGCAGTTGTAAAAGTCATCTCAGAAATTATTTTGAATCTTAAAGCCAATAAAGTTGTGGTAACCACCCCGAACCCCTCCTTTAGAAGGATGGGAATCGAATTTAGGCATCAACATGTAGTTAATTTTCACTTTTACCTTTTCACTTTTCACTAAATCATGACACCACTTTCTATTTTAGATTTAGCTGTTGTAACTGAAAGAAGTAATCCCAAAGAGGCGATTGAGCGGAGTCGGGATTTGGCCCGGTATGCAGAAAATCTGGGATATCATCGTTTCTGGATGGCCGAACACCACAACATGGAGAACATCGCCAGTTCGGCCACATCGGTGCTTCTGGGGCATATTGCCGATGCGACTGAGAAAATCCGTGTTGGATCGGGAGGAATTATGCTGCCCAATCACTCCCCATTAATTATTGCCGAGCAGTTTGGAACGTTGGCTACCATCTATCCAAACCGGGTGGACCTGGGAGTTGGCCGTGCACCGGGTACCGATCAGCTGACAGCCAGTGCGATTCGTCCGGATCGAATGCAGCAGGTTCAGAATTTTCCACAGAATGTGCGGCAGTTACAAAAATATCTATCCAAAGAGAATAGTGAGAGTAAAGTGCGAGCCTTTCCGGGAGAGGGTACAGAGGTGCCGATCTGGATTCTGGGTTCAAGCACCGACAGTGCATTCCTGGCTGCTGAACTGGGGCTGCCATACGCTTTTGCGAGCCATTTTGCCCCGCAGCAGCTGGTTCCGGCACTGCGAATCTATCGGGAGCGGTTCAAACCATCCGATCAGCTGGATCAGCCGTACTTTATGCCGTGTGTGAATGTAATCGCTGCTGATACGGATGATCAGGCTGAATTTCTCTCCACGTCCATGCTTCAAATGTTTATGGGTGTTGTAACCGGAGACCGTTCACCGATGAAACCGCCCGTGGACAGCATGGAGGGTATCTGGAATGAGCACACCAAGTATGCCGTCAGGCAGATGCTGGCTTATTCATTCATTGGAAGTGGACAAAGTGTGAAGAGTGATATCGAACAGTTTCTGGATCAGACCGGGGCTGATGAACTGATGGTTTCGACCTATATTTACAATCATAAGCAGAGAATTCGATCCTACGAACTGCTTGCAGAAGTGATGAAAAACTGAAATGATCAACCAACCTGAATGTAATGAGTGAACAGGAGAAAATGGAGCTTGCTGAAAGAATCAAAAAGGAATGTATTAAAGCGGCAAAGGAGGGATTCCGAGAGGCCTCTATGAGCGGACTATGTACTGAGGGAGCGATGGAAGCAGCAGTCAGCGCCATTCAAAACCTGAATCTTGGTAAGCTACTGAATACGAATGAGTAAAATGTTTTAGAGATCAACTTTTAAAATTCGTTTCTTTGACCTATGAAACGAAATTTTTTCATTACACTGACTTCATCGGTTTATATTTTCATTCTTGGCCTGGTCGCCTGGATTCTTGGTAAACCGTTTATTTTTCCAAGCCTTGGCCCAACCGCATACCTGCTCGCTTTTGACCATAAATTCTCACACACCCCTAAAGTAGTCATAGGCGGACATGCAGCTGCGGTTGCCGGTGGGCTGATCAGCTCATATTTCATCACACAACATTCTACTCTAATGTCCATTTCTGAACCCTTTCAACAAGCCGGTTTCGAATTGGGGATTGGAGCCGTAGTTGCCATTGCCATTACCGTCTTTCTGATGCTCTGGCTGAATGTAAGCCATCCTCCGGCCTGTGCCACCACGTTGATTATTTCACTCGGGATCATGCCGCTTTGGAGTGACGGATTAATCATTCTGGCATCCGTTTCCATCATGTATGGAGTGTATGTTCTCAATCAAAAAATGCGAAACCGATGAAGATCCAAACCAAGCGAGTGTATGACGAACCGAATAAATCAGACGGATTTCGCGTACTGACCGAACGCCTGTGGCCGCGGGGTGTGAGCAAGGAGAGGGCAGCACTCGATCGCTGGATGAAGGGTGTGGCGCCGAGTCACGACTTAAGAAAATGGTTCGACCACGATCCTGAAAAGTGGGAGGAGTTCAAAGAGAAATACCGAAGAGAATTGTTCGGATCTGAAGCGGTGGAGGAACTGATGGACCTGATCAAACAAAATGAAACGGTAACCTTTGTCTATGCATCAAAGGATCAAACACACAACAGCACGACGGTGCTGAAGGAGTTTATGGAGGATTTGTTGACGGATTAACTGAATTAATAATTTATAAATCCTTACTGTTTAATGACCATTTGAACGATAAAATCCGGAAGCCATTTTTGTCTCTCCTCAATAAAGGACTCGTAATCTTCTTCACTCATCTCAAATATAACCTGAAAAACAGGCCGGCCTATAAAAGGAAAAATAAGAAGTGACATTATATTGGCCATGATTTGCTCAGCCGGCAAATCTACTGTATTACCTTTTTCTCTCTCTTCCCGGATTTGATTTAAAAATGGCTGAACTTTTTTGCCGATTTCATTCAGCATAAAACTCTTCATTCGTCCGGGGTTTTTATTCATTTCGTGCAACACAAAAAGAGGAATATCGGGGTTGTGTTTTATCAATTCCAGGTACTTTTCAATGAAATTCTGAAGTTTTTGTTCAAGAGGAATTTCTTCATTTAAAAGACTCGCAATTTGCGGAATGAGTTTTATGATCGATAACTGATATACCTTCTCAAAAAGTTTCTCTTTGGACCGATAGTAATAATGCAGCATTGACTTATTAATCTCCGCCTTATCTGCAATCTCCTGCATCCGGGCGCCTTCCAATCCTTTGCTTTGAAAGATTTCCCGTGCCGCTTCAAAGATTTTTAATTCCGTTGAAGACTGATTTTCGTCCTTCATCTCTTTATCCGTGTTTAGTGGTTGAATCAATTTTGTTTCAAAATACAATTTTTACGCACAAAATTTAACCATATGGTTGAAATAAATGTTTGAACTCTGATTTAAGTAAACGCCTTAGGTCAAATCTATCCATTTAAAAGACTCTGATATTTATAGAGATATAGACTCATAAAAAGACTTATTTAAATATTTTTTTCACATCAACCATATGGTTGAACCGTAAGATTAATGTTCATAATATACATTCAGATTCAGAATAGAGAGCCATTTGAAATGCCCTTATTCATAGTGTCTCTCATAAAGTATGCGGAATCGTGTGAAGGCGGTTCCGTATTTAAAACCAATTACAAAACCTATGAACATTCATTTATTTACAGCGTTTCTGATTACGTTATTCGGCTTCAATAGCTTGTATGCGCAAAATATTGATTTTGAGTACGAGAGGGGTGTATTGTTACATCTGAGCGGGAAAGATCAGCATGGAGAACAGATGACGTTTGAACCTCCGGGAGAGAAACCACTGATCCTGATTTTTCTGCCCAAAGCTGAATCACGAAGTGAGGCTGAATTCATGATGGATCGAGTAACTCAATTCTTTGAAAACCTGAATGAATTTAATCAAGAGTCGATCAAAGGAGTGCTGGTAATTGAGCCTGTTCGTTCAGGCCCGTTAGTGAACAGAATATTTCGTTCAAAATTAAGCAACAAGTCTTTTCCTGTTTTGCGGGATACAGACGGGATAATTACAGGCCGTGTTCATGATAAGCCATTTACAATTATGGCATGGCTGGTTAATGAGAATGGTGAGATTCGATTCAGAACCACAGAGCCCTTTTCAGATTCCGGGGAACAACGATTGAAAGAAAATATCGAGGGTATTTCAAACAAGGGTAACACAATAAAAATGAGACAAAATGGAAAAGAGTAAAAAAAGCATACGATTTCTGATTTTAACGGCTGCCATTCATGCATTGATTTTTATCACCGGCGGCATCATTCTGTATCAGCTTCAGGGTGAAGAGGAATATCAGACCCAAGAGACGACAGAGACTCTGTTTCAAGAGGTGTCGGAAACTCTGACTGTCCGATCCTCCTCAATGCAGAAAACGGTTGATGTCCAGGGAAGGGTGCGGGCGGAATACCGTCTGGAACTGTTTCCTGAAGTGCAGGGCAAGATAGTAGCAGGCAATAAACCGTTTCGAGAAGGTGTCTATTTTAAAAAAGGTGAAGTGTTATTTCAGATTGATGACAGGGAAGCACGACTTCAGCTCTACTCATCACGAAGCAACTTTCAGACATTGGCAGCCTCACTTTTACCTGATATCAAATTAGATTACCCGGAGCGGATGGATCTTTATGAAAAGTGGTATGATTCATTGCATCCTGAAAAGTCACTGCCCGCTATACCCGATTTTGACCATCCTGCAATGGATCGGTTTTTAACCTCAAGAGGTATCTACAACCGGTATTATCAAATTAAGAGTGCGGAAGATCGTCTGGATAAATTTTCAGTCAGAGCGCCGTTCAGCGGTACTTTATCAGCCGCAAAGGCTGAACCGGGACAGAGTGTGGGACCCCAGTTTCATGCCGGCACTTTTTTAGATCCGGATCGCTATCTGTTGACAGTTTCCGTTCGGCAAAGTGATTTGAATCATATTGAAATCGGTGACACCGCCGTGCTTACGGACCGACAAAACTCCGGCCGGTGGACGGGAAGGGTCGTGCGGATGAACCCTTCGGTTGATGTAAAATCACAGGCGGTCGAGATTTACCTTGAGGTTGAAGGTCGGAGTATTCGAGAAGGAATGTTTCTTGAAGGAGTGATGACAGGCGGTGATTCACTTCAAATTACAGAAATTCCAAAAACGGCACTCTTGCGTAATGGTTACGTTTACGCTGTAGTTGAAGGAGTGATCAGACAAGTACCTGTCAATGTGGTGGATGTCGGTCATCAAACCGTGAAAGTTACAGGCCTTGATGGTGAGGTCACGGTTTTACGTGACGCGAACCGGGCGATGGCCGGACAAATGATTGGGGAGGAACGCAGATGAAGAGTTTAATTCAATTTTTTGTTCGATACCCCACAATGGTAAACCTGGGCCTTTTGCTGACTCTTATTGTTGGAGTCATCAGCTTTAGCCAGGTTCGTTACACGCTCGATCCTTCAGAAAAACCGAAAGAGATCTATGTGGACGTGATCTATCGCGGAGCCTCACCGCTTGAGATAGAGGAGAGTGCAATTACCCGTATTGAGGAAAACCTGAGGGGAATCACCGGGATGGACCGGTTTACCTCAGCGGTGAGGGAGAACAGCGGACGGATTACTGTTGAACTGCTTGAGAGTGCCGATATTAACGAAGTTCTGGTTGAGGTAGAAAATGCGGTTAATCGTATCAGTGATTTTCCGGAGCGGATGGATCGGCCTGTTGTCTATAAGCAGGAGATGCTAAACCCAACCATCTCTATTGCTTTAACAGGAGAGATTCCGCTTCAGCAAAAAAAAGATTTTGCCCGTCAGATTCGGGATGAATTTATGATTGAGAGGGGAATATCAAATGTAAACCTTTTCGGTTTTAGCAATGAAGAAATTGTCATTGAGCTGAATGATTCACAAATGGATCGCTACGGCCTGTCCTACCGTGAAGTAGCAGATGCGATACAGAAAACAAATATTGATATGACCGGAGGTGAACTCAAGCTCGACCGGGCAAACTGGCAGATCCGTGCCCGCAATCAGAATAAAAAAGGGTTGGAGATGGGAGAAATACTGATCAGGTCCGGTGAGTCCGGTGGCCGGGTTGTTTTGAAAGATATAGCAGATATCCGTGAAGTGTTTGATGACAAGCCGGTGAATCGCTACCTGAACGGATCTGAATCCGTAGTCATACAGGTGCTTACCACCAATGATGAAGACCTGGTTGCCACAGCTGAGTATGTGAAGGAGTTTGTCGGAGATTTTAACAGCAGCCACGACGGTGTGGAGTTGACGATTGTGGAGGATATCTCTGAATTTGTAAATGAACGGGCAGCTTCGCTCTGGGAGAATGGCCTTGCCGGGTTAATCCTGGTTCTGCTGATATTGATCCTATTTCTGGACAAACGTATTGCATTCTGGGTATCGCTGACGATTCCTCTATCACTTTTGGGAGCCTTTATTTTTGCCATGATGGGGTATGACCTGACGATCAATGTTGTCTCCATATTCGGTTTTATCCTGGTTCTCGGTATGCTGGTGGATACCGGTGTGGTAGTGGCAGAAAATATCTACCGTCACTATGCGGAGTTTGGAAAACGTCCGATTGCCGCCGCACGCGACGGAGCCGCTGAAGTTGCAGCACCGATGACCATATCCCTGATGACAACCGCTGTGGCATTCAGCATCTTTTTCTTTCTGCCCGGTAAACCCGGTGCATTCTTTTCGGAAGTCTCATTTGTGGTAATCGCCTCACTGCTGGCCGCTTTAATTGTGACATTTCTCTTTTTACCGGCAAAAATGACTCATTCGAAAGTGTTGAGTAAAGAGAACCGTCAAACACGCTTCGAACTATTTTTTACTCAGAGTCTCATCACATTTCGGGACCGCTGGTTCATGCCGTTCACAGAACTGGCTTCACACCGATGGAGATGGCTCAATGTGGGAGTATTTCTATTTCTGCTCATCGCTTCAGCAACACTCCTAAGAACCGGGACACTGCCTCTCACATTTTTCCCCTATCTGGATGATGATATTCAGCTGATACGGATTGAACTTGAACCGGGTACACCGGCGGATACGACAAACCTGCGGCTGATGGAAATTGAAAAAGCTGTGTGGCAGGTTAATGAAGATTTAACGGCAGAACGCAAAGACGGACAGGCCGTTGTTAGAAATGTAGAGCGGCTGATGGGGCCGAATTCTCACCAGGGACAGCTGCGGGTGATCATGATGGGAGGGGAGCAGCGCGGAATACCAGCCTTTGAACTGAACGACCGGTTCAGGGAAGCAGCCGGGCAGATTGCGGATGCCCGTTACGTCCGGTTTATGGGAGCAACTGCCGAACAGCGGTTTGGCGGGCTTCCGGTGGATATATCAGTTTCCGGAGAGGATTTAAACAAACTGCAGCAGGCAGCAGCCAGGTTGAAATCAGAACTCGAAAAACGGGATGACCTGGTGGATGTCGCCGATACGGATCAGCGAGGAAACCCGGAGCTTCATATCGAACTAAACAAGCTCGGCGAACAGCTCGGGTTGACCCTTCAGGAAGTCATGGCCCAGATCAGGAATGCCTATTTTGGACTGGAAGTACAGAATCTGCAGCGAAACCGGGACGATGTCCGCGTCTGGATTCGATTTGATGAGAGTAACCGGACTGACTATGACAACCTTGTTCAGATGAATATTCGAACCGCTCAGGGAATTTATCGACTGGGAGATATAGCGGATATTTACCCCACCAGTGCAAGTCTCGAAGTTAGCCGAATTAACGGACGAAGAACCATACGAGTAGACGCCGATATGGCCGACCCCTCACTGTCGGCTCCCGCTATCCTTACGGATATTGAGACGAATGTGATTCCCGAAATCCGGCAGGAGTATCCCGGTGTTCAGTTTTTTATTGAAGGACAGAACCGAGAGGCGGGTCAGGTAACAGATGCGATGCAAAGTGTTGCACCGGTCATCATTGCACTGATGCTGGCACTGATCATTATCAATTTTCAGTCATTTTCACAAACATTCATTGTGCTCTTATCACTGCCATTTGCGTTTGTGGGTGTGGTAATCGGTCATATGATACATGGAGTAACGATGAACATCTTTTCAGTAATCGGTATGATTGCCCTCGTCGGGATACTGATCAACAACATGCTGGTGCTGATCACGGCATTTAACGACAACCTGAAGGCAGACATGAACTTTGAAGAAGCACTTAGGGATGCTGTTCAGTCACGATTCAGGCCCATTTTGCTTACCACACTCAGTACAGTTGCCGGCCTCCTGCCGATGATTTTTATGGGAGGACTGGCATCTGCATTTTTGCAGCCTCCGGCTATTGCCATTGCATACGGCTTAATTTTCGGGCTGCTCATTTCACTTACCCTTACACCGGCATTCCTGGTTATTTGGAATCAGCTGAAGCTACGATTGACTCATCTGGCAGGGAAAGAAGATGCATCACCCGAAAGCATCGAGCCGGCGGTACAGCTTAAAGAACATCATAAACGGAGTACAATATGAAATATATCGTAATTGCAGCCTTACTGTTGTTCACAGCAGACCTGGCACAAGCACAAGACAGCTTAAATTTGAGCAGAGCTATTGAAGCCGCACTGGAACACAATCACCGTGTACAGATTAGCAGTATTGAACAGGAGAAAGCCAAAAATCTTGCCACACGTGGTAATGCGGGTCAGCTGCCCACGTTTTCTGTCAACAGTGACTTGACCGGTTCCTATACTGACCTTGAATTAACACCCGGTTCGTTTTTTGGGAATATTTTAAGTCAGGATGGAGGGCAGGGACAACCGGGTTCAATCAAATATGATGGGGTGACATCAACCGGTTTCAGTGCCGGAGTTGGAACTCAGTTTGTGATTTACGATGGCCTGAAGGGGCAGTTTCGGTATAAACTCCTGCAAAGTGGAAATGACCTGGCAGGCCTGATGCTTCGGTCAGAAATGGAGAGTACAGTCCTTACCATTACTCAGCGCTATATTCAGACGGTATCTATTCAAAAGGCGATTACCCTAAAAGAGCTGGCTCTTCAGCAAAGTTCGGATCGATATAATATCATTGAAACCCGCAGAGAGTATGGACAGGCGAGTGAACAACAGCTTCTGCAAGCTCTGGCTGATTTGAAAACCGATAGCACTGAGTACCGGGACCTAAAGCTAAAGTATGAGAATGCATACCGCGAACTGCATACGGCTATCGGGTGGGATAACCGGGAACTTGGTACATTGGATGACGGGATCAAGAGTACGGCTATCCCTACTTATGATGAGTTATTACAATCTCTTATTGAGAATAATACGGCACTTCATGTCCGGGAAAAGAAAATTGAGCAGGCCCGTATCAATCAGAAATTGACGAGTGCAAATTTTCTTCCAACCGTGATCGCATCCGCTCAGTATGGCTACAACTACCATTCGGCCAGCGACGGACAGTTTGAAACTCAGGAACAGTTAGGCGTAATGGGAGGGATCTCACTGAAAATTCCACTCTTCACGGGTGGACGTAATCGCACTGCCTCACAAAATGCCAAAGCTTCATTACGTCAGGAGCAGATCCGGGTGGAGGAGTCTAGGCAGCAACTTCAAACACAGTTCGATAATACCTGGCAGAAACTGCTCTACCTGGATGATCAACTTCAAACAGAAAGAGAAAATTTGCATGTTTATGAACGCAATTTTGAGCGGGCCCGGGATTCTTTTGAAAGGGGATTGATTACAGGAGTAGAACTGCGCAATGCACAGCTTTCCCTGCAGGATGCACGGTTGAGACTTTCAGATACTGAATTACAAATGAAACTGACTGAAACAACTCTGCTCTACTTAAGCGGCGGATTATTGGTAAGTGATTAAAACGTTTAGACAGGATTATGTCCGGTAAAAAATCAGATGAAATATCCTTGAAAACAAAGATTTATCGATGGTTGATAGAACTAGACCGCAAGATTGAAATATGGGTACAGCATAGTATTGAACAAATTGATTCGGAGCAAAAAGAAATGAATAATGAAAAGAGAGATTGGGTTCATTCACCCTTTTCTACAGAAAAGCCACGGTCGATCCCGAAATGATCATACCGGGTATTAAAGAGCAGAAAGGATACACCGATTCCGTAAATGAGAATATTGGCCAGCGTGCCAAAATTTTGCTGTAAGACTTGACCGAATGTCAGCGTGAGCATCAACATTCCCATCAAGGCAAGCGCCCAGCGGGTTTTCCAGCCAAGAATAAGCAGCGACCCGATGACAAACTCGGCAATCACTATGACGAATGCGTAGATAAACACAAATGAACCCGGAAGAATGGTCTCGGCAAAACTCTCGGCCATCCCGGAGGCAAAATCGTTGATTTCAGGAATGCGAACCAGGCTGCGTCCGAGCATATTGAAACCGAGAAGTACACGTAAAAGTGCGAATCCCATTTGGCGGTCAGTTGAAATGATAGAATCTGTATGTGAAGTCATAATGAGAGATCGTAAGTTCTGTTTTTCGATATGCGGGAAGTTGAATTAATTTTACTTCCATCCGCATAATCAGGATAATCAATATTTCATTCCGGAAACGTGCTGAAAAGAGATTATCTTTTTTTAAAATCTTCAAAATCCAATAGTTGGTGAATAAGAATAAACCGAAAAAACCCTGGCCCACCAAAGATGCCATGGCTCAGATTTACGAGAAGAATCTCTGGGGAGAAGGGCAATCCGGTTTCTACTCTGGAATCGGGTCACATCATCCGGAATTGGTGGTTCCCTACGTGGATGCAGTCTCATCCTTTCTAAGCTCTTTTGATCCACCGTTAGTGATTTGTGATCTGGGCTGCGGCGATTTCAATATTGGCAAGGAGCTGGTGAAGTATTCCAAGAAGTACATGGCTGTGGATATTGTTGAGGAACTGATTGATCACAACCGGGAGACGTTTAAAGAAGAAAACCTTGAATTCTACTGCCTGGATATCGCAACCGATGAGCTGCCCAAAGGGGATTGTGTGATTTTACGACAGGTTCTTCAACATCTCTCAAATCAAGAAATCAAAAAGGTTGCAGAGAAACTCTCCGCTTTTGAATATGTGATTCTGACCGAACACCTGCCGGAAGGGGATTTTATTCCTAACCTGGATATCATTTCAGGCCAGGGGATCAGGCTGAAGAAGCAGAGCGGGTTAGATTTGCTCGCGCGGCCGTTCAATCTGAAGGTAAAAGGAGAGGGGCGGTTATTGTCGCAACCGGCCAAAGAAAGTAAAGGAGTGATTGTGACGACACTTTATATGATGTATTAAGATGTACTCAAATCGATTAGATTTCACTTTTATGTTGTGACCGGAAACACCGGACGAATCAAACAGATGACTTTCAAATTAAGTGTGAGCTGTTTGAATCATTTTTCAGAATCATCAATCCGAACTGATGTTAACCTCTTTCAAATTCAGAATCTGAATTGTCAACAATCTTTTCAGGCATATCTTTATAGATAAGCAGATAGATGATCGGCAGTTTAAGCGATATTGAGTTGAACAGTTCGATTTTATTGATACACCGCATTGACAAGAAATAGGGATTTTGGAAGCGAAATTTTGTATTTTAATCAGACATCAATGAGAACTAAAAAGTAAATGGCAACGAGATATGAGTACAAAAAGCAGAATAGGTTTGGACAGTGATAAAACGAAAAAATTAGCCGATAAACTGAATACGTTGTTGGCCAACTACTCGGTATTTTATCAAAACACACGCGGGTATCACTGGAACATCAAAGGCGATTCATTCTTTGTATTGCACGAAAAGTTTGAAGAGCTTTATGAGGACCTCAAAATAAAGATTGATGAGGTTGCAGAGAGGATCCTTACACTGGGTTATACCCCAAACCATAAGTACACGAAATACGTGGAAGTGTCTGAAATCGCTGAAAGTGAAAAAGTTTCTGACGGTAAAGCGGCCGTGAATGAAATTTTAGAAGCATTTAAGATCATATTGAACATTCAGCGAGAAATTCTTGCACTATCCGGTGAGGCAGATGATGAGGGAACCAACGCGCTGATGAGCGACTATATCAGCGAGCAGGAAAAACTCGTGTGGATGTACGCTTCGTATGTTGGCAAATAAACATTACCGACATAAAGCAATTAAAAAGCCGTTGTATTACTCTACAACGGCCTTTTTTGTTCTGAAATTTTGAAGTGAGATTTGTACAAAATCCCCATCTTTTCAAAGGAGGGGATAGAGGGGGGGTGGAAATGAATCAGCTCGATGAATTATGG
>NZ_MDWE01000007.1 GCF_001715195.1 Rhodohalobacter halophilus
TCTTCCAATATTTTATTTGTGTTGCTCTCAATCATGTCTGTGTAGTTGATCGGTGTTGTCGTATCTGTTGATTGCTAATCATGCTATATAGTAGATATGCGCTATATTGGAACTGAACGGTGTGTTTCAAACGTCTGATTTCTTTGCAAGGTTATTATTATGTTGTGCTGCAGCAAATATTCCGCTAAATCAATTTCAGTTTGTTTGAATTCCCCTAACTTCAAATTCGAGCGTTCAGTCTGTGTACGTACGTGTTATCTGTCATTACCTATCTGATGCATCATGACTTACACCTACAAGAGTATTTAGCCCCCTGTTTGTTACAAATTTGTTTATTAAAAGATTTTAATATACGTACTAACGTTTAGCTTCTAGTAACAGCATTAAAACACAACAAATTTCATGAAAAACTTCTCTCTATATTCAGTTTTAATCATAGTGTCCATTGGCTTTTTGTTGACTTGTAATTCAGCGGCCGGTCAACAGGAGATTTCAGTTGATGAAAAAATTGGACAGATGTTAATGGTTGGTTTTAAAGGATTTGCAATAACTGACACCAGCCATATTGTCCGGGACATTCAGGAATACCACACAGGAGGGGTAATTCTTTTTGATTACGATGTCCCGACATCAACGGCAAACAGAAATATAGAGTCGCCTGAGCAGGTGAGGGTGTTAAATCAACGGCTGCAGGAGCTTGCGGATTACCCACTCTTTTTGGCCGTTGATCAGGAAGGGGGAAGGGTGGCCAGATTAAAACCGGTACGAAATTTTCTTAACCATGTATCAGCTGAGTATTTAGGGAATCTGGACAATCCCGACAGTACAAAATTTTATGCCAATTCCATGAGTGAGCAGCTCAAGGATCTTGGCTTTAATGTTAATTTTGCCCCGGTAGTGGATCTTAATACAAACCCCGACAATCCGGTAATTGGGAAACTTGAGCGGAGTTTTGGTGAAGACCCGGAACTGGTAACCAGGCATGCCGCAATTTTTCTGGAGGAGTTTGAACAAAACGGGGTGGTAGGTGTACTCAAGCATTTTCCGGGGCACGGCAGTGCGTGGAACGACTCCCACGTTGGAATGGCCGATGTAACGGATACCTGGGATGAATCGGAACTGGAGCCCTATCAAAATCTGATCGGCTCGGGCCGGCAGTTTGCCATTATGACAGCCCATGTGTTTAACGAAAATCTGGATCCGGAATTTCCGGCCACGCTATCAAGTGCAGTTCAAACCAATTTGCTGCGTAATAGACTTGGGTTTGAAGGTGTTCTCTTTTCAGATGATATGCAGATGGATGCCATTCGATCCTTTTACGGTTTGGAAACAGCCATTAAACAAGCGATTTATGCAGGAGTGGATGTACTGGTATTTGGTAATAATTCGGTTTATGATCCCGGAATCGTACCCAAAGCGGTAGAGATCATAAAGAGTTTGTTGGAGTCCGGTGAAATTACCGAGGAGAGAATTAACAGATCATACAATCGAATTATGCGATTGAAAAATTCACTGACTGATGAATAAACTGTACTCATATCAAGATATTATATCTGAATATGCTAATGCACTTCAAAGGATAGATGAGCTGGCGGAGGCTCCCGAAGATCTTTTTATGTTAAAACCGGATGCTGAAACCTGGAGTGCAAATGAAATATTTCGCCATGTAAGACGATTCAACAATCTCTATCTCCGAAAAATTGATCACATCATCAGAAACCAAAACACGGCAAAGATTGCTCAGCAGGAATTTAAACCCAAGTGGATACCAAAGCTGATGATCAGAATCATGGAGCCGCCATATAAATTAAAAATCCCAACGTTGGCTCCAATGTATCCTAAAATCTCTGCCGAAAAGGGAAAGTCAGCAACCACATCAGAGTTGAAAGAGACAAACCAAATGGTCATCACTAATTTAAATAACCTGCAGAGCGATCGGGCAGATTTGGATAAATTGAAAGGGGCTCACCCGGTGTTTAAAGTTATAACGATGTCTCTGACGGATCTTTTTCTGGTGATGGCGGCTCATCAGCGGAGGCATTTCTGGCAGGCCGAACAGACTCTCTACCGGCTGTCCGGAACACGATTTTGATTACTCTTTTACGGTAACATATTTGAGTATTTCAATGACTTGATCAGCAGTTTGGCAGACAGCCAACGCGGCAGAATCTACCTCCTTAAGTGCATGGGTGTGTTCTTCAGGGTGAATCACGATCAGTTTTTTACCCAAAGCTGAAGCGTACCCCGCATCAAAAGCGGCATTCCATTGCCTGTACTTTTCACCAAACTTAACGACAACGATATCGGCCTGTTCAATAAGCGCTCGGGTACGAATGGCGTTAATCTTACCTCCTTTATGATCTTTCCAGAAAGCTTTATCCTCATCACCCAAAATATTTACGCCCACATCATCCGAAGCGGGATGATCCGTTACAGGTGCGGAGATTTCAATCGGCAAGTGATTCTTCTCGATTCCATTCCGTATTTCCAGGCGCCAGTCTGAGTGAATTTCTCCGGCTAAATAGACATTCCATTCCATAAGTACGATGAGCTTTAATATGATTAGAGCTGTTTGAATGTAAAAATATGCACGGGATTCATATCATTCAAATGGTTGAAATTACGAAAACCGGTCCGCAAGCCGGTTAATCAGATAACCGCTCTCCTTCAGTGCTTGAGATGCAAAACTGCCAAAGAAATCCGTGACGGACTCAAACTCTTTGATGAATCCTGCTTTGTCGTCATTTTGCACCATTTTCATCAGTTTTTTCTGATGATTGAAAAACGTAAGAAGCAGTTCGCGACGCTCTTTGTTGGCAAAAACAATATCCGCGTAGAGCTCTGCGTCCTGTGCAAAAATACGTCCGGTCATCATCAGTTCTGCACGGTAAATTGGGCTGGAGTACTCCAGCATCTCCTCAGGATTCAGATCGTACTCTTTCATAAATGAACCGTGCAGCAGTGCTACAAAGTGTCTTAAACCCTGAACCAGATTCATTACGTGATCGTGCTTTTCCGGTTCGGCATCGATCACCCGCATCCCCCATAACCGACACTGCTCTTTGAACCAGTCTGCCTGACCAGAATCGCGACCTGAGCAAAATACCATAAGCTGTTTTGATAGATTGGGAACGGACGGTCCGTGCATCGGATGGAGCCCCACAACCGGACCTGAATGCGCATCCAGCATCGCTTTCAGTGGTTCTGATTTGTTGGAGGTAAAATCAGCCAAGATCGTTTCCGGCTTCAGTTTTGGAGCCAGTCTGCGGATTACATCTTCGGTAACCCGAATCGGGACAGTCACTATCACCATGTCCAGTTTAGGAGCGATCTCTTCGAGCTGATACCAGTTGCCTTTATCGATGGTGTATGCAAAATGCCCGCTGTTTTCTGTAAATTTACGATAGAGAGCTCCCATTCCACCTTCACCGCCTACATACAGAATGTGCTTTGGCTCTTTGGTTGACCTGGGGAATGTGTTTGCTGATTGGGCCGCACGGGAGGAAGCCATTACCATTCTCAGAAAATCCTCTGCCCAATCCGGATCGATGCCCCTTTCGGCGGCTTTTTCACGAAAAGATTCTGTTTTTTCATTCTCACGTCCGGCTACAAATACCGGAAGCTGTTTTTCCACCTTGGTTTGAATCACATCCTGCACTACACGATTTCGCTGCTGTAACAGATCTAATATCTGGTTGTCAATATCATCAATCTGATCACGTTGTCGGCTTAAATGCTTCTGGTCGGACATTTTGTTGAGTTATTAAATATTCATTCGAACACCTGAGGAGCTAAAAGTACCCTAATTCCTGTAAAATTGCGCAATAAAGAATGATTTTGCCATCAATTTGTTTTAAACGGCAAATCACATTGTTATCTTTGATTTATGTCAGAATTTAAGCTTCATTCCCCCTGGGAACCGGCCGGTGATCAGCCGAATGCCATTAAAGAACTTACCGAGGGCGTTCAGAATAAGGACAAATTTCAAACACTGTTAGGAATTACCGGATCGGGTAAAACACGAACCGTAGCCGGGGTGATTGAAAATGTTCAGAAGCCTACGCTGGTGATGAGTCACAACAAAACCCTCGCAGCACAGCTCTATCGAGAGCTCAGTGATTTTTTCCCGGAAAACAGGGTCGAATTTTTTATCTCCTATTACGATTACTACCAGCCAGAGGCGTATATCTCATCTCAAGATAAGTACATCGAGAAGGACTTATCCATCAATGAAGAGATACAGAAACTGAGATTGCGTGCGACCAGCTCCCTACTGTCAGGCAGAAAAGATGTGATTATTGTTTCATCTGTGAGCTGTATATATGGAATAGGATCCCCTTCGGAATATGAGAAGCTGATCATCAACCTGGAAGTGGGTCAGGATATTCCAAGAAATACGCTGCTCTACGACCTGGTAGACCTGCACTACCGCCGAAGTGACCACGAGTTTACACGCGGCACATTTCGGGTTCGGGGGGATGTGGTGGATATCTATCCGGCATACTCCGAAGAGGGTCTGCGAATCACCATGTGGGGTGATGAAATTGAGAAGATGCAGGTGTTTGATGTTGAAAAAGGAGACATCATAGATGATGTGGATGAATTTCGGATTTACCCGGCCTCACACTATGTGACCACACAAAATCGGCTGGAGGAGTCGATCAAGCAGATCCGGGATGAAATGCACTGGCGGGTTGATGTGCTACAAAATGAGCACAAATTTCTGGAAGCAAAAAGGCTTGAGCAACGAACCCTTTTTGACATCGAGATGATGCAGGAGATAGGCTACTGCTCGGGAATTGAAAACTACTCGCGCTACCTGAGTGCCCGAAAACCGGGTGAGCGTCCCTACACATTGATGGATTATTTCCCTGACGACTATCTGCTGGTTGTGGATGAAAGCCATCAAACCGTACCGCAGATCGGTGCCATGTACGGCGGTGACCGATCACGGAAAATTGAACTGGTAGAGCACGGTTTCCGACTTCCATCTGCCCTGGACAACCGCCCGCTTACATTTGAGGAGTGGGAGACGATGGTTAACCAAGCGATTTTTGTGAGTGCAACGCCCAGCGATTATGAACTGGAAAAATCGGGAGGGGTTTATGTGGAGCAGATTATACGCCCAACCGGCTTAATGGAACCTGAAATTGAGGTTCGGTCTCTCGATACCCAGGTGGATGATCTTCTGGAAGAGATTCGAAAACGGGCTGAGAAGAATGAACGTGTGCTCTGTATAACGCTCACAAAGCGCCTCAGTGAGGAGCTGAGTGAGTACTTGAAAAATCTGGGAATTCCGGCTGCCTACATGCACAGTGAGCTGGATGCTATGCAGCGCGTGGAAGTTCTCTACAAATTCCGGCGCGGAGATTTTAAAGTGCTCGTCGGTATCAACCTGCTTCGGGAGGGGATTGATATTCCTGAACTGAGTTTAGTGGCCATTCTGGATGCTGATAAAGAAGGGTTTCTGCGATCTGAAACGTCGCTTTTCCAGATTGTAGGACGTGCTGCACGTAATGTTGGCGGTAAAGCAATTTTGTATGCTAACAAGATTACGAAAAGCATGCAGAAGGTGATTGATGAGACAAACAGACGCAGGGAGATTCAGCGAAAGTACAACGAAGAACATGGAATCACTCCGCAGACCATTCAGAAAGAATTGAAGCCACTGGTTGATCCGGCTCTTATCTCCACTCAGGATTTCACACTGGATTCAACTGAGCAGGAGCAACAGAACTATCTTGAAACCGTCAGAGTAGCCGAAGATGGTATTCAGTACAAAGCCAACCCGGCTATGAAAGAAGTTACATTTGAAAGTAAGGAGAAGTTTCTCGAATATTTACGCGGGTCGATGCTACAGGCTGCCAAAAATATGGAGTTTGAAGAAGCCGCCCGTATTCGTGACCAAATCGCTACACTGGAAAAAGAAATCTAAATCAATCATTTACATGGGCAAGAAAATTGAGTTCTTTAAAACGTTTGTTAAAGATCGTGACGTTGCATCTGTTATTCCCACTTCTCCCCGATGCGTCAAAAAAGTTTGTACGAATATCGATTTCAATAAAGATTTTACCCTTGTTGAGTACGGCCCGGGTAACGGTGCCTTTACCCATTACCTGATTGAAAATATGTCCCCCGGATCGCGATTGATTCTGATAGAGGCAAACCAGGATTTTGTGTCTTCGCTGAAAGATTCCATTGATGACCCAAGAGTGGAAATACATAATGTTTTGGCCGGAAATGTAGAATCGGTACTGCCCGATGATCTGATCGGAAATGTAGATTATGTGCTCTCTGGTATCCCGTTCTCTTTTCTCGATTGGGATCGTAAAATTGAAGTTCTTCAGGCTACCAAGAAAATTTTAAAGGATGACGGCAAATTCCTCGCCTATCAAACCAGCGGCCATTTGAAAAAGCCGGTCATGGAGGTATTTGGAAACTTTGAAACGGATTTCGAGCCACTCAATATCCCTCCCTATTTTATTTATAAAATCCACAAGAACGGGCATTGATTCACGCCCCGTCAGACCGCTAAATGCGGTCTGACAGATAGATTGAGTTTACTGATCGGAAGTTTGATAAATTTAGTCAGTTGACAGCATGAACATCCCTCCCTTCGCAAGCGGAGTACTCCCCTCGAGGGGAGAATTGTATTTTGAATTCAAACAAATTTTTAAACTATCAACGGTCTGCCCGCTTGAAGCGGACTGACCGGTTCTGCGTATGAATACCGACGGAAGAAAAATCATACCACCTGAAACCCTGCTGGAAGCGTACGGCCAGGGGATTTTCCCTATGAGTGAATCAAGGGATGACAGCACGGTTGGGTGGTACTCAGCCCGTCAGCGCGGCATCATCCCGATGGATCAGTTTAAAGTCTCTTCAAACGTGGAGCGAATTATCAGGCAGGGTCGATTTCAGTGCAGAGTAAATACACGCTTTCGGGATGTGATGGTGGAGTGTGCAAATCGTAGATCCACCTGGATTTCGGAATTGATTATCGATTCATTCGAAGTTCTTCATCATGCCGGTCATGCCCATTCTGTTGAGATGTACAATTCAACCGGCGATCTTGCCGGTGGCCTTTACGGAGTATCGTTAGGCTCTGCTTTTTTGGGGGAGTCGATGTTCAAAAATGATAAGGAAGCAGATAAAGTAGCACTTTGGCATTGCCATCAAATTCTGCAGAAAAATGGTTTTACACTCTGGGACACGCAGTTCTATACCGATCATCTGGCTCAGTTTGGGTGTGTGGAAATTTCGGCTGAAGAGTATCAGAAACGTCTGGAGAGTGCGATGGAAAAAGAGCATAAAGAGTTTAGAATATAGTCATCCTTCCTTGAAGGGAGTACGGATAAGTAGTGAGGAGTGTGATAGTTTGAAACCTTAAAAATACCTGTCAGGTTTTAGAAACCTGACAGGTATAATAAAAAGCTAATTACTAACCGCCTGACCGCTTGGAGCGTTCTGACGGGTGTAAACTATTTAGGATCGAGAATATTCTCAATTCGGTTCTGCACATCCTGAAGGTGTACGACCGTTCTGCGATCTACGGTTCGGTTCACAGCTCGATCCACTTCTGTTTTCAAAGTTCTGAGCTCTTCGCGCAGCAGAGGCTTGATGTCGCTTCCGTCTACATCACTATCCTCGCTTTCCATCAAAGATTTGACAGAATTTAAGTAGGTTCGCTGCAGATTTCTTCGATAGACATCAATCGATGAGTTTGAAGAGAGCTCGCTCCAAACACCTTTTCGCACATCTTCCAGCATCTCAGTGATACCGTAAGCATCATTTCCTCTGAATGTTTCATCCTCAATCAGGCGCATCATGCGGGAAGAATTCATCACGCTACGGAGATGTCGTGCCTGGAGGGATTGAATTCTCTCAACAGCACCGGCATGTTCAATATTTCGAAGAATATTTTCATCCAGCAGCCAATCCGGCGTTGTAAATGCGTAATCAACCATAAACTGCATCGCTTTTTTCTGATAATCTTTGTCGACTGGCCGATAGACATTTCCATTCTGATCGGATGCAATACGCTCCATGTAAACACCGCCAATATTCGTAATTACGTGACCAACATATCGGTTCCACTGGCCAACCAGCTCACCGTAAATCTCCTGAAGGTCGTCATACCCCTGGCCGGGACGTGATGTCCATGCAACCAAATTTGGCGTTACTCGCTGCAGGTTCATCATGCCATAAGTTGAAGCCTGAACCGGATCGTCTGAGAGGGTCTCGGTTTGAGCCGAAGGATCGTACCCGGTTGACTGGCCAAAACGGTACATTGGATCATCCGCTTTATCGAGAATCCATTGATTCAAAGTAGGAATTTCATCTTCAGGCGTTTCTGCATCCGGGATAACACGATAACCCCAGTTTACAGAGTATTTGTCGTACGGCCCGATCTTTCGGATAAATCGCTCCACGCCGTCACCCGGCTGTGCGATGTAGTTTTGGCGCGCATAGTCCATAATGGAAGCTGAGACTCCGTACTCCGAGGTGAACTCCGGATCTCGCAGCGACTCTACCGGGTAGGATGAGTTTGCCTTCATATTGTGAGGCAGCCCGAGGGCATGGCCGATTTCGTGAGCAATCACCTGACGGATTGCCTCTTTCAGATAGTCATCATCCACCCGCAGATTTTGAGCTTTCGGATTAGAAGCACCGGTTTCCAGCATCAAACGATTTCGGTAGGAACGAATGTGATTGTGATACCAGATGATATCACTTCCGATGATCTCCCCGGTTCTCGGGTCACTCATGCTCGGACCGGTTGCATTTCGAGTGGTATTGGCAATCCAGCGAACCATATTGTAGCGAATATCTTCCGGCTCAAAATCGGGATCTTCCTCTTCGGTTGGAGGGAGTTTGGCTTGAATGGCGTTTTTGAATCCGGCTACTTCAAACGCTACATTCCAGTCTTCTACACCGTCAATCACGGCTTGGCGATACTCTTCCGGCGTGCCGGGATCCACGTAGTAAACGATCGGTTTGATCGGTTCAACCAACTCACCGCGTGCATACGCATCAGGATCGGAAGGCTCCAGCCTCCAGCGACGAATCAGTGACCGGGTTGCCGCTTTTTGTTCATCTGAACCAAAATCGAGCTGATTAATGGTAAACCACCCCACACGGTAGTCGTGGTAGCGCGGACGCATTGGCTCTTTTGGTAAAAGAACCATCGACTGGTTCATCAACAGGGAGATACTGTTTGTATTGGATGATGAGGGCGGGTTCATCGCTTCGTAAGTCATCACATGGCGAACCTCTACATTCTGCGGATAGGTACGAACACGCTCGATGTAGCTGCGGCTGCCGTCTAAGCGACGAACCTGATACGAATTGCGTAACCACCCTTGCAGGCCGGAAATGGCGGGTACATCGGTTTCAAACAGGCTGTTAACTTCAACTTCAACGACCGTAGTGGTACTGTCGGGACCTACGGCCTTCACATCAAAAGATGCAATGATCGGCTCATAGTTGTTTGCACGTACAGAACGGGAAATTGGGAGGGAGTCCGGCGCAACGCTGTTATACAGTCTCTGCCGGATATTAATCTTATCGCCTGCTTTTTCAAATGCAATGACCTGTTCTGCCGTTTTGGATCCGCTGCTTGTGAAACCGGAAAAATTGTTGGGGACAGCCGCAACGCGACTCACCATCAGGAAGTCACGACCAAGCAGTGAGTCGGGAATTTCGTAGTAGATTTTATCTCCAACGGTGTGGACATCCACAACTCCTTGCTGGGTTTCAGCTTCGGATGTTATGACGCTGCTGTAGCCATTTGTTGCGGAGCTCCGCTCAGGCTGAGCCGGACTGTTTGATGACGTTGCAGGCTCCGTGGATGCACAGGAGATTGCAAATAGTATAGAAAAAAGGATGATAGCGAGATATCGTATCGGGTAATTCATGGATAGTTAATTTTGGTTGATCAAGCATTGTGAAAGATTGCAGTGCAATAAATAAACAAAATGTAGAAACCATACACTGCAAAAGATTGAAAAAGCGTTGAGGCTAAAATTTATGTTCATCTGAAAGAAGCCGTTTCCACTCAGGATGTCTCTGAATGTAGGATTTGACAAACGGGCAGATAGGAGCAATTTGCAGACCTCGATTCTCTGCATCTTCAAATGCAGATTTGATGAGTTTTGATGCCACGCCTTGTCCTTCCAGTTCCTGAGGAACCTCGGTGTGAGTAAAAAAGAGTACTCCTTTCTTGTTTAAGATATACTCGGCGATAGCCGTGTTGCCATCTAAACTGAGTTCATATCGATTCTTTTCCTTGTTGTTTATTACGTTGGCCATAGGTGTTTTCTTCTGCTATTGATCGGTTCGGTTTTTCCCCAGCTTCTCAATTTTCAGATCAGAATTGTCGCTTAATGCTGCCCCTGTTGGCGGGCGATACTCCTGGAAGGGAATCGATAGGAGATTTCTTACATCCTGATTTTCATCCGGGGCCATATGTGTGTCAATTCCGTATTTCAGGTGTCTGACATCATTCACTTCTGCAAATGTACCAAATAGCCGATCCCATACGGCAAAAATATTTCCGTAGTTGGTATCGGTGAGAGGTTGGGTGTAGTGGTGATGCACTTTGTGCATGTTCGGTGTTACAAACAGATAGGAGAGAGTTCGATCCACACGTTTGGGTATATTAATGTTCGCATGCGTAATGTGCGCAAACAGCACTGAAAAACTTTGATAGAGCATGACAATGCCGATGGGGACGCCAATTAGAAAAACCCCGAGAATGGTAAAGACTATTCTGAATACGGTTTCTCCCGGATGATGGCGAAGCCCGGTGGTTACGTCCACGGTGGTATCACTGTGGTGAACCAGGTGAAATTTCCACATCCATTTCACTTTGTGTTCTATCCAGTGAACCAGCCAGGCGCCCATAAAGTCGAGGAGCATCACCCCGAGGATGATTTTTGCCCAGAGTGGGAAATCGGCCAAGTGGAGCAGCCCGAATTGATTCTCGGTTACCCAGTAGGATGTGAAGTAGAGAACCCCGGCAAGACCAAAACCGATAATGGCTGTAAAGAGTGTAAAGGTGAGGTTGACCCCGGCGTGCCGGATTTTGTTGTACTGAAACTGAAAGAGCGGAATAACCCCCTCCATTACCCAGAAAATAAAAATGCCGCCAATCAGGATAAATGCCCGAAAGGTTGTGGGGACATCCTCAAAAAATGCGATGATCGATTCCATGGTTTAACCTGTTGAATTATGGTTCATATTCAATCTATTTTCTTTTAACTATCAAAAAGATGACAAATCCAATGAGGATAACTGCAGCAACCGGCCAAACCCAAAGCGGAAGTGTATAGGTTACGGTTTGTCTTCCTTCAGGGGCTTTATACTGAGCGGGAATAACCGGCAAGCCATCTTCATTCTGCTCAAATGTCTGCACATAATCCAAGACACTGCTCCACACTTTAAGTTGCCGGTCTCCATCATATACAACGGCTTCATCGAGTGTGATGGCTCTTCCGTTTTCATCTCGTAGCGTAATGGTGAGATTTGGCAGTCGTTCGCCAACCATTGGTAAAAATCCTGCGATATAATAATCGGTAACCACGTGCAACAGATTGTCAGAATCTCTTCGGATGGATTCTGTTTGATCTCCATTAACCAAATCTGCCCTCAGTACAGCCCGGGAGGACGGGATCGGGGTGCCTATAAATGGGATGGTGAAAAGGACGGCTCGGTCGGGATTGTAGATGGTATGGAGACCTGAGAATTGGAGGAAGTAGTTGTCACCCATTAATTCAGACAGAAGAATGGATACTTCAAGCGCATTGCGCACCTCCTGTTCGGTTAGGTAGAAAGAAACCAGCGGATAACCGGGGGTGCCGTCGCTGCCGGATCCGAGTCCAAAAGCCATCATCATATCGTAAAAAGTAATTTCGCCCCGGCTCCATTCGGCTTCTCCGGGCATGATGTTACTTCGGATGGCACCGTTTGCCTGAACGGCGATATCTACGGGTTGATCGAGTACACGTTGCGCAGAATATTTCATCGCGTCTGTAACAAAGTTGCCGATGGCCGATTCTCGCTGAAATTCGTCCCGAAGTACTGGAAAATCAGAATAAGCAATGGTTTGCCGGATATCTGATATTGAGCTGGTAGTCAGTTCATCGAGCCATTCATTTAAAATATTTGTGTAGCGTTCCACTTCATCAGCAATTTCACGGTTTACCGGACTTGTTGAGTTGATTGGCATCAAAAAGGGCTGGCCGGTTTCCCGGTTAATGACAGAAAGCCGATCTTCAACCGGATTGTAGCTAAGCTCGAGCCGGCCAAGAAACTGCATATAGCTACCGGCCTGAACGATGACAGTTTCTCCGACAAAAACCGGTTCATGAAGCGGTGTGTGAGTGTGTCCGCCCACAATGATGTCAATTTCCGGGAGGGTTTCCGCGAGCTGACGATCTTCTGCCACTCCGGAATGGTTTACTGAGATTATCAGGTCCACATCTTCCTGCAGGAGTTCAGTAATAGCTTTGCGTGCAGACTCAATCGGGTCGTCGAACTGAACCGGTCCGGGCTGAGCTGTTTTTGATATGGCATCGTATCCGATCAGCCCCAAAATTCCGATTCTCAAACCATTGTCAAGTTCTTTGATTACGTGATTTTTAATCCCAAGTTTGTTCATCGGATGATCCCGGGGAGGGCGTGTGTTGGTGCCAAGAATCACGGTTTGATTAGCAGCTTCGGGATATCCGGCATCCGAAAGATATCGTGCATAAACGTCAGAACCGTAGTCAAATTCATGATTTCCAATAGTGATGGCATCATACCCCATCATGTGGAAAAGGGACATCTCCGGGGCAAGTCCATTTCGAAGTGGAAGCCATCCGAATGCGGGCCCGCCGAGGTTATCTCCACCGGAAAACAGTAGAACGGGCTCCCCTGTCTTCGCCTTCTCCTGGCGAACGAGGTCGATGACACCTGCAAGACGCGCAATTCCTCCGCCGGCGGTGTTATCCAGTTCAGAGTGGTCATCCACAGCAGGAATGGGAATCAGGTGGGAGTGTTCATCATTGGTGTGGAGAATGGTGAATCGAATGTCGGTGGAACTGGATTGCTGCCCATAAAGTTGGCTGCACCACAAAAAAAGGATGGCATAGAATGTAATTTTTAATCTCAAACTCATTCGGGGCTTTTAGCAGTTATCGGTTTTGATTATGTTGTAGCAATATTTTTGCGGCAACAAAACCAACAGGCTTATTAGATTATGAAAAAACAGTTAAAAAGCATAAGTGCATTTCTGATACTCTTTCTCTTTTCAACCGGGGCGTTTGCTCAGCTTCAGTCACCTGAAGATTTCCTCGGTTATGAACTTGGAGACCGATATACACCTCACCATCGGGTTTTAAGTTACGTAACTCATGTCGCAGATAACTCTGATCTCGTGACTCTCCACCATTACGGAAAAACTTACGAACAACGGGAGTTGGTGTATCTGGTGGTTACATCCGAAGAAAATCACGCTAACATTGACGAGATCCGGCTTAACAATCTTCGGCTCACAGGATTGGAGCCGGGTGAACCGACTGCAAATCAAAAGGCGATTACCTGGCTGAGTTACAACGTGCACGGGAATGAAACCAACAGCAGTGAAGCGGCAATGAAAACCCTCTATGAATTGGTGGACCCATCAAACCGGGAAAGCAAGGAGTGGCTCAATAGTTCAGTGGTCATTATCGACCCAATGATTAATCCCGATGGACGGGACCGGTATGTAAACTGGTTTAACGGGGTTATTGGTACGGAGTACAATCCGGATCCGGTTGCGAGAGAACATCGCGAGCCATGGCCAGGCGGACGTTCCAATCATTATCTGTTTGATATGAACCGCGATTGGGCGTGGCAAACTCAGGTTGAGTCGCAGCAACGAATCAAGGTATATCAGCAGTGGATGCCGCATGTGCATGTCGATTTTCATGAAATGGGATACAACTCTCCATACTATTTTGCCCCGGCAGCCAAACCGTACCACAATGTGATTACCGACTGGCAGGTGGAGTTTCAAACCATTATTGGCAAGAATCACACCAAGTATTTCGATGAAAACAGCTGGCTTTACTACACACGGGAAGTGTTTGACCTATTTTATCCGAGCTATGGAGACACCTGGCCCACTTACAATGGTGCCATTGGGATGACCTATGAAAAGGCCGGAGGCGGAAGTGCAGGAGCTGCGGTTACCACCCAGGAGGGTGAAGTGTTAACGCTGAGGGAGCGACTGACACACCATCACGTTGCAGGGATTTCAACGGTTGAAGTTACGGCGATGAATGCCGAACGGGTGGTTTCAGAATTTACCAACTATTTTGAACGAGCGGCTAATGACCCCGCAGGCGCATACAAATCCTTTGTGGTAAAAGCGGATAACGATTCCGATAAAATTTACGATCTGCTGACGTTTCTGGATTCTCAGAAAATTGAGTATGGAACGGCCGGTTCAAACCGAAATACCAACGCATACAACTACAAAAGCGGTCAGAATGAGCGAGTTTCCATATCAGAAAATGATATTGTTGTGAGCGTATATCAACCCCAAGGACAGCTTGCGAGAGTCTTTTTTGAGCCAAACCCGATGTTATCCGACTCCCTCACCTACGACATCACCACCTGGGAGGCGCACTATCGCTTTGGAATTGAAGGTTACGCTTTAGAATCGAACATCAACCCGGAAAGTAATATTTCGGCACAGGATTTTAGGAACAGCTCTGTATCCGGTGCCGATAAACCGTATGCTTATGTAACTGACTGGAACAGCATGGATGATGCACGATTCCTGGCAGAGATTACAAAACATGGAGTGAAAAGCCGATTCTCCAGCGTAGATTTTGAGATCGAAGGACAATCCTTTAAACGGGGATCGCTGGTTATTATGCGAGGAAATAACAGAGATCTTGGCGATCAATTTGATGAGATAGTTCGAAACGCTGCAGAGAATCATAGCCGGAATCTGTTTGGGGCATCCACCGGTTTTGTGACATCCGGTTCCGATTTCGGGTCAAACAATGTTCGATACATCGAAAAACCTGAGATTGCGGTTCTGATGGGTGATGGTACTTCATCTCTCAGTGCGGGGGAAGTGTGGCACTTTTTTGATCAGCAGCTTCACTACCCCACCACTCAGATCAATACGGATGATCTGATGCGTGCTGATCTTTCTAAATTCACCACGTTGATTTTGCCATCAGGTTCATACAACGGAGTGCTGACAGACAGTGCAATTGAAAAAATTTCGGGTTGGGTTCGTGATGGTGGAAATCTGATTCTGATTGGAGGAGCTAATAGCAACTTTACAAGCCGAAATGGCTTTCAACTTAAACGAAAACAGGCTGAGGCTGTTGAACCCACGGACGAAGAGATGCTGGCTTCATACGGCGATCGTTCAAGACGGTATATCAGCAGAACTACATCAGGATCGGCTTTTGAGGTGAAAATGGATACAACACATCCACTTGCGTACGGTTACGATTCTGAATACTACACGCTTAAACTCAGTGCAGACTCCTACAGCTATCTGGATTCCGGCTGGAATGTAGGAACCGTTCGGGATAATTCGTATCGAAGCGGATTTGTAGGGAGCGAAGCTATACCAATGATCGAGAACTCTCTTTCATTTGGAGTTCAGGATTATGGTCGTGGTCAGGTGGTTTACATGATTGAGAATCCACTTTTCCGCGGATTCTGGGAGAATGGAAAATTACTGGTTGCAAACAGTCTCTTCTTTGTAGGCAATTAAAATCATTGTTGGGTATTTGGTAGCGAGTATCAAGATGCTAAATAGTATTTCTTGATACCTGCTACCCGTTACCTTCTGCCCGACTTACTTTTCAAACTTCATCTTCATCAGTGCGGCCGCAATTTCTATCGGTGTGAAATCTCCTTCAGCAAGCGGCTCCAGCTGATCGATATATTCACGCAAGCCACCTTTTTGAAGTGTATCCACAATCTCATCCAGATGCGACTCCATCTTCGACATTTGTACCTCTTTGGATGATGGCATTGGCAACGGCATCAGCTTGGTGCCAATAATTTTTTCAATAAAACGGATGCTCTTGCGCTTACGTCCGGTAGAGAATGTGATTGCAAGTCCGGACTTTCCTGCTCGTCCGGTACGCCCGATCCGGTGTACATAGAACTCTGGGTCCTGAGGGATATCATAGTTAAAAACTACATCGATATCGTCTACATCGAGACCGCGGGCGGCAACGTCGGTGGCTACCAGAATGTCAATCTTTCCATTTCTGAATTTGTTCATCACCTTATCACGAATGTTCTGGCGCATGTCTCCATGGAGAGCATCTGCTGAAAATCCGCGAGCCTGGAACTCCTCAACAAGGGAGTCGCAACGCCGTTTCGTATTTGAAAAGACAAGGGTGAGTCGGGCATCGGTCATGTCAATGACGCGGGAAATTGCTTCAACCCGCATCGAGTCGCGGACTTCCATTACATACTGCTCAATTCCTTCAGCTGTTTGAGCGCGACCTTCAACTTTAATTGTCTTGGGGTTGTCCATCCAGCGGTCCATGATCTTTTTGATCGCCTTTGGCATGGTGGCCGAAAACATAATAGTCTGTGATTTTCCTTTACTGTAGCTGAGAATTTCTTCGAGATCTTCACGAAAACCCATATTGAGCATTTCATCTGCTTCATCTAGAACTACCATTTCCAGGGCACCCAGTTTTAGCGTTCCACGCTTTAGGTGGTCAATCACACGGCCGGGAGTTCCAACTACAATTTGTGCGCCTTTTTTCAGCGCTTTGAGCTGCCGGCTGATCGGCTGTCCGCCATATACCGGTACAGTAAATACACCATTTACGTGTTTGGCAAGTTTAATAAGTTCGCCTGTTACCTGAATTGCCAGCTCGCGCGTGGGTGTTAAAATTAAAACACTGGGGGATTTGGATCCTTTATTGGCCATTTGAATAGCCGGAATTCCAAATGCGGCCGTTTTACCGGTTCCGGTTTGTGCCTGACCGACCAGATCGGTACCTGTAAAAATTTGAGGAATACATTTTTCCTGAATGGAAGTTGGGGCCTCAAAGCCCATGTCGTTGATAGCTTTAAGAATTTCAGGCTGAATGTTCAGCGTTGAGAATGAAGATTGATTCATTAAAAAAAGTAGTTTTAGTGTACTTCCGGCGGAGTCTTGGGTGGCTCGATGTACGCATTCCATGACGGTAAAACCATCTGTTATGGACACAATAAATCCATCTATTGGTAAACCGTGACTCGGCCTGAAGTCTTTATTATAAATGTCTGCCGCTCTTCACGCGCATCGCTCCGCTCTTGAATACAAATTCGGAGATACTTCCCGGCCAAAAGCGCGTTTCACAAACATTCAGAAAAAAGAACTTACTGAAGAGAGATAAAATAGAATCGGATGGACAGGTCAACGTCGAACGCCAGTTGAAGGTGCATAAGGTACGGAGAAGAATTGGATTTCCAACTATGGGAAATAAGCTTTAGCTAAATGCTCAAATCATAGTTATTAATTGTATATCAGTAATATCCTTTTTGCTCGCAGATATTCTGCGAAAATCTGCGGTTTGCTTAGCAATACTCTGCGAGAAAGAAAGTAGGTGATGAGTATAAAGCCAAATACCTGACACTTGCTACTCACTACTCTTCCTGCGAAAAAGAGTAAACGCCTCCAGCATAATCCAGAGTGAAAAACCGAGAATGATGGCTCCGAATGAGAATAGCAGCAGGTTAAAGTCAGATTCTCCCACGCCGGACCAGTCAAAAACGACCTGCTCAACCATGGCCCAGATCGTCATAAACAGGACAAAGATCATGGGAACAAGCGTGTATATTATCGGACGCCCCAGTCGTTTGAGCCAGATGGTGATTAACAACAAGCTAATTCCGGCAAGTAGTTGATTGGATGTGCCAAAAAGTGGCCAGAGAAGATATCCACCGGACCCTAAACCGCGCGGGCCCTCCGGCAGCAGAACAAGAGCCGCGCTGGTTCCCACAGCAACCATTGTGGAGGTGTGAAGTTGAGTGAGTGGTTTCACGTTGTACTCTTTGCCCAGCTCGTTCAAAATATAACGCATTAGCCGAACGGAAGTGTCCAGTGTAGTTGCGGCAAAACTGATGACGATCACTGCGATAATAGTTTGTGCGGCTTCCGGCGGGATCATTAATCCGGTTGCGAGATGGGCCGCGCCTTCCACAAAAATATTCAATCCTGTGGCTCCGGCTGCCTCAAAAGAGTGGTAGTTCTCTAAAAACTCTCCGGTTGTGTTGAAGTAGGTAACTATGGCTACGATGGTAATCAGCGCCAGTGAACCTTCCCCAATGGCTCCAAGATATCCGACGAAACGAGCATCGGTCTCCTTATCCAGCTGTTTGGCCGTAGTTCCCGAGGACACCAGTCCGTGAAAGCCGGAGATCGCTCCGCAGGCAATCGTAATAAAGAGCAGAGGGAACCAGCTTACATCTCCCGTATCGGTGTTAGTTGGCGGCGCCGTTATTTCCGGACTGATCACAAAAAGGCCGAGATAGAGAATGGCCAAACCCAGAATAAGCTGATACGCGTTGATCAGATCACGTGGCTGAAGCAGCATCCAAACCGGAAGCGTGGATGCAAAATAAACGTAAACCATCAACACGATAATCCAGGAGAGAAAGGCCAGCTCCACACCGGTGAGCCCCAGAAGTGAGACCGTCTCCTCTCCTCCAAAATATTGAACCAGGTCGATTTGCAGCACCGGAACGTAGCTGGCAATGATGGCCGTGAAGTACATGACAACCAGTACAATGATGGAGGGGATTAACATGTTCCCGCTTTTGCGATATGCCCTGAACCCAATCCAGATGGCCAGCGGAATCTGAATAAAGATGGAGAGGACCGTGGCCGGAAAACTGATAAAGAGGTTCGATATTACCCAGGCAAATACGGCATTCACCATCAATACAAGAATGAGAATGATAAATAGGAATAGAAGTCTAGCCCGTCGCCCGACCAGTTTATCAGCAAGTGTACCCACCGACTGCCCTTTGTTGCGAACCGAGAGTACCATGGTTCCAAAGTCGTGAACACCGGCGGCGAAGATGGTACCGAGCACCACCCAAAGCATCGCCGGAACCCAGCCCCAGTAAACGGCGATGGCCGGACCGACAATCGGGGCGGCCCCGGCTATAGAAGTGAAATGGTGACCGAGAAGTACAAACTTATTAGCCGGTACATAATCCCGACCGTCGTTGAATTCGTGTGCCGGAGTCATAAAATCCGGGTTGAGCTGATAGATCTTTTCAGCCAGATACTTTGAGTAGTATCGGTACCCGATAAAGAAAAGAATGAGCGATAATGCAGCGACTAAGCTTGCCGGCACAGTTCGATGGGTTTATAGAGCGTTGTCGGATTCAACCTTCAAAATAAACTTTTAGTATAAATGTGCAATTTTGAATAAGCCACGGAAGCACGGAAAAACATAAAATTTTCAGTGAATTCCGTGCTTCCGTGGCAAATAATCTAGCTGCAAAATATAACACCCCACACTGCTTACGCAGCACTCCCCTCGAGGGGAGATTTTTTCCGTGTTTCCATGGCTAAGCCTAGTTATTCAACAATACCGGATCTCCATAACCCAGCCCACTCAGTCTGTCAAGCTGTGTTCGGGCGTCGCCTACAATCACGTAGTACATACGATCAGGGTTGGCGTATTTTCTTGCCAGCTCGCTGATCTCCTCACGGCTCATCTTACGAACAATCTCCTGCTGAGCATTGATGTAATCGGCCGACCAACCGTTGGCGCTCATGGTTTGAAGTATTCCCAGCTTGGCTCCAAGCGTTTCAAATGCACGGGCATTACTCTTCAGCAGAAAACTTTGGGTGTTGTCAAGATCCTGCTCGGTAAATGAGCCCGGGTAATCTGCCATAATATCCCGGATCAACTCGACGGCCTCGAAGGTGATGTTGCTTCTCACGCCACTGCTCACGGTAAACGGGCCCGGCAAATTGCTGCCCGAAAATCCGGATCGGATGCCGTAGGTGTATCCCTTGCCTTCCCGAAGCTCTTGCGTGAGTCGCGATGCAAATCCGCCTCCTCCCAGAATGTAGTTCATCACCGTAGCGGGAAAGTAATCCTCATCGGTTTCGGGCATGGCCAGGTAGCCAATTCTCAAAACAGATTGTGAGGCATTGGGTACATCATAAAAATAGACGGAAGATTCTTCTAACGGCTCAGGCATGGTTATAGACGGCAAATTCACGTCTACTGCCTCCCAGCGCGACTCCAGATCTGAAAGTGAGGCAACTGTATTTTCCCGGTTGATAGCCCCCGCTACATGAAAAGTGGCGACGGATGGCGAAATATATGCGTCATAGTATGCTTTCAGGTCGTCGATGGTGATTGCCTCCACGCTCTCTTCAGTTCCAAGAGGACTGAATGACAGAATATGATCCTCTCCATACAGCAGTTTGTTAAACTCATTTGTAGCAATGCTGTTAGGGTTTGATTGCTGCTGAGCAATTCGGCTCATTACACTCTGTTTGGCCAGGTTAAATTCGCGTTCATCCCAGCGGGGTTCGAGTAAAATCTCCTCAATAAGATCGAGGGTTGCTTCGTAGTTTCTGGCAAGTGTATTTCCGGTAATCGTAAAGTACTGACTGCCTGAGCTTACGTTTATATTTGCCCCCAGTAGTGCAATTGCTTGTTCCAATTCAACAGGAGTTTTATTGACTGTTCCGCGCGTCATTAGATCAGCCAGCAGATTCGCGACACCAGTTTTCTCGGGATCTTCTACCAAAAGACCGCCGTCAATCCGGATATTGAATTGAACCAGCGGCAGCTCCCGGTTTTCTATACCGTACACTTTCATCCCGTTACTATGCTCAGAAGTCCATACTTGCGGAACAGTAATCTCTGGCTCAGGTCCGTAAGGCGGTTCCTCACTTCGATCAAATGATGAAGGAGTCCGTTCGTATGCAGTATCTTCCGGCAATACAAAATCCTCTCCCTCAGCTCCCTGAACAATCTCTTCGGTTACCACATCAGCCTCCTCCGATCCGGTCAAAATGAGATCGGTCTGACCGCGCGGCACAAAACTGGTAGCTACGTAATGCTTGTCCTTGATGTACTGATGATATACCCGATCTACATCCTCGAGAGTCACATCCAGTGTTTTTTGGATATCCTGATTGATGTAACCCGGGTCATCCGCAAAGATGTTGTATTGAGCTAACTGAAATGCTTTGCCCAACACGCTGGACAGGCCGTTATAGAAACTTGTTTCAATTCCGGCTTTTGTCCGCTGTAGATCATCTTCAGTAAACCCGTTCTCTTCATATCGCTCAAAAGCTTCCTCGATGCCCGTTAACACTTCGTTCAGGTTCACGCCGGAATATCCTCTGACCCGTAGGGTGATCTCACCGGCAAGCTCTGAATTACTGCTGTACATACTCGCACCGGAGGTGAGTTCCTTCTCATCCACGAGTACTTCATAAAGCGGAGCCGTTCTCCCGTCTGAAAGTAACTGGGCCAGAATTTGAAGTGCATATGCATCTTCGTGATAATTCTCCACTCCGGGCCAGGTCAGCCGAAGCTCCGGCAGGCGGGCGTAATTATCCTCGTGGTATAACTTTTTGGTCTCATTCAATTCAGCAGGTTGTTTTTCCAACGGCTCAATTTCGTCTCCGCGTGGAATCTCATCAAAATATTTGTGAACCCATTCGCGGGCCTGATCCGAATCAAAATCACCGGCAATCACCAGCGTGGCGTTATTGGGTACATACCATGTGTTGTAGAAGTTTACCACGTCATCCAGTGTAGCCGCCTGAAGGTCATCCAGAGAGCCGATTACCTGCCAGTTATACGGATGGCCTTCCGGGTATAGGTTCTTCCCGATTACATAGCCGGTATGGCCATAAGGTGCATTATCCACTCCCTGTCGCTTCTCGTTTTTTACAACCTGCTTCTCTTTCTCAAGCACCATCTCATTCACCGTGTTGATGAAAAAGCCCATCTTGTCAGCTTCTGCCCAGATCATCTTTTCAAGGGCATCATTCGGTACGGTTTGAAAATAATTTGTCCGGTCACGACTGGTGGAGCCGTTCGCTCCCGATCCTCCAATTCTTGCACTCATCTGATCCAATCCGCCACGGCCCAGGTTCTCCGACTCAAGAAACAGCAGGTGCTCAAAAAGGTGAGCAAACCCGGTTCGTCCCGGAAGCTCGCGGGCTGAACCAACGTGAAATGTGAGCGCCACCGCGGTTACGGGGTCAGAATCATCTTTATGAAAAATAACCTCCAGACCGTTGTCGAGGGTGAACTTCTCATATTCTACGGAAAAATCTGTTTCTGATGACGAACTGCAGGCGCCGGCCAGAAATAGCATCGCGCCAAAAATGGTTGCAAAAATCGGATAGGATAACTTCATGTGGTGTGTACTTTTGGTTGACGTGTTCAGATGGGAATGTACATGATTCAATCGGAAAATATAGCCCATGATTGTAAAAAATTGAATCATCTTCTCACATCAAGTGTTTCTCTGATGAACTTTGTATCTTTTTGATTCTTTAAAAATTGATTCTTTAAAAAATTTGACCCCAAACCCAGCCCATGGCCCGTAAAGAGTTTGAAATTCCGGCGATGTTTAAATCGCCCATCATCCGCAAAGTAAAAGAGGCAAACAAAATCACCGATCCGCGCAAGAAGGACCTTGCCCCAACCGAGCTGGACTTCGGACCGGTCACATTTTTAATTCCGCGCCACTTCGGGTTTTGCTACGGAGTAGAGAACGCCATCGACATCGCCTATCGAACTGTGGAAGAGAATCCCGGAAAGAATATCTACCTGCTCAGCGAGATGATTCACAACCCCACGGTGAATGAGGACCTGCAAAAACGCGGAGTGAAATTCCTTTTTGATACCGACGGGTCGGTTCGAATTCCTATTGAGGATCTCTCTGAAGGTGATGTCGTGATTGTACCCGCGTTTGGAACTACACTCGAGATAGGTGAAAAGCTGAAAGCCAAGGGGATCGACCCATATCAATATAACACCACCTGTCCGTTTGTGGAGAAGGTTTGGAAACGAGGTAATCAGCTGGGGAAAAAAGGGTACAGCCTGGTGGTTCATGGCAAGCATCAACATGAAGAGACCCGGGCAACCTTTTCGCACAGCGCCGATCACTCTCCAACCGTGGTTGTGCTGAACCCTGAAGAGGCGCAAGTCCTGGCCGATATTATGACCGAAAAGCGTCCAATCGAAGATTTTGAAAGGTATTTTGGCCACAAGAGCACCGACGGGTTCGATCCGCTAAAAGATCTGGAGTTCTTTGGCGTGATCAATCAGACCACTATGCTGGCAACGGAGACACAGCAGGTAATGGAGATCCTGAAAACCGCCGCAAGGGAGCGGTTTGGAGAAGAGAATGTGCTTGATCATTTTGCCGACACATCCGATACACTCTGCTACGCCACCAATGAAAATCAATCTGCCACATACGCCCTGGCCGATGCAAAACCGGATATCGCCGTTGTGGTGGGCGGTTACAACTCCTCAAACACCATGCACCTGGTGGAAATACTGGAGCATCACTGCCCGACCTTTCATATCCGTGATGCCGAAGAGTTTGATTCAACAAAAGAAATTCATCACTTCAATCAGTGGGAAAAAGAGATGAAGAAGACCGAAGACTGGCTGCCTACTGATCAGAGAAACCTGAAAATTGCCCTTACCTCCGGCGCTTCCTGCCCGGATGTGCTGGTGGATGAGGTGATGCTTAAGATTTTGTCACTGTTTGATGAGACGAAGGCGTTGGACGACATACTGCGACCTTTTGAAGAGAAGCTGATTGCGGAGGGTTGACTGAAAGTCAGTCCGGGATAATATTGAAGTAGGAGACCCGTGGAGGTTGAAAACTTCTGAGGCGTATTTCATAATTATCGTTCACAATTTCAATATTGGGTACGATATAACCGGTGTCATCCAGTTCCAGATCTTCGAAATTTACATAGGCTGCAAAAGGGCGGGTCCCCTGAACTTCTGAGTATTGATGGATAGGTACATCAAACCGAACGATAATCGATGATGGATTAAAAGAGACGGCCTGGCCTGAGGGTAAATTTCTTGTGCGAATGGGTACCCGTACTTCTGCTTCGGTAAATTCAGCAACATCAACACGAAAGGTGATTTCTGAGGCATCAACTGAAAGTCCGCCGGAAGGAGAGCGTAGTTTAACAGTTCGTTCAAGGCTTTGATGTACATCGTCAAGCGATACCTGTACTGTTTCCCAGCCATTAAGTTCATCCAGTATCGAGTCGGCCCCTGTAAGGGTAACACTATCCGGCTCTATGGTTGGAGTTCCAATTAACCCAAACTGACTTCGCAGATTGAGATCTATTCTGGATATAACCGGTACTCGCTTGGTCGCTTTCTCTTCCGTCTCGATGGTTAACATCAGCGGTTCCACCTGTACCACGTTTAGGTCAGAAAAAGGCCCCGACATATTGCGAATCTGCTCAAATAGATTAATCTGCTGATTTTCTGCATTCAGATTCACTCTCGGCGGATTGCTGTAGAGTGAGATGAGCTGCCACCCTTCCCCGGTTACACTTACCGTAGCATGATCGGGTACTTCGCTGCGCAACGCAAGGTGATCCGGCAGATTGGTCAATACAATCGGCACTTCTACCGAGATATTGAAATCGCGATTCATGTTCACCACAAACCACAAGCTCAAAGCAAATACAAATGCGATTGAAAAAGCGACAACCTTTTCGCGGGCAAACAGATCTTGCTCGTCGGGATCTTCGGCCTCCGCCTCAGTCGAGGTAAAGAATGCTTTGAAACGTTCAGTTAGAAATTTCAGGAAATTCATGCCTATAATATGCAGATTAAATTTATGCTCGCACAACAATTTCTTTCACAACTTTCGAGCCAACCTTCTCATTCAGGCGCTTGGCAATGGAGAATCGGTTGGCGTGAATTTCGTGTCGCCACACTTCGCTCTCCACATTTACGAAAAGTTTGTCCCCCTCAAACCGAAGATTTTTTGTAACGGCACTGATATTCTCCCCAACAACTTCCGGCCAAAAGTGCAGTACCATACCCCGCCTCAGTTCAGTTTTCTGAGGTATTTTCTGCATGAAGTTTTTCAGGAGCCGTTCGATCGACTCCGGTTTTTTCCCAAAAGCCATAGGTTAAAATCTGCGTGAAACGGTTCCGTTCTCTACTGTGAACCATGCATTCGTCTCAACCCCGTCGAACTGACTGACGCTGAATGGCCGGTCGGTAGCTGAGGTTATAAACGTTTGACCGCTGTGTTTCGTGAGTGTTTCCGTTATTACATCAATTTTATGCTGGTCCAGATTGCCAAAAACATCATCCAGCAGCATGATCGGGAGATCGTCCAACTGATCGGTATAGTAAAAAAGCTGAGCCATTTTCAGCGCCATTGAGAAAAGACGGTGTTGTCCCTGAGATCCATACTTTCGAAGTTCCATTTCATCAAGATAAAAAACAATCTCATCTCTATGGGGGCCGGTGAGTGTCTGCTCACGCTCGGCCTCTTTCTCAAAGTCATCCTCAAGCAGCTCCCTGTAACGTTTTTGGATCTCTTCAGGGCTACTTAAATTATCGGATATGGTTTGATACTCAAGCGTGGGTTCCAGTTTTAGCTCAGAGATAGTTCGGTACTGAAGCGCCAAATACCGCTTGAACTGGTTTAAAACTTCTGATCGTTTAAAAATAATGGACGCGCCGACTTCTGTGATCTGTTCATCCCACGGCTCCAGGTAGGTTTTCAGCATCGACAGGGATCCTCGAAATTCCTGCAGCAGTTTATTTCGCTGTTTTCTGATCTTCCTGAATTTCATCAGGTCTCGCAAGTATTTGGGGGATATCTGGCTGATTAGAGAGTCGAGAAAAGATCGCCTCTCAGCCGGCCCGTCGCTGGTTAATTTTTTATCCTCAGGGCTTAAAACGACAACCGGAACCATCCCAATCAGATCTGAAAGTCTGTCGAGCGGACTGTCGTTCACAAAGATCTTTTTTCCTTCACCTTTGGAGTAACTGCAGCTTACTTTAAATGATGCGCGAATTTCTCCCTCAAAATCGCCATCAACCATAAAGTATTTTTCATCATGATTTGGCACATACATATCACTTGAAGCAACAAAACTGCGACTCATGCAGAGGTAATGAATGGCGTCAATTAAATTCGTTTTTCCCGAACCGTTCTGTCCGGTAATCAGGTTGATATGCGGGGCAAATCGGACCTCGGTCTCCGTGTGGTTTCGAAAGTAGCGTAACTTGAGTCGATTTATGCGCATCTTCTACATTTCATGAGTTTCATCAGCAGCACAAAATACATGAATTATTGATGAGTCTCAGGTACAACTGCGGGCCTCATCATTTTGAGCTATAAAAAAAGGGACAGCGATAAAACTGTCCCTTTGAAAATGTTAGATCTTGAAGGATCAGAGGCCAAAGACGTCTCTTCCCAGAAAGATTGCACTGTCGCCCAGCTCCTCTTCTATTCGGAAAAGCTGATTGTATTTTGCAATCCGATCGGTTCGGCTCATCGATCCGGTTTTGATCTGTCCGGCGTTTGTTGCCACAGCAATGTCTGCAATGGTGGTGTCTTCCGTTTCACCTGAGCGGTGTGAAATAACCGCAGTGTAACCGTTTTTGTGAGCCATCTCAATGGCATCGAGAGTTTCGGTGAGAGTTCCGATCTGGTTCACTTTGATCAGAATGGAGTTCCCAATTCCGCGCTTAATTCCCTCTGCCAGGCGATTTGTATTTGTTACAAACAGATCATCGCCCACAAGCTGAACTTTATCGCCAATGGCCTCAGTCAGGGTTTTCCACCCGTCCCAGTCATCTTCGTACATTCCATCTTCGATGGAGATGATTGGGTATTTTTCAACCCACTCTGCCCAATACTCAACCATAGCGTCTGCATCGCGTGTTGATCCGTCGCTCCACTTAAATTCATAGAGCCCGGTTTCGCTGTTGTAAAACTCTGATGAGGCGGGATCCAGTGCAATCAGAATGTCATCTCCGGGGGTGTAACCCGCTTTCTCGATCGCTTTCAGGATAACTTCCAAGGCTTCCTCATTCGATTTTAAATTGGGTGCAAATCCGCCTTCATCTCCTACGGCTGTGTTGTATCCTTTAGATGAGAGAACCTTTTTAAGGTTATGGAAAACTTCTGCTCCCATCTGTACGGCTCGGCTGTAAGAGTCGGCACCGGCAGGCATAATCATAAATTCCTGAGGGTCAACATTGTTATCGGCGTGCGAACCGCCGTTAATAATGTTCATCATAGGCAGCGGAAGCACTTTGGAATTTACACCTCCCAGATATCTCCACAAAGGTAAACCGGTAGCTTCGGCAGCTGCTTTGGCCACGGCCATGGAAACGCCCAGAACCGCATTGGCACCCAGGTTAGATTTATTTGGAGTGCCGTCTAACTGCAGCATCAGCTGATCAACCTCGGTCTGAAGGTACGCGGGGTACCCGATCAGTTCATCGGCAATTGGGCCGTTTACATTCTCCACGGCTTTTTTTACACTTTTACCCAGGTAATAATCTTTCTCTCCGTCGCGCAACTCTACAGCTTCGTGCTCTCCGGTTGATGCCCCTGACGGTACGGCAGCTCTTCCCATAATTCCGTTCGACAAGACCACATCTACTTCTACGGTTGGATTCCCACGAGAATCCAGAATTTGTCGTGCGTGGATGTCTTCAATTAAACTCATAATCGTATTTTTCGGTTAGTTACTATATATATTAAAGGTACTGCTAAATTCACTCAGGTAGAAACATAACGATGAAACCCATTTTACTGTTCGATATAGACGGCACACTTCTTCATGTGAAAAGAGAATTTCTCCGGGAAGTTATCAATCAAATATTAACGGAGTTTAAATTCACCTCAAATAACGTGAAAAACCGTTCATTTGCCGGGCGAACTGACCGCGACATATTCATGGAGCTGATTTATGATCACACCGGATCGCACGATCTGTTTGATGAGGTGACCTCCAGGTATAAAAATTTAATGAATGAATCTCTGAGCCCCGATGCAGTTGATATTATTCCCGGCGCCGCAGAATTTGTTGAGTTTGCAAAATCCGAAGGGTATGAAATGGGCCTCTGCACAGGAAATTTCAGAGAAGTAGCCTATGCAAAAGTAGAGAGTGCGGGGATGGGAAACGACTTTAGTTTTGGCGGATTTGGCTGTGATCACCAGGAGAGAAAGCACCTTCCTGGTCTTGCAAGCAGGTCGTACCGTAACCTGTATGCAGAAGAGGCGCCATCAGAGGCATTTGTGGTCATCGGGGATACACCCAACGACATTCAGTCTGCAAAATATTTTAATGCAAAATCTGTCGGGGTGACAACCGGTCACTTTGGTGCGGACGAGCTTCGTGCAAACAGCCCGGATTTACTGGTAGATTCACTGGATGAAATTCCCGAGAATTTATCGCAATTGGGGTTTACCAAAGCCAGCCGAATGTAAAAGTGATCTGCGGGGTGCCAAAGAACTTTTGAGGTTCGAAAAACTCTTCAGTAACCAGCTGGCCGTTTTCCCAAACATACGGACTTTGATTTGGCCCGGTTCGTTGCTGGATAACGGGCTGATTGGGCTGCATCATTTGGATCCCGTCTGTGAAATAGTAGAAATAGTAACCGAACTCAATGCTGTTCAGCCGGGAGAAGTTTCGGCCGATATCTACACCAACTTTAAACTCACCGGCAGCTCCCCAGTGCCAGTCACCGTCCCCCATGCCGGAGAAAATGTCATTCACACGCTCCGGCTGTGCATATCGAATAAACAAATCACCGTCTTGTTCAAATATTTCATACTCATTGCCGGTTTCGCGGTATCCGTTTCCATTTACGTCGTCAAAGTATGGGTAGGTAAAAGCTACAACAGGTCCGGCTGAAGCACTGACAAAGAACCGGTAATTTTCCTGGATCACTTCCGGAAAAACCCGCTGTCTGAACCCTGCCATTAGTGGAAATGCCATTCCCCGTTGAAATTTGTTGGGTACAATTTGTTGACCAAAAAAGTAGTCTGTAAACGTCTGCTCACTTTCATCTCGCAAGCCGGTAATACCCAGTTTGAACATTAATTCTGATTGAGGTCCGATAACCCTGCGATACTCACCTGCAATGCCAAAACCAAAATTGTTCATGTTTATACCAAACCCAAAGCCGGAGTTGTATTCATCAGAAAGTACAACAAGATCTCTCTGGGGCTGAATAACCTCAGGCTCCTGGATTTGAGCAGATAATTCGGTCTGTGCCGACATTAAAAGTATGATAGCCAGTAAGGGGGTAAGCAGTAGCGTGTTTTTGCGGATATTCATAAGGGTTCGTTTTCTGAGTAACTGTACTTCGTAACGCATGTAAACTCAAATCCATTGCATCTCTGAATCGTTCAAGGTCAATAATTTTATTGAAAGATGCTTCAAATATAAAACCGGATTTGATTATTGTTGTATTTAGGCTTTTATTCAGGCAGAAAATTCCTCTTTTCATACGACAATTCAACCATTAAGGTGATTATGAGCACAGTCACAAAATATTTGGTGTACGGACCAAACAAGACACTTCGAAGAATTCCGGCTAAACTTTTTGATGAGCACGAGCCGAAGTATCTCTATAATTACAAATCTTCGGCCAATAACGATGAAATTTTTGTTGCTGTTTACGAGCAGTATGAGAAGCAGATCAATGCTACCATTACACTTACCTGTATTATTGAGTGCAATGATGATCATACACGTCTCGAGCTGAAGAAATCCGGCGGCCGAATGGGCTTCCGGGGAAGTTCGCTATCCGAAGAGAAAAGTGTGGAGTCTGACGTGATCGATTTCATAATGGACTTTTCCAAGCGATTTGGTCTCTCTCTGCAGGAAGAAGTGGATGAACCTGCCTCTGAGGAAGAGGAAGATTAAATTTCTATGAGCAGTAATCCGGATAAGGTGTGGACGGTACTGTCCATGCTGGAGTGGGCTACGGACTTTTTTGAGGAGAAGGGCGTGGATAATCCACGCCTGAGTATTGAGTGGCTGCTGGCCCATATTCTCGATATACGCAGACTGGATCTCTACCTGAAATTTGATCGCCCCTTATCTCCCGATGAGCTCGATCGGCTGCGTCCACTTGTAAAACGTCGAGCAGCGCACGAGCCACTACAATATATTACCGGAACTACAGACTTTTTGAACTGCACCATTCAGGTTTCTAAAGAAGTGCTGATACCCCGCCCGGAGACTGAGCAACTGGTTGAAATGGTTTTAAACAGGTATGACTCTGCCGAGGAGCTTTCTGTTCTTGATATAGGAACCGGAAGTGGATGCATTCCCGTTGCTATCAAAAAAAACCGCCCGAACTGGATCTGTGCCGGGCTGGATATTTCGGATGACGCTCTGCACGTTGCCCAAAGCAATGCGGAGTTGAATGACGTGGATGTATCCTTTTTTAAGGGAGATCTCAACAGGCTGGAGTCCAAAGGAAAGACACAGGAACAGGAATGGGATATTATTATTTCCAACCCGCCTTACATCACAAATGAGGAGAAAGTCGAGCTCGATCCCCAGGTACTGAACTACGAACCTGAATTGGCTCTTTTCCACGACAAACCTCTCGAGGTTTACCAACACATCTGTAAATTTGCCGCCTCTCAACAAGCTGTTCTTTATCTGGAGTGCAACGATAAGATCGCCGAGCAGATTAAGGATGTAGCACTCCAATTTTTTGGCAAAGCGGAACTGAAAAAAGACTACGATCAAAACAATCGATTCGTTGTTGCGGAATAAACCCTAAAGGGTGCTCTCACAGTCTGTTTTGCGACTCATTTAAATGGATTTCACACAAAGCCTCTCATGTTTCGCACACTATGTGGATAACTTGTGGAAAAGTTTTTTTCAAAGTGATCGCCGGGTTACATTTTTGTAAAATTTGCGTTATCGAATTGTCAGGCGGTGTCAAGCAAAATTTGGTAATTTGTTAAAAAAAACATCAAAACATTGTGCTGCAATAAGTTGTGGTATTTATAAGAATGTGGATAACTTTGCGAAAATAGCGTAAGATTTTTTTGATTTGGGGGGAATAAATTCTCATTTTCACTTCAGAAATTATCCCGGTAGCTCTTCCCCCATGTGGATAACTACAGTAGATTAGGTAAAGAATAAGGTGAAAGGAGGTCGTTAGAATTGGATACACTTACCGCAGCAAGTGCTTGGAGTGAATGTCTGGAAATCATACAGGACAATATCAGCTATCAGAAGTATAAATCATGGTTTGAACCCATCAAGCCTGTTAAGCTCGAAAATGATACACTGACTATCCAGGTTCCCAGTCAATTTTGGTATGAGTGGCTCGAGGAGCACTACTACAATATGCTGCGTTCAACAATTGCCAAGGTGTTGGGTAAAGGCGGCAAGCTGGAGTATTCGGTTTTAGTTGAAAAGTCTGACCGTATGGAAGACAACCGATCTATACGATTACCGCAGCGGCCAAGTCCGCCTAACAATCCTCAGCCGGTCAATACATTTTCAGACTACCATCCGGGTAAAATTGAAAATCCGTTTGTTATACCCGGAATTAAGAAAGCCAATATAGAATCGAACCTGAACAACAACTACGTTTTTGAGCGCTATATTGAAGGTGACTGCAACAGGCTGGCGCGTTCGGCGGCGATGGCGATCTCAGAAAATCCCGGAAAAAATTCATTTAATCCGCTATTTGTATATGGCGGAACCGGCCTTGGAAAAACTCACCTGGTTCAAAGTATTGGCAATAAAATTAAGCAGGACTTCGGGGATGAGTTTGCAGTGCTTTACGTTTCGTCTGAGACTTTTACGAATGAATTTGTTCAGGCAATACGGAATAACCGCGCCAGTGAGTTCACAACTTTCTACAGAAACATAGATGTCCTGATAGTTGACGACATCCAGTTTTTTAGCGGGAAGGAGAAGACACAAGAGGAGTTTTTCCACATTTTTAATGCACTCCATCAGGACGGTAAACAGATCATTCTGAGCAGTGACCGGGCTCCAAAAGATATTCCCGATATTGAGGATCGATTGATCTCAAGGTTTAGCTGGGGGCTGAGTGCTGACCTGCAGATTCCGGAGTACGAAACACGTTTTGCTATCTTGGAACGGAAAGCAAATGATAACGGAATAACACTGGACCCGAATATTCTGGAGTTTATAGCGCACAATTTTAAATCGAATGTGCGGGACCTGGAGGGGGCAATCATTAAGCTGCTTGCTACAGCCTCTCTGAAGCATATTGATGAGATTGACCTGCAACTGGCGAAGTCTGTATTAAAAGACATGGTGAAGAGCTCTCACACGCAAATTTCCATTGAGGCGATTCAAAACTATGTGTGTGATCATTTTGGAATTGATACCAATAAAGTTCGTGAAAAGACACGGAAACAGGAGATTGTGGAAGCCCGGCAGATTGCAATGTTTCTCTCCAAGAAATACACAAAGTCGAGTTTAAAAACGATCGGGCTGCAGTTTGGCGGACGTGATCACTCGACAGTTATCCATGCAATATCCACAGTGGAGGAGCGCCTTTCCACAAGCCCGAAACATAAACGAATTTTAAGCGAACTAGAACAGAAAATTGAAGTTGCCAGCCTGTAACGATTTCTTTCAGTTATAGCAGGACCTTTCCTATGAAAAATCAGTCAGCAGCCGAAGATGTCATTACGCTGAAATCAATACGGTTTCACGGAAAACATGGTCATGCAAAAATAGAGAGAGTAAAAGGGAATGAGTTTGAGGTTGATATTACTGCAAAAGGAAACTTCAAGAGAGCGGTTCAAAATGAAGAGTTAGAAAAAACGTTCGACTACTCTCTTGCAGAAAAAACAGCTGCAAAAATTATGCACGGTGCTTCAAAAAAATTAATTGAGACACTCTGTTATAACATAGGCGAAGAGATTTTTAATAGTGCTGATTCGGTCAGTGAGCTGATTGTTACCGTTCGAAAGCTCAACCCTCCAATCGATACGCCTGCGGCATTTGCAGAAATAACGATGACATGGAGCAGGTGATAGTAGCAATCGGGGCCAATCTGGGCGATCGGCTCAAATCATTTCAAAAAGCGGCACATTTTTTATCTGAACTCTCAGACTCACCAATTAAATTAGCCTCAATTTGGGAGTCGGAACCGGTCGGTCCGGCTAAATACACCTTTTTGAACAGTGCGATTCAGATAACAACGGATTTATCTCCCGGGCGTCTGTTGAAAAAATTAAAAGAGTTTGAAAAACTTGCCGGGCGAACGGAAAGCACACGATGGGGGCCTCGTATTCTGGATCTCGATATCATCTCTTATGGAAACTTGGTGATTGATAATGATACCCTTATTATTCCACATCCCGAATACCAACGGCGCCTTTTTGTACTTTTGCCGATGCAAGAGCTTATTCCGGATTGGTGTGACCCGCAAACCGGGAAAACAATTCAGGATTTAATTGAATCGGCGCCAGGTATGGAGATCAAAAAAACCGATATCAGCTGGTAAACTGGACAAGGATTTAGCAAGAAAACATGCCCAATCAATTTGATTTTATCGCCGTTGAGGGCGTTATAGGAGCCGGAAAGACATCACTGGCAAAACTGATTGCTGAAAGAAATGAAGCCCGGCTTGTGCTGGAAGAGTTTGAGGAGAATCCTTTTCTGCCCAAATTTTACGAGAACCGGGATCGGTTTGCATTTCAAACACAACTCTCATTTTTAGCGAGCCGCTTTAAACAGCAGCAGCGAATGTTGAGCCGAGACCTTTTTGACGGGGGGATTGTTTCGGACTATATGTTCGAAAAAGACCGTATCTTTGCAAGACTGAATCTTGGTGAGGATGAGATGAACCTGTATGATAATATCTACAATATTATGACAGGGATTTCTGCCAAGCCGGATCTTGTTATCTACTTGCAGAGCAATGTAGACAGACTGATGAAAAATATTGAACAGCGTGGCCGGGACTATGAACGACATATTACACCCGACTACCTGCAGGAGCTGAGTGATGCCTATAACCAGTTTTTTTATCACTACAATAAAGCTCCGCTTATGATCATTAATGCTTCAGAGATTGATTTTGTTAATAATCCGAATCATTTGGCTTATATCGAAGAGCAGATCTTCAATCAGCCAATCCGAAGCAATACACATATTCATATTATACCCGACTAATTAATGTTAATACGCTGGTTACTGATCGGCCTGTTTATCTATCTGGTTTATAAACTGATTACAGGGCCAAAATCGAAAAAGAAAAAACAAACACCGTTTCCATTTGGTAGAGACCAACAGGGCTCAAACCGGCAGAACAAGAGGCCCGACTTTGAACATATTGAGGAAGCGGAATTTGAAGACATAACCGATAAAGAGAAAACCGAAAAGAATTCATGAATTTCGAAGAAAAACATAAACAAGGATACGAACTGCTTCACGAAAGAGATCTTGATAAGAGCCTCGATACAGCCCGCGAGCTTCAGCGAATGAATCCTGAAGCACCGGAAGGTTTTACACTCGAGGGTGAGGTGATGCAGAAGCTCAATCAATGGGATTCAAGTATTAAATCCTTTTCAGACGCGATTGAAAAGGATGCAGAGAATGGACGTCTCTACAATTTACGCGGATATTCATACCTGAACGACGACAACCCGGAGAAGGCTCGGGAAGATTTGGAACGAGCAATTGAGCTGGATGACCTTGCGGGAGCGCACCGTAATCTGGTTCTATATAAAGTGATGGTCGGGAAAGGAAATGAAGCAATTACCTATCTGCTTGACCGCATTCGTACCGACCCGCGGGATGTAGAAAACTGGATTCTGATGGGCGACCTGATGAAGAAAGGCGGGCACGATGAGAAAGCAAAAACGTACTATCAGCAGGCATTAAAGATGGATCCCGAAAACGAGTATGTGAAAAACCTGCTTGAAGAGGAGTAAGTCCTTCAGATGCTATTTAGATAGCAGAGAATTGTAATTGAGATCATTTTTTGAATAGATAACTAACTGTTAAAAAGCACTAAAATCATGAGTAACGATAAAGCCAAAATCTACTACACAATTACTGATGAGGGACCATTTCTTGCAACTCACTCCTTTTTGCCCATTGTAGAAGCTTTTACGAAAGCTGCGGGTGTGAATGTAGAAACGAAAGACATCTCATTGGCGGGCAGGATTTTAGCAAACTTCCCGGACTATTTGAGGGATGACCAAAAAGTTTCTGATGATTTGGCTGAGCTGGGCGATCTTGCAAAAACACCCGAAGCCAATATTATTAAGCTCCCAAACATCAGTGCTTCTGTCCCTCAGTTGGTTGCGGCAATTAAAGAGCTGCAAGAGAAAGGCTACGGGCTACCGGATTACCCTGAAGAGCCCAAGAATAAAGAGGAAAAGAAAATACAGGAACGATATAATGCAGTGAAGGGAAGTGCAGTAAATCCTGTTTTACGTGAAGGAAACTCTGACCGGAGAGTGCCAAAGCCCGTAAAAGAGTATGCTAAGAATAACCCGCACTCAATGGGAGAGTGGAGCTCAGATTCCAAATCTCATGTGGCTACCATGAGTGATAACGATTTTGCCCACTCCGAAAAGTCATTAACATTGAAAAATGAAGATGACGTCCGGATCGAGTTTGTGGATGAAACAGGCAACGTTTCAGTTTTGAAACAGAGTACACCACTGCTACAGGGTGAGGTGATTGATACTGCAGCCATGAGCAAGAAAGAGCTCATAAAGTTTCTGGAAGAGCAGATTCAGGATGCCAAAGAGCAGGGAGTTCTCTTTTCCCTTCATATGAAGGCGACCATGATGAAGGTTTCCGATCCGATCATTTTTGGCCATGCCGTGAGAGTCTATTTTAAAGATGTTTTCGAAAAACATGCAGAAGTATTGAATGAGCTGGGGGTGGATCCGAATAATGGATTTGGCGACCTCGAGTCAAAAATCAAGGAGCTGCCGGATGATAAACGAACAGAAATTGAAGCGGACATTCAGAAATGTTATGAGAATGGTCCGGACCTGGCGATGGTTAATTCATACAAAGGGATTACAAACCTGCACGTTCCAAGTGACGTAATTATTGACGCATCCATGCCGGCGATGATCCGTACCTCAGGGCAGATGTGGAACAAGGATGACAAAACTCAGGATACAAAAGCGGTAATACCGGAAAGCAGCTATGCCGGGATTTACCAGGAAGTGATCGATTCCTGTAAAAAAGATGGTGCTTTTGATCCAACCACCATGGGAAGTGTTTCGAATGTTGGGTTGATGGCTAAAAAAGCTGAGGAGTACGGCTCTCACGATAAAACCTTTGAGATTTCCGGAAACGGCAAGGTTCGTGTGGTCAACAAGAAAGGTGAGACACTTCTGGAGCATGATGTGAAAGAAGGTGACATCTGGAGAATGTGCCAGACCAAAGATGCACCCATCAAAGATTGGGTGGAGCTGGCTGTCCGCCGGGCTCGCGAAACCGGAGATCCGGCCATTTTCTGGTTGGATGAAGATCGCGCCCACGACGCTGAACTGATTGAAAAAGTGAACCGTTATCTACCTGAGTTTGATATAGATGGTCTGGATATTCAGATCATGTCTCCGGTTAAGGCGATGAAGTACACGCTGGAGAGGACAAGAGCAGGTAAAGACACAATTTCGGTTACAGGTAATGTACTGCGTGATTATTTAACAGATTTGTTCCCAATTCTTGAAGTTGGAACAAGTGCCAAAATGCTTTCCATCGTTCCGCTGATGAACGGTGGCGGTCTATTTGAAACCGGAGCAGGCGGTTCGGCACCAAAACATATTCAGCAGTTTCTGGATGAAGGGCACCTGCGCTGGGACTCACTGGGCGAATTCCTTGCGCTTGCAATTTCACTCGAACACTTGGCCAAAACATTCGATAATAAGAGGGCGAAAATTTTGTCAGAAGCGTTGGATAAAGCCAATACGCTCTATTTACAGAATGATAAATCACCCTCGCGTAAAGTGAACGAACATGACAACCGCGGCAGTCACTTCTACCTGGCAATGTATTGGGCAAGGGCACTGGCCGATCAAACGGAAGACATGAAATTGGCAGAACGCTTTAAGACGGTTGCCGAGAAGCTGGAGGCAGGTGAAGATCAGATCAACAAAGAACTGATTGACGCTCAGGGGCAGCCGGAAAATATTGAAGGGTACTACTGGCCAAATCGTGATTTGGTTTACGACCGGATGCGCCCGAGTAAAACTCTAAATCAGATTATCGAATCTGTATAAAATCAATTAACATATTTAACGTGCGTTGATGAAAACCCGGATCTGTTTACAGGTTCGGGTTTTTTATTACAGAGAACAGTTGTAGGTAAGATTTAGAACCACATAAATGAATAGGAAGTCGGGCTATAAAAAAAGCCGCGACTTGAATTCAAATCGCGGCTTTTTTTCTAATTATCTTTGAAGAGATTTATTCTTCAATTTCAAAATCATCTTGTTGAGGAACAGCAGATTCTGTTTGAGATGGAGCCGAAAATTCAGACGGGTCAACATTTTCCATGGCGGATTGCTGAATTGTGCTCTGGTTTGCATCCCCTCTGTCAATCGCAAAATTAGCGAGTACACTCAGTGCTAAAAACAGAGCCGCTAAAATGGATGTGGTTTTAGAGAGGAGATCTGCAGTTCTCCGGGCTCCCATAGAAGCGCCACCGGCCATACCGGCTGCGAGTCCGCCCGATAATCCCTCTTTTTGGCCGGGCTGCAGTAAAATTACTACAATTAACAGAAAACAGATCAGTGTAATGATTGAAACAATAATTCCGTATAACATGCTTTAAAAAATCTTTTTGCGTTGATTCAGAGACTTGAAAAGATACTACTAATTGCTCTTTTAAGAAAGCAATTTATTAAATAACGTACAGGCCGAACTTTATTGCAGAATTTAGTACTATCCAACAGTTATGGAACCGGAAATAAAAGACAGCCTAACCGATTTATTCAATCAAATTCCTGCAAACTTCACACATGTATTGGAGTCTGTTGCAGTAATTGTCATCCTGGTGTTAGTTCATATCATCATTAAAATGATTGTAAGACGCCAAACGGAAGATGAAGAGATCCGTTACAAGTGGCGGAAAAATCTTGCGTATGTTTTAAGTTTTTTTGGGTTTATTATCATCGGTCGAATCTGGTTTGAGGGGGTAGGTTCACTTGCAACTTTTTTGGGACTACTTTCTGCAGGCTTGGCTATTGCACTTCGTGATCCCGTTACAGACATGGCCGGCTGGGTATTTTTGATTTGGAGGAAGCCTTTTCAAGTTGGTGATCGTATTCAAATCGGGGATACAAAAGGGGATGTGATTGATATTCGATTTTTTAAGTTTTCAGTTCTCGAAATTGGGAATTGGGTCAGTGCAGACCAGAGTACGGGACGGGTTATTCACATGCCAAATCACCTGGTGCTCAGGGAGTCAATCGCTAATTATACCAGTGATTTTGATTTTCTATGGAATGAAATCCCAATTGTTGTAACCTTCGAGAGTGATTGGAGAAAGGCGAAAGAGATTTTGGTGGAAATTGCCCAGAACCATATGGAAGACTACGTTTTGGATGCAGAAGAGCAGGTGCGTCGTGCCACTAAGTCTTACCTTATACGCTACAAAAACCTAACCCCTATTGTATATACAGAGGTGGTTGAGGTTGGCGTGAAACTGACTATCCGGCATCTTTCGCACGCCAGAAAGCGAAGAGGAATCAATCAGATTATGTGGGAAGATATTCTGGACCGTTTTGAACGGGAGAATACCATCAATTTTGCCTACAATACGCTGCGAATTTACCAAAATCAGATTGAGGGGAAATCGGGCCTTAAACCTCCTTCTACTTCGGAATAGGTTGAACCAGCTCTTCGCTGTTATTGGACGGATCATTGACCTCTTCACTCACCCGCGTCACCGATAGATCCGTTAAGAGAAACAGATTTTTCGCTCTGTTTAGAATATTATCCACCTCTTCGGACTGATTGAGCCAGAGGTGTGAAAGCTCCCGGTCGAAAAGAAGAGGCATTGTTTCCGACATTGGTTTAATCAGCACGTTGGCTTCGGTAGTGATGATTTGAAAATACTCCTCTTTTGAGTGAAGCAACCCTGCAGCAACCATTAGTGGACCACTCAGCATTCTGATGAAAAAGGGACTCCCTTCTTCTTTGTCATCTTTCCATATATAAAATCCGCTGAGCGGTATGGCACAGGGTATCCATTTTTTGTCGTCTGTTAAGGCTGCGGCTTCATTTACAGGAACAGTGGTGTTTCTACTATTCTCATCACCCCAGCGTATTCGGTCCAGAGAAAGTGTGTCTCCGTTTTTAAAAACGACTGGAATGTGCTGCCCGGGTGTTAAGTTGTAGTGAGGTTCAAATATTTGTTCTCTTTTAGATTGAATGTTGAAGTAATTTTCAATGGGTTCTTTTCCCGGAAAAAAAGCAACGCGTTTAGGCATAATTTGTAAATTTGTGTATTGTTCGCTTGTCAGATACTACTATTACGAAACAGACTATTTAATAATATCCGTTCAATTGTGAAAATTCTCTTTTACAACAGCTACGAAAACAGGCTTCGCTCGTTCTGGAGAATTTTAATTATAACATCCATTCTGCTTCTGTCTATAACTCTATTTGGGTTAAGTGGTTTCGGCGGTTACGGCTTTACAATAGTGATGGCTGTTGTTATGGCCGCATTGTTGTGGCTCGGAGCTCATAAAATCGATTACCGACCGGTATCTCAGTACGGGCTGAAGTTTTCCGGAAAATGGTTCTGTGATTTCCTGGCCGGGAACCTGCTGGCCGCTCTGGCTATGGGCGGAATTGTTCTGATTCATATTGGAATGGGCTGGATCGACATCAATCCGGAAAATTTTAGCCAGCTAGGGCATCAATTCTATTTGGGGCTAACCACCACACTCATAATTATGATGGCAGTGAGTTTCTGGGAAGAGACGTACTTTAGAAGCTATTTGATTAAAAATCTGGAAGAGGGGCTCCATTTTAAGAAGACGGGCAAATCGATGGCGGTAATAGGAGCTGTTATTCTTTCATCAGCAATTTTTGGGATGACTCATCTTGGAAACCCAAATGCAACGTGGATTTCTACATTAAATATTTCAATTGCTGGAATGGTTTTCGCATATCCTTATATTATAACAAAGAGTATTGCCATTCCACTTGGAATGCATCTGTCTTGGAATTATTTTCAAGGCGCGGTTTTTGGATTACCCGTCAGCGGCAACCAATTTGAACATATGCTCATGGTTGCTGAAACTACAGGCCCGGAAACGTTCACAGGGGGTGATTTTGGCCCGGAAGCGGGTGCCGCCGGTTTACTGGGGCTTATGATACTACTGACACTAAATGAGGTCTATATTACCGTGTTTCGCAAGTGACGAATAAAATGGCTGCCGACTGAGAAGGCTGAGCCATATGCCGGAAAACTGGTACCGGCAATTTTGAATTGAAATGTTGACTAAATTAATGAGGATAAGACGTTGTCGTTTAATCAATTTCGACTAAGTTCCGATATTTTAAAGGGGTTGAAGGATGTTAAAATTGAAAGCCCCTCACCGTTACAAAAGAAAATCTACAAAGCTGTTCAAGAAGGGTCCGATCTAGTAATAAATACGACCATAGAGGATAAACCTGAGATTGGATATCTGCTCAATCTGCTGAATGAGATTTCTAAAACAGACCGAAGGCAGGGTACGAAAGGTATCATACTGGCACCGGATGAAGAACGTGCTAAGTTTCTGGATGAATGGATCTGGGCAATCGGATATCATGCATCGATCGAAAGTGCGTGCATAACCGGTAAAGGCGATCCAAAGGAGCAGCTTCAATCTCTATCGGCAGGGCCAGTTGTGGTTGTGGCCACGCCTAAGGAGTTTTCAGAAGTTCTTGAAGAAGGGAAAATGATCTTTCGAGAGGTGCAGCAGTTAATTGTGGATCAGGCCGAGAAGGTTGAAGACTGGGATGCTGTTGAGGCTATTTCAACCCGGGTGATCAGTAAATGCCAAAGAGTTTTTACCGCTGCAAAAGACAGTAAGGAGCTGAGAGAAGCAGAAGGGAAGTTACTCACTGACCCTCAACTTGTAACTCTCGCAAAAAAAACATCCGCCAAAAAGAAGGAAGCGGAGCCGGAGATCACAAAGGATCTGACGCAGTACTATATAAACGTGCCGCCACGGTCCAAAATCTCTACACTTATGGCGCACCTGGATAAGAATAAAACCGACACGGTGGTCATCTTTACCGCGTCTCGCCGTACGGCCGATCGCCTCTATAAAATTCTGCGAAAGAGTAATCGACGGGCTGTAAGTGTACACGATCAATTAAACAAAGAGACATTTGAAGAGCGGTTTAACCGGTTTACTACGGGGGATGTTCAGCATCTGATCGTCGGGGATATGTCTGCAAATGACCTTCCACTTGAGCATGCCACACAGGTTATCAATTACGATGTGCCGGAAGATGTGAATGAGTATAAACTGCGGGCCGAGCTGGTTGGAGACGGCAAAGCTACCCGAATTCTCTCACTTGTTTCAAAACAGGATCGTGAGGATATCAACGAGATTTGTAAATCTCTGGGGTACGCCCCTGAGGAAGTTCCGCTGCCAAAAAGTGTTAAAGAGAAAGTCTCTTCAAATAAAAAAGGCAAAGGTAAACGTAATCAGAGAGGACGAGGTAAGTCGAAATCCCGAAGCAGTAAAGGCAGCAAAGGGCGTGGCCGACCTAAAAGAAGTAAGAAGGATCAGGGCGGAAAACATCACGGTTTGCCAAGGCCTACGTTCGATCAGCTTGAGGGCGGGCGTACCGGCAAGAAAAAAGAGGAGAAGAAGGGCGTTGTTGGTTTTTTCAAGAAACTCTTTTCATAAATTAAAGAACATACCATCGGGTAAAAGACGATTTGGATTCGGTTCCGAATCGTCTTTTTTTATTCGTCAAACATATCATCAAAGGCCTGTTTGGTATCGGGGGCGGGTTTTGTAAAGAGGCTAACGAGCCATGTGGCCAAACCCGCGGCTATAAATCCCGGAATGAGCTCATACATTGATTCTTTCAGTATGGGCGTTAAATACCAGGCAATGGTAACGAATGTGCCTGTAAAAAGCCCGGCAAAGATTCCGGCTCGAGTTGTTCCTTTCCAATATAGTGCCAATATGGATGTGGGGCCGATTGCAGCTCCTAAACCGGCCCATGCAAAAAGAACCAGCCAGAAAACGAGATCTTCTGCATAAAAACCAAAAAGTAGTGCCAGGGTTACAATTGCAAACACAACAATTCGGCTGTATAGAACCAATTTCTTTTGTGATACCTCCTCACCCTTTTTCAGTACTTTTTCATAAAGATCCCGAACAACACTGGATGCAGCCACCAATAGCTGGGAATCTGCAGTAGACATGATAGCTGCAAAGATAGAAGCAAGTACAACACCAAAAAGAATAGGGTGCAGGTGCAGTTGGGCAAGCATTGGGAAGAGGTTTTCTGTATCAGAACCGGGCAGCATGCTTACATCAGGGAAGTAGACTCTTCCGGCTAATCCAACAAAAACGGCACCCCATGCCATCAATACGTTCCAGGTGGTACCAACTACAGCCGCGTAAGTAAACTGTCTGGGATCGTCGATAGACATGTAGCGAGCCAAAATGTGAGGATTCCCGGGCGACCCAAGTCCAATTCCCAAAAAGCCAATGGCTGCACCGACAGAAATTGCGAATGGATCTATGTACATACTATCCATGGTGCCAAGTGTCTGTAATATTTCCATCAACCCGCCAACGTTGAGAATTGCCACAATCGGCAGGATGACCAACGCGAGCAGCATAAAAATGGCCTGAAACATATCTGTGAGGCTAACAGCAAGATAACCGCCAACTATTGTATATACAAGAACGATAGCTGCCGTCATCAGAATTCCACTGCTTGTTTCCATTCTAAAGCCGGATGCAAAGGCTTTTCCACCGGCAACAAATTGCGAAGAGATGTATCCGATCATGAAGATCAAAATGATGAAAACAATCGTAATTCTCAGTTTTCCGTCATCGTCACTGAAACGTTCGGCAAAAAAATCGGGGACAGTGATACAGTTTCTTTTTCCGGTAAAATTTCTGAGTCGTCGTCCGTAATAGAGGAATAAGAAAATCTCAACAACAATGTATCCTAAAACGGCCCATATGGCTGAAGGCCCCTGAGAATAGGCCATGCCGGTTACTCCAAGGAGAAGCCAAGCACTGCGCCCTGAAACTACCGCTGAGAGAGCAACGACAAAGCGGTTCATTTTACGTCCACCGATAAAATATTCACTGATTCCCTTGGATGAGAACCTGGAGGCATAAATCCCAATCCCGATAATTAATAGAAGGTAGGCGACAAAAGCGATAGCAGCGTTTGAGTCAAATGAGACGGTAGTCAGTTGCGACTCATCCATGGTTCGAAGGTTTTTTGGATGCCAGCCAGATTGTGGCGGCAATGATCAACAGAGGTAAAACGAACATCACAATGTAGAATGAAAACATAAATCGGAGGTATTTATGAAGATTACATTCAGTAAATAAAAATAATTACCGAAAGTGTAACTTTATTCAGAGAGGTGCGTAAGAAGGATAAGATGATGTTTTGGTTAATGACAGATAAGACTGTCTCTAAATAAAAAAACCCGACACTGTGAAAAGTGTCGGGTTTATTTTTTTGGATCAAGGGAAAATTCCCATTCCGCGATACATTGAACCGACCTTGTTAATTGCACTTATAAATGCTGCGGTTCTAAGGTCAACATTGTGATGCTTACGAAGCTCATTGATTTCGTTGTAAGCGTTCACCATGGTCTCTTCAAGACCGGAATCTACCAGTTCGCGCTCGCCGCCACCTTGTGCCAAAACAGCGAGTTCATCATCTGTAAACTTGCGGTCTGAAATGGTTTCGATAACGGAGAGGATTTTCTTGTAACTATTCTCCTCAAATCTCTTACCCATTCGGCCAAAACGTACATGCTGTATATTTTTGAGCCACTCAAAGTAGGATACGGTAACACCGCCTGCGTTAAGGTAGTTATCCGGAATAATTAAAGCTCCCCGCTCTTTAATAATTTCATGCGCTTTATCAGTGGTTGGCCCGTTAGCAGCCTCACCAATAATTTTGGCTTTAATTTTCGAAGCATTTTTCTCTGTGAGCTGGTTTTCCATAGCAGCAGGAATCAGAATGTCGCACTCCATTTCCAGTACGGCAGTATTCGAATCCAGTTCTTTGGCTTTATCATAGCCGGAAACCCCGCCGTTGTTCTCCTTTTTGTAACTCATAAGGTCTTCCAGATTGATGCCGTCTTTATTGTAGATAGAGGCATCGTATTCAGCCACTCCGATCATCTTTGCACCGGCTTCAGTCATATACTTTGCGGCGTGATAACCAACATTACCAAGACCCTGAATGATAAAGGATTTCCCTTCAATGCCTTTTTCAAGACCGAGCTCTTTCATGTCTTCGGCATTGTCACACGCCTCTTTAATACCAAAATAGACGCCTCGTCCGGTAGCTTCAGTACGGCCTCGAATTCCGCCCTGACCGACAGGTTTACCGGTTACGCAACCTTCTGCGTTAATGTCATTACTGAGCTGGCGATAGGTGTCAAAAATCCAGCCCATCTCCCGTTCACTTGATCCCATATCGGGAGCGGGAACATCATTTCCGGGGCCGATAAAACTTTTGTTGTAGAGTTCAAAGGTATACCGTCGGGTAATGCGTTCAAGTTCTCCAACCGAAAATTTCTTAGGGTCGATTTTGATACCCCCCTTAGCTCCTCCAAAAGGGACATCCACTACGGCACATTTATAGGTCATGAGAGCAGCGAGCGCCATGGTCTCATCTTCATTAACCATGGTGCTGTATCGGATACCGCCTTTGGTTGGCATTTTGTGATGGCTGTGCTCAACTCTGTATCCATCGATTACACGGATCGTGCCGTCATCCATTTCAACAGGAAACTGAATATGAAGAACGTTGTTGCAGGCTTTTATCTGGGAGAGAATTCCCTTATCAATTTTTGTGTATGATGCAGCCCTGTCGAACGCCTTATTGACTTGTTCGAAAAATTTATATTCACTCATTATAGATAATCTATCTTGTTATGGTAGTTGCAATTGGCAAATGTCAGGTTTCAAATGGATTTCTTCAAAATCGATTTTGATACTGCCATTTACAGCTTCGTCTCAAATATAACCTTCCATTGAACAGGTGTAAAATTAATATCTACCACTGCTAAAGATTGTATGTACAATGAAGTAATTTCTTTAGTTCTACTCCGGATTTCAGTGAGATTGATCTCACTGCAGGAAATGGAACCGTACATGAGGGATGCGTGATATCCATCCTGTTTAGCATACTCCTCGCCAAAATGGTTGTCAGTTGCTGATTTGAAGCTTCTCCTCATTGTATTATCATCAAGTGGTAAACGAACCTTTTGATAAAAGGAGTCAGAACAGACAGGATTGTGACAGGTTATTATTTGAGGTTGAAGAGTTCTCGAGAGCTCTTTAATGGAGTCAATCAGCTTAGTTTGATTTAGTTTGGGGGCTCTGCCAAGTGTGATATGAGGGGAGAACAGCGGTGTGTTGTATCTTTCAGAGAGATCTGCTATCAGAGCGGAAAGGATGTTAAAATCATCGGGAGCCGGTATTAACCATAAAACCAACCCCGATGTTTTAGGAATCTTCAAAATTGTATATGCAAAAAACTAAGCTTTTGCTTCGATTTTGTCTTCCGGGTGCAAGCTGAATACATTCACCAAAAAAAGAAATGCGATGGATCCTATTGCAGCATAAACCAGGGGGCCGACCAATCCGATCGAAACCACGACTACTCCAATAAGTACTGACCCAAGGACTCCGCCAATAAGGTTTCCAATCATTCCGATTCCTCGTTTAATCATGATGAGGTCCATGACAAAGCCGATAAGAAGTCCAATAGAAATCAACCAATAAATCGTTACACTGTTTAACTCTTCCATTCAATCAATGCTTAAATTTGTATTACCTTTCAGTGGCGGTTAAGGTAACAAATTCTTCTTTTTTTACCCATACGAGATGTATAAAAGTTCATCCACAGAAAAAGATCATGCGGTCAGGAAAATTATCCATGTGGATATGGATGCATTTTATGCGTCTGTGGAGCAGAGAGATCATCCTGAATTTAAAAACAAGCCGCTGGTAGTGGGCGGATCTCCACAGGGAAGGGGAGTGGTTGCTGCTGCAAGCTACGAAGCCAGGAAATTTGGAATTCATTCTGCAATGCCGGCTTCCAGGGCCGTGAAACTGTGTCCAAATGCCATCTTCGTGAAGCCGAGATTTGAAGTTTATCGAGAGGTCTCTCATCAAATTCGGGAGATTTTTTTCGACTATACCGATTTGGTTGAGCCACTTTCTCTGGACGAAGCATATCTGGATGTGTCGATGAACTTAAAGGGTAATCCCTCTGCAACACTGATTGCGAGAGAAATCAAAAGCAGAATTAAAGAGAATACAGGCCTGACGGCTTCAGCCGGAGTATCATCTAATAAGTTTTTGGCCAAAATTGCCTCTGACCTCGATAAGCCGGACGGACTGAGCGTAATTACCCCGGAAGAGGCAGAAGAGTTTATCGAAAAACTACCGATCGGAGATTTTTATGGAGTGGGTAAAGCAACTCAAAAAAAGATGCTGTCACTCGGCATTAAAAACGGGGCAGACCTGAAGACGTGGGATGAAGTTGATCTGGTGAAACAGTTTGGCAAATCGGGCCATCACTACTACCGAATTGCACGTGGGATAGACAACCGACAGGTAAAACCAAACCGAATTCGAAAGTCGATCGGGAAAGAACGAACGTTTTCAGAAGATATTTCCGATCTTGAATGGATCGAAAATTTTCTGGATGAACTCTCTGTGAAAATTGCAGAGTCTATGAAAAAGCTTGATGCAACCGGTAAAACAATTACTTTAAAGGCCAGATATAAAAATTTTGAAACGGTAACCCGAAGCAGCACACTTCACCATTTTACAAATGATCCAAAGGAGATTGCAAAGATTTCAAAAATACTGCTGCAAGAGACAGAAACCGGAGCACGGGAAGTAAGACTGTTGGGGATTTCCGTCTCTTCTCTGAACCTGACTGAAGGCGGCGTAATCGGCGAGCAGCTTGAAATTCCATTTAGTGAATCGCATCGTGCAACAACCCGTAATTAACCTGAAAATTGATCTCTTTCTTACTTAAACATGAATCATATTCCATACTATGATGACTCACCTGCTTACTGCTGAAAAATTATATTTCGTTGTTCTTATCACTATGCTTTACTCATGCTCTTCTGCTAATGAGGGCACTCTACCTGAGCATCTTCAGGGAATAGAAAACCTCACAGTTTACTCGGAAGATGAGGCACCAAGATTTCAAATTTCTCTTCAGGAAGTTGCACGAATAGATGACTCTGATGATCTGATTTTAGGAAGAATTTCGGGAATACAAACGGATAAGAATGATCGGATATTTATTTCTGATGATAGTGAAAAAAGAATCAATGTGTACACACCGGATGGAGAGTTCATTCAAAGCATTGGCCGAAGTGGCCAGGGACCCGGTGAATTTGAAACCGTTCATAATTTAATGATCGATGAAGCACATATTTACGCTCAGGACTTCAATAAACGCATGGTTCACTCCTATTTACTGAGTACGATGGAATTTGACAAATCGATACCGATGATGAGTGAAAATCAGAGGTCTGTGTTGCCGGATGGATACTTTCCGGGCGGCTTTCAGGTGCTTCCCGAAGGTCAGTTTTTGTTCTACTACGGGCAGTCATTTGGGAGGAACGACGACGAGTCTGAGCAGAGAATGGATCTCATATATAGGGCAGACCGGGAGGGGCAGCTGTCTGCAGATCCCATTCTAGAACTGGAAACGGTAGATCCTATTGTTCTGCGTACGGATAATAGCATTAGCGTTTTTGGAGCACCGTTTTTAGCCAGAGTATTGAATTCATTTTCACCGGTACAAGGGATTGTGGTTAATCGGACCGACTGGTTTTTGTTTAAAAAATACGATGAGAATGGAAATTACCGGCGGGCGTTTTATTACCCTTTTCCGCGAAAGGAGTTAACCCGTGAGGCTGCTTTAAACCAGTATAACAACGAGGGGTACAGGCGGGCCGTCAGGGGTTACGATTTGCCGGAAACCTGGCCTGCAGTCAGAGAGTTTTTGATTGATGATGAAGGCCGGTTTTGGGTATCAACCATAATTGATGAAGAGGGTATGTTTGAATGGTGGGTGCTTGATGAACAAGGTAACTTGCTGGCAAAGCAGATTTGGCCTTCATCACGTACAGTTGAACATGTGCAAAACAACTACCTTTACATGACCGAAGAGGATGAGATGGGCCTTGTTGAGGTGGTGAAGTACCGGCTATCACTAAACTGATTTTTATAGATGGATCCACTTACACACGGGCTGGTTGGAGCAGCAGCTGCTCAATCCGGAGCTGAAAAAGATAAACTGAGACCTGCGGCTTTTACCGGTGCTCTTTCTTCCATGATGGCTGACCTGGATTACTACATTCAGATCCCATCCGATCCGCTTTTTAACATTGAAATTCATAGACAGTTTAGTCACTCACTGATTTTCATTCCTGTTGGGGCACTCTTCGCCTCGGTTCTGCTGTGGTGGTTTTTTAAGAAGTATCTCACTTTTAAGGAGCTCTACATCTACTCCATTTTAGGCTACGCCACGGCCGGACTCCTTGATGCCTTTACCAGTTATGGCACTCAGCTCCTCTGGCCATTTCTTGATACTCGTTTTGCCTGGAACCTGATCTCTGTTATTGATCCGGTTGTCACGATCGGCCTGATTTTATTTGTTGGATTTGCTCTTCTGAAAAAGCAAAAAAAGTGCGTCTGGTTTGCAGGAGGCTGGCTCACCTTTTTTCTGCTGTTTGGATGGGTTCAACATCAGCGAGCTACCTCAGCTGCAGAAAATCTGGCTGAAAACCGTGGGCATACCATTGAAGAGATGGTGGTGAAACCCACAATTGCCAATCAGCGTGTTTGGAGAGCCAATTACATTTCCAATGGCACGATTTACACAGACGCCATTCGCACCGGCCTGATTTCAGGAATTGATGTTTATGAGGGAGAATCGGCTCCGCGAATTATTATTGAAGAGGAGTTTTCGGAGTTTACCGGCACAGTGATGTACGAGGATCTGCTGCGATTCAAGTATTTATCCGAAAACTTTTTGATACGTCACCCTGAATACCCGGAGGTAATTGGAGATGCCCGATACGCGATGCTTCCTACCAAACTCTCTCCACTTTGGGGTGTCAAAACCGACACAACCCAAACCGATTTACATCTTCCGTTTCTCTACTTTCGGGATGCCGGCGAAGAGGTTCGTGAAAGCTTTATGGATATGCTGCTGGGTAAGTAGGTGAGATTTTTAGAAACTGTGGTTTAGTTCTTAAGAAAACGTGATTTCAGAATAAAAAAATATTAAAGCTGACAAATTCTCCCCTAATAAGGGGAGAATTTTGAAGTCGTTTAAAAAATCTCGCCAGTTCTAAAACTATTTTTGGGTTTGCCTCGTCTTTACACTAAACGACAATAAAAACGATCTCGGGGTTTGAAAAATCAGGATGATTCATATTTAATGAAGTACCTGCAAAATGGACATGAAACCTCTTTTCGGGTAATTGCCGACCAGTGGTATCCGGCGATCTATCGTTTTGCTTACCATTATTTCGGTAATCGGGCGGATGCAGCAGAAATTGCCCAGAAAACGATGATTAAGGTTCACCAGAATTTACAAACCCTTGAAAATCAGGACTCCTTCAAATCGTGGATCTACAGGATTGCTAATAATCTCTGCCTGGATGAACTGAAACGAGCCGGCAGGCGAAAATCGACTCCACTTGAGTCCGTTTCATTGAAGAATTTACTTGATGAGCGAACTCCATCAACAGAATTGGAGACGAAGGAGTTAAACGGCGCGATAGAGAAGGCGCTGGCAGAACTACCGGATGATCTCAGAGAAGTTGTTGTGCTTAAGCAGTTTGAAAATCTGACTTTTCGGGAGATAGCAGAAATTTTAAAAATCCCGGAAAGTACGGCCAAAACAAGGATGTACAACGGACTTAACGAGCTGGGTTCAATTTTAAAGAGATGGAATATTAATACAAACTACCTGAACAGAGATGGATAGAAAGAGTAAACAGCAGTTGATGGATTATCTTTTTGATGAAATGAACTCCGATGAACGCGAAGCGTTTGAAAGCAAGCTTCGGAGCAACCGTGAGCTTCGGGAAAGGCTGGAAGAGCTGAAAGCAACTCATTCCGTGCTTTCAGCCTATGGCAAGGACTTGGAAGTGAATATGCCCGCTGCTGATTTGGCTAAACCGTTTGCCGGATACAATAGCGAGGAGAAAGTGCATAAACTCAAATATGTTTGGATGGCGGCTGCGGCTGTTCTGATCATCACCATTTTTACCGGGTTATTTCATTCGGTGCAATTTGGAAAGACAGAGCAAGGGTACTATCTCGCATTTGGTCAGCCGCCGGTAACGAAGGGTATTGCTGAAGAGGAGGTGAATGAGATGCTTACCCAGATCCAAGCGGAAAATGCACTCATGTTGAATTCGATGATGGAGCAGATTCGGCAGGAACAAACAACTCAATTCAACGAATCGCTGACCGCCCTGGCCGACTACTACGAAGAGCGCCGGAACAGAGATCTGATGCTATTTACAGAAGGACTTCTTCAGCTTGAAGAGAACACTGCCAATCAAATTGATCAAACCAACCGGGCATTGAACGGAATTATCTACGCGCTGAGTAACGAATAATCAAAATTAAGAATAAAGCTATGAAACTGTTAAAAACGATTGTCTTTACCCTTACCTGCCTGTTCCTGTCCTACGTTTCTGTACAGGCCCAGGATGAGGCTCTGCAACGCGAGATGAGGATTGCAGAAAGTATATTAGGTGAAATATTTACAGCCGTTCCGGAAAACCCGATTCCATTTCTATTTGCGCGAAACGGACATGTCTCTTCGGAGTACATCTCCGGCTACGGAGTTCACTTAAGCGTGGGGGAAAGCATCTCCTCCCGTTCAATCAGCGTTTCCGGAACCGTACGTATTGAGCGCAATACCAGCGATGAGGATGAAGTTGTTGAGAGCCATTCAACAAGTGAGGCGGTTGAGGAGAAAGTGATGGAGTATATCACTCAGTACGCCTCAACAATGCAGAGTTTACCGGAAGATGAGGTGCTGAGAATTTCATACGGGCTGAAAAGATCATTTGATGGTTCCATTGCTGTAATAACCGGGCTTCAGGAATACACTCATTCTGTTCCAAAACTGAGCTTTGTGGTGAAATCGGAGGATTTGAAGCTCCATCGTGAAGGCAGGATTTCAGACAGACAGCTTCGCGATCGGGTTGAAAAGCAAGATCTATCAGAATATGGAGATGTTCGGGACCTGAACATTTTTGCTTCTGTTCTGGAAACATCCATCAATAGTACCGATACCGAACACCTTCGGGTTAGCCGAAAACCATCCTACGAATATCTGCCCGGACTTGGAGCACAATTTTATGTAACGGTTACAGGACGATCCCCCTTTAATTTTCCCGGATTGTTTGAGATGGCTCGCGAAATTGATTCTCTGAACTTTGACGACATTGACATCAATATTGATCTGGGAAATATTACCACTGAAAACAGTGGAGCAGGATCATTCCGGTTTCGAATGCCGGACAGCACCCGGTTTGAATTTAACATGGATACTCTTGTGTTTGATTCTGAAGAGTTCAGAAATCGTATTGCTGAAGTTCGCGAACGCAGTGAAGAGCTGAGAAAACGGGGTGAGGAAGTAAGAAGTGAAATCGAAATTCAGATGCGTCAACAAAACAGAGCCGATCTTTCCGGGGATTCTGAAAAGATAAAAGCAGCCATTCTGGAAACAATCAAAGATTATGGCAGCACGCTGCGCACACTAAAAAATGATGAACTGCTCACGATTACCATTGACTGGCGAGGCCGAAATGAAAGCCTGCCCGCTCAAACAAAAATCAGGATTTCGAAACAGGATTTACTAAATGGAAATGAACCGTTTATGGAAGATCTCAGCCGCAGATGATCCGTGAGATGACCTCTCACAAAAAGAAAGCCTCAACCGAATAAACCCGGATGAGGCTTTTTTGAAATCTGAATGTACCGATCTCAAATTAGTTCAATGTATAATCGAGTGTAATTTCGCAATTCAATACTTTTGAAACCGGACATCCTTCTTTTGCACCGTTTGCAAGTTTATCAAACTCACCTTCAGAAATTCCTGGGACGGATGCGTTTAGTTTTAGATCAACCTTTGTGATTGCCCAGCCGTCACCCTCTTTGTCGAGGGATAGTTTGGCATTCACATCGATGTTATCTGCTTTATACCCGGCTTTTTCCAGCTCTACGCTTAAAGCCATGGCGTAACATCCCGAGTGTGCTGCTGCAATGAGCTCTTCCGGATTGGTTCCTTTTTTGCCATCCTCATTTTCGAATCGAAGCTTTACTGAATATGGTTGATTGTCCAATGCTCCGCTTTGAGTTGTGAGGGTTCCTGACCCTTTTGTTCCATTCCCTTTCCAGGCTGCTTTTGCTGTGCGTTTCATACGTTTCTCTTTATTTAATTCGTGTTCAATAGTTTAAAAAATGTTGCTGTAAGATCGTTCATTATAAACAAAAGCAAGAGTAAAAAAATCAAGAGGATTTAATTTTTGAAGAAATTCTTGAAAGGAGTGTAATGCAATGGGGGAATAAACGGTTTTTAGTGCGGGAAAAATTTTAAAAGAGAAACTTTCAGTTGTGCGATTCGTAGAGCAAGACAAATCTCGAACAATATTCATGATCTATTATGGCTAAGAAAAAAACTAAAAAACGAATCTGGATCTCACTGGCAGCTATCATCATTTTTGGTGGCGGAGCTTTCTTTTACCTGAACGGGCAGTCATCCGGAAATGAAATTGAGGAGCAGCCTCACGTAATTGCAGAAATCGGAACGGTGATAGAAAAAGCACTGGCTGTGGGCACCATCGAGCCGGATAATGAAATTGAGGTGAAATCAAAAATTTCCGGTGTGGTAAATCGAATTTATGCCGAACCGGGTGATTTTGTGCAAGAGGGGGAACCGCTGATTGAAGTCCGCCCTGATCCGACTCCGCTGGAACTGGCAGAAGCCAAACGAAATCTGGAGCGAACAGAAATTGAGAAAGAGAATCTTGCTAAAGAGCTGCAGAGAATGGAGACTCTCCTCGAAAGGAATTTAGTATCTGAGCAGGAGTATGATCGAATTGCACAACAGTTTGAGGATGTAAAAGTACGTGAGCAGATTAACAGAGAACGGCTGGAGCTTTTGGAAAGCGGACGAATCATGATGGGTGAAACACTTGTAGAATCCGTAATTCGTGCACCTATTGACGGATACATTCTGGAAAAAATGGTGGATGTGGGTGAACCGGTAGTACCGCTTACATCGTATCAGGCGGGTACAGCTCTTATGAGTATCGCCGGAATGGATCAGCTACTTTTTAAAGGAACAGTGGATGAAATTGACGTAGGGAAAATGGAAGAGGGGATGCCGGCTGAATTGAAAATCGGAGCTCTGCCGGGACAGATTGTGAAAGGGGAAGTTTCAAGGATTTCACTAAAGGCTAAACAGCAAGACAACGCAACGGTTTTTCCAATTGAGATCAGAATTACTGATGCTCAGGGGGCGATTCTTAGAGCAGGTTATTCTGCAAACGCCGACATCATAATTAAACGGGTTGAAAACATGGTTACCATTCCGGAGCGTGTTGTAATTATGCGTGACGGTAAAACCTTTGTGGAAGTGCCGGGCAGTACACCGGGCACTCGGGTTGAGAAAGAGGTAGAACTTGGCCTGAGTGATGCCATCACCGTTGCGGTATTGGATGGTATGGAAGAAGGAGAAAAAGTTCTGGAAAAACCTGCAAAATCACTGACAGTTAGATAACCCGGCACTGATTATTTCGCAGTTGCAGGGGAATATCAAAATTTTTCAAACCGATCTGTATGACGCTTTTAAATCACATCACCGAACTTTTCCGAAATCTGAATCAGCAGAAGCTTAGAAGTTTCCTTACCATTTTCGGGATTATGTGGGGGACAGCTACTCTAATTTTACTGTTGGCGTTCGGGGTGGGTTTTAGGGATCAGACCGTGCTGAATATGCGTGGGATGGGAGATCAGCTTGCAATTATGTTTCCCGGGCAAACGACCAAGGCATATGAGGGGTACGGAGTGGGCCGGCCAATTCGATATCGGGAATCCGATGCGAAAATGCTCGAGGATCAAATTGAAAATATAGACGTGGCTACGCCCGAATATATTCAAAGTCTGCAGATTTCCAACGGAGACCGCCGGAGAAATTCAAATGTGGGTGGTGTCTATCCGATTTATCAGGATTTGCGAAATGTGTTTGAGCAGCCCGGAGGTCGCTGGTTGAACGGAAACGATATTGACGAAAGACGGCGGGTCATTTTTTTGGGTAACCGTTTGGCTGAAAACCTGTTTGGGGAGGCCGATCCGGTTGGGCAGCAAGTATTGGTACGGGATACGCCTTTTACTGTCATCGGGGTGCTTCAGGATAAAATTCAAAACTCATCCTACTCCCAGCGCGACATGGATCGGGCGTTTATTCCAGCCACAACATTTTCTGCCATGATGGGAACAGATTTGATCAACAATATTCTCTACACACCGATGGATCCCGCGCTGGCCAAACAGATTCAGGATGAAGTGTATGAAGTGATGGCAAGAAAACACCGGTTTGATCCGTCAGACAAAGATGCACTTGGCATCTGGGATACAAACGAATTCTGGGAGTTCATCAATATTCTGTTTCTCGGAATCAACGGATTTTTGGGGCTGATCGGATTTTTTACACTGGCCGTTGGCGGTATCGGGGTTGCAAACATCATGTTTGTGGTGGTACAGGAACGAATGAAGGAGATTGGAATTCGACGATCGGTAGGTGCAAAGCGGCATCACATTATGGGGCAGTTTTTTGTGGAAACGTTTATGGTGATTGGAATGGGTGCGGCTGCGGGTTACGGAATCGGGTGGCTATTGGTTGAGGCAACTCAGAATATTCCTATCAAAGAGTTTGTAGGTGCCCCCTACTTTTCACCGGAGGTAGGACTTATCGCTTTTGTGGTTTTGGGGGTTGTGGGATTTGCCGCAGGTATGCTGCCTGCTTGGCGGGCTGCCCGGCTGGACATTGTGGAGTGCCTCAGAAGGTAATTTAAATTGGTAACTATAAGGTTTGAACTATGTGGAGTAATCTTTTTCGTGAATTTTTTGCTGACCTGGGCAAGCAGAAGCTGCGGTCGTTTTTAACCATTCTGGCCATCGCCTGGGGAACTCTATCTGTTGTTCTGTTACTGGCTTTTGGAAGAGGTCTGGGGAACAGTATGATGGAGGGGATGCTTGGAGCAGGAAATCAGGTGATTATCATCTACGGTGGGCAGACAAGTGTAAACTATGAGGGGTTGTCGATCGGCCGGTCCATTCGGTTTACGGAAGAAGATGTGGATCTGATTAACAAGGCTGTGCCCGGCATTTCACATTCCAGTCCTCAGTATGGTAGATGGGGGGCTCAACTGCAGTATGGTGATGAAATTACAACGACTTACATGGAGGGTGTAAATCCGGATTTTGAAATCATGCGAACCATGTACCCGGCTGCCGGTGGACGATTTATTAACGAACACGATGTGGATGAGCAGCGCAGGGTTCTTTTTTTAGGAGATGAAATCGCTACGCAACTTTTTAAGGATGAGGACCCGATCGGTAAACAGGTGAAGCTCGACAATATGCCATTTACCGTTATCGGCGTGATGAAACCTAAAATGCAGACATCCATGAACAACGGTCCGGATGCCAATCGCGCAATCATTCCATATACAACCCTTCGCAATATTTACGGTAACCGAAATGTCGGTTCAATATTAATTCGGCCCGAAAGCCCGGAGCTGCAGGAAGAGATTAAAGCGGGAGTCACATCACTTCTTGCATCAAAATATAAGTTTGATCCGGCCGATGAACAGGCACTGCCTATGTGGGATTTTATTGAGCAGGAAGAGATGAATCAAAAGGTCTCAACAGGATTGGAAATATTCCTTTTTACGGTGGGGTTTTTTACACTGATGATTGCCGGCGTGGGTGTGGCAAATATCATGTTTGTGGTGGTTAAGGAGCGGACGCGAGAAATTGGTGTAAAACTCGCCGTTGGGGCACGTAAAATTCACATTATCACTCAATTTATGTTTGAATCGCTTTTTATTTCATTCTTGGGTGGCGGTATCGGGCTGGCTGTATCATCGGCGATCGTTTTTGGTGTTCTTTCTATGAACCTGACAACCGGCGCGGGTGAATTTCTTGGGAAACCTCAAATTTCGGAGATGGCTGTTATCGTAACGGTGGGGGTCCTGGCCTTGATTGGTCTACTTGCGGGAGTGTTTCCGGCATTAAAAGCCGCAAAAGTTGATCCGGTTGAATCTCTTCGGTACGAATAGTTTCGGGGGAACTCTGTTATTGATTTTAACATTGGCTTAACATTAATACAACAATTTGGTTATATCTTCTTTCGCGAAATAGAAATATCCAAAGCCGTTAATTTTACCGTTATTTGAACCCCATGGACTCTACTCTTAAAACTATTGGAGTATTTACGTTATTACTGCTTTTACCTGTTACGCTTTCAGCGCAATCTGCTTTAAACGACCTTGGTTTTAGCGGGCAGTTCTTTTTTTCATACGAGCGTACATTTGAGAATGTAGATGTAAACAATGAATTCCTTTTAAAGCGTGGCTACATCACGTTCCGAAGAGATATTTCTGATCGGGTAAAAATCCGATTCACGCAGGATGTAACGGTCGATCAGGAAGGGGACGGAGAGGGTGATATCGAGCTTCGGCTCAAATATGCACTCGTTAATATTGCTATGAAGGATTCCCGGCTAATTAAAAACTCCAGTGTTGAATTTGGCGTTGTAAGCCGCCCATGGATTGATTTCGAGCAGGATATAAACGATTTCAGAAGTCAGCGCTCCATGTTTCTGGACTACAATAAAATTTTAAGTTCTGCCGATTATGGAATTACTTACGCGGGGCAGCTTGGGGAAGATCTTCCGGAATCTAAACAGACGGGAATTCGATCCGCTCCGGGACGATACGGCAGTTTCAGTATTGGAGTTTACAATGGAGGCGGATATGCAGCACTCGAGAAGAATAACAACAAACTGATTGAAGGGCGACTCTCAATTCGTCCCTTGGCAGATAATCTGCCCGGATTTCAAACCAGTTTCATCGGCTCCTTCGGAAAGGGAAACATCCCGGAAAGCCCGGATTTTAGCATGGGTGCTCTGGCTCTTTCGTACGAAACCCAAAAATGGATCGGAATTCTACAGGGCTTTACCGGTACGGGAGATGCAGCGGGAAATTTTGTAGATCAAAACGTTGACCCGATTGATCTGAACGGATGGAGTCTGTTTAATGAGTTCAAACCGTTTGATTTTCCGGTCAGTTTAACTTTCCGATTTGATGAGCTGAATAACCGTGATCAATCTGAATGGCATACAAGAAAGTTTGTGACAGGGCTGGCTTATGTGTTTTCGAACCGATCCAAAATTATCCTGGATTACGACCGAAGCTGGTATAATGAGGTTGGCGGATCCAGAGCCGTGGACACTATAGAAATCATTACTGAGATTCGGTTTTAATCACTGCAATTATAACTTTTTACAATGTAATTTGTTAAAAGGCAATATTTTAGATCGTTGATCTTAAATTTTGTCTTAGCATGTCTCATTTACAAAAATACTTACTTTTCGCTCTTCTGTTATGGGTAGCACCCGCAGAGGTTCTGCAGGGTTTCCAGGCGGAGGTGTTCAATATAAGCGGGACAGTTATTGAAGGGGATGATGGAGAACAAACACCGCTTGAAGGCGTAAATATTCAGCTCTTCTCCATGCCGGATAGTGCAAGAGTTGGCGGTGCAGCTTCCGGCCGGGACGGTTCTTTCATTGTCCGGAATATTGCGGGTGGGGAGTATCTTCTTGTGGCTACATATCTCGGATTTCAGATGGAGAGAATAGAGCTTACCGTATCAGACACATCACCAGAAGATTTGACGATTGTAATGACTCCATCTCTTTTGGAGCTCGAAGAGTTTCAGGTGCAGGCGCGTCGCCCCCGCGTTGATGTTCGCGGTGATACAACCGCATTTTATGCGGATGGTTATCAAACCAACCGGGACGCCAACATTCAGGATCTGGTTACTCGAATGCCCGGATTCATTATTGTTGACGGAGTGATTCAGGCTCAGGGAGAGGATATTGTGAGTGTACTGGTTGATGGGGAGGAGTTTTTCGGGGATGATGCTGCCCTGGTGTTACAAAATCTACCGGCCGAAATAGTGAGCCAAATCGAAGTGTTTGATCGCCAGAGTGAACAGGCACGGTTTACCGGCTTTCGGGATGGCAATACAGACAGAACCCTAAATGTTGTTACAAAAGATGGGATGAATCGCGGACAGTTTGGCCGGCTGAATTCCGGCTACGGATCACAAGAGCGCTACATGGCCGGTGGAAACTACAACTATTTTCGAGGGTCTGAGCGTTTATCCGTTATCGGAATGACAAACAATGTCAATCAACAAAATTTCTCCAGCGAGGATCTGCTCGGAATTTCAGAGGCAGGTGGCAGCGGGCGAGGAAGAGGTGGTGCTACGCGTAATTTCAGAGTCGGTAGCCAAAGCGGTATAAGCTCAGTTCACTCTACCGGAATTAATTACAATAACAACTGGAACGACCAAACCAAGCTGAACGCGAGTTACTTTTTTAATCTGACAGATAATACACAAGAGATTCAGCGCGATCGTCTTTATCTGACCGGATTTTCGGCTGATCAGCAGTATGATGAGGATGTCAGAAATACCGGAGATGATTACAATCACCGGTTCGATATGCGCCTTGAGCATGAATTTGATGAGAACCGTTCGTTTATTTTTTCACCCCGTTTCAGCTTTCAAAAAAACAGTTCAGAACGATATAGTGATGCGTTCACGCTGGGGCCAAACAATCAGTTGATAAACGAAATCAACCAAATTAACAGCAACAGCCAGTCAGGTTACGATTTTTTCTCATTCATGCTCTATCGCCACCGATTTACAAAGGAGCGTCGTACCTTTTCAGCAAATGTAAGAACCCGTTTTAATGACCGATCCGGGGAGAGGCTTCAGCTTGATGATTCGCGATTTTATGATGGCGATGAAAACCGGGTAATTAACGATCAACAAACCCAGATATCCAATGGCGGCTATTCACTATCCGGTAATTTTTCATATACCGAACCGGTCACGGAGAACACCCAGCTGATGCTGAGCTATCGGCCGGGCTTCGACAGCAATGACTCCGTTCAGGATGTATTTCAGTTTGATGAAGCTACGAACAGCTACAGTTCTATCGATCCGGCTCTGACCAACCGTTACGATAACCGGCTTTTAACCAATGAATTTCGTGGCAGTTACCGGTTTGGAAACGACGATATCAGTGCAAATGTAAGTGCCTCTTGGGAGCACACATCACTGACCGGCAATCAGGAGTTTCCGGTTGAAACGGAGATCAATCAGACCTGGCAAAATTTTCTTCCGGGCGCCTTTTTTCGCTACAATTTTGGACGCAGATCAAATCTCCGGCTCTCTTACAACTCAAACACACGTACACCCTCAGTCCGTCAGTTGCAGGATGTAATCAATAATAACGATCCGCTCCGGCTCACCACCGGAAACCCCAACCTTGAGCAGCAGATGGATCACCGGGTCACTCTTCGCCTTCGATTTACAAACCCTGAAGAGGGAACCTCCTCTTCAGTTTATCTCTCCATGAACCTTACCGACAACTACATAGGAAACCGGACGATTGTTGCACAGGAGGATACACAACTGGATGATGGAGTTATTTTAAGGCAGGGTGCCAGGCTCGTTTCTCCGGAAAATATCGGAAGTGCGTTGAGCCTCTCATCACGGTTTAACCGAAGTGTTCCTTTTGATCTGATCTCCAGCAATCTGAATCTAAACGTGGGTGTGAGCTACAACCAGCGGCCATCATTTATTGATGAAGCAAAAAACTTAACGGATACCTACCGGTTTAATTCGCGAGCGCTAATCAGCAGCAACATTAGCGACCGGGTTGATTTTCGTGCCTCATACAGTGCCACCTACAACATCGTGGAAAACTCTATCCGCCCGGAGCTGAACAACAATTACTATACCGGTCAGGCCACCGGCTCTTTCAACATCATGCCTTTTGGCGGACTGGTTCTCGAGAGTGACTTTAATTTTCGCCACAATTCAGGTTTGGGAGATGACTTCAATCAAACTTCAGCATTCTGGAATGGGTCGATCGGGTATAAGTTTCTGTCTGATGAATCGGCTCAATTCCGGGTAACCATGTTTGATATACTGGCACAGAACAACAACATCAGTCGTAATATTTTTGAGGATTATATCGAGGATTACCGCTCAAATGTACTCTCTCGTTATGTGATCTTCTCTTTCAGCTACCGGTTTCGATCGTTTCCGAATCGGTGATGAGTGAAGATATATTGCGTATCTAGAGCGCGCTGAAAATAATTGGGCAATCGAATATCTACCCATATAATGTTCCTATGGAACATTCCCGCCAGCAATACTCCGTAATCATCTTTATCTGATTTGATGGTTTTTTTGATCCCTTTAGAAATCCGGCGTGAATTTAAAATTTGAAGGAAGTCCAGAGAAATTTTTAAATGCTGTTTTAAAAAAAATAACCATGAACAACATCGCTTAAAAAGATTCCTCTGTCCCGTTAGGGACAAAACAAGGGTAGGATCAAAGGTCAATTTCAAGTATTCAGTGTGCTGTCAGACATGCAACACAACCTGCAAACAGGGCGAAAATATGCTCTGAATGTCAGATCACTCAAACAAATCAGAGCTCAGATACCGATCTCCACGATCGCAGGTAATGCAGACGATCACGGCCTCGTCTAAATTCTCGGCCACTTTCAGTGCAGCTGTCAATGCACCGCCACTGCTCATTCCGGCAAAAATCCCTTCCTCTTTCGCCATACGCCGAGCCATCTCTGTGGCTTCCTCCTGGCTTACATCCACGGTTTGATCTACCCGTTCGGCTTCGAAAATTTTTGGCAAATACTCCGGTGACCACCTCCGAATTCCCGGAATGGATGATCCCTCCGTAGGCTGAGTTCCCACAATTTGCACATCAGGGTTCTGAGATTTCAGATATCGGGAAACACCCATAATGGTTCCGGTAGTTCCCATAGCCGAGACAAAGTGAGTAATCTTTCCATTTGTGTCGCGCCAGATTTCAGGTCCGGTTGTTTTTTCGTGCATCCGGTAATTGTCCGGGTTGGCAAATTGGTTCAGCTGAAAATATCCATGCCCTTCGGCCATTTCTTCAGCAAGCTGACGGGAGTACTCAATGGTCTTTTCAGCCGGCGTGAGAATCACCTCAGCACCATACGCCTTCATCGATTTCACCCGCTCTTCCGTGGCACTCTCCGGCATCAGCAGTTTGATTTCCAATCCCTTCATAGCGGCAATCATCGCGAGGGCAATTCCGGTATTACCACTTGTGGCCTCCACCAGTGTATCGCCAGGCTTAATATCGCCCCGTTTCAAAGCTCCATTAATCATCCCCAAAGCCGCGCGATCTTTTACGCTTCCTCCCGGGTTTTGTCCCTCCAGCTTACAGTAGATCTTCACATTCTTGTTAATCGGAATCTGTTCCAGTTCAATCAGTGGTGTGTTGCCGATAAGTTTTTCAAGCTTCATTGGGTATACAATTTGGTTAAAGTTTTGACCTGACAGTGTTCGTAAAACCTAGCAGCGTCTCGCCACATTTCATCATTTGTTAAACGCTGACAGATCCGGTTGGTGCTGTCAGGTTTATTAAAATTCCGACCTGGCAGCGTAAAGCCGGCTGTCGGTTCCTGCAAACGTCCAATCTTTTTCTTCACAACGCTGTCAGATTGTATCCGGCCATGAATGGCTGGCGTGTATGTTTAAGCCCAGTCCCGGACACCCCTCTCTAGGGGAGAGTGCCATTAGTAATTCATTTAAACGTAATCGTATCCGTTTCTCCTTCGGCGTTGGTCATCTTCGCCTGGTAGTAAATTTTTGAATTGGCCGGTACACTCTTGGTCAGCCACACATTTCCGCCGATGATGCTATTCTCGCCTATCACCGTTTCACCGCCCAATATAGTGGCTCCGGCATAGATCACCACACCATCATTAATTGTTGGATGACGCTTTTTCTTGGCATCTTCTTTCTTTACACTCAATCCACCAAGCGTTACACCCTGATAAATTTTAACGTTTGAACCGATGACGGTTGTCTCGCCAATGACAATGCCGGTCCCGTGGTCAATACAGAAATGATCACCGATTTGAGCCCCCGGGTGGATATCTACACCGGTCTGGCGGTGGGCGTGTTCTGAAATAATGCGAGGGATTAAATTTACACCGTGTGTTAATAATAGATGAGCAATTCTATATGCTGCAATCGCATAAAATCCGGGATAGGTTCGAATCACTTCACCTTTACTTTGAGCGGCCGGATCCCCCATGTAGATCGCCTCTATATCACGTAAAAGTTTTTGTCGAATTTCTGGTAGTTCATTGAAAACTTTCTCCTCTAAACCATTCACGCCACTTTTTACACACTCCTTGTTGTGATCAAAAATGGTTCTCAGTCTCTTTTTCAGTTCATCAAGGCGCTGAACGATTTCATCGGCATCTTCAAACCGATCCATGGCAAATTCGGGAAACAGAACTCCGAGCAGATCATCAAAAAACTGAATTACCATCTCCGGCGGCGGGCATTTTGACGCTTCCTTATGTGATTGTAGTAACTCCTGAATAAATGAGGCTTGATTCTTCAATGTAATTTTTTGCTGTTAGTCTTAATTGGATAACCTCTAATTTAACAAACTGCCGGGACTTCCCGTTTACACGTGTACAAACTGTTACAAAAATATGGTTCGTATTTCGGGTTTTTTGTGTAGAATCTGACTATAACTCAAATTTCAATCGTTTCTCAATCTTATGAAAGCTCAAAGTATTACATCTTTTCTTATTACATCATTACTGATGTCGGCCCTCCTGCTTATTCCATTCTCTGATGGAATGTCTCAAAACAACTGGAATACCTCAACTGAGAAGGAGGAACGCCCGCTCTTTACCGAACATTTCACTCCACAAGAGTTTGCTGATCGGCGTAATCAGGTTTATAATGAAATAGGGGGGAGTGCTTTTGCCGTCATTCAGGGCGCACCGATGCCGATGGGTTTTCAATTTTTTCGCCAGAACAACGAGTTTTACTATCTCACCGGCATCAAATCTCCTTATGCCTACCTGATATTGGATGGAGCCTCAGGGAGTGCTACCGTTTATCTACAGGATCGAAACGAACGACGAGAGTATGGCGAAGGGAAAGTACTCTCTTATCAGGACGCGGATTTGGTGAAAGAGCTTTCCGGAATTGATGAGGTGAAACATATCACAGATTTGAAGCGTGATTTAGAGGAGTTGAATCAGAATTCTGCATACAGCACGGTTTATACTCATATGAGTCCGTACGAAAACCTGGGAGTTACAAGGTCTATTGCAAACCGAACCCTCGGTGATCGCGAGAACGATCCATTTGATGAGAGACCCGGACGACACCTGGAATTTATTCGTCACCTTGAAGAAATGACCGCAAATCTGGCAATGGAGAACCTGGACCCGATTACAGATGAGATGAGAAAAATCAAAAGTTCTGCTGAAATAGCACTGATTACAAAATCGAGTGATTTGCAGGCGGAAGCTATTATGGAAGTAATACGCTCAACCAAAGTTGGGATTAAGGCGTATGAAATGGAAGCAATTGCCCGGTACATGTATTGGAAAAACGGGGTGGAAGGTGAGGGTTACTACGCCTTAACGCACATTGGACCTGATGCCTACATGAATCATTACCACGGCAGTGAAAGGCCTGCCCGTGACGGTGATATGATTCTTATGGATTATGGGCCGGTTTATAACTACTACACGAGCGATATGGCCAGAATGTGGCCTGCAAATGGAACATTCAACCCCGTCCAACGGGAGCTTTATGGGTTCTATGTTGCTTGGTATGATACCATTCTGGATAATATTGAGATCGGCCTCACCCCTCAGGAGATTATGCTGAACGCCCTGGAAGAGTTTGATTCGGTGTTTGCGGAGATGGAGTTCTCAAAATCAATTTATCGGCAGGCAGCAGAAGACTTTATTGACTCATACAGGCAGAGGGCGCAAAACCCGAGAATGGGTCTGGGCCACGGAGTGGGGTTGGCCGTTCATGATGTAGGCGACTACTCGACACCTGTTGAACCGGGGATGGTTTTTGTGATAGAGCCGCAGTTCAGGGTTCCGGAGGAGAATATTTATGTTCGTCTGGAAGATATGATTGTGGTTACCGAAGACGGCGTAGAGGTGATTACAGATTTTGTACCCCGTGATATTGAGGGAATTGAAGCACTGATGAGGGAAGAAGGTTTACTTCAGAAATTTGATTTTAAGCTGGATGAATAAATCCGATGAATCACGGCTTAAATTTTTCTTGCTGTAATATTTTTAAGTCGGTAAACCTGATACTATAGGAAATCACAGATTTTCGTAGAATATTGCTGTTGCAGTTAACTTTAACTTCAACAAGGAGATAAATCTATGAGCCTGTTAGCCGACTTTAAAAAATTCGCCATGCGCGGAAATGTTCTGGATCTGGCCGTTGCGGTTGTGATTGGGGCCGCATTCGGGAAGATTGTGACATCTTTTGTAAATGATGTTTTAATGCCTCCCATTGGATTGCTACTGGGCGGTATCGATTTCACCGATTTTATCATTACGCTGAAAGATGCAACCGGGGAAGCCGCGGCGGTAACCGTCAACTACGGTGTTTTTATTCAGCATATCGTTGACTTTACCATTGTAGCTTTTTCAGTTTTTATGGTGATTAAAGCCTTCGAAAGGATGAAAAAGAAAGAAGTTGAGAAGCCTTCTGTTCCACCCAAGCCGTCAGCGGAAGAGGCACTCCTTACAGAGATTCGTGATCTGCTGAAAGCGAAGTGATAATCTGGAGAGCGATCCGGCCGCTCATTAATAGTCGTGGGCGGCACGAAAGGTCAGGAATTCATTGATATTATTCATATCAAGTACCCCTACGAGTTTGCCACTGTCTACAACCGGGAAAAAGTTTCTGTTTCCCGGTTTTAACTCCCGGTAGGCAGCGGGCAGCGGATCTTTAGCCTGAAGAGTCACGACGTTGGTTTCCATTACATCACGAACGGGAGTCTCTTTACCACGATCACGCAGGGCAGGAGCCAAGTCGGACATGAACAGAATTCCTTCAACATTCCCATTTTCTTCGACAATAAAATCCTGTTCAGTGCTGGCCAGAATTCGGTCTATAGCGATCTGAAGTGTATCATTGGGGTTTAGAGTTGTGAAATCCGTTATCATGGCATCTTCAATGTCATTCCCCTGAAGCAGGCTGATTTGTTGAATGACAATGTTTTCGGAATGCGCACCAAAATAGATGAATACGGCGATGATGGCCAGTATGATGTTTGAAAAGAGTCCAAACAGAAAGAAGATGAGAGCCAGGAATTTTCCGAGAGCCGTTGCCACCCGTGTTGCCTGAACCCTGCTCATTCGTGTGGAGAGAATTGCTCTGAAAACCCTCCCCCCATCCATTGGAAATGCAGGAATCATGTTGAATGCAACAAGAGCAACATTGACAGCAAAAAGATGGAAAAGGAAATTGTTAGCAGTAATACCGCTCAGTTGTTCTTCAAGCAGCTCAGGATCATCAACAAGAAACTGATCGACCGGTACAATGAGCCAGAGCAACAGCGCAATTACAACGTTGATCATCGGCCCGGCAATGGCAATGATAAACTCCTCTTTTGGGTTCTCGGGCATATCCTTAAGGTTGGCTACACCTCCAATAGGGAGAAGGGTGATATTCCTTGTTCCAACACCGTACCGGCGTGCAGCAAGTGCATGGCCAAATTCGTGCAGAACAACACAGATAAATAGCGCTATTATGAAGATGAAATGCAAGATCAGGTCGGCAAAACTGCCGTCGTTGGCATAAACCATAAATCCGATAAAGAGAAACAGAAGCCAGAAGGTCCAGTGAATCTGAACTTTAATTCCGGCAAATCGACCTAATTGAAGGGAAGCGCTCATGAGAACAGGATTAAAAATAAAAAGGCTGTCTTCCCAAGATAGAAAGACAGCCTGAATTTAGAAAGTGTCAGGAGAATTTTTTTAGGGCTTTATCAAAAGCCGTTTTCATCTCTTTTCTGGATTTTTCAATCCCCTTTTTGATGTCTTCCCAGGCGTCTTCGCTTGCATCCTCAAGTTGTTCAAGCTTTCGTTTCAGCTCTTCTCTTTTCTCTCTGAGAGTGTTCAGCTCCTCTTTATATTCTGTTTCTACATCCACCTGCTTTTGACGAGCTTTTGCTTTCAGCCGGTCAATTTCGGCTTTCCATTCATCCAATTTTGCCTCGATTTTTTGGCGATATGCTTCTCTTTTTTCCATTGGTTTCACATTTTGTTTCTCTTTCTATGTGTTTACCTAACAGTAGTTTGCGTGATTATCGTTCCAATAGTACTTGCCATAAATTTGGGAAACAAAAAAGGGATGCCCGAAATTGATCAGACATCCCATAATGATTTTCAGGAGTAAATGTTACACCTTTTTGAACAACGTGATGGCGTTGTGTCCGCCAAATCCAAAGTTGTTGCTCATGGCTGTATTAACGGTTGTTTCCCGGGCTTCGCCCACCACAATATCGATGTTCTTTGGGATCTCCGGATCAATCGTTTCGGTATTGATCGTTGGAGGAATCACATTCTCCTTCACAGCCATAACCGACAGAAATGCTTCTGCAGCTCCGGCAGCACCCAACAGGTGTCCTGTCATAGATTTGGTTGCACTGATGACCGGTTTCTTCTTGCTACCGTCGTACAGTTTAGAAACCGCCTTGGTTTCGCTGATATCACCTACGGGGGTTGAGGTGGAGTGAGTATTGATATAATCCAGCTCATCCGGAGTTATTCCGGCCTCTTCCAGGGCGAGTTTCATTCCGCGCAGGGCCCCCAATCCTTCCGGATGAGTTGCCGTCAGGTGGTAGGCATCGGCGGTCATAGCGGCACCTACAACTTCAGCATAGATATTGGCTCCGCGCGCTTTGGCGTGCTCATACTCCTCCAGAACAAGCGCTGTTGCTCCTTCTCCCATCACAAAGCCGTCTCGGCTCGGATCGAATGGACGGGAAGCCGTTTCGGGCTCATCATTGCGTGTACTCATCGCCTTCATGGCGGTAAATCCACCAATGGTCGCTTCAGTAATCGGAGCTTCGGATCCGCCGGCAATAAACGCTTTGGCTTTGCCCATTTTAATATAGTTGAAGGCATCCATAATGGCAGTATTGGAGCTGGCACAAGCAGAAATAGTTGTATAGTTGATTCCCATCAGGCCGAACTTCATGGAGATCATTCCGGAAGCCATGTTCGGAATCAGGCGGGGTACAAAAAATGGGCTGAAGCGTGGCTTGTAATCACTTTTTACATAGCTTTTAACTTCATCTTCAAACGTTCCCATGCCGCCTTGTCCGGTTCCCCAGATGACTCCGATATCGAACGGTGATTCCTTATCCAGATCAATGCCGGCATCTTCCCACGCTTCGGCAGCCGCATAAAGTCCGTATTGGGTGAACAGGTCAGATCGTTTAATTTCGTTTCTGTCGAGCCGGCTTTTTGGATCAAAGCCTTTCACTTCGCATGCGAAATGAGCCGGAAATCTTTCGGGATCAAATTTTGTGATGGGGGCCGCACCACTTTTTCCATTTACAGCGCTTTCCCAATATTCGGAGGCTGTATTTCCAAGGGGTGTGAGGGCGCCAAGGCCGGTTATTACAACTCTTGTGTTGTTCATTCTTTATAAGTAAAGTTTTTCGTTGGTTTAAATTTGTAGGTTGATGTCCGGTCAGGTTAAAAACTTACAGGATGTTCGGAAATCAGAGTTCGTTTATTTTTTCTTCAAGTTCGCTGAGCAGTTCGCCATAGCGTGCCCACTCTCCATTTTCGAGAGCTGACTTCAGGTCTTCCCAAATGGATCGTATCTGCTCAAGTGTTTGCCGATCTATCGCCATGCCTTCGGGCAGGGCATCGCCGGGGAGTCCTTCCTGTTGCTGAACAATGGGTGAAGTAGCAACAATTGGAGCTGCTTCATCACCGAAGAGTTCAAAAAGTGCCTGATCGAGAGTTGGCTGCATGGAAATAGCATCCCCAATGGCAACAATAACCCGCTGAAGCTGAGGGATATCTACACCATCGGCAAGCAGAAATACAGGCTCAACATAGAGGAATGAATTTTTGATTGGTATTACCATCAAATTTCCTCGAATAACACGAGATCCCCGCTGATCCCACAAGGCAATCTGCCGTGAAATCTCCGGATCCTGATCTATTCTTGCTTCGATCTGTGCCGGCCCGTAAATCAGCCGCTCTTTAGGAAGCTTATAGACAACGAGGTTTCCATAGTTCCCCGGGTCGGATTTGGCCGCCATCCAGGAGATCATATTATCGCGATTTTCCGGTGTGAGCGGACTGATAAGCATAAACTCAAGCTGTTCTGCTTGGGGAAGTCGAGCCAGAACGTAATAAGGGTCCATTAAGGTCTGTCGCCCGCCGTATTTTTCATTGGGGCGTGTCCAGAGGTCTTCCTGATTGTAAAACACCTGTGGGCGCGTCATATGATATCGGGCGAATGTTTCGATCTGAACTTCAAACAGATCCTGAGGATACCGAAACTGTTCGTCCAGCCCTTCAGGTAGTTCATCGAGTGATTTAAAAACGTCCGGAAATATTGAATCATAAACATCAAGAACAGGATCATTCTCATCCACAATATAGTAGTCTACTGTTCCTTCATACGCGTCAATCACAACTTTTACTGAGTTTCGAATGTAGTTGAAACTGTTTCGGTATCGTTGTGAGTAAGGAAAATGTTCAGATGTTGTGTAGGCATCCTGAATCCAGTAGAGTTTGCCATCATTGAGTACAAGGTATGGGTCGCGATCGAGCTGTAGGAATGGGCTAATTTTTCCGATTCGTTCCTGTACACTCCGCCAGATCTGAAGACGGCTCTCTTCTGTAATGTAGTCGGTCAAAAGTATGTTTACATCTCCCAGCTCCCAGGCAAAAAGCAGTTTTTTGAAAAAACTGTCGATCTGAATGCCTCCCTGTCCGCTGTAGTGTGTGTATACATTTTCATCTCCATCGGGGTAGTGGAGCTCCTCAACACCGGAATTTACAATGTAGTACCCGGAGCTGTTTTCTCCATAATAAATAGCCGGGTTATCTACCCGGAGATCTTCACTGTTCCAAGCAGGCGGCAGGTTACGGATGTATAGCTGTGGTTCACCCTGACGATTGGTTTCGGTAACCGGATTCATCACCAGGCCATAGCCGTGCGTGTATTGTAAGTGCCGGTTTATCCATGTATCGGACTGGCTGGGGAGCGTCCGTGCAATTTCTCTGGCAGAGAGCATCATCTGCTTTACCTCTCCGTCTACCATGTAGCGATCATTATCAACAGAGTAGAACTCGTAGTAGGATCGAATTTCCTGAAGCTGTTTATAGGTGTTGAGCAACAGACGGGAATCCCAAAGACGGATATTATCGATAGCATCCCGGTTATTGGCGATGTCGGAAACCGTGAGAGTGTCATCGGCCAGATAATCAACCTCTTCTACATTATGTAAGTTGTATGCGAGCCGTGTCATCTCAATATTGCGTTCCAGGTAGGGCGACTCCAGCTCCAGCTCATTTGGCTCTACACTAAACTGCTGAACGACACTCGGGATTACACCGCGTCCAACGATCATAACTAAAACGGTTAAAATGGCCAGGCCCGGAACGGCTTTCCCGGTTTTTATCCACCGGCTGACAAGAATTAAGATTGCCAGAAACAGGGTAAGAATAAACAGAATCCAGATTGCCGGAAGCTGGTACATCACATCTGTATACCCGGCTCCAAATACAATCCCGTCTGCCTTAAACACAAGACTGTATCGATCCAGGTAGAACCCCCAGGCAAGAAGGCCCAGCCAGAGAGAGACGTTCAGTTTGATATGGTTGAAAACGGTTTTGCTGCCGCTGAACTCTGTAAAAGAGCGCATCATCAGAAGGCCGGTAAAAATGTAAGCCATCACAATAATCAGCAGTGTGATAAATACGATGGATGTAAGCGAGGATTGAACCAGGTCCCAGAATGGGAGTTCAAACATAAAAAAGCTGATGTCCCGCCCAAACATCGGATCGGTTTCGCCGAATGGTTTGCTGCTGATGAACCTCAGTGACTCATCCCAGCGAATGTAAAAGCTAAGAGCAAAAATCACCGCCATAATCAACCCGCCAAGCGTAAAAAACTGTTTGATACGTTTACCGGCAAAGTCGGAGTCGAGGTTGATGTTGGAACCCTGCAGGGGTGAGGCACTCAAATTTGCATGCTTGAGCTGACCGGCCAAGAAGCGGAAATTTGGAATGAAAAAGAGAGCTGCTACTGTAAACGCGAGCAGAGTTAGAATAACCTGCGTTCCACGCAGTGTCCAGAATATTTGAGAGTATCCCAACTCTTTCAACCACATCCACTCGAAGATGTAGCTTGAAGAGAGGGAGAGTAGAAAGAGAGGAATCGCAATCAGAGCGATGATGCGTAATACGCGTAGATTCATATTGCTTGGTTAAAGTCCACCTTTTAGGTTTGCCTGCGAAAAATACGAATTTACTTTATCAAGCCCGAAAACGATTCTTACACCGGATGGCCGGTCAGCTCAGGAGCGCGGTTTAAATTTTGCAGCGTCTAAAATTGACCATAAATGGATGATCCAGCCCAACAGAATAACCCATAAGGCTGCCGCCAAAACAAACATCACAACAGCCATAATGAGTCTGCCTTGAAGTAGTTGCCCCAATCCGGGGATGAATAAACTTGCGAGTGCCGCGAGTACATTTCCGCCTGATCCTTGTCCTGCCATTATTTTTATATTTTGTTGCCGTTTGTAATGAATACGAGAATAGAAGAATTTTGTTAGAGGTAAAAATAGGAATAATCCGATTTACGGTATGAGCAAGAGAAAAGAGTGTCCCGGTTGCGCAATGGAGGTTGATGCAGAAGAGGAGGTGTGCCCCATTTGCGGTTACGAATTTCCCAGGCAACCGGCCGGGGTAAAGGTTGCCGTATGGCTGTTAATTATTTTAATGCTCTTGTGGGTTTTTTTCTAAATGTGTTGGTGAAAGCTGATCTGTCACCCTGTTGCTCTCCAAGCCCGATTCAGATATGATGATAGGCAAGCTTCACTCAAATGCCTGAAACTCCTTCGGCAGATCGTGCTCAAGTTTCATTCCGGTAATCATAGTGCGGTATTCGTGTCTGAGAGCAGTTTTGGAGCGAAGTTCAGCAAAGCGGCGGCTTTTAATGTTGCTCGGTAACCCGAGGAGTTTTCGCAGCTCGGAGTCGTAATAGTTTATTTGGTTGTTTTGCCACAGCAGTTCACTGAATGAGAATTCAGGGTTAAATGTAAACTCTCCCGGTTCAAAACGTTCAGGTTCCGCTTTTGGGTTGATGTCGAGATTAAAGAAGTTCAACAATCGGGAAAGAACAATTTTAGAGGCTCTGAATTTTGACTCAACGGAGTAACCGGCAATATGGGGAGTGGCAATAAATGCTTTTTTAGCAATTCTGTCTCTGAAGTTTGGTTCATCTTCCCAAACATCCAATACATAGTTATGTATGACCTTTTGTTGATGTAGATCATGCAGTGCTGCTTCATCAATAACCCCGCCGCGGCTCGCATTTACAATTAGCTCAAACCCATGTTGCAACCACTCTCTGCCGCCAAGATGATTTGTGGGATTATTGCCGATCATAGTCAGCGGGGTATGAAAAGTGAGAATATCTGATGTGAGCAACTCATCAACGGAAACGCTTGAAAAATTTGGGTCGATCTTGGCTTTAGGCGGATCGTAGGCCAGATAAGTTATGCCAAGGTTTTTTAACAGTCGAATGACCGCTCCGCCAGTGTGGCCGCATCCAACAATCCCGACACTCTTTTTCATTAAATCTGTTGATGTTTTTTCAGCCCATCGGTAGAGCACTGTTAAGACATACTCGGCAACGGCGTTGGCGTTGCATCCCTCCGACTGTGAAAATTCAATCCCCAACCTTGTCAGGTGCTCCCGGTCAACATGATCTGTACCGGCTGTTGCGGTTCCGATAAATTGTAAATTACCGGCTTCAGGCAGTGTTGGTGGGTTGATGGGGGTGACGGTGCGAATCAGCAGGGCGTCATAACGGGTCACGTTGTCCGGAAGACCTTTTGCAGGATCGAAACGGGTAAGTTCAGCCTCTTTCGGGAGGAGCTCATCCAGGTACTTCAGATATTGATCAGCCAGAATTTGGACGGACATGGAATTGATTTAGATTCAGAAAGATGAACGATCAAATTATGTATATTGATGTAGTTTACAAATCGTTGAGAATAAAACAGTTTGAATAGAAATTATTGTAGTAATGCCCGAACAAAGCTATAACGTTGTCACGCTGATCCGCAAAAAAAGAGACGGTAAAACTCTTTCAGAAAGTGAAATTTCCTGGTTGATCCGCGCCTATACGGATGATAAAGTGCCGGATTATCAGATGAGTTCTTTTTTAATGGCTTGCTATCTTAACGGGCTAAACACCGAGGAGGCCGCCTATTTGACCCGCTCGATGCTGCACAGCGGAATTGTGGTTGATTTGAGTGATACCGAAGGGCTTAAAGTAGATAAACACTCTACAGGCGGAGTGGGTGATAAACTCTCGCTGATTCTAGCTCCTATTGTTGCTTCGTGCGGAGTTCCGGTTCCCATGATTTCGGGGCGAGGGCTTGGCCATACCGGGGGAACGCTCGACAAGCTGGAGTCGATTCCGGGTTTTACGGTCGATGTAGATCTGGAACGATATAAAGAGATTTTAAAAAAGCAGAATCTGGTACTGGTTGGGCAAACTGAGGAGATTGCCCCGGCCGATAAGCGCCTCTATGCGCTTCGGGATGTGACGGCCACCGTGGAGTCTATTCCGCTCATCGCCGGAAGTATTATGAGTAAAAAACTTGCCGAGGGAATAGACGCTTTGGTTCTGGACGTTAAGTTTGGCTCCGGTGCATTCATGAAAAAACATGAAGATGCTGCTGAGCTGGCAAAAACATTGGTTGGTATCGGTGAAGAGTTTGGGAAGCAGACAATCGCCTATTTAACCAATATGGAGCAACCGCTCGGGTATGCGGTAGGAAACTGGCTCGAAGTAAAAGAGTCGATCGAGTGCCTGAATGGGGAAGGACCGGAGGATGTGATGGAGATTACTCATCTTTTGGCCGGAACAATGATTTACCTCGGGAAGAGAGCCGATTCTGTTGAGGAGGGAATTAAGATGAGCCGAATAGCTGTAGAGGACGGTTCCGCTCTGAACAAGTGGATAGATATTGTTGAAGAGCAGGGTGGAGATATCAATGTTGTGAAGGATCCCGCAAGTTATCCGGAAGCAGATGTGATTGAGGATGTAAAATCTGAAAGGAGCGGATATGTGACGGAGATGGATGCTTTTGCGTTAGGGATGGTTTCGGTAGAACTTGGAGCCGGCAGAAAAGCAAAAGAGGATAATGTGGATCCCCGGGCCGGTTTTGTGTTGAAGAAAAAAATAGGTGATAAAATTGAAAAGGGTGAAACAATTGCCACCCTTCATACGAACAAGAAGGAAATGTTAGATACTGCTAAAAAAGGAATAGTTGAGGCGATAACAATTAGAGACATCGAGCCTAAACCTCTCCGCAGAATCACGCATCGGGTTGATATGGACGGAATTCATGATTATGATGGATAAAACGTTGTTCAACCCGGAAAAAAGAGTACATTTATATCAATCAACCGATTCCGGCTTAAACTAAAACCCAATACCATGTTTCAACGATTTATACGAGCCATCAAGTCAATGTTTGGCGGATTTGTAAGCTCAATGGAAGACCCAAAACTGATTCTTGAGCAAAATATTCGGGAACTGAATGATCAGATTCCTCAGATGAATGAAAATATTGCCACTGTTAAAGCCAATGCTGTGATGCTTCGTAAAGAGGTAGACCGGTATCAGAAGCAGATCAACGAAGTTACGGCTAAAATTAAATCTGCGATCAACGCAGATCGGGATGATCTTGCTGAAGGGTACGCGCTGCAGCTGGAAAAAGCGCGGGAGAATTTGGAGCATTCGCGGGAGCAACTCAAGTTTGCCGATCAGGCGTATGAAAAAGCAATTAAGGTGAAGAAGGCTTTTATGCGCGAGAAAGATCGCAAAATTAAAGAGGCGCGGGAAGCCCTTCGTGCCAGCGAACGTGCAGAATGGCAGGCAAAAGTGGCCGATGCACTGGAGTCATTCGAAGCGGGCGGACTTGACCACACCCACAACGAAATGGTTAACCGCCTTAATGAGGAGACTGCACGAAATGAGGCCCGGATGGAAATTGCCCTGGAAAGTGTGGATACCGAAACCATGGAGATTGAGGCTAATGCGGAGAAGCTTCGCGCTCAGGAACTGGTAAACCAGTTTAAACAGGAGATGGGGAAAGCCCCCAAGAGCGAGGAGAAGAAGATTGGTATTGAGGAATCAGAGCAGGAAGCGACTGACTCCGGAAAAACCGTTGGTCGCGACCGTACTAAATCGTAACTATTTGAATGTGGTAAACAACCATGGCTTCGGAAAGTGAACAGGAGCGGGAACGGCTCAAAGAGGAGTATAAAGAGCATTACCGAAAGATTCGGGATGCGAAGGAGAAGCTGCGAAGGTCGGGCTATGTGAAAAATGTGAATGAAGCTCTGCAGCAGATGAATGCAGATGAACTGTTGGCGTCGGTAGATCAGTTTCTTGGAAAGGTGCGTACAAAAATGGCAGGACTCGAAGCGCGTCTCGATGTGGCGATGGATCACTTGATGGATGATCAGCCGGATGAAGCTGAACTGGATGAGCAGATGAAAAAAGAGAAAGCCAAGGATACACTCAAACAGATCAAACTGGAGATGGGGCTGCTATACAGCGAAATTGAAGAGCAGGCGAATGGCCTTCATGTAGATAAAACCGTTGGCAGAAAAACAGAGTCGCACTCTGAGTAACCGAAAGACGAGGAGAATGAGTAAAGAATCGGACGAACATATTAATTTTACGAAAGAGGCATTTCTGCACCCTGCCAATCTGGTGTGTCTTCTGGCGGGTACCATATCGGCATTTGTTTTTAACGATATCGGGTTTGTTTCAAGCACGGTGCTTACGTTTACAATCGGGGCAGAACTATTCTATCTTGGCGTGGTTCCCAACCTTCCCTCCTACCGAAAGAATATCAGGCTGAAGAAGAAAAAAGAGCGGAATGAGGTGAACGGAGATAAGACCCTTTTTCACGGACTTGACCCACGCTCTCAAAAGCGATTTTTAGTGTTGAAGCACATCACCAATGAAGTACAGAAAAACTTTGAGACTCTGCCATACAGCTCTCAGGGCATGCTCGAGCATATCAAAAACAAGATGGATGATTTGCTCTCTACCTATCTGACCCTGCTGGAAATGAATCGAAGATTTCAGATCTATATGAACTCTGAAGCAGAGGATGAAATCCGAAAAAAGGTGCAGGAACAAGAAGGTGAGCTGGATCAGATCGATTCGGAGAAGCTTAAGAAAACCCGTGAGCGCCGTCTGGAGATCCTCAAAAAACGCCTGAAAAAGTTTGATGCCGCTAAAGAGAAGTTTTTAATCTGTGAAACACACCTCGAAACGATTGAGGATGCAATTCGCTATATTTACGAACAGTCGATGACGATGCCGAATGCAGAGGATGTTGGCCTGCAGCTCGATCACCTGGTCACCGAAATGGAGGAGACCACACAGATCATCGAAGAGCTGGATCAGGATCTGTTACCCGGATTCGAAAATATCGATCACGAACTGGAACTTGCAGAGCTTAGAAAAGAGGCGGAAGCACTTCATAAAGAGACAGAACAAAAAGTAAAGACCAAAACATGAAAGACTATACATTTGACACGCTGTTGCTCGAAACGGATGAAAACGGAATTGCGGTATTGACGATCAATCGCCCGGATAAACTGAATGCCTTGAACAATACAGTTCTGGATGAGCTGGAAGAGGCAATTGAAAACATAGAAAAGGATGATGATATTCGGGCAGTTATCGTGACCGGCGCCGGAGAGAAGGCGTTTGTAGCCGGTGCGGATATCAAAGAGCTCAACACGCTGAATAAAAAACAGGGTGAAAAGCAGTCAGAAAGAGGCCAAAAAGTGTTTTTTAAGATAGAGAACTGCTCCAAGCCGATGATTGCCGTGGTAAACGGCTATGCGTTGGGTGGCGGTTCTGAACTGGCGATGGCCTGCCATATTCGTATTGCTGAGGAGAACGCTGTTTTTGGTCTGCCGGAAGTTGGCCTCGGGTTAATTCCCGGATATGGAGGCACACAGCGGCTACCGCAGCTGGTCGGGAAATCAAAAGCGATGGAGATGATTTTGACAGGCGGACAGATGAAGGCTGAGGAGGCATATCAAACCGGGCTGGCCGGGCATATTGCAGAGCCGGGTAAGGGTGTTGGAAAGGCGAAGGAACTTGCCGTTAAAATGCTCAAAAACGGACCGGTTGCACTCGCCAAAGCGATTAAAGCGGTAAATGCAGGTTATCGGGTGAAAGGCTTTGCCGATGAGGCGGAACAGTTTGGAGAACTCTGCGAGACGGAAGATTTCAAAGAGGGTACCTCTGCATTTCTTGAGAAACGGAAACCAAATTTCCGGGGGCGTTAAGGTTTTTAGAGAATGCCTGAATTTATCATAATTACCATCACAATTCTCTTCAGCGGATTTTTTTCCGGGTCTGAAATGGCGTTTGTATCGGCCAACAGACTTAAGCTCGAAATAGAGTCGCGCAAGAATACGCTCACGGGGAGATCTCTAGCTTTTTTCAGTGAAAAACCGGAGACCTTTCTTACCACAACGCTGGTTGGAAATAACATCGTAAACGTGCTATATGCAACGCTGATGGCGATCTTTCTGGTGGAGCCGATTAACCGTATCTATGAAGGATATTTTGGGGTTGAACCTTCCATTGGGATGGTGCTTTTTATTCAGACCCTGATCGCTTCGATTATCATTCTGTTGATCGGGGAAATTCTATTCAAGGCGATATTTAGAATTCAGGCAGATTTTATGGTAAAAGTGATTGCCGTACCGCTACGGCTCATCAATTACCTATTGCGGCCACTGATTGCGATTTCCAATTCGAGCTCAAGTATATTGGTTAAATGGCTGAAGGTAGGCAACGAGCGCAGTGATAAGGTCTTTCGCCGGCAGGATGTGGAGATGATTTTTAAAGAACTGCGAGACAGCGGAGGAAGTGAAGATATCGACCAGGATGATTCTGAGATTCTTCATAACGTGCTTGAACTCTCCAATAAACGGGTACGTGATACCATGGTTCCCCGAACGGAGATTATTGCAATCGACAAAAATGCATCGATAGAAGAACTGAAAAATCTGTTTATCACCTCCGGGTTTTCCAAAATCCCGGTCTATCAGGATACGATTGATGACATTATTGGAGTTGTCTTTGCGTATGATCTTTTCAGCAATCCGGAGCAGATCAGTGACATTCTACGTCCCGTAAAATTGATTCCATCCAGCAAGAAATCGAAAGATTTGCTTCAGGAGTTTCGTCAAACCAATATTTCCGTTGCCATAGTCATTGATGAGTATGGCGGAACAGCAGGGATGGTTACCATAGAAGACCTGATTGAAGAGGTTGTTGGGGATATCCAGGATGAGTATGATAAAACCGACGAGGTGATCAAAAAAATATCTGATAATACCTATGTGATCTCCGGAAATGTAGAACTTGACGAACTGGAAGAGGCCTATTCTGAAATTCAGCTGCAAGACTCTGAGGATGAGTTTGAAACCGTTGCCGGCTATATAATAAGTCATATTGGCCGCATCCCAAAAGTGAATGAGGAGATTCAGATCCAGGGGAACACATTTATCATCAGTAAGGCAACACCGAGCCGAATAGAAACGGTGAAACTAATTCTGGGCACTTCCGAATAGTATTCTGCCAATTCCGGTGTGAACATAACCCGACAACTATGCTATCTCAATATCCAGACTGGGCTCAATTTCTCGCAAAAAAATATTTAAGCCGAACGCTCAATCAATTTATTCTGCACGGAAACGTGCACGACCTGGTGTCCGTCGGGCAAGAGAGTGATCGGCGATTTTTGCGGTTGAAAACCTTTCTGTCTGAGGAGTTTTTCGGTGCACGCGACATCGTCATTTTTTACGATCGTTCCTCCGGAATCTATTTCAGGGATCAGGAGTCGCAAAAGGATTTTAACCGTGCAATTGCCGGCCGGGATTCATTAACAGGTACAGATTATTCCAAAAAATTACCGAAAGATCCTGTAGGAGCTTTTTCAGTACTTGAGCAGTATTTTCGTATCCGTCTGGATCAGAAGAAAAGTATTGCCCTGATCGTGGATTATGCTGAAACGATTACCCCGGCAAATGAGGCGGGAAGCACCGGAACAGAAGATCGGAATGCATTGGTCTACCTGATGAAGTGGGCGCACGACCCGCTATTTCTGGCGTCCGATTTTACCACAGTACTTCTGACAGAAAATTTGTCTGACCTGAACCGCTCTCTGGTCCAGAACCCTTATACATCAAGCTTAAAAATTTCTCTTCCTTTTGAAGAGGATCGGCTGACCTATCTGGAGCAATTTTCCAGAGAACACAATTTTGAAGAGATTTCGGTGGTTCCCATTCATGTAGCGGCTCAAATGACTGCAGGCCTTGGGTTCTTGAAACTGAAGGCCATCCTTTCTAATGCTGTTGAGAACAGCGAAACGATTACCTACTCATCCCTGACGAAGATTAAAAAAGAGCTGATTGAATCTGAAGCGTACGGGTTGATTGAATTTATTCCATCAAACAGTTCACTGGATGCAGTTGCCGGCCATACGAATGTGAAGAGACATTTGAGATCTGCAGTTCAGGCTCTGAAGAATGGTCGCCGTGATGTGCTGCCCATGGGGTATTTGGTGTGCGGGCCGGTGGGTACAGGAAAAACCTTTCTGGTCACATCCTTTGCCGGAGAGGTGGGTGTACCAATGGTGAAGCTGAAAAATTTCAGAAGTCAGTGGCAGGGAGTGACTGAGGGAAATCTCGAAAAAATCCTGTCGCTATTGAAGGCGATGTCTCCTGTTGCAGTGATGATTGATGAGGCTGATGCCTATCTCGGCGACCGATCCGCATCGGGCGACAGCGGTGTGTCGAGCCGGGTGTTTTCCCAGATTGCTACGGCTATGAGCGATACATCCAATCGCGGGAGAATTATCTGGTTTTTGATGACGGCGCGACCGGATTTGATGCCCATTGATTTGAAGCGACAAGGGCGGGCGGAAGAGCATATTTCACTTTTCCCGCCCGATACGGAGGAGGAAAGAACAGAGCTGTTTGAGGTAATGAAAAAGAAGACTGGATTGAATCTGCAGGAGGATTATATTCCAAAAGTGATCAAAAAAGGTCAAAATGTTTACTCCGGCGCCGATATGGAAGCGGCCCTCACCAGGGCGAAATTTCGCGCGGCATCAGAAAATGCCGAATCCGTTTCGGCAGAGCTTATCGATGAGGTATTTGAGGATTTTATCCCTCCAACCTACCCCGAGGAAGTTGAGCTGCAAACATTGGTTGCGGTAATTGAGTGCACATCGAAGTCGCTTCTGCCCGAACGTTTCCGTAAAATGGACAGAGAAAAAATATTGAACCGAATCGAAGAGTTAAAGCTGAGGATACGATAGCAGATGCCTGAAGAGTCATTGGATGAGATCAGAAGAAAGATTGACCGGATCGACGAAACGATTGTAAAATCGCTGGGTGAACGGCAACGGATTGTTAAAAAAGTACTGGCTGATAAACTCAGTTCGGCCACAAATGTGAGGGATCCCGAACGAGAGGAGAAACTGATTGAAAAGCTAAAAAGTATTGCCGCCGATGAGGGAGTGGACCCATACTTTCTGGAGCAGATGTATCGGGAGATTATTCAGTATTCGGTTCGCTATCAGACGCACGCGCTGGTAGATCAACAAAACGAGAAAGCGGCGGACCGCCAGATCAAAGTGGCGTATCAGGGAACTGACGGTGCATACAGCCATCAGGCTGCCATGCGTCATTTCGAGCCGCGATATGATTCCGTTGTGTGTATCGGGTATAAGCGTTTTGCAGAGGCTGCGGAAGCTGTGGAGCTGGGAGATGCTGATGTTGCCTTCCTGCCGATTGAGAATACAACTGCCGGATCGATTAATGATACCTACGATCTGCTTGCCGAGAAAGAGCTTTATATTATTGGTGAAGAGGTACTGCAGGTCAATCACTGCCTGATGGCTCCTGAACAAGTGGAGGTTTCAAATATTCGAAGGATTTTATCACACCCTCAGGCCATTGCACAGTGTAATAAATTTCTGGCCGGTTTAGAGCGCTGCCATGTAGAATCCTACTTTGATACCGCAATGGCTGCACGAAAAGTGCGGGATGATGCCGATCTATCACAGGCTGCAATTGCCGGCGCTTTTGCCGCAGAGATTTACGGATTGAAAATAATAGAGCGGGACATTGCCAATCAAAAAGGAAATTATACTCGTTTTGTCGTGGTTTCCGGCAAACCGATCTCCTGCGACCCTCAGCTCGACTGTAAAACCTCTCTCATTTTTGCCACAGTTGATGAAAAAGGGGCCCTGCTGAAATGCCTGAACATTGTAGGGGATTCCGGAATAAACATGACCAAGCTGGAGTCGAGACCGCGGCTGGGGCACCCCTGGCAGTCTCTGTTTTATCTCGATCTGTCCGGAAACCGGAACGATCCTCAGCTATCTGATGCATTAGACAAACTGAAACGAAAGACTCAGTTCATGAAAGTTCTTGGAAGCTATCCGGTTCGAAAAGGTAACTGGTAGAAAACAATTCGTTTAGTTCTTGATTGCTTCGGTTCTATTTGGTAAAGTTCTGAACATTGAATCGGACCTCTTATGAAATTTACCCCGCTACGAATAACGCTGATCTACTTTGCATTTGCTGTTGTATGGATTACAACAACAGATGCATTTATTGAGTGGCTTGTTGAGGATCCGTTACTGCTCACCACGTTTCAGACGATTAAAGGTCTCTTCTACATTACATTGACGGCCATCGGGCTCTTTTTTATGATGAAGAGTTATGAACGGTATATATCGAAAAATGAACTGGAGTTGAGGCAAAAAGAGAAGAGCCTGAATCTCGCCCTCGATTCAGCAAAAATGGCTACTTGGGAGTATTCAGAAGCGAATGACAGTTATGAGGTTTCATCGAACCACAACCAGATGTTTGGCTACAGGTTGGGTTCGAAGATTACATTGGGTGATATCTACAAAAGAATTCATCCGGATGATATTGACGTATTTAAAGAGGAAGCGGACAAGCTTTTAGAGGGTGAGGAGGAGTTTGATGTCAAGTACAGAGTGGTGCTTCCTGACGATAAGGTGAGGTGGTTGTGGACGAGGGGCGAGGTCACCAAGGCCGACAAAGGAGCGAAGAAGGTGAATGGTGTAACCATTGACATCACCGAGAACAAAGAGCTCGAACAGGAACTGGATGTAGAAAAAGAGAGACTCGAGAAACTGTTTGAACGAATTCCGGTTCTCATAAACATCTATGACGATGAACAAAACCTGATCTCAATCAACAAATACCACAGGGATGTGCTCGGGTGGACAGAGAGTGATTTTGAAGATCAGTCTATGCTGGAATTGTGCTACCCGGACCCAGAATACCGGCAGGAAGTGATTGACGATATCGTCAATATGGATAAGGGCTGGAAAGAGTATAAGGTAACAACTAAAGAGGGCGATATTCGCCATCAGATGTGGACCAATGTGACACTTAGTGATAATACATTTGTAGGCATTGGATATGACATTACCGACCAGAAAGAGCTTGAGGGACAGATCAAAAAGGAGAGAGAGGAACTTCAGGTGATTTTTGACAACATGCCTGTTTTTATCAATCTGCACGACCGAAATGCAGATATAGGCACGGTAAATAAGTTTTTTGCTGAGCGTTTTGGATATTCAGACCAAAATGTTTCAGGGGAAAGTATTTTGAGGCTTATTACACAGGAGAAAGATTTTGAACTTGCCAAAAAGCAGATCCAGAAATCTGACGGAAGCTGGGTTGATTTTGATTTGGTGACACGGGATGGGGATATCGTGCCAACCACCTGGATTAATGTGACGATTAGTGAAAACAAATCTATAGGAATTGGATTTGATATTACTGAACGGAAACGAATGGAGGAGGAGCTGCGTCAGAATGAGGACCGGCTGCAGTTAACCACAACAAGTGCCGGTATAGGTCTGTGGGAGTGGCACCCTCAAACCGGTGTAACAAAGTTTGATGAAATCTGGGCGAACCTGGTGGGATACTCTCTCGAGGAACTGGAACCGGTGAGTATTGAGACCTGGAATGAGTTGCTTCATCCGGATGATCATGAAATTTTTGAACGAGCGGTTGAGGATTATTTTAAAGGGGATACGCCTATTTATGAGTGTGAAATCAGAATGCGCCACAAGGATGGACACTGGGTTTGGATTTTGGATCGTGGCCGTACTGTGGAGTGGGATGAAGAGGGCAATCCAAAACGGTTGGTAGGAACCCATATCGATATTACGGAGAGGGTAAAGTATGAGAAGGAGAATCAGTTACTTGCAAATGTATTTCGTAAATCCAATACAGCGCTTGCCGTTTGTGGAAATCAGTCTAATATGATAAAACGAGTTAACCATGCCTTTTGCGACCTGTTTGGATTTCGTGAGTCGGAACTGGTAGGGTACTCTGTGAAAAATCTATACCAGGAGTCGGGTTCTGATAATTTTCAAGCTTACCTGAATGATCTGGAAGAGAACGGCTCTGTTTCTTTTGAAACCTCACTGAAGCGTAAGGATGGATCCGTATTTCACGGATTGATCAATATGTCGCTTGTTCGAGACAAAGGGCTTTCTGAACCATATCGTGTAACCACGGTTCAGGATATCTCTGAGCTGAAGAGAATTCAGAATCAACTGGCAGGCGAGCGCCAGCGGTTTGAGGTTGCAGCCAACAATGTTTCGGATGTGGTGTGGGAGTGGAATGCTCAAAATGATGAAGTTTGGTGGGGTGAAGGGTTGGAGGCTGTGATGGGATACAGCAGAGAAGAGTTTGAGAATAGCGACCGCTTTTGGGAGTCCCATATTCATGAAGAGGATCGAAAACGGACGGTCGAAAGTTTAAGAAATGCTGTCAAGGAAAAACGAAATGAGTGGGAAGCTGAATACCGTTTCTATGCCGCCGACGGACGGGTCCGTTCAGTTACAGACTCGGCAGTGCTTTTACATGATGAAAATGGTGAAGTGCTACGGATTATCGGTGCGATGGTAGATGTCACACTGGTTCAGGAGTACCAGGAGGTGCTGAAAGCAGAGCGAAACCGCTTTGAGCTGATTGCCAGGTCTTCGAATGATGTGTTATACGATCATAATTTTGAAACCGGAGAGGTGTGGTGGAGTGAAGGGTGGGTCCTGCGCTTTGGACATGATAAGGAGAGTGTTGAAGGTTCCATCAATTGGTGGAGGTCGATTATTCATCCTGATGACGCGGAGTTTATCAGGCAAAGTGCAAATGAAGCTCTTGAGTCAGGCGATGAATTTTGGGTAGGCAATTATCGGGTTCTGGATGGAAACGGGGAGTACCGTATCGTATCCGATAAAGGATATTTCATCCGCAGCGATGACAACAAGACCGTGCATCTGGTTGGTACAATTTCGGATATTACGGCCGATGAAGTGGCAAAGAGAGAGCTGGAAAAATCGGAGGAGCAGTATCGGCTACTGTTTGAAAACAGTCCGCTGCCCATGTGGATTTATGACCCGGAGTCGCTCTTTATCGTCAGTGTGAACCAGGCTGCAATCCGAAAGTATGGATTTAGCAGAGAGGAGTTTAAGAACCTGAAGCTTTATGAACTTCACCGCGAAGAGGAGTTGGAGGAGATAAAAACGGAGATTCAGAAAAGTATTCAAAAGAAAAGTACCGGTTTTGATACCTGGGTTCAGGTTACAAAATCGGGTGAAGAGCTGGTTGTGGATCTTTCGGGCTCAGAGATATTTTATGAGGACAAAATTCATCGGTTGGTGATTGCAAATGACATCACCGAAAAGAAAAAAGCAGAGGTTCAGCTTAAGCAGTCTGAAGAGCAGTATCGTCTCCTGTTTGAGCAGAATCCTATTCCGATGTGGATTTACGATCCGGATTCATACCGGTTTACAGAGGTAAATCAGGCAGCGATAGAAAAGTATGGCTATTCGCAAGAAGAGTTTCATGAACTCACAATTCTGGATATTCACCCCGGAGAGGATAAAAAGAATGTGAAAACTGAAGTAGACCAGAATCGGGGCCGGGGTCCGTCCTTTTTTAAGGAGTGGACGCATTTCATCAAAAATGGAGATAAGCTAAAGGTGATGGTGTCAGCCTCAGATATTTATTATCAGGGTAAAGATCAGCGCCTGGTAATTGTAAACGATATTACAGAGCAGCGAAAAGCTGAAGAGCGTGCAATCAGTGCAATTATTGAGGGTGAAGAGCGGGAGCGCCAGCGGGTAGCCAAAGAGCTGCACGATGGACTTGGCCAATATCTTTCTGCAGCCAATATGAACCTGAAATCGGTTTACGAAGATGCAGAGGGACTCTCAAAAAAGTTGTCGGATACATTTGAGAATGGTTTACAGCTTTTGAATTATGCAATATCTGAAACCAGAAATATCTCCCAGAACCTGCTGCCTAAAGCGATTCAGGATTACGGGCTTGAACTTGCGATAGAGTCACTGGTTAATCAGCTAAAAAAATCAACCGGTATTACGTTCTATCTGTACAGTAATCTAGACGGATTGGAACTGCCGGAAAATTTACAAATAAACCTTTACCGAATTACTCAGGAAGCACTCAGTAATGCTATACGGCATGGAACCCCAAAGACCATAAACGTTCAGCTGATCTACTCGATGGATGAGATTTTACTTACAATTGAAGATGATGGAATCGGCTTTAATGTGAAAGATAAGGAGGGTAAAGGGCTTGGTTTAAGAAGTATGAAAACCAGAGTTGGTGCTATGTCTGCAAATTTAGATATTATCAGTACTTTAGGGAGAGGAACAATTATATCTGTTGTCGTACCAATTAACCCAGATTAACTCGATATGGCGAATATAAAAATACTGCTGGCTGACGATCATAAAATTGTCCGTGATGGAATCAAACTGATGCTTGAGCCCCAGGCGGGCGTTGATGTGGTGGATGAGGCTCAGAATGGGAAAGAGGTGCTGGAGAAATTAAAAAAGCACGTGGTGGATATTGTGGTGATGGATATCAACATGCCCGAAATGGATGGAATTACGGCAACGCGAAAAGTAAAAGAGGATTTTCCGGATGTTAAAGTTCTGGCTTTGACCATGAGTAATGACGATCTGCACATTCGGCAGATGATTCAGGCGGGAGCTTCAGGTTACATTATGAAAAGTGCAGGACGGAAAGAGTTACGCGATGCCATTGACTCTATTATGGAGGGTAAGCACTACTTTAGCGACGAGGCTACCGAAAGTATTATGATGGATCTGGTAAAAGGAAAAGGAAAATCCACCGCCCCAGATCCAATCCACATAACTGACAGGGAGAAAGAGATTCTGGAGTTGATTGTTCAGGAGCATACCAACCAGGAGATTGCGGAGAAACTTTACATCAGCTCTCGTACTGTGGATGCCCACCGGCGAAACCTGCTTCAAAAAACAGGAGCCAGAAATACGGCCGGACTTGTGAAGTATGCATTTCAGCACAATTTAATCTCTTCAGGAAAGGACGGTAAATCATAATTTATTTAGGCGTTTTTACGGATGGTTCACTGTTCATTTTAAGCTTATGTACCGATACCGCCTTTGCCATACTCTCAATAGATTGATGTTAAATGAAGTTGGCAAATATAAATATCATCATCGTCGCTGAGGAGACGCCAAGATCGAAGTACTTTCGAGATCTTCTGGTAGCGGAGTTTGACGCAGATCAACCTGTTGATGTTGTCTCTTATGAGGAGATTCTGAGTTCCGATAAAACAAATGAACCGGCACTTTTCATCATTGATTTGATGGATTTTGACCGATCGGCATATGATGCAGTTGAAGAGCTAAAACAGACGTATTCATCATCAAAGATCATAGCGCTGCACATCTATCAATCAGAGGAGTTGGTAAAGCCGTTATTTGAAAGAGGTGCAGATGGCTATATATCAAGTGATCCAACACGCAAGGAATTTTTCGCGGCCGTTACAAAAGTTCTGGACGGCCAAAAATATTTTCCCGATTTGACGGTCTAAGTTATTTACCGTAAGCTAATTTAGAGCTAACTCTACGTTATTTGTGCAGATTAAAAAATAAGTGTTCTACGTCTACCCAAAAGATAGGTTTTATAATAGTTTACACTTCTTTTCGACAGAATAGATTAGCTTGAGGGTAGAGATCAATAGTTTTCAAGACATGGAAAAATTTACAGATGCCATATTTAACGCACTTCCGGGTGCGGCTGCGGTTGTCGATCAAAATGGAGAAATTCTTGTAACAAACCGGAAGTGGGAGGCCGGACTCTATACGCATGGTTATTCCGAAACGCCGGTTACAGGCGGTAACTACTTTACAATCTGTCAAAAAGCAGTTGAAAAAGGGGACGACTACGCCTTAAAAATCATTATCGGGCTTCGTGAACTGTTTGAAGGTGAGAGAGAAAACTTTGAACTTACAATGCCTTGCCCGGAAATTGATGCCCAAAGAGTAAAAGAGTGGTGTAAAGTCACAATATCCCGACTTGAAAGTGATGACTCCAAAGCGTTGATATTTTTTGAGGATGTTACTAAAAACATGGCTGTGGTGAGGGCTCTTAGAGAATCTGAAGAGAGGTATTCACAGCAGTTCCGGCATTCATTGGCTGGTATTTTAATTTCTTCGCCGGATGGTAGAATATTTGATGTAAATCCGGCAGCGTGTCGTATTGTGGGGTATTCGCGGGAAGAGATTATTAAAGGAGGGAGAACGTTACTCTTGAATCCCGAACACCCGAAAAACAAAAAGGCCATCAAGTTTAGAGGTGAAAAGTCCGTATTTGAGGGAGAGATGGTGTTTTTACACAAAACCGGAAAAGAGATTCATGTTGAACTCTCCTCAGTTGTCTATAAAAATGAAGAAGGAGAACTCCGGTCCCTCAATACGTTTCGTGATATCTCAGACCAAAAAGATACCCTGCTGAAATTGAAGCAGGAGAAGGTGTTTACTGAAGCAATTATAAACAGCATACCGGGTACATTTTATGTGATCAACCGGGAAATGAACCTGGTTCGCTATAATGATGTGTTTACGGAAGAACTTGGTTATTCAAAAGAGGAAATTGAGGGTAGCGATGCACTGATCTACTTTCCGGAAGAGGAGCATGAAAAGGTTCGGAATTCATTTTCAGAAGCATTTGAAACAGGGTCGACTCACATTGTTGCAAAAGTAATTTCAAAAAGTGGCGGTGAAAAAGTCTATCACCTAACAGCTAACAAATTTGAAATTGGAGGGGAGGATTACCTTGTTGGAGCAGGGACGGATGTTACCGACATGATGATGATTGAAAAAGAGAAAGACAGGAATTATGAAATGCTGTCTCAGCTTTTTGAGAGCTCTCCCCTTGCCATGGCCATGTTCTCGCCCGATGATAAGACCATCAAAATTAACAACAGCTTTACCGAGCTGTATGGTTTTACCAAATTAGAGGCTGTCGGTGAAAATGTACACGAACTGCTTGTGAGAGATGGGCAGTTAGACAGCGCAGAGGGAATTAGTGACCATGTTTTTTCAGGACAAACCTATACAGAAGAGGTGACCCGAATTACAAAATCGGGTGATGAACTCTCAATTCTGATGAACGCCATTCCAATTATTCACGATCACAAAGTTGTTGCTGCCTATGTGATTTATGTGAATTTGACCGATCAGAAACAGCTTGAGAAGGATCTCCAGAAATCGCTGGGTGAAAAAGAGGTGTTGCTGCAGGAAGTGCACCACAGGGTGAAAAATAATCTGGCAATTATGGCCGGACTGATCGACCTGCAGATTATGGAAGAGCCGGACCCTAATGTTGAAATGAAACTTAACGACATCCGCAGCCGTATTTTCTCCATTGCCAAGATTCACGAAAATCTCTACAGCAGTGAAAATATGGTCAGTATTCGGTTTGATGAATATCTGAGGACTGTGATGGAGGCCCTGCCACAAAAAGGGATTACCGAGTCTGATGAACTTGAGGTTTCGTTAGATACGATTGGTCTGCAGATGAATTTGAACCAGGCGGTTCCATTTGGGCTGGCAGTAAACGAAATGATGAATATCCTCTTTTCAGAAAAGTTAAAGGGGAACAACCTACTGTTAAAACTAGACCGTAAAGATGAGATGATCAGACTCATTTTTGAAGGTGACGCCCTCAATACAAAACTGTTTGATCGGAATGGTCAGTCAGAATCTTTTCCTAGTCTGCTTATCAGCATTTTCCTGTCGCAGATCAAAGGAGAGATGAAAATCGAAAATAATCAGCAGAACCGACTCACTTTGGAGTTTGAGCAGAAGGACGTAAAAGGGTCTAGCAGCTCATTAACATCAACCCAAAGTTCATTATTAAATTAGACGAAACTCAATACGATATATGCGCGTTTTAATTATCGAAGACGATATGATTTTAGCCCTCAGCCTGGAAATTATGCTCAAGAAAATGGGCTATTCAGAGATCAGGAAAGCACACACCGGCGAGAAGGCACTTGAAACGATTGTGGATTTTGAGCCCGATTTAATGCTCGTGGATATATTTCTGGGCACCGGGATTTCCGGAATTGATGTGGTGAAGAAAGTGCAGGAAAGAAAGAAAGTGGATGTAATTTACATAACAGGAAATTCAGATGAATATCATCGAAAACAGGCCGGGGAAACCGACTATTTAAGCTACCTAGTAAAACCGATTACCTATACCGAATTGAAAAAAGTACTCGAAAAAGATAACGCTCAATAAACCCGATATACCGTGGCAGAGACTCCGACCCCAGCAATTGAAAAAAAACGACTGCAAAAACTATACTCATACGATGTGCTCGATACATCGCCGGAGAAGGAGTTTGACGATTTAACAAAATTGGCTGCTGAGATCTGTGAGGCACCTATTGCCCGCGTTAATCTTATTGATAAGGATAGGCAGTGGTCGAAATCGATTTTTGGAATAGACGAAAGCTCCAGGGAAGTTCCAAGGGATATTACGGTGTGCCAATATACTATTCTAAAAGAGCAAACACTTGAAATTCCAAATCTTGCCAAAGACCCACGGTTTAAAAACTTCGACTATGTTCAGCATGAACCTCACCTGAGATACTATTTAGGGGCTCCGTTACTGAGTCCCGATGGATACGCAGTGGGAGCACTCTGTGTTCTGGATTACAAAGAGAGAAAAATGTCGGATAAACAGAGAGGTCAGCTTCAGATTTTGGCAAATGAAGTGGTGGCACGCCTTGAGCTTAGAAAGCAAAATGAGGAGTTAAAAAGGCTCAATGACCATAAACTGAAACTGATGAAGATGCTCAGCCACGATATGCGATCTCCTCTGAACGGGATTATTGGCGTTGGAAGTCTTCTCAGCGAAATTATTGAAGGGGATGAAGAACAAGAGATGCTCAGCTTAATGGAGCAAAGTGCCATTCAGCTGAATCAGATGATTGATGAGATTTTGAGTTTCTCCCTGATTGAATCGGAAGGATTTACTCTAAACAGGTCAGAAGTTAATCCGGTTCAGATGACCGATTCAATGAAGCGGCTCTATGTGCCGGTTTCGAGGTCGAAAGGGGTTGATTTGAAGATGGAGGTCGAATCTGATCGGAATGTGTACATCGATAAAGAGAAGTTTGAGCAGGTTTATGGCAACCTTCTATCCAACGCCATCAAATTTACAAAACCGGGCGGTGAGGTTAGCAGCAAGATCTCCATCGACGGTAACAGGCTTCTGTTAAGGGTTGAGGATAGTGGCGTGGGCATGGATGACGTGACTGTGACTCAGCTCTTTTCGAATGGCGAATCCTCTCATGAAGTAGGAACCTCCGGTGAAAAAAGTACCGGATTGGGTTTGGCGATCGTTAAATATTTTGTGGATCTTCACAACGGATCGATTGATGTGACCAGCTCCAAAGGAGAGGGTACACGGTTTACAATATCGATCCCAATAAATGAAGATGAATAAAAATTGGTGCATTGAGTAACTCAGACAATTCCATCAACAAAAAGAGTGTTTTCTCCAAAGCCAAGGCGCTGCTTGACAAGCAGAACCTGATCATCACCGATTCCGATCGCGAGCGTCCCTGGGGCGGTTTCTATGTTATTCATGAAGATCAGGCTGAAGCGTTTATAGAGGAGTTTTTCCCGGGGCTGAATCTGAAAGATTTTGCTCAGTTTGATAAGCTGAGTCCGAAATTGCTGATGGTTGCACCTCAAAAGAGACTGAGCTGGCAGTATCACCATCGCCGTTCTGAAATTTGGCGTGTAATTGACGGTGAGGCAGGCGTTGTTGTCAGCGAAACAGACGAGCAAACACCAATGCGGATTCTCAAAACCGGTGATACAATTCGCTTAAAGCAGGGTGAGCGTCACCGACTGGTTGGGTTAGATGACTGGGCAATCATTGCTGAAATCTGGCAGCACACGGATGCTGATAATCCATCCGATGAACAGGATATTGTACGCCTGGAAGACGATTTCGGCAGATAAGCGCTACTTTAGCTAATCGATACATCGTTTAAAGATGATTGTTTAGAGAGTCCATTTTCCTTTCCTTACAAAGAGATTACTCCCTTTTTACAGACGATTTATTATGAGGATTCCTGCAATAATACTTTACACGGCTCTTTTGTTGCTGTTTATGAGCTTCTCTTCTCCGGATGATGGCTATGCTCAGGTTGGGATTGGCGGTGGATTGGATATTCGAAGTGAAGAGCTAACAAACGGGTATGGAGTTCGGCTTGAGTACACATTTTTTAAACTGCCGCCGATTGCAGATTTTCGGTTTCGACTTCACGGAAGTTACTTCTATGAAGAGAGTGCAATTCAATCCGAAGTAAACGGCCTCAGGTCAACCGTCACGCAAAGCAGTTCAGCCTTTGATGTAGGGGTGGCAGTGTTGGCGGGTGTCAATATAGGGATGATAGGCCCATACGCCGGAGTAGGGTTGGGCGTAGATAGCTCCGAAATAAATCCAAGGCAGGGAATTACGCAATACAGCCGTATCAAAGAAGAAAATATCTTCTGGAACGTTCTCTTTGGAGCGGAGCTGGAGATGATTCCCTATGTAAAACCCTTCTTTGAATATCGCTTTATGCACCTGTTTCAAACCGGAAACATTGACTTTAAAGAGAGTGAGAGGCTGTCTTTGGGAGTTGTTTTTCGCTTTTGACGTGATTGTAAAACGAAATAATCTGTTTTAATAATTTGTGTATTTTGAATGATGAACTGTTTTATAATCTCCAATGTTTATCGTTAACATAACTGAAGTAGTGTAACCGTTTATGGCAAAAGTGGATACAGATATCCGCGAGCAGATTGATATGTTCGAACTTGAGAAGCAGCAGCAAGCTGTGCTGACTGAGCTGCTTGAGCTGTGCCGTGCCTCACTGGATGAGGTGGATGAAGATCATATCACAAAAGCGTTTAAGCTCTGTTGTCTTTCACATGAGGGTGTGCAGCGGGCATCCGGTGAGCCCTACTATCTCCATCCGGTTGAGGTTGCCAAAATTATGGCCGGAGATTTTAACATTGATGATGAATCAGTGATTGCCGCTCTTTTGCACGATACGGTTGAAGATACCTCCGTAACACTCGATCAGGCTGAAGAAGTTTTTGGCCCGGTGGTTCGGCATTTAATTGACGGTGTGACCAAAATATCCGGTGTGTTTGAAAGCCGGGATACGAAACAGGCCGAGACTTTTATGAAGCTGATCCTCTCAATGGCGGAGGATATTCGTGTGGTGCTGATTAAATTTGCAGACCGGCTGCACAATATGCGAACGATATCGGCCCTTCCCCGGCAGAAACAGCTAAAAAAAGCCACAGAAACGATGGAGCTCTACGCTCCCCTGGCTCACCGGTTTGGACTGTTCAAGATCAAGAATGAGTTTGAAGACCTTTGCTTTAAAGTAATCGACCCGAACTCCTATAAGTTTATTGTTCGGAAGCTTCGCGAGAAGAAGAAGGCGAGGGAGGAATTTATTAATCAGTTTATGCAGCCAATCCAAGAGGAGCTGAAGGAACTGAGTTTTAAGTTTGAGATTAAAGGGCGGCCTAAACATATCTACTCCATTTACAGAAAAATGCAGCGTCAACAGAAGCCGTTTGAGGAGATTTATGACCTTTTTGCCATTCGAATTATTCTGGAAGACCCTCACAAAAAAGAGGATTGCTGGAGGGTCTACTCGATTATTACCGACAAATACACGCCTATTCCGAAACGGTTTCGCGATTTTATCTCCGTACCTAAAGCAAACGGATATCAATCACTCCATACAACGGTAATTACCAAACAGGGCCGGAAAGTTGAGGTTCAGATCCGTACCCGAAAAATGGATGATATAGCAGAGCACGGTGTGGCAGCACACTGGAAATATAAAGAGGGGAAAAGTGGGGGCAGCGATACGCTGGATAAATTTGTTCACTGGGTGCGAGATGTACTCGACAGCCCGCGCCCGGATGCAGCAACGGAGTTTGTGAAAGATTTTCAATTGAACCTCTACCAGGATGAGATTTATGTATTTACCCCTCAGGGCGAGCTGAAAACATTGCCGAAGGGTGCTTCCTGTATCGACTTTGCGTTTGAAATTCATAGTGAGATCGGCGAGCGTGCTGTGGCGGCTAAAGTAAATGGGAAGATGGTTCCGCTCCGGCAAAAACTGCACAGCGGTGACCAGGTTGAAATTATCACCGGTAATAAAATAAATCTCAATGCAGACTGGATAGAGGATGTTGTAACACACAAGGCAAAAGCCCGTCTGCGGCAGTTTATCAAGCAGAAAGAGCTGAAAGTTGCCGATGAGGGTCGGGAGCTTTGGGAGAAAAAATCTTCGAAAGGAAAGTTTGAGGTCTCCGATCAGGAGCTGATGAAGGTTGCGCACCGGTTTAAGTTTGAGAACACCCAGGAGATGTTTTATGAGATTGGGGCCGGCGCTTTCGATGTCAACAAACTTTACAAGGTAGTTAAAGAGCTGAAGAGCAAAGGCCGGTTTGACACTGAGGAGCAGGACGATAAAGTCTCCGGTGATGATATTCAGGAAAAATATATTTCTACGGCCAGGGCTGTCGGAGACACGAAAGCACTGCTTGTTGAGGGCGAGTTGAGTGGGGTTAAATACTCCTACGCCAACTGCTGTAACCCGATTCCGGGTGATGAAGTCATCGGTTTTATAAGCAGGGATGGGGATGTGAAGGTGCACCGGTCGAACTGTAAAAATGCCCACCATCTGATCCGTACCGACGGCGAGCGTATTATTGATGTGAGCTGGGCGAAAAACATCGAGTCTCAATTCCTGGGTGCTGTGAAAGTGATTGGAGAAGATCGTGTGGGTCTGGTAAATGATATTACGGAGGTTCTTTCCAAGTCGCTGAAGACAAATATGAAGAGTATAAATGTAAGCAGCGAGGGTGGAATGTTTGAGGGAATTCTCACGCTCTATATAAGCGACCTGAAACACCTTGAAGAGATTATCAACCGGCTGGAGCGTATAGAGGGTGTTAAAAACGTATTGCGTTACGAGTAAAGTGCTTAGCCGGGCTGCCGTATAGGCGTTTTTACTTATATAAATTTGTTTGATTCACCTATTTTTATTTTCAAATCTTTTATTAATAATTGCTTGTAGATAGAATGCATTAATTTAGATGTGTTTGGAGTGAAAACCATAAAATCAAAAACAAGAAGATGGTGACTTATACAAAACGTGATATCGTGCGAACAGTAGCAGACCAAATGGACGTACCGCTCAATCAGTCCGAGCCATGGGTAGATGCTGTTATTGATGCTCTTCGAAGTAAAATGCTTGCTGCAGACCCAACTTGCAGAATTGAACTGCGGGATTTTGGTGTATTCGAAGTGAAAGAGACAAAAGCCAAACCAAAGGCTCGTAATCCCAAGACCAATGAAGTTATCTATGTGCCTGCTCACCGAAAAACTCATTTCAAACCAAGTAAACGTTTGAAGAAGTTTTTGAAGCAGCCGCTTGAGGAAGTGAAGAAGAAAAGCAACAAAAAGTAACTTTTGGCTGAATTTGGCAGAATCCTCGGGGTTGACGTTGGCGGGAAGCGAGTTGGCCTTGCGCGAACCGATCTTTTAAGAACGGCCGCAAACCCTGTTGGTACGTTTTCGCCCGAGGAATCTTTTATCGAAGTTGAACGACAAATCAGAGAGGAAGGCCCCTACAAGGCAATTGTTGTTGGCTGGCCGCTCACCCCGGACGGGGACCCCACCAATGCTACCCCGCTTGCCGAGGATTATTTTCGGCACCTTCAAAAGAAATATAAACAGCTCTCCGTTCATAAAATGGACGAGCGCTTTTCATCAAAGCGGGCAATGGAAGCGATGCGCAACTCCGGAGTATCCAAAAAACGAAGAGAGGAGAAAGGCAGGTTGGATCAGGCTGCGGCAGCCCTTATTTTACAACAGTTTTTAGAAGCGCACCCAGAAATTTAGATATATGTCCGTACTACCTATTGTAACCTATAACGACCCGGTTTTAAAACAGAAAACCCAACCCATTGATGAGAATTCCCCAGAGTTGCAGAAGCTGATCGATGATATGTTCGATACGATGTACAACTCGAGCGGGGTGGGACTTGCTGCTCCACAAATCGGTAAGCTGATTCAGCTTTTTGTGATGGATGCCGATGCGGTCACAGAAGAAATGGAAGGTGAAAAAAGTTTAGGTCCGCTGGTTCTGATCAATCCCGAAATTGTAGAAACAGCCGGTGACAAAGTGAAAATGGAGGAGGGGTGCTTGAGTATACCGGATGTTCGGGATGATGTGGTACGCCCTGAAAAAGTGAAGATCGACTATCTGGATCGGAATTTTGAGAAGAAAACGCTGGAAGCGGATGGCTGGGTTTCGAGAGTAATTCAGCACGAGTATGACCACCTTCAGGGAGTTCTGTTTCTGGACTACCTTAGTGCGTTCAGGAGACGGCTCCATAAATCTTTACTGAAAAAGATTGACAAAGGAACGCTGAAAGTTGAATATCCCGTGGTTCCAAAAGGTTGAGTTGATTCGTTATGAAAACGTTGAGGATTGTTTTTATGGGCTCGCCGGATTTTGCGATCCCATCTCTTGAGGCGATTCACCAATCCGGTCATGAAATTGTGGCGGTTGCCAGCAACCCCGATAAGCGCAGGGGGCGTGGCGGCAAGCCTCGTCCAACGGTGGTTAAAAAACGGGCCATGGAGCTGGGTTATCCAACGATTGATGTGGAAACCCCCAAAAGCCCGGAGTTTTCTGCACAGCTTAAAGAGCTCAAGCCGGACCTTCTTGTGGTAGTTGCTTTCAGGATTCTCCCGCCGGAGGTACTCGAGATACCGGCCATCGGTTCAATTAACCTGCACGCTTCACTTCTTCCCAAATATCGCGGAGCTGCACCGATACACTGGGCGATTATCAACGGAGAGAAGGAGACCGGATGCACGGTATTTTTCCTGAATGAAAAGGTAGATACGGGTAAGATCATCAAACAGGCAAAAACGGATATTGGGCCGATGGAGACTACAGGTGATCTGTATGAAAGGTTGAAAACAGAGGGAGCAACACTTCTGACTGAATCCATTGATGAGATTGCCGCCGGTGAACTTGAGCTTCAGGAGCAGAACGACTCCGAAGCAACTCCGGCACCCAAACTTTATAATGAGAATACAAAAGTAGACTTCAATCAGCCGGTTCAAAAAGTACACAATTTGATCAGGGGGCTGAATCCTTTTCCGGTTGCATGGTGCGAATACGGGGATAAAAAGTTAAACCTCTATCGATCCAAGCCCGGCGCCGAGACATTAAACGCCAATCCGGGCCAATTTGTTGAGGAGGATGACAAACTGTTTGTTCAGTGCAGCGACGGATTGCTGGAACTCACGGAACTTCAACTGCCGGGTACGAAACGACTGAGCGGGATTGAGTTTAAAAACGGTTACGATACCACGGTAGTTTTAACCTGAACGTTGAGGTGGGAATAAAATCTGGCCGGAACAGTAAAAACTGTTGCTTTAATTCGATTAATTTGAGATATACCCTTCAGAAATTATCGGGACATAATATTTTCAGAAAATCACATTTTTAATTCAATCTATACGTCATTATGGAGCTTTCGCCACTTTTAGAAGCCGCAAAAAATGGAAAATTGGAACAGGTGCAGTCCCTTCACGAAAAAGGAGCTGATCTTAATGAAACCCATAAAAATGGGAGTACGGCTTTGATCTATGCAGCCGAAGGTGGCCACATGGATGTTGTTAAATATCTGATAGAGAATGGTGCGGACCCGGCTGTTCAGACCAAAATGGGAGGAACGGCACTGAACCGGGCGGCAGAAAACGGCCGCATCGACATGATGAAATACCTGCTTGAAAACGGAACTCCGATTGGAGATCTGGCACTGATTGTTGCATCACGTGAAGGGAACCTGAAGGCGGTGAAACTGCTGATTGAGAAGGGAGCGAATGTAAATGCTCAGCAACGATGGGGGCAAACCGCACTGATGCTCGCTGCGAGAGAAGGGAATGCGGACGTGGTAAAACTTCTGATAGACAGCGGTGCAAATGTTCGATTGAAAGACAAAAATGGGGATACAGCTCTCAACATAGCTTTGGATAATGACAACGCGGATATTGCCATGCAGCTTCGGCGCGCAGGTGCAAAAGCTCATGTTAAGAAAGTTGCCCCGGCGATTGAGGAGGACGAGGATGACGATACAGATGTTGAGGATGTGGACGATCTGATCTCCGGCGACGATGAGGACATCCCGGATGACGTTGACCTGGATGAGTAAGTCAATGGTATCAACTTAAGGGTATTTAACCATTAGCTCCGGCCATAAACCGGAGCTTTTTTTATGCGGCCACTGAACCATATAAAATGGAAAAAGCGCTACCACTCCAAATGATTGGAATTTAAGTGTGTAACTTTGATGAATTAATGGATTGAGTGAATCCAAACCGTTATTTTATTGTTAGAAACAGTGAAAACTGCGCATTTAATTAAAATTGAAAAGGAGCAAATTTTTATGGCTAAAGTAAAAGTTGGAATTAACGGATTTGGACGCATTGGCCGGCTTGTAATGCGATCTATCCTGAAGTATCAGAGTGACGATGTTGAAGTAGTTGGTATTAACGATTTGACCGATACCAAAACTCTTGCACATCTGTTTAAGTATGATTCAGTGCACGGGAAATTTGACGGCGATGTACATGCAGATGGCAATAACCTGGTGATTAATGGAAGTAAAATTGGTGTAACGGCCGAACGCGACCCTGCGAATCTGAAATGGGGAGAAAGAGGCGCTGAAGTAATTGTTGAGTCAACAGGTATTTTCCGCGATGATAAAGGAGCTTCCAAACATATTGAAGCGGGTGCTAAAAAAGTGATTATTTCTGCACCGGGTAAAGGAGATTTACAGACTATCGTTATTGGTGTGAATGACAATGAACTGGATAAGAGCCGAACGGTATACTCCAACGCGAGCTGTACCACAAACTGCCTTGCACCAATGGTAAAAGTTCTTGACGAAGCATTTGGTGTTGAGAAGGGATTTATGACAACCATTCACGCATACACAGGCGATCAGCAAATTGTTGACGGCCCGCACAAAGATCTTCGCAGAGCACGTGCTGCCGCTGCCAACATTGTACCGACTACAACCGGAGCTGCTGCAGCTGTTGGGCTTGTTCTGCCACACCTAGACGGTAAACTGGACGGAATGGCTGTTCGGGTTCCGGTGCCAGACGGATCACTGACCGACTTTACCGCGGTTGTGAGTAAAGATGTTACCGAAGAGCAGGTGCAGGAAGCGTTTAAGAAAGCTGCCGAAGGCGAATTGAACGGAGTACTTGAATTTAGTGATGAACCTCTGGTATCTACCGATATTATTGGGAATCCACACTCCTGCATTTACGACAGCTTGTCTACGAAAGTAGACGGCAAGCTGGTGAAAATCGTTGGCTGGTACGATAACGAGGCCGGATATTCCGCAAGAACTGCTGAGCTGATTACAAAAATTGTATAAGCTGAAGCAGCCTGACAGGCAATGAAACAGATGAAAGCCCGTATGTAAAAAGTGCGGGCTTTTTTTTAAATCTCCGACGGGAGGATATTTTTAAAAATTTTATTTAAACCATTTAGCTATGAAAAAAATATCGGCTATATCATCAATTCTGATTCTATTTTTCTCTATTACGACACTTGTTGCACAACCGGTTGCGATAGATCGCGTTGAACCCGACAACTGGTGGATTGGCTTTCAGGAGCCGGACGTGCAGCTACTTGTTTACGGTGAGGGAATTCAGTCGGCCACTCCTTCCGTCGACTACCCGGGTGTTACCATTGAACGAGTAACACTGGTTGAAAATCCAAACTACCAGTTTGTAACTCTTCGGATTCATGAAGAGGCCAAAGCCGGTACTGTTGAACTGACATTTGAGCGTGGTGAACACTCTGCAACTGTTCCTTATGAATTGAGGGAGCGGAGTTCAGACTCAAACCGAAATCAAGGATTTGATTCAACAGACTTGATCTACCTTCTGATGCCCGACCGTTTTGCCAATGGCAACCCTGAGAATGATAATATTTCCGGAATGCTGGAAGGTGTGGATCGGTCCAATCCAAATGCACGCCACGGCGGGGACATTCAGGGAATTATTGACAACCTGAACTATATCAAAGATCTGGGAATGACCGCGGTTTGGTTCACCCCGATCCTGGAGAATGATATGCCGCCAGAGTATGGGGCGTATCACGGTTATGCAGCTACGGATCTGTATCGCGTTGATCGGCGATTCGGAACCAATGAAAAATATCTCGAGCTAATCGACAAAGCCCATGACATGGGACTAAAAGTGATCATGGATATGATTCACAACCACGTTGGAACGGAGCACTGGTTTATCAAAGATCAGCCCACATCAGACTGGGTGCACGACCTTGAAGAGGTGGGAACTACCAATTATAGAGCGTCTACCGTAATGGATCCATATGCATCCGATTACGATTACGACGCCATGGTGAAAGGGTGGTTTGTTGTGGATATGCCCGACATGGATCAGCGGAATGAGCTGGTTGCAAACTACCTGATCCAAAATACACTCTGGTGGATTGAATACTCCGGTATTGACGGAATTCGAATGGATACGCATCCATACCCGTACAAAGAGTATATGGCTGAGTGGAGCCGACGCGTGCTCGAGGAGTTTCCCGATTTTAATATGGTGGGAGAAGCGTGGATGTCCAACTCCCCGTCAACGGCCTACTGGCAGACAGGTTTTCCAAGCTCAGACGGCTATGAGAGCTATCTGCCAAGTGTGACCGATTTCCCCCTCTATGATGCGATTGCATCTGGTCTGAATGAAGACATCGCGTGGGATCGCGGAATCTACAGACTTTACGATATTCTGAGCCAGGATTTTCTTTTCCCTGATCCAAATATGAATGTGATTTTTCCCGGAAACCACGATCTGGACCGTATCTTCACTGTGGTGGGCGAAGATTACGGAAAGTTCAAAATTGCGCTCAGTTTTGTACTCACCACACGCGGAATTCCGCAACTCTACTACGGTGATGAAATCCTGATGACCGGTGGTGGTCCGGATGGCCTGAAACGGAAAGATTTCCCCGGCGGATGGGAAGAGGACCCCATTGATGCATTTACTCCCGAAGGTCGAAAAGAACTGGCCGAGGAGACAGGATTCCCGGTTGTGGAAGCTCATGACTTCTTAACGCGCGTGGCAACCTGGCGCCAGGACAAAGATGTAATCCACAACGGTAACCTGACTCACTTCATCCCGGAAAATAATGTGTACGTCTATTTCCGCCACAATCATGATGAAAAGGTGATGGTTGTTCTGAACGCGAACGAAGAAACTCAGGAACTGGATATGAGCCGTTTCTCAGAACTTCTGAATGGAACCAATTCCGCCTATGATGTAGTAAGTGATCAAAATGTTCAGATCGGGGAGGTACTTGAAGTAGCCGGTTTGGATGCAATGATCCTTGAGCTTGAGTAAGGCGACGTAAGTTCGACATAAGAAACATAGAGATAATTCTCCCCTCCTTGCGCAGGAGGGGAATTTTCATTTCGAATTTCTACCCCAAAGCCTGCTGCACATCCCGGATGATATCATCGACGTGTTCCAGGCCAACAGCAATTCGTATGAGTCCCGGAGTGATACCAACAGCCTCGCGTTCTTCTTCCGTTAGTTTAGAGTGTGTGGTAGATGCAGGGTGAGTAACAATGGTTCTTGTATCTCCGAGGTTGGCTGAACGAGAGAGAAGTTTAATCCGATCAATGAATGACTTAGCTTTCTCAAATCCCCCGGCAATTTCAAAACAAACCACTCCGCCGCCACGCTTCATCTGCTTTTTTGCAAGCTCAAATTGAGGGTGATCTTTGTGGTGCGGATACTTCACAAAATTTACATTTTTGTGATCACCCAGAAATTTAGCCAGTTTCTCTGCATTATCGCAATGCCGATCCATACGAACAGAGAGAGTTTCCAGGCTTTTACTGAAAAGCCAAGCGTTAAACGGTGACATCGAAGGACCAGTATGGCGCGCAAAAAACTGAATTTTCTCCATAGGCTCTTCTGAACCGACAATAATACCGCCGATGGCACGTCCTTGCCCGTCAATGAACTTAGTGGCAGAATGTGTGACGATATCGGCGCCATGCTCCATTGGCCGCTGCAGGTAGGGTGTGGCAAAGCAGTTATCAACCACGTAGATCAGGTTGTGTGCTTTGGCGAGTGTACCCGCCCAGTTCAGATCGATCAGGTCGAGACCCGGATTGGAGGGAGTTTCAAGGAACAGCACTTTTGTGTTGGGCCGGATCAGAGATTCCCAGCTTTCCAGCTTGTTCGTATCGGCGTAGGTGAAACTGATTCCCCAGCGCGGTAATATCTGGCTGAGTATCTGGTGTGATGACCCGAACAGAGATCGGGAAGCCAAGATATGGTCACCTTGATTAAGCAGCCCCGCGAGTGTTGTAAAAATCCCTGCCATCCCTGATGCTGTTGCCACACCCGCTTCTGTACCCTCCAGCCGACACACTTTGGTGATGAACTCGTCCGTATTCGGATTGGAATACCGGCTGTAGATATTTCCTTCCATCTCGCTGGCAAATATGGCTCGTGCATGCTCGGCCGATTCAAACGTGAAACTGGATGTCATGTAGAGAGGATAGGAGTGCTCGCACTGGTCCGATGATGGCGTTTGAGTACGGATGGCATCCGTTTCGAAATGTCTGTTTTTGGGCATCATTGTTTGGTATTGGCTATCGGATATTAAGTAGTAAAGTATTAGAAGACAGGCCTCAAATCTCAGGGCTATTCCACAATCTCAAAACTGCTGGTCACTTTTGCTGTCTTCTCCAGGGTTTTGGTCACGGAGCAGTATTTACCGAGCGAGAGGTCAATTGCTTTTTCAATCTGCTTGGGATCCAGGTCACCTTTAAAAATATAGTGCAGGTGAATTTCTGAAAACTCGGTGTAGGTTTCTTTTTTGATGCGCTCGCCGGTTACCTCGATCTGAACGTCGTCCGGGTTCTGCCGCTTCTTTTTCAGGATACCGATGATGTCAATTGTTGAACATCCTCCTGCGGCTGCTAAGAGCATCTGCATCGGCCTGAAACCACCGTTAATGCCACCAATGTCATCCGAGCCATCCATTTGAATAGAGACTCCGTCTTCGTTTGTGGCTTCCATGTGGACGTCATCATTCAGTCGCTGAATCGTAATTTTCATACTGTTTTGGAATAGGTTTGATTTAAAAATTTAATGATCTGAAAATAACGAATATTCGGGAGGGATGGCAGAGAGATCGTGTGGGATTTTAGCGGGGAATTTGGTAAGGTCTGCTCTAATACAATGTCTGACAATTAAAAGATATAAGGACGCTACAGAAAAATTCGAACCAAAAGTAAGATCTACGTCACTGCCCCGCCACAACTGCTTCCCGCTCCGGCCGTGCAGCCAAAGCAGTGCTGATCAGTCACGATCTCCCGGTTGTTCAGCTTTTCAAGGTTCCAGTCTTTGATATGATCCGGTGCGCCGTGATTGGTTTTCATTTGCAGCATCTGGTTGAAGTCACAGTCGTACAATGAGCCATCCCAACCAATCGAAATCGTATTTCGGCACATGACGCCCTTCGCGGCTGATGGGTTAAACGCATTGATCAGCTTCTCCATGTACTCCTCCAGGTTTCCGCTCTGCATCAGAAAATTGAGATAGCGGCTGATCGGGAGGTTGGTAATCGTGAACAGATCATTGAAAACAATGTCTTGGTCTTTCCAAAGACGCTCTTTGTACTGTTTTTTGAGACTCTCTTGGTCGCCCGGCAAAAATGCACCCACGGGATTGTACACGAGGTTAAGTTGCAATCCGGAATCTTCTTTACCGTAACCGATTTTATTCAGCATTTTTAGCACCTTCATCGATTTGTCGTAAGTCCCTTCGCCTCGCTGTATATCGGTTCGTCGCTTGCTGTAAAATGGAAGGGAGCATGTGATCTCCACGCCGTGATCGGCCATAAATTGCGGAAGATTTTCAAACTTGCGGGTATCCAGAATGGTTAGGTTTGAGCGAACGATAATATGTTTTCCCAGTTTTGACACTTCATCCACAAACCAGCGGAAGTGTGGATTCATTTCGGGTGCGCCGCCGGTGAGATCTACCGTTTCGATATCAGTTCCCTTCAGTGCATCCAGGCAATATTGAAGCGTCTCTTTCGTCATGATCTCCTTTCGATCCGGCCCGGCATCCACATGGCAGTGTTTGCAGGTCATATTGCACATGTACCCCACGTTGATCTGGAAGATCTCAATTCCGGTCGGCTTGAGCGGAAGGAGTCCGATCTCCTCAAGTTTATTTTCAAACTTGTCGAGAGATTTGACCTTCTCATTATGGTTATTGATCACATCCAGCTGAACGGCCGGATCAGATAGCGAATGACTCTGTGCAATTAGGGACTTCATAGTTCTTTGGGAAATAAGTAAAAAAGCAAATGTGAAAAACTCTCCCCTTATTAGGGGAGAATTATTGGTTGATTAAGTAATTCGTTGTAACTCATATCTGAACTCTACATACTCAGTTTATCCACTTTATTTATCATCTGAACACTGTGAACGAGTGAGGCTCCTCCGCGAATGGCAGTTGCCACATGAACGGCTTCCATCATCTGCTCTTCAGAACAGCCTTTCTCGAGTGTGTCTTCAGTATAGGCATCAATGCAGTATGGGCACTGAACGGCATGGGCTACGGCCAGGGCAATCAGGGATTTTTCACGGGCTGTGAGTGCACCTTCTTCAAAAACCGATCCATAGTAGTCAAAAAATTTCTTCCCCAGCTTCTCCTGGAAATCGGTGACGTTCTCAAATTTTTTTAGGTCTTCGGGGTTGTAGTAGGTTTTATCCATAATAATTCATTCAGATTGTAATCTTTCAATAGAGGTGACGAATAGAAGTAAGCACAATTATTTTGTCCTTACAATTCAATTCTTTTGAAAATAATCAAGATAAAGGGTTTCAATAAATTCCTGATACCCGATAAATAAAAAAACCGATGCTACATTCGGGTAACACCGGTTTTTTCAATTTTTGAAATGAGTGACATCAGGTTGCGGGTACGGTGAGATACTCCAGAAGTTTTTGCTCCATTTCTTTTGTGCCGGCTAGCGTGGTTCCGGGCTCTTCACTGTAGATATCCGGAGTACGGTAACCTGCATCCAAAACAGCATGGATAGCCGTTTCAATGTTATTTGCGGCTTCTTCCATATCTAGAGAGTACCTGCACAAAAGAGCGGCAGAAGCAACAGCAGCCAGTGGATTAGCCTCTCCTTTCCCGGCAATATCGGGGGCAGAGCCGTGTACCGGCTCGTAGAGGCCGTTGCCGTCACCCAGGCTGGCCGAGGGCAGCATGCCAATGGAGCCGGTGAGCATGGCGGCTTCATCACTGAGGATGTCACCAAACAAGTTGCCGGTTACCATCACATCGAACTGTTTGGGGTTACGAATGAGCTGCATGGCGCAGTTGTCGACCAGCATGTGGGTTAGCTCTACATCCGGATACTCTGCGGCGACCTCTTCAACAGACTTTCTCCACAATCGCGAGCTCTCGAGTACATTGGCTTTATCAACCGAGCAGACTCGCTTATCACGAAGCCGGGCCGCTTCAAACGCTTTGCGTGAAATGCGCTGCACCTCACTTCGGCTATAACTCATCGTGTCGAGGGAGTAGGGGTCACCATTCCCGGCACCGTTGGTGCGGGGCCTGCCGAAGTAGATTCCGCCGGTAAGTTCTCGCATGATGAGGATATCGGTTTCTGTTATCACCTCCTTTTTCAGGGTGGAAGCGCCGGCAAGTGACGGATGCACCCGGATGGGGCGCAGGTTGGCGTAAACCCCCAGCTCTTTCCGAAGTTTTAAAAGAGCAGCTTCCGGGCGCTTTTCAGCGCTGAGGTCATCCCATTTCGGACCGCCGACAGCGCCCAGAAGCACGAATTTGTGTTGTTTGCAGAGCTCCAGAGTCTCTTGCGTTACCGGTTCACCGTCACGGTCGTACCCGGCACCCCCAAACGGCCTTTCGATGGTTTCAATCTCTGTTCCGAATGAGCTGCATGCAGCTTTCAGAACGGTTACGGCTGCAGTTGTGACTTCCGGCCCGATTCCGTCGCCGGGCAGGGTGATGATGGTTTGTTTGGTCATGATGTTGGTTTAATTGGATAAATTTTCTATTTGGCAGCATCTAAGCCTCCTCGTAGATAAGGAGGGGAAATTTTGGCCATTTCAATCTACCTGGGCACCATTCCGTTTTCGCGGGCGTAGGCAAAGATGCCGCCGGCGTGTACGATGTCGGCCACACTGCCCAGCGGATTCAGTTTGTAGGTTTCGCCCCGGGTATGGTTGATCAGAGCCGGCACTTCCGAATCGATCTCCAGTTCGTCGCCGGTTCGGATCTTCTTGCTGAGGTCCTCCTCACTTTCGTAGGGGGTTAAAAACCCGCCGTCGACCGAATTTCGATAAAAAATCCGTGCATACGAGGGCGAGACAATCGCCTTGATGCCTGCAATCTCGAGACACGCCGGAGCGTGTTCACGCGAAGAGCCGCACCCAAAATTGTCGCTCGCCACAATGATACTGAACTCGCTTTCGGTCTCATCTTCACGGGTGAGGGGAATGTTTCCCTGAGGTAATCCCGACTCCTCTGCAGGCACCCCTGACAGGGCGTATTTGCCGTAAAGCTTTCGCTCTTCCGGATCACTCAGGCTGTAGACCAGGTGGGCGGCCGGTATGATCTGATCGGTGTCTATATTCTTTCCAAGCACAAAGGCTTTGCCTGTTATTGGTTTTGTTTTCATGGTATAAAAGTAGTTTACATTATTTATGGTCAGTGAAAGTCCCCTCCCATTCAAGGAGGGGATTTAGGGGTGGTTAGTTAAAGGCTCAGAATTAAATTTCAAATCAAAGCTTCAAAAGAACCACCCCCGGCCCCTCCTTAAAAAGGAGGGGAGGATCTTGTCCATTGCAAAATCGTTACTACATGCTACATCCTGTGCCTTGAATCTAGTCAAATCACCGTCTCCTGGATAAAGATCCTTGGATCGGTAATGACTCCGGTTACGGCCGAGGCGGCAACGGTATAGGGGGAGGCCAGGTAGACCTGTGCGGCTTTCGAGCCCATCCGTCCCGGGTAGTTCCGGTTGGTGGAGGAGATGCAGACCTCCTCTTTGTTCAGCCGGCCAAAGGTGTCTGACGGGCCTCCCAGGCAGGCCGCACACGATGCATTGCCGATCTTGCATCCCGCCTCGCGAAAGATGTCGATCAGCGGAGTGCCCAGCAGCGTTTCGGTTTCGAGTCCGCGTGCAATTTCTGTGGTTGCCGGCACAATGTAGGTGTCAATTTTCAGCTTGTGTCCGCGTATAATCTCTGCGGCCGCAACAAAATCGGAAAGCTTCCCACCCGTACACGACCCGATATAAGCCCGGTCAAGCTTTACGCCTTCCAGCTCTTCGGCAGTGGCTTTATTGTCGGGGCTGTGTGGCTTGGCCACCATGGGAACCAACTCTTCCAGGTTGTAAAAGTGCTCACTGTGGTACTCTGCATCGGGATCACTATAGAATTTTTCAAATGGTTTGTCGGTTCGTGCCCGGACGTACTCTTCGGTCACGCCATCGGGCTCTACAACACCATTTTTACCACCGGCTTCAATCGCCATATTGGTCAGGGTCATCCGGTCTTCCATGGTCAGAGCCTGGATTCCGGGGCCTGCAAACTCCATGGTGCGATAGGTCGCGCCGTCTACGCCGATATCGCCGATAATTTTCAGGATGATATCTTTGGCCATCAGGTAGGGGGGCAGTGAACCGCCCTCGAAAACGAAACGCATTGTCTCGGGCACCTTCACCCAGAGCTTGCCCGTTCCCATGATAAACGCGGCATCAGTATTGCCGATTCCGGTGGCAAACTGTCCGAATGCACCGGCGGTACATGTATGCGAATCGGTGCCAAACAGAACTTCACCCGGACGGGTAAACCCCTCTTCGGGAAGAGCGACGTGACAAACGCCTTTGTAGCGGTCGGTTCCCACATCATAAAAGTGGGGCAGATCCTGTTCGGCGGCAAACGCACGCAGCACATCTACATTTCGGTTGGCATATTTATCTTTGGTGAAGATGTAGTGGTCGGGGATGATGACCAGTTTATCTTTGTCCCACACTTTGGCATCATCGCCAAATTCGCGGTGAAAGATAGAGATTGCCGGCGGACCGCAAACATCGTGCGTCATCAGTACATCCACGTTGACCCACACGTTATCGCCCGGTTTTACCCGGTCGCGTCCGCTGTGTTTGGCAAGTATTTTTTCGGTAAGTGTCATTCCCATGATTATGGTGTTGTTTTTTAGGTTTTATTTTAAAAAATGTTTGGTGTCAAAAGTCTCCCCTTGAGAGGGGAATTTCTTTCCCTATCAGCCAGAAGGTGCAACCCTCCCATGAACCTGCGCGGAAAGATCAATCATCATCGACATAATTGAGATTAAATCGTGATCCTCTACGGTTTTCTGTTCATCAGCCAGTTTGGTAACCTCGCTGTAGACCCGGTTCAGGTCCTCTTTATTGAGATTGTAGCCAAGCTCCTCCAGTTTTTTGCAGAGGGCATGGCGGCCGGAGTGTTTGCCGATCACAAGCCGGTTGCAGTTCAATCCGACCGATTCGGGGGTCATAATTTCATAGGTGAGCGGGTTTTTCAGCACACCGTGCTGGTGGATTCCCGCTTCGTGGGCAAATGCATTTTCGCCGACAATCGCCTTGTTGGGCTGCACTCCTTTTCCGGTGATCTCCGTGAGCATCCGGCTCGAGGGACAGATCTGAGAGGTGTTCACGGAGGTGTCAAAATTCATATCGCCTAGACGGGTTTTCATCGCCATAACCACCTCTTCGAGTGATGCGTTGCCCGCCCGTTCGCCGATGCCGTTGATGGTGCACTCAACCTGCCGGGCTCCGTTCCGAACGGCCATAAGCGAGTTGGCAACGGCCAGACCGAGGTCGTTGTGGCAGTGTACGCTGATCACCGCTTTGTCGATATTGGGGATCTTCTCATGGAGGGTCCGGATCAGTTCGCCGTACTCCCAGGGAAGGGCGTAGCCTACGGTATCGGGTACGTTAATGGTGGTGGCTCCGGCCTCGATCACCGCCGTAAAGATGTCGGTCAGGAATGTCGGATCGCTCCTGGAAGCATCTTCGGCAGAGAACTCCACATCGTCGCAGTGCGACTTCGCATACTCAACCGCTTTGACGGCCGATTCAAGCACCTCTTCGCGTGTCATCTGCAGTTTGTGTTTCATGTGGATGTCGCTGGTTGCGATGAAGGTGTGAACCCTTGGCTTTGCGGCAAACTCGAGGGCTGAAACGGCCCGCTCCAGATCCTCCTTGCGGGTCCGGCAGAGCGCTGCAACACGGCTCTCTTTTACGGTTTTGCCGATTTCGCGTACGGTTTGGTAATCTCCTTCGGATGCGATCGGAAACCCGGCCTCAATCACATCGGCACCCAGTAGTTCCAGCTGTAGGGCAAGGCGCAGCTTTTCACTGCGGTTCATGCTGTAGCCGGGACTCTGCTCTCCATCCCGGAGAGTCGTATCGAAGATGGTGATGTGATTGTTCATTGGATTATGATTGTTTGGTTTGCGTTAAGCTCCCTCTCAAGGAGGGGAGGTTTTTAGCTTGTTAAAATTTCATTTTCGTTAAAGGATTTAATCTCCTTCGGTTTGCTGTTCTGGTTCATCAGGTAGTAGGTGATCCCCTCGGAGAGCGCCTGCCAGCTGGCGTCGATGATGTTTTCGGAGACGCCGACGGTGCCCCAGCTCTTTCCTTCATGGGCGGAGTCGATCAGCACCCTCACCCGGGCCCCCGTTCCGTTGCGCTCGTTCAGCACCCGTACTTTATAATCCTGCAGTTTCATCGCAGAGATTTCGGGATAGAACTCACAGAGTGCGCGGCGCAGGGCGGCATCGAGGGCGTGAACGGGCCCGTTCCCCTCGGCTGCACTCAGCTCCACACGGTCGTTGACGCGCACCTTGATGGTGGCTTCAGATCGGGATTCACCCTGTGCATTCCGCTCCATGATGACGCGAAACCCTTCCAGGTCGAAATACCGGGGCGCCTGCCCGCTGATCTGGTTGACCAGCAGTTCAAAGGAAGCCTCTGCAGCCTCATATTGATATCCTTCATTTTCAAGCTCTTTCAGCCTGTTTACGATCTGAGAGCTCTTCTCGGATGTTTTGTCAAATTCAAATCCGAGCTCGCCCGATTTGTAGGAGACATTGCTCTTGCCGGAGAGATCGGAGACCAGCACCCTTCGGCGGTTGCCAACCTCTTCAGGACGGATATGCTCGTAGGTCACGGCATTCTTCATTACGGCACTGACATGAACCCCGCCCTTGTGTGCAAAAGCACTCTTCCCGACATAAGGTTGACGGTGTTCGGGCGAGAGGTTGCCCAGTTCGCTGACAAACCGGGACAGGGTTGAGAGCTGTCCGATCTGTTCGGCAGGTACGCAGTGAATCCCCATCTTGAGCTGGAGGTTTGGGATGACCGAGCAGAGATTGGCGTTGCCGCACCGCTCGCCATAGCCGTTTACCGTTCCCTGGACATGAACGGCGCCGGCATCGACCGCAGCCAGTGCGTTGGCCACGGCCAGCTCACAGTCGTTGTGGGTATGAATGCCCAGGGGGGCATCCACCCGTTGCCGCACTTCCGACACAATCCTTGAGATTTCATGAGTCAGCGTTCCGCCGTTGGTGTCGCAGAGAACCAGGGTGTCGGCTCCGGCTGATTCTGCTGCAAGCAGTGTTTTAATCGCATACTCCGGATCACTCTTGTATCCGTCAAAAAAGTGCTCCGCATCGTAGATCACCTCCTTGCCGTGCTCCTTCAAGTGTGCTGCGGAACCGGATATCAGCTCCAGGTTTGCATCCGGGGAGATGTTGAGTGCCTCCTCAACGTGGAGCAGCCAGCTTTTGCCAAAAATGGACACGGCTGGGGTTTCCGCCTCAATCAGCGCCTTCAGGTTCGGATCGTCGGCAGGCCGGTTGCCTGCACGGCAGGTGCTCCCGAAAGCCACCACTTTGGCGTGCTTGAAACGGTACCCTTTAGCCTTTTCGAAAAAAGCCATGTCTTTCGGGTTCGATCCCGGCCATCCCCCTTCGATGTAGTGGATCCCAAAATCATCAAGACGCCTGGCAATCCGAAACTTGTCGTCGGCCGAGAAGGATACTTTCTCCCCCTGGGTGCCGTCGCGAAGGGTGGTGTCGAATATCTGGATGGTTTGTGGCATGTGGTTGGTTTGCTGTTGTGTGATTGATAAATGGGTTTGACGCGCCCCCCAATGGGGGCTGTCAGGTTTATGGAGTCATTAGGAGAAGAGTGGATTGAGCTTTCATGCGCTATCTCCTCTGATTCATCACTCTGCGGGTTCAGGTTCGGGCTGGGAATTCTGGTTGCCCGGAATCCAGTTCATCATCGAGCGGAGCTCTTTTCCAACCTTCTCGATCTTGTGATTGCCAAGATTGTCGCGCATCCTGTTCAGGTTGGGGAGCTCGTTTTTGTTCTCGGCCATCCACTCATCGGCAAATGCCCCGCTTTGCACCTCTTCGAGAATATTCTTCATCCGCTTTTTGGTGTCTGCGTCAATCACACGGCTTCCGCGGGTCAGTCCGCCAAACTCGGCCGTATCACTCACTGAGTAGTACATCCGCTCGATCCCGCCTTCATACATCAGGTCGACAATCAGCTTCAGTTCATGAAGGCACTCGAAATAGGCGATTTCAGGCTGGTAACCGGCTTCCACAAGCACTTCAAATCCGGCCTTGACCAGTTCGGATGCGCCTCCGCAGAGAACGGCTTGCTCGCCAAACAGGTCGGTCTCCGTCTCCTCTTTGAAGGTGGTTTCAAGAACGCCTGCACGGGTGCCTCCGATGGCCCTCGCATAGGCCAGTGCGGTGTCTTTGGCCGATCCCGATGCATCGTGGTGCACGGCAAACAGGCAGGGCACGCCCGATCCCTCGGTAAAGACGCGGCGGACCAGGTGTCCCGGCCCCTTGGGGGCAACCATAAAGACGTCAACGCCTTCAGGCGGCACAATTTGTCCGAACTGGATATTGAATCCGTGTGCAAACATCAGTGCATTTCCGGGTTCCAGGTGGGGTTCGATACTCTCTTTGTAGACACTGCCCTGATGCTGATCGGGGATCAGGACCATGACGATGTCGCCCGCTTTCGCTGCTTCGGCGGTCTCCATGACGGTGAGTCCTTCCTGTTCGGCATCGCTCCATGAGGAGCTCTCCTTTCTGAGGCCGACAACGACGCTGACCCCGCTGTCTTTCAGGTTCAGTGCATGTGCGTGCCCCTGGCTTCCGTAGCCGATAACGGCTACCGTTTTATCATTCAAAAGGTCGGGATTTGCATCTCCGTTGTAATATGTTTTTGCTTTCATTGGGTTGAGTTGTTGTTGGGGTGTGTGATTAAAAATGGTTGTACAAGTCAGTTGATATTCACCGCTCCCTGAAACTCCCGTTTCAGCGCCACGCTTCCGGTACGCGACATCTCGGTGATGCCGTACGGTTTCAGGACCTTGATCATGGCATCCACCTTATCGGTATTGCCGGTCACCTCAAGGGCCAGTTTGTCGTCTGTGATGTCGATCACCTTCGCTTTAAAAGCCTGGGCAATGAGCATAATTTCGGGCCTGCCCGCCTTGGCAGTTGAAACTTTCACGATGGCCAGCTCGCGTTCGATACACTTTTTGTGAGTCAGGTCGGTCACTTTCACCACATCGATCACATTGTGAAGGTGCTTGCTGATCTGCTCTACGGTCGATTCATCGCCATAGGTGGTGATGGTGATTCGTGCCATTCCCTGTTCAGCCTCTGAGGCAAAGGTGACGCTTTCCAGTTCAAACCCCTTTCCGCTGAAGATCCCGAGGATCCTCGAAAAGGTGTTCAGGTTGTGCTTTACCAGCACCGACAGGGTGTGCCGGGAGTCTTTAGTTACGATTTGGGTACTCATTGGCCACACTCCTCATCTGATTCTACCATTTCGTTCAGGGCTGCGCCGGCCGGCACCATCGGATAGCAGTTTTCAGTTTCAACAACCCGCAGGTCCATCAGCACGGGTTTGTCTTTGATCTTCATCGCATCGTTGAGCACCTGCTGCATTTCAGCCGGGGTGGTGGCTCTCATGCCGACGGCACCATAGCACTCGGCCATTTTGACGAAATCGGGGTTGTTGGATCCGAAGACGGAATAGCTGGTTCGGTTGCCGTAGAAGAGCTGCTGCCACTGGCGCACCATGCCGAGGCAGTTGTTGTTCATCAGTGCGATCTTGACGGGGATGTTGTACTCAACGGCTGTGGCCAGCTCGCAAGAGAGCATCTGAAAGCCGCCGTCGCCGGTAATGCAGACCACTTCGCGATCGGGACAGGCCAGGGCTGCGCCCATAGCTGCCGGAAATCCGAAGCCCATCGTGCCGAGCCCGCCCGAAGAGATCCACGATCGGGGATGGTTGAATCTGTAGTGCTGGGCCGCCCACATCTGGTGCTGGCCTACATCGGTTACCACAATGGCATTGCCTCCGGTTACTTCGGAGATCATTTTTACCATATGCTGCGGGTAGATGCAGTTGTCAGCTTTGGGAACCTTGAGCGGGTGCTCCCTTTGCCAAGTGTGGATGGTATCCCACCAATCTGTGGTATCGGGCGGGCCGGCTAGTTTATCGATGGCCGGAATCACATGTTTGACATCACCCACGATCGGTACCTCAACGGGTACGTTTTTGCCGATACAGGAGGGGTCAATGTCGATATGGATTTTCCGGGATTTTTGAGAAAAACCGTCGAGGCGTCCGGTGACACGGTCGTCGAACCGGGCCCCCACGGCAAGCAGTACGTCGCATTCGGTCATGGCCATGTTGGCCGCCCAGGTGCCGTGCATCCCCAGCATGCCGAGCGACTGGGGCTTGCTTTCGGGAAATGCACCCAGTCCCATCAGGGTGGTAGTCACCGGGATATTCAGGCGCTCGGCAAATGCGGTCACCTCTTCCCACGCTTCACCCAGAATGGCACCGCCACCCACATAGATGAGTGGCTTTTTGGCCTCACTGAGCATTTCTGCCGCTTTGGCAATCTGGGTTCCATGGCCCTGAATGTGTGGTTTGAAACTGGGGATCTCCACCTTCTTCATTCCGGAGTAGCGCGCAGGGGTGTTCAGCATATCCTTCGGTAGATCGACCAAAACCGGACCCGGACGGCCGTTGGTGGCAATATGAAACGCTTCGCGTATGACATGTTCCAGTTCATCCACATCCCTGACCAGGTAGTTCTGTTTGGTGATTGGGCGGGTGATCCCCACGATGTCGGCCTCCTGAAAAGCGTCGTTGCCGATCACTCCGGTGGGTACCTGTCCGGTAAAGACGACCAGCGGAATCGAATCCATCATTGCCGTGGCGATACCGGTTACCGTGTTGGTGCCTCCGGGCCCCGAGGTGGCCAGCACCACGCCGGGTTTACCGGTTGCCCGCGCATACCCGTCGGCTGCATGGGTGCCCGACTGTTCATGGCGAATCAGTACGTGGTTCAGGTCGTGATTGTCAAAAAGGGTGTCGTATACCGGGAGAACCGCACCGCCCGGATATCCGAAAATCGTCTCGACTCCCAGGTCGGCCAGGGTTTTGATAAGGATTTCCGCTCCGTTATGCGGACAATCTTCCGGTTTTTCTATTGCCTGGAGTGAAGAGGGCTGAGCGTTCTTTTTTGCTGTGGAAGTGGGTTGGTTTGATTTCATTTGCCTCATGGGTATAGATTACCCGCCAGAGGTTGTCAGTTGAAATCGCAATGTTAAGAAGGGAAAGGATTTTGGCTTTTAACCTCTGGCGGGTGGGATTATCTAATAATTAGGTTTAGAATTAGAATGCCAGAGATTAGAGATAGAATTAGAATATCAATAATAATACTGATGTCAATAATGACGTCAGAAATTAGAATTCCAATTCCCGCGATAATAGAGAGTGATGCAAAAAGAACCTGAATCAGGCAGGCAGCAGACAGAGCATGAGCCATCTCTCCGGAGAGGAGATCGGCTGAGCAGATGCTATGTGAAATGGCTGTTGTCAAGCTGCGCTTTTGGTTTGTTGTTTATCGCTTCAAAAAAGCTATACAATGGATTTTGTCATGTCAAGATTTTTTTTAAAAAAATGTTTGAATATCATTAAGACGAAATCATGAATTTATAAAAAGCGCTTCCATTGAAATTAAAATAGATGGCTAACCATCTGTAAAGAAACGACTAAACCCCGACATCTGAAATGACTGCAAAAATCAATAAATTTAGCTCAAGATTAACTGAAAGTGAATCACAAGTTGGATCCCGGGCAATGCTCTACGCTACCGGCCTGAGCGAGGATGACATGAAAAAGGCCCAGGTGGGCATTGCAAGTACCGGCTGGGATGGCAATCCGTGCAACATGCACCTGAACGGATTGGCCGGTGTAGTCAAGAAGGGAGTATGGGAGGAGGGGATGGTTGGTTTTGTCTTCCACTCGATCGGGGTGAGCGACGGGATTTCAATGGGTACCCAGGGAATGAAATACTCCCTGCCATCGAGGGATATCATTGCCGATTCGATCGAGACGGTGATGCGGGCACAGTGGTACGATGCCAACATCTCGGTGGTTGGCTGCGACAAGAACATGCCCGGATCGGTGATGGCGATGGCCCGGGTGAACCGTCCGTCGATTATGGTGTATGGGGGCACCATCAGCCCGGGCGAGCTTGACGGACAGAAACTGGATATTGTCTCGGCGTTTGAGTCGTACGGGCAGTACCTCTCAGAAGAGATTACCAAAGAGCAGATGCACCGGGTGCTGAAGCACGCCTGTCCTACAGCCGGCGCGTGCGGCGGGATGTATACGGCCAATACGATGGCGTCTGCTATCGAGACACTCGGTATGAGCCTGCCGTTCAGTTCCTCCATCCCCGCAGTGAACCGGGAGAAGCAGAAAGAGTGTGAGCGGGCCGGCAAGGCGATCCGCCGGCTGCTCGAAGAGGATATTAAACCGCTCGATATCATCACCAGAACCTCGCTCGAGAATGCGGTGGCGATGATCATTGCACTGGGCGGGTCGACTAACGCCGTCATGCACATGCTGGCGATTGCCCATGCGGCCGGAGTCGATTTTACGATCGACGATTTCCAGGCGGTGAGCGACCGGGCCCCGTTTCTGGCCGACCTGAAGCCGAGCGGAAAGTATGTGATGGAAGATCTCTACAATGTGGGCGGGGTGCCTGCGGTTCAGAAGCTGCTGCTTGAGGAGGGGCTCCTCAGCGGCGACTGCCTCACCGTTACGGGCAAGACCCTGGCCGAGAATGTAGCCGATGTACCGGGCCTGTTTGAAGAGCAGAATATTATCCATCCGGTCAGTAGCCCCGTCAAGAAGACCGGCCACCTGCAGATCCTCTACGGCAACCTGTCGCCCGAAGGGAGTGTGGCCAAGATCACGGGCAAGGAGGGGACACGGTTCACCGGCCCGGCCGTTGTGTTTGAATCGGAAGAGGATGCCCTGAAAGGCATTCAGGCCGGAAAAGTGAAAAAAGGAAATGTGGTGGTAATTCGCTATGAAGGCCCCAAAGGCGGCCCGGGCATGCGCGAGATGCTGTCGATCACCTCGGCCATTATGGGGGCCGGGCTTGGCAACGATGTGGCGCTGATTACCGACGGACGCTTTTCGGGCGGCACCCATGGGTTTGTGATCGGCCACGTTACCCCCGAGGCGCAGCTGGGCGGTGCGATCGCGCTGATTCAGAACGGCGACACCATCACCATCGACGCCGATGAGCGGATCCTGAATGTAGGCCTGACCGAAGAGGAGCTCGACACCCGCCGCAAACAGTGGACGGCCCCGGAGCTCAAGATCAAAAGCGGTTCACTCTACAAATACGCACAGCTGGTTTCAACCGCGAGTAAAGGGTGCGTGACGGATGGGTAGGAAGGGTTAAGTGTAAGAGGTACATACGGATGGGGGTGGATCTTGTGATAAGTTAAAAACTGTCTCCACTCATCCGATCTCACAAAATAGCTTTTGTGGTTTTGGAGCATTTATTTTAAAGTCAGTTTGTACGGACTGATTTTAAGTTGTACCGAATGTACCCGATCCGATTGTAGATGGATAAAACTTAACAGATATAAAGAAGTTGATTAATATCGATGTAAAGCATGTGAGTGCCAATTACCCTTCTAGTACTCGTCTCAAGTAGTTGATCTGTCCAAGATGATACATCAGATGACCTGAAAGATGATTCAGGAAAAAGCCGAGTGTCATCGGGTGGCCAAAAAGTGCCTCGGGGAACTCTTCATTCAACTCTTCATCTGATATATTATTCAAAACGGTAGAAACCAATTGTTGTGTCTCCTCAATATCACGGAGAATCCGATCGCGAGGTACATTTTTTTGACTGAACTCTGCAGGACGATCCCGTTTATATTCTGTATCACCGATTTTTGTCCCGACATAGTAGTTAAGATTTCCAATCAAATGGATTGCCAAATTACCCGCACTGTTGGTGACTGCCCCGGTGGTTTTCCAGAGATTCTCTTCTGCTTCAAATAAAGAGATCTCCCGGCTTAATTTGCCGAGATCCCGTACAAGTATTTTTTTGATGTCCTTAACCATTGTCGGAATGCCGAATTGCCTTATAGTTGACGATAAATTAAAACATACTCTTTAGGGTAATCATAAAAAGTGAGGAATCAATCCATTTCTTCTTGCATAGAGGTTCGAATCTCGTATTTTCTTCAACGGATGTTGATAACATTAACCAAAATGAGTTAACGTGGCTGAAGAAAAGAATAAAAACGAGGACGAAGTCCCCGAGTCAGAAGGCAGGGGATCTTTTTTTGATAAATTTCTAAACATTATTGAAAACGCAGGGAATAAGCTTCCCGACCCTGCAATGCTCTTCTTTCTGTTGTTGGTTATCGTATGGGTGTTTTCTGCAATTTTATCTCCCATCGATTTTGGTGAAGTTCACCCCCGAACGGGTGAAGCGCTGAATGTACAGAATATGCTGACCGGAAATAATCTGGCGGATTTTTTGGCCAATATGATTGAAACATTTGTGCTTTTTGCCCCGCTTGGCATTGTACTGGTTGCCATGCTGGGTGTGGGGGTTGCCGAGCACTCCGGTTGGATTGACGCCGGCCTGAAGAAACTTCTCGGATTTACACCCAAGTCATTTTTAACCCCGATGCTGATTTTAATCGCTATCGTGAGTCACACCGCTGCCGATGCAGGGTATGTCCTTGTAATTCCGCTTGGAGGCGTCATTTTCTATGCGGCCGGCAGGCATCCGCTGGCCGGTATCGCTGCCGCATTTGCTGGTGTGAGTGGCGGGTTTTCCGCAAACTTTATCCCGTCGGCGATCGATCCGCTCCTGATGAGTTTTACGCTTGAAGCCGCACGAATTCTTGATCCGGAAATAGCGCTCAACCCACTCAATAACATATACTTTACCGCGCTTTCCAGTGTATTGATTGTATCCGTTGGCTGGTACATTACCGATAAAATTGTGGAACCGAGGCTGGAGGGAATTGAAGTGGATGGCGATGAAGATGAGATGCCTCAAATGGAGGAAGTTACGGATAAAGAGAGCCGGGCATTCTGGTTCGGTTTCGGTGCTATGATTCTCGGACTGATCGGACTCTTTATCTGGGCGTGGCCTGAAGGTTCTGCACTGCGGGACCCAAACTGGAACAACCCGGAAGTGAGTTCGCTGTTTTCGTTCAACGCTCCGCTGATGCAGGCGATTGTACCCCTTATTTTTATCCTGCTGCTGATTCCGGGCGTAGTTTACGGATATGCATCCGGGAAGTATAAGAGCTCCAAAGATATGATCGACAACATGACCAAGTCGATGGAGAGTATGGGTTATTACGTTGTGATGGCTTTCTTCTGTGCACTTTTTATTGATGCGTTTGCGAAATCAAATATCGGCTTGTTGATTGCCCTGAAGGGAGCCAATTTCCTTCAGTCTCTGGCTCTGCCGGGACAGGTTACCATTGTAGGGATCGTGTTTTTGAGTGCGTTTGTAAATATCCTGGTGGGTTCTGCTTCGGCCAAGTGGGCGCTGATAGCTCCAATCTTTGTGCCGATGCTGATGCAGTTGGGTATCTCTCCAGACTTAACCCAGGCCGCTTATCGTGTGGGAGACTCCGTCTCAAACATTATCACACCGCTGCTGCCTTACTTCCCATTAGTGGTTGTATTCTGTCAGAGGTATGTGAAGAAAACGGGAATTGGAACACTCATCTCAATGATGCTTCCATACTCGATCATCTTCCTGGTTACATGGACAATTTTTCTGCTGATCTACTGGTGGATCGGAATCCCGCTCAGTTTTGAAGCGAATTACGTTTATCCTGCACCTTGATAGAGTTGAGATTTGAGTCTTGAGTCGTGGTTAACTTCTCACATCTCAAGACTCAACACTCTTAACTATTTCTTACTTCTCACAATCAATTCCTGAAGAACGGTGTCGAGAGGGATATCTCTTTCTACAAGAAGAACCATTAAGTGATAGATGAGATCTGCAGATTCATAGATTACTTCAGAATCTTTTTTGTTCTTGGATGCGATAATAGTTTCTACAGCCTCTTCGCCAAGCTTTTGAGCAATTTTATCGATTCCCTTCTTGAATAGCCGCGTTGAGTAGGAGCCCTTTGGCAAATCCTTTTTCCGTTCAATCAACACTCGTTCCAGGTCGTATAAAAAATCTACTTCTTGTTTTCCCATTGTATCTATTATTTAAGTCGTCAGTAGTCTTACGTCAATTCCACTCTCAGCCATTTTCTTTTTCAGGTCTGAGATTTCAATTTCCCGAAAGTGAAAGATGCTGGCAGCCAATACGGCATCAGCATTCCCAATATTTACAGCATCGACGCAGTGCTGAATAGTTCCGGCACCGCCACTGGCAATAACCGGTATCGTTACGGTTTCATTTACAATTTTAAGGAGTTCGTTGTCAAAGCCGGATTTGGTCCCGTCTCGGTCCATGCTGGTAAGTAAAATTTCGCCGGAGCCAAGGTGTTCTGTTTTTTTGATCCAATCCAGGGCGTCAAGACCGGTCGCTTCTGAACCTCCTTTCACAAAAACTTCCCAATGATCCCCCACTCGTTTGGCATCAACGGCAGCCACAACGGCCTGCGAACCGAATGCGTCGGATGCGCGAGAAATTAGTTCCGGGTCACGCACAATGGCGCTGTTCAGTGATACTTTGTCGGCACCTGCTTTCAGTATTTCCTCAATCTCATCCACAGATTTGATTCCGCCGCCAACTGTAAACGGTATATTGATGTGAGCGGCAATCTCTTCAACGAGATGAACCAGTGTGCGGCGTTTTTCTTTTGTAGCGGTTATATCCAGGAAAACAAGTTCATCGGCTCCCTCTTCGGTATACCTTTGTGCAAGTTCCACCGGGTCGCCGGCATCCCGCAGCCCAACAAATTTGACCCCCTTCACGGTTCGGCCGTCTTTGATATCTAAACAGGGGATAATTCGTTTTGTAAGCATATCTGTTTCAAGAGGTTATTCAACAAAAAATAGTAAAATTGACGCGTATTATTTGCTACGGTTTTTGTAAATGTAGCTGTTTGAGATTGTTCAGTGTAATGTGTCCCTCGTAGTAAGCTTTGCCCACTACAACCCCGTAAAGGCCAATATTTTTCAGTTCGATCAAATCCTTCGGCTTCGAAACACCGCCCGAGGCAATCCAGTTGAGGGCAGGGAAACGTTCCTGTAAATCTCTGTACATGTCAATATTTGGGCCGCTTAACATGCCGTCACGGGCAATATCGGTACTCAGTACGGTTTGAAGTCCGGCTTCAACCATTGGGTTTAAAAACTCCTCGATAGAACGGTCAGATGTTTCAAGCCAGCCTCCATAAGCCATTTTGCCATCTTTCAGATCCAGCCCAAGAATGATCTCTTCTGGGTTTGATGAAATTGCCTTTAGAAATTCATCCGGTTTTTTTACAGCCATTGATGAACATATAATACCACTTAGCCCGGCGTCCAGCAGTTTCCGAATATCCTCAGAAGATCGAACACCGCCACCGGTTTGAACTGAAAGCCCGGTCTCTTTCATGATGGATCGGATGATCGGCAGATTTTCAAATGAGCCGCTTTTTGCCCCGTTTAAATCTACAACGTGGATGTGGCTGAACCCGGCTGCTTTAAATTTGGCAGCTTCTTCAAGTGGGTTGTGATTGTAAACAGTTTTCTTATTGTAGTCACCTTTTTGCAATCGCACAACTTGTCCGTCCAGCAGATCGATTGCAGGAATGATATTCATATGCAAAGTGAGATTTTGTTGTCTAAGAGTTTCCCCAAAGATAGTGAATTTAAAGCCCGCTCCTGTACCCGATTATTTTAGGCAGACTTTTTATTGGAGGCTTGTTTTACAATATCCAGGAAGTTCTGAAGCAGTAGCGAACCGACCGCCCCCGATTTTTCCGGATGGAACTGAACTCCCATAAAATTATCTTTTGCAACCACCGCGCAAAAGTCTTTGATATATTTGCATGTAGCCAGGGTAAATTCGTTGGCAGGTGCGTAGTAACCGTGCACGTAATACAGAAACTGTTTATTATCGATGCCGTGGATCAGCGGGTGATCGACTTTGGGTTCAAAACGGTTCCAGCCCATGTGCGGGACTTTGGCTTTGGTGGCGTCAAATTTTTTCAGTTTGCCGGGGATGATTCCGAGTGTGTCGCTATTGCCCTCTTCTGAAGATTCATACAGTAGCTGCATTCCTAAACAGATTCCCAGAACCGGCTTTTTTGTATTTTTTAGCCAGACGTCCAGGTCGCGCGACCGAAGGTCGTCCATGGCCGCCCCGGCATGACCTACGCCCGGAAAGATAATCCCATCCGCATTATTTAAAGTATCCGGGTCATCGGAAACGAAATAGTCGGCGTTGAGTCGGTTGAGTGCATTTGCAACAGAAGCCAGGTTACCGGCCTGATATTTAATAATTCCTATCAATTTTCTGGTTGCTTCTAAATGGTTAGATCAAATAGTGCCTTTGGTAGAAGGGAGAATTCCCCTTGTCCGTTCACTTCGGGAGATGGCAAAACGCAACGCTTTGGCAAACCCTTTGAACGTAGATTCTATGATATGATGATCATTTTTTCCGATAGCGCTAACATGGAGGGTTGCCTTTGCGTTCATGGCAAGGGTGTAATAAAAGTGTTCTAACATTTCAGTAGGGAAATCGCCTACGTATTCACGCTTCATTTCAACTTCCCACCGGAGGTATGGGCGATCTGATAGATCGATAGCCACGGTGGCCTGTGATTCATCCATCGGAAGCACAAAACCGTAGCGCTGAATGCCGGCTTTGTTTTCAGATACTGCTTTGTGAATAGCCTGCCCCAGGGCAATTGCCACATCTTCGATCGTGTGATGTTCATCAACGTCAAGATCCCCCTCACACTGAATATCCAGATCGATCAGTCCATGACGTGCGATCTGGTCGAGCATGTGATCGAAAAAGTTCAATCCGGTTTTGATGTTGCTCTCACCGCTGCCGTCCAGGTTAAGTGAAAGGTCGATATCGGTTTCTCCAGTCGTTCGCTTTATCTCCGCCTTTCTTGTAGGAAAGAGGATTGAACGCACAAGTTCAGGCCAGTTTTCCGCACGGTTTAATGTCTTTTCACTGCTCTTAAAAAGGTAAAGGCCGTTTTCATATGTGATAAACGCATCAGCTTCACTACGCTTTTCAAAAGTTGATATGGACTCATTTTGAAGTGCATTGAGCTGATTTTCGGATAGTTCAGTGTTCCACATTATTTCATGGCCGTGCTCCGAAAGTGTTCCGAGCGCATACAATGCTCCCGGTTTAAGAAGGTTGTTGTTGCTGCCGGAAAGTGCCGATGATTCAACAAATAATTTCATAATTCATGGTTTAAATCAGTTCATAGGAAATTTTACTAACCGATGATCTCTTTTAGTGCTTTCAGAAATTTTACATTCTCATCGGGCATGCCCACCGTTACTCGCAGGCAATCCTCACAGTGCGGTTCATTACCCCGATATCGAACAATGATACCGCGGTCGGCCAGTTTCTGATAGACCTCTTTGGCGTTATCAACCCTGAACAGGATGAAGTTGGAATTGGATGGAAATACCTTTTTTACAGATTCACTATGGTTTAACTGCTCCGCAACGTAATCTCGCTCACCTTTAATCGCTTTGATGTTGAATTTTGCCAGTTCCAGATTTTCAAAAACTTGCAAGGCAGTGTCAGCCGTAAGCTTATTGATGTTGTAGGGAGCCTTTACGCTCAGCATAAAGTTGATGATTTCCGGATTTGATATTGCAATTCCCAATCGGATACCCGCCATACCAAACGCTTTTGAAAATGTTTGAAGCACGACAAGGTTTGGGTACTGCTGAACCATTTGCGCCATCGATTCCTGCCGGCTGAAATCGATGTATGCTTCATCGACGACCACAATTCCTTTAAATCTGGTGACCAGTTTCAGCAGATCCGTACGCTTCAGATCGTTTCCGGTGGGGTTGTTGGGGGAGCAGAGAAACAGGATTTTTGTCGACTCGTCGGCAGCGTCAATAATTTCATCCGGTTTTAACTGAAATTTTTCAGTCAGTTCCACCTTCTTTACGTTAACATTGTTTATGTCGGCAGCGACCATGTACATCCCGTAGGTAGGCGGAGTTATCAGGATAGAGTCTTGGCCTGGTTCGCAAAAAATCCGCATTAACAGATCTATCGGTTCATCACTCCCCACGCCCAGAAAGATATTCTCTCGCTCTACATCCCGGTACTCTGCAATTTTATCCCGAAGCACATCGTGCGTGGGCGAGGGGTATCGATGCAAATTCAGTGGATTTCGAACAGGTGAACCGTAGCTGTTTTCATTTGCGTCGAGCAGGATTCCACTGTCGAAATCGTCCCGGGCGCTTCGGTATGGAACGAGGTTACGTATGTTTTCGCGAACAAGTGATTCAATATTCACAGAGGTTGACATTTTATTAGATGAACTGATGTTAGTTGATTGAATTTACGAATTGTAAGGTTTGGATTTCTTCAGCTTATGAAGCCTGAGGGTGACAGCGTTTTTATGAGCCTGAAGTCCTTCAACTTCTGCCAGGGTTTCTACGGCCGGCCCTAAACGTTGAAGCCCCTCTTCGGTTAGGGTTTGCAGAGTGATGAATTTTTGAAAACTCTGCAATGAAACACCGCTGTACATTTTTGCATATCCGTAAGTGGGCAGTGTATGGTTGGTTCCGGATGCATAATCCCCCATGCTTTCAGGAGTCCACGGGCCGATGAACACTGATCCGGCGTTAACCACTTTTTCGGCAAGTTCATCAGCAGATTGTGTGTTGATGATGAGGTGTTCGGGGGCGTAACGGTTGGAGAATTCCATGGCTTCATCTCTGTTTTTGACAACCAGTGAGAAACTTTTACCCAGTGCGTTTGATGCAAATTCCTGACGTGGAAGCTGCTCAAGCTGTACCTGAACTTGCTGTTCAATTGCGGCCAGATCAGCGGATTCGGTTACAACTAAAACAACCTGGCTGTCCGACCCGTGCTCAGCCTGAGAAAGGAGATCAGAGGCGATAAATGCAGGATCCGCTGTTTCATCAGCAATTACCAATACTTCTGAAGGGCCTGCCGGCATGTCGATGGAGACCATCGCATCACTGTTCTGAAGAATCATTTTTGCAGCAGTCACATACTGGTTTCCGGGGCCAAAAATTTTATCAACTTTTGGAATCGTTTCCGTTCCAAATGCCATTCCGGCAATGGCTTGAGCACCTCCGGCTTTCACAATTTTTTCGGCACCGATCTTCTGGGCGATGTAAACTATGGAGTCCGGCACATTTCCGTTTTCATCGGGAGGTGTTGCAATGACGATCGTCGAACATCCGGCAATCAGTGCCGGAATACCCAACATCATAGTTGTTGAAGGGAGCGGTGCTGTACCGCCGGGAATATAAAGGCCCACACGCTCAATCGGTTTTGCCGTTCGTTTGCAGATCACTCCTGGCATGGTTTCCACCTCCAGGTCTATCGGCATTTGCTGCTGGTGGAACAGATAAATGTTCTGCATAGCCTGATCGATCGCGGCCTGAACGTTTGGATTTAGTTCAACAGAGGTTTCAGCCGGGTTGATGGTCAGGCCCTCTAATGTGATTCCATCAAACTTCTGGGTGTAGGACTTAATTGCATCATCTCCGCCGGATTCCACATCATCCAGGATTGGCTGCACCTGACTGAAGACAGCTCCAAAATCCATTTTGGGACGCTTGCAGAGCGAGTCAATTTCTGCTTCAGACAGCTTTTTAAGTATGTAATTTTTCATGCTTTTATAGTCGGTTTCTCAAATCTCAAATTCATTACATAATCATCGATTCTATTGGCAGAACCACTATACCTGTTGCCCCGGCCTCTTTCAGTTTCTCCATAAGATCCCAGAAGGTCGATATTGTAATAACGGTGTGAATGGCTACCATTCCGTTGTCGGCCAACGGCATTACGGTGGGGCTCTTCAGTGAAGGGATGATATTTTTAATCTCTTCAACTGAGTCCTGAGGTGCGTTCATCATGATGTATCGGCTTTTCTCTGCTTTTTGATATCCCTCAATTCGCTGAAGGAATTTATCTATCAAGGCCTGTTTCCCTTTTGAGAGAGGCTGGTTTGTTTTTACCAACTGCGTTTCAGAATCAAAAATATTTTCAATCTCTTTCAGTCCGTTGGCTTTCAGTGTTCCCCCGGTAGATACTAAATCCGTGATGGCATCAGCAATTTCAAGTCGGGGCGCAATTTCTACAGAGCCGGAGAGCGTGATGATATCTGTTTTTACGCCTTTACTTTCCAGGAATTTCCGGGTTAATACCGGATAACTTGTTGCAATCCGTTTCCCGTTCAAATCCTTGGCAGACCGGATATCACCGTCTTTGGGTACGGCAATGGAGAGCCGGCATACACCGTAATCCAATCCCTTGAGGATGGTAACATCCGCCTCATCCTCGGCTACGGTATTGGCACCTACAAATCCAAGGTCGCAGACGCCATCTTCAACATATTCAGGAATATCGTCATCCCGGATGAGAAGAAGTTCAACATCAAAGTTACGGCATTTCACCAATAAGCTGCGCTTGTAGTCATCAAACCTGAGCCCGATACCTTCGAGCAGATTGAGAGTTTTATCGGTCAGTCGTCCGCTCTTTTGGACGGCAATTCTCAGTGAGGTGGAAGAATCCAGAGTTCTCATATAATTCAGTAAGTTGTTAATTAATAAGTGTGGTAGTGTGAAAGTCGGTGGTGATGTCTGTGCGAAACTCGAGGGAAAAGCTTAATGGTGATGATGCACAGAATTCCCGAGATCTCCGTGATGGGAGTGGTGAGAAAAGGAGATGTATGGATTTGTAAATTTCACGTGTCAAAATTATGAATTAAAAAGTTAGGATGCCAAGGAAGTTTAAACAGTCATTGCACGCACTATTATTCCTGTAAAAATAAAAACAGCCCGACTCTGTGAGGAGCCGGGCTGTTAAATTCTGCGAAAGTGTACTGATTATTCGCCGCTACCGTTTACAGCTGTGAGTGACACTGTATCTATAACGGTTGTGTCGGGTGCCATCACTTCAATTCCTGAAATCACTTCAATATTGTATTCAGTTGTGTCAGGAACTACAGATACCTGATAGGTTCCGCTTTGCAAGCCGATCATCAGGAAATCCCCCTCTTCAGTGGCTCGTGTCCCTGCGAGGGTATCTTCACCCGCAATTGCATAAACCCAGGGGAGTGCTTCTGCCGGTTCAATGGTTCCGCCGATTGCTCCGGTTTGGGCGAGATTAACCGCTTTAATGACCGGTTTTAAGATATACTTACCGGAATTACCGGCTTTGACAATAGAGCGGGATGCATCAAAATCGAGTAGTAGAGTGTAGTTTTGTCCACCCTCAATTTCGGCATTAACGTTTAGTTTGAGCCCGGACTGTTGAGCACTTGGTGTAGTAAGATGGTGGGTCTCACCGTTAATGACCAATTCGTTTTGATCACCCAGAATGAGTCGGATCTGGCTGTAAACTCCGGGTTCAAGTTCGGTTTCACCCAAGATCTCGTAGTTGCCGTTTGTCAGTTCAAGCAGGTTTATCCGAACCGGTTGATCGTTTACCGTTCGCCATCCATTGTCTTCTTCATCTGCATCACCCTGCCGATGAACTCTCACTTCCTGAATGTCAACCCAAACCTCTTCATACTGTGCGGGGGCATCCGTCAAAAGAACCTGAAGGTTTCCGGGTTGATTAGATGTGTCGCTTGATAAATCACACGCTGCAAAGAGAACCGCAGCTGCAATAATTGTTGAAATGGTAGTAAATATTCTCATCTTTTAACTCTCAATTTTGTTTGTATTTTGGCGTTGGTTCAATCTATTTTAGTGTTTCTGACAGGAATTGTTCCACATCAGGAACGTTTGAATATTAAGTTTAATACTGAAAATATTAAGAATGAAGACCTTAGCTCAGTTAACATTTATTCCACTTTACACAGATCATCCCAAAGAACAAGTACAAGATCTGCTCGAATTTGTCGCTCAGCACGATGTAGAAGTTGATGTAAACTATCTCTCCACCAGTATTAAAGGAGATACGAATGTGGTGTTTGAGCTGGTTCGTGAGATTTACGACTCCATGACGCTCGAAGGTCAAAAGTTCAGATTCCATGTTGAGCTCTTAAGTCCTACCAAAGAGTAATTTACCTGGCGGAGAGTAAATAAACTGCGGAAGGTGACAGGCCTGCCTTGCCGTTCAGAACTGCAGAAATCAAGTGAGAACAAAGCATAACATTTAAATGGAATGACCGTTTAAGCTTTGTATATTTAGGGCTGTTCAAATTTTGCACTTTCTACCCACATTTATGAATAATATTCGCAATTTTTGCATCATCGCGCACATCGATCATGGGAAGTCTACACTTGCCGATCGTCTTCTTGAACGTACCGGCACCATCAGTGAGAGAGAGATGCAGGCACAGATTCTGGATGATATGGATCTGGAGCGAGAACGCGGAATTACCATCAAAAGTCACGCCATCCGAATGGATTACAAACGTCCGAACGGGGAGGTTTATACATTTAACCTGATTGATACCCCGGGTCACGTAGATTTTGCTTACGAAGTGTCGCGGGCATTGAAGGCGTGCGAAGGAGCTCTGCTCATTGTGGATGCTGCCCAGGGAATTGAAGCACAAACGATTTCGAATCTTTATCAGGCAATAGACCAGGATCTTGAAATTGTACCCGTTCTGAATAAAATTGACCTGCCCGGTGCAGACCCAGAGGGGGTTGGCCAACAGATTGTGGATCTGATCGGCTGCGAGCATGAAGATATCATTCGGGTTTCGGGTAAAACCGGAGAAGGGGTTGAAGATCTACTCGAAGAGATTGTAAAACGCATTCCGGGGCCGTCGCGCGATGAGGATAAACCTCTGAAGGCGCTGATTTTTGACTCCATTTTTAATACCTATCGAGGGTCAATTGCCTATGTGCGTGTGATGGAGGGAACCCTAAAAAAAGGAGATCCCATCCGGTTTATGGCCACGGGTAAAGAGTATGATGCCGAAGAGATCGGATACCTGAAATTGAAGCAAGAGCCTGTAAACGAGCTGAAAGCGGGCGATGTTGGGTACGTAATTGGAAGCGTAAAATCTCTTCAGGATGCTAAAGTGGGTGATACGATTACGCATCAGAAAAAACCGGCTGATAAACCGATTGCAGGTTATAAGGATGTTAAGCCGATGGTGTTTAGTGGGATTTTCCCCACCAGCTCCGAGGATTTTGAGGATTTGAGAGCAGCGCTTGAAAAGCTTCAGCTAAATGACGCCTCTCTGACTTATCAGCCTGAAACCTCGAAGGCTCTGGGTTTTGGGTTCCGGGCCGGATTTTTAGGACTCCTTCACATGGAGATTGTGCAGGAGCGGCTTGATCGGGAATTCAATATCGACATTATTACCACGGTGCCTAACGTACAGTACGAAGTGGATACTGAGGAGGGGGAACGGATAAAGGTTGATAACCCGAGCGAAATGCCCGATGCCGGAGACATCGATAAAGTCTGGGAGCCATATATTAAAGCGAGCATCATCACCCCGGCCGATTTTATAGGCCCGATCATGAAGCTGTGCCAGGAACGGCGCGGTGTGTATGTGAACCAGCATTTTATGCAGAACAACCGTGTAGAGATCACATACCAGCTGCCGATGGCCGAGGTTGTGTTCGATTTTTATGACAAGCTGAAGAGCGGAACACGCGGATACGCATCACTCGATTATGAATTTCTGGAATACAGAACCGGAGATCTGGTTCGTCTCGATATTCTTTTGAACGGGGAACCTGTGGATGCCCTCTCAAGTATAACACACCGTGACAAAGCTTACTACCAGGGGCGAAAGATTTGTGCAAAATTGAAGGAGCTCATTCCGAGACAACAGTTTGAAGTAGCGGTTCAGGCTGCAATCGGTTCCCGGGTTATTGCCCGCGACACAATAAGAGCCCTGCGTAAAGACGTTACAGCTAAGTGTTATGGCGGTGATATTTCCCGTAAACGCAAACTGATTGAAAAGCAGAAGGAAGGTAAGAAGAGGATGAAGCAGGTCGGCTCTGTGGATATCCCTCAGGAGGCTTTTCTGGCTGTATTATCAATGGACGAAGAAGATTAAAGACCACTATGCGAAAAATTATCCTCATTTTGTTTCTCACACTGTTCAGTGTGGAAGTTTATGCTCAATTCGACGATCCCGAAATCCGAAAGGTAGATCATTCCGAACGCGCTCAATTTGAGCAGCGATTTTCAGATATAAGCTGGACCGGACAGGGACTTTACAATCCTACCACAATCGACCGAATTCCAACCGTTGAGTTAAGATCGAGACTGCAGGCTGCTTTTGGAGACCCGACTCAAACAATCGGTGACCTGATTAATAACCGAAATTTTAGACCGGGTAAAGCTGTACAGTTTGAGTACTGGTTCATCATTGACGGAGAAATGCCGCTGATGATTCTGGACCTTGACGGCCCATTCGAAAATGGATTGGTATATGTTGGGGCAAGTCGCTTTATTGATATGATGCCTCAGGTTAAACGTGTTCTAAACAGAATGTTGATGAATGAGACAGACAGCCTGGCTTCATTCAGTGACTACTTCTATTCACCTGAACGGGGCCAGTGGTATCTGGTAGAGTATAAAAACGGTGATTTTTCACACGAAGCGATAGATCAACCCAGAAATTTCAATTAACGGAACGTAGACGTTGGCAAGAAGAAAAGAGTCGGAAAAAAAGAAATTTTGGCAGACAGCGAAAAAATCTGAGAAAACAAACTCGTTAGACGATAAAGCGAAACATTGGGCAAGAGAGTGGCTGGATGCGTTTCTTTGGGCAGCCATTGCAGCAATTATACTACGGACTTTTTTCTTTGGCGCATACCGGATCCCGACGCCAAGTATGGAGAAAACCCTTCTAACCGGCGACTTCCTGATCGTAACGAAGCTGGCTTACGGACCAAGAACCCCCATGACCCTCTCCATACCTTTTACGGATATCTACATGCCGGGAGTGAATCTGCCGTGGACTCGAATTCCGGGCTATTCAGAAATTAAAAGGGATGATATTGTAGTTTTTAACTACCCCATTGATGTGGCACCGGTTTCTGCCAAAACCAATTATATTAAACGCGCGGTGGGTATGCCGGGGGATCGGCTCAGAATTGAGGATAAAATTCTCTACGTAAATGATGAGCGTTCTGAGCAGTACGAGACCCTGATGTATAACTACAGGGTTCAAACCAGGGAGAGAATTCGTCTCAGCCCAACCAAAGTGAGAGAGGCAGGAGGCACTGTGTTACAAGCGGATAACGGAACTGCTATCATTAACATGACTCCTAAGCTTGCAGATGAAATGCAAAATTGGTCGGAAGTAGCCAACATAGAATTTTTCATACTTCCGCGGGATTTTGATGAGTTCAGCCGCCGTCCATTTAATTTTTCAGATGGGTTTATGAATCATGATAACATCCCCGAATTTACAGTACCGTACAGTGGTCAGGAAATTGAGCTGACGGCAGAGAACTGGCATATCTATCAGGATGTGCTTGAACGGTACGAGCGGAATGAGATTCGTCGCAGCGGAGATCAGTTTGTAATTAATGGTGAGGAGACCAATCTCTACACCATTCAGAAAGATTACTACTTTATGATGGGGGACAATCGTGATGACAGTGAGGATAGCCGCTATTGGGGTTTTGTTCCTGATGATCATGTGATTGGCAAAGCCGGGATGATCTATTTTTCATGGGATGGCGAGAGATGGCTGCCGAGATTTAGCCGTTTGTTTAATATGATTCACTAAAGAGCAGTGTAAGCTTATTGTAAAGCGTGAGACGTTAGTTTTAGACCGGTAAGCTTCTTGTTTAAATTCTGCGTCCGGAAAATTTGGCTTTCCTGTAGAAAGCCGGACCAAGATCTAAACGGATCATCACTTCCCTGCTAAAGAGAGCAAAGGGGGAGTTTATCTCAGTTTGCATACGCGTAATGTAAGGGTTGATGAAATGGTAACTTGAGGCAAAAGACGTACTCCCTAAATGAAAGACTGTTTTCTGGCTTCCCCTTTGATTTTCGGATTTATTTCTCAGTCGTACCCTCAACTTCGTCAAGCTGCTCAAGTGAAAGTCCTTCAATCAACGCGTCGTAATTCGTGATATCTTTTGGCAGTATGATTTGATTTTCATCTTTGCCCAGTCCGTCCAGTACTTTTAGGTATTTCTGTTTTAGCTGAAGTTTCATCGCTTCTTTACCTTTTGGCCGCGAAATAGCATCAGCAATCTGCTCGATTGAGATTGCGGTGGCTTCAGCAATCGCTTCAATTTCATTGGCCCAGCCTTCGGCTTCGTTTATTCTGCGCTGCATTTCCGCTTCAGAGATGTTTACAATTTCAGCGCTTCGTCCCTTCGCATCGTTCACGTTTGAATCCCGGACACCTTCGGATTTTGCGATCACGGCCCGGCGCTCACGTTCGGCAGTCATCTGACGCTCCATCGCTTTTTGCACGGTTCGCGGCGTGTTGATATTCTTTATTTCATACCTGTGTACACGAATTCCCCACAATCGTTCTACATCGCCCAGAACTTCAACCACTTTCTTGCTC
>NZ_MDWE01000070.1 GCF_001715195.1 Rhodohalobacter halophilus
AATGATTTTATTTTGAAATAATTATTGGAAAGGTAGCCTTTGTTTAGAGAGAAAATAGATTTCAAATAGCGTTGAACTTTAAATTTGATTTGACTAAATAGGTGAAGGCAGAAAAAGAGTGTGTGTTCTCAACTTTTCTCTTCCTGCTCAGAACAGTAATCAAATCAATAAATAATAACCTATGGAAAATCTATACAAAAGAGGTCTCTGTATCGTTCTGTTTGCCTTCTTGACGGTGAGTAGTGCGTTTGCACAGTTTACAGTGAACGGGACTGTTATCGATGCCGATAGCGGTGAACTCTTGTTTGGCGTAACTGTCGTAGAAACAGAAACCGGAAACGGTGCAGCAACAGATATTAACGGTCAATTTTCGTTAAACGTAGCGGGAGAGTCAGCTACATTGCGAGTTACCTACATTGGCTATATTACCCGAAATGTAGAAGTAAACAGAAATGGAAATTCGGTCGTCGAGATTGAGATTGAGCTCGAACCGGATATTTCCAGACTGGAAGAGATCGTCGTAACAGGTCTTGCTTCAAATGTTAAGCGAAGTAATCTTGGTAACGCAGTATCAACGGTTTCAAGAAAAGAATTGGCAGGAACTACACTTGGCGAATCCATAGACAACTCTCTGTATGGAAAAATTCCGGGTGTGAATATCAATGCGAATGGTGGTTCGCCGGGCGGTGGCAGTAATGTTCAGCTGCGTGGTATTTCAACGTTAGGTTCAGGGTCTTCTCAGCCACTCTACATTATTGATGGTGTTTATGTTGATAATACAGTTATCACAACCGGACGATCGTCAGTCAGTGGTGCCGGTGGATCAAGCCAGGATGATGTTGCCAGTCGCGTTTCTGATCTCAATCCCGAGGACATTGAGTCAATAGAAGTGCTGAAAGGCCCATCTGCTGCTGCTATATACGGTGGTCGCGCTAATGCCGGTGTTATTATTATAACCACGAAAAGAGGACAAGCCGGTGAGACACGTGTGAGCATTAAGCAGGACATAGGTTTTACCAGTGCCTTAAACCTTCTTGGATTTGATGAATGGAGTGAAGAAAAGATAGATCTGATTTATAGCGGGCAACGTGCAGAAGATGAGAAAGCTCTTTTCCGACAGAATGGAAACCTTCTCGACTATGAGGAAGAGTTTTACGGAGAAACCGGTCTCTTAACTAATACTCAGTTAAGCGCCTCCGGTGGTAATGAAAGAACCCAGTTTTACGTGAGTGCAGGTGTTCAGTCAGAAGAAGGTATTATTAAAAATACCGGATTTGACAGGAACAATGTTCGTTTGAACCTTGACCATTCAATTAACAATAATATTTCCGTTTCATCGAACTCGAACTACATCAGAACTGATTCCGATCGTGGTTTTACGGGCAATCAAAATGGAACCGGCGGTAGTATTGGATATAATATTGCATACGTTCCAAGTTATTATGATCTGAGACCGGACGAAAACGGCAACTATCCTAATAACCCGTACTTTGCGGAAAATCCTTATAACCTGCGCGATAATGCGGTGAACAATCAGTTGGTAAACCGATTCTTGCAGAGTGTAAGGCTGGATGCTAATCTGTATAGTAATGCCAATAGCTTTCTAAGATTTAATACTCAGGTAGGATTGGACTATTTGAATTCAAATTCAATTATCTACTTCCCTGAATTTTTTCAGTCACAGCAGGCCAGCTCTACGCCTGGTGATGTGATTCATGGAAAGCAGGATAACTTCAACCTGAACATGCAGGCATTTCTGGTTTACAATGTTGATGTGAGCGATTTTAACTTCAACACGCAGATCGGTTATACACGCTTGTATGAAGAGTCAAACAGACTTCTGAACCGTGGTCGGGGTCTAGCGCCCGGGCAAACGAATCTGAACCAGGCACAGGTTCAGTCTGTATTTTCTCAAGTATTTCAGGAGGTTTCGGAAATTGGTTTAGTAGCTCAGGAAGAGATTAACTGGGCAGATAAGATTATTGCAACATTAGGTGTGCGATTTGATAAATCAACCCTTAATGCAAAGCAAAATACATTCTATCCATTTCCTAAAGCATCTCTGGCCGTTAATCTTACAAACTTTGATTTCTGGTCAATTGATGAAATAGAGTTATTCAAACTGCGTACAGCTTACGGTGAAACCGGAGGTAAAGCTCAATTTGGAAACACGTTTGAAGCACTGGGTGGTGTAAACATCGGTGGCGGACTTGGTTCCGTTATTTCTACACGAGCAATAGATCCAAATCTTAAACCGGAAACAGCCAGTGAGATTGAATTTGGAGCCGATATTAGTGCGTTCAATGGAAGGGTTGGTCTTGAAGCGACATACTATATCAAAAAAGTACGAGACTTGATTCTTGATCTTACCCCTGCATCCTCAACCGGGATTACTGCAATTGCTACGAATGCTGCAGAACTCGAAAACAAAGGGATAGAGCTGGCATTGACAGCCTCTCCATACAGAAGCAGGCAACTTTCGTGGATTACAAGACTGATGTATTGGAGTAACGATTCAGAAATAACACGTCTGGATATTCCTTCTTATGACACCGGAGCTTTTGGTCTTTCTTTAGGCCAGTATCTCATTCGTGAAGGATTTTCACCAACTACAATTGTTGGTAACCCACAAGATCCTGATCTGACATTTTATGGGAATGCACAACCGGACTATCAGATGTCCTGGTATAATGAATTTTCGTTCTTAGGTAACTTCGAATTTAGTTTCCTCTTCCAATATCAGAAAGGCGGAGATAACATTAACCTAACAAACTTCTTATTAGACGGTGGAGGAAATACACCGGACTGGAGCAATGACGATGATGGTGATGGTATTCCGAATGGATTGGATCGCGGGCCTTTCAACCCCAGCCGTTTTGTGGAGGATGCATCTTATGTGAAGCTTAGAGAAGTGGGACTGTATTATACCCTTCCGGGTGAAGTTGTATCAAACTTCTTCAATGCTCAGCGTATACGATTTGGTGTTTCAGGTAAAAACTTACTGCTATTCTCAGACTACAGCAGTTACGATCCTGAAGTATCTAACTTTGGTGCTCAACCGGTTTCACAATCTGTGGAAGTGACTCCGTATCCGAGTGCAAGAAGAGTATTCTTCCACATTAATCTCGACTTTTAAGAATGACTACTATGTTAAAAACAAAACACTATTTAACAACGATTTCTATTGTACTGTTGTCATTTTTAATGGCTGCAGGATGTGATTTGCTCGATGTAGAGGAGGTGATTGACCCGAATAATCCATCTTCTGCAGGAGTGCTGAACGATGCGACTCGCGGTGAACTCCAAAATATGGTAACCGGTCTTGAAAGCCGGCACCGCGGGTATGTGGCGAATACCACGCAGCTGTTCGGATCATTCGGACGAGAAACATGGAACTTCTTTGCTTCTGATCCGAGATTTACGATTGACTGGTTAGGACAGGAAGATATCACTGAACCATACCCTAATTTCTTTGCCTCCGGGGGAACCTATAATACTCCTTATCAGGCAATTAAACAGGCTAATCTGTTAATTGAATCGGTTCAAAACACAGGTACGGTTACAGATACAGAGAGAAATGCTTATCTCGGATTTGCTAAAACGATTCAGGCATTCCAGTATCTGATACCGCTGAATGGGCAATATCAAAACGGTATTCGGATTGATGTGGCTGATCCGCTAAACCCAGGCCCGTTTTTGGGTTATGATGCAGCTCTGGATAGAATAATATCCCTGTTGGATGAAGCTTACAGTAACCTAAACAGTGCACCGGCTGAATTGCCTTTCAGCTTAACGGAGGGTTTTGGTGAGTTTGCAACAACGGATGGACTGAAGCAGGTGAACCGGGCCATTAAGGCGCGAGCATCAATCTATGCAGAGGACTTCCCGGGAGCTCTGAATGCTCTGAACGATTCCTTTTTGGATTTGACTGCCGGAGAAGCAAGTATGAATCGTGGAGTATCTCACGTCTATGGAAATCCGCCGGATTCATTCAATCCGCTTTTCTATCCTCTGGATGCAAATACAAATCAGATTATGGTTGTTCATCCATCCATGATAGAAGATGCAGAGGCCGGAGATTTGCGCGTTGAGAATAAATTTTTCCAGCGTACCACTCCTGTGTCTAATGCAAACGTTCCTGAAGCTGCGGAGTACCAGGATGCGCGATTTGAAAGCAATACCTCATCGATTCCATATCTTCGAAATGAGGAGCTGATCCTGATTTATGCTGAAGCATTGGCGCAACGCGGTCAGGGCACAGATTTTATAGATGCTCAGAATGCTATCAACCTGATTCGAGACACCTGGAATCTTCCACCGGTAACTCTCACAACATTTGATGAAATAATTGATCAGGTTCTGTTTGAACGTCGATACTCACTCTGGGCTGAAGGTGGCCACCGATGGGTTGATGCTCGACGTTATGACCGATTGGATGAAATTCCAAATCGATATGGAAGGGTATTTACTCAATTGGCTCGCCCAACAAGTGAAACCAACTGGGAGAACCAGAACAACTAATAATATGTCAGTTCGAGCCGGCCTGCATTTAAAACATTTAAAAGCAGGCTGAGTCGAGAACTAAGAATTAACGAATTACTAAAAAGGCTCTGTGATTAAGTTCACAGAGCCTTTTTTATACAATGGGATTTCTAAGCGTAACTTTGTTTAACTAAAAAAACTAGTAGTTATGATATATTCCCCTCCTTACACCCCGACGTTTCGAGGGCAGGCAGGAGGGGAGAATCATTGCAAGATTCTTATGTCGAACTCACGTAAATCTCAGTTTCGAACAATCGGCAGCGTAATACTGCTTGGGTACTCCTTCGAATGGTGAATGTTGTTTGTCGCTGTAACACCTTCCGATTCATCATAGTTATTCCCGCCGGTATTCAGGTTACGATCAAACCGTGGAAAGTTGGAACTCGAGACCTCGATACGAATTCGGTGTCCCTTCTTGAAGTAGTTACTGGTCGACATCGGAGTCATGTTTACTTGATAGACGTTTCCTTCTTCCATAAAGACCAATTTATCGTATCCCTCACTGTATCTTACACGCTGAATCGTCTCATCCAGGTTATACGCAGTTCCATCCGGATAGACATCAATCAGTTTGATGGTGACGTCGGTATCTTTTACATCAGACGAGAGATAGAGCGTACTTTCAATAAAGCCGCTTACTTCAATACCCTCTTCCAGTGGTTCGGACGTGTAGACTAGAATATCATCCCGTAACTCCATCTCCTGCTGATCAAACGCACCGCCCTGAACGGCATTTCCCGTACAGCAGACATTACCGCCATAGGATGGAACCGGATTCATAGGGTCATATATAAACGTGTCCGGATTGTCTTGGTCCGGTGCTTCATTCTGAAGAGATCCATCACCATTTCTTGTATTGGCGTTGCCTCCGCTGTTCAGATAGTATGTGGTCATTTCAGCATTAGCCGGAGGCCATTGGTCGGCAGTCTGCCATTCATTTGAGCCCATGGTATAGTAGCGGACTCGTGGAAGTTCTTCGGTAATATTATTGTCAACTCCTTTCATCCAGTAATCGAACCAGTCGTAGATCATCTCCTCATAATTGAGGGTAGCATCACCCACATTTCGCTCACCTACTACAGTATTTTCCGTTGCCCTGGTATAAGCGCAGTGCAGGGTAGGAGCAATAACCAGATACTGGTTGTCTCGAATATCCGGATCGGAGGCGCTCTCCCGAACGTGATTAAACAGTGCAAGATTTGGACTCACACCCACATCATACCAGGAAACAAACCAGAAACTAGGCACACCGAAATCCATATCATCGTGGTAAAGGCCACTTTCATACCATTGTGGGTCATCTGGTTTGCGGGTAATCATCTCCTCGTAAATACCTTTGGGTCCGTTAACATTCTTGATGATATCCTGAATGGGCAGATGACGTAAACCTTCAGACCAGTCAACCCGAGGGTAGGTGGGAGCCATATCATAAAAACGTTGTAGTCTGAGAAGATCTTCTTGTGAAATTCCTCGTGGCAATTTAGGCGCCATCGGGTCGTGCTGCGTTGAGTAGAGCCACGCGGTAAAAAGCATCTGTCCGGCTCCGCCTCTGTACCAGTTTCCCTGCTCATAAAATTCCCCGATTCGTCCTACACCGGCTCCATATCCCTGCGGAACCATCGCGGCGTGTGCGGGGTGATCCATAGCGGCAACCGCCATCTGCCATTCGGCGGTTGAGGAACAGCCAAGCGTTCCGATATTGCCGTTGCTCCACTCCTGATCGGCCATCCAGGTAAAGGCATCGTAACCGTCTGTGAGGGGAGTGCCGAGGATATCCCAGTCGCCCTCAGAGAAGAACCGTCCGCGTTCGTTCTGAACTACGTAAGCATAACCTTTCTCAACGGCCTGCAGAGCTGAGTTAAGCGTTCGGGTATTGAGCTCTCCGTTTCGATAGGTATTAAAATTGTAGGGAGTTCTTGAAAAGATAATCGGCACAGGCTCATCCGTTTTTGGCCGGTAGATATCGGTAGCTAATCGAACACCGTCAGACATCGGCATCATCACCTTTTGATCGATAACGGCGACCTCTTCGAGCTGTTCTAATACATTTTGATTCTGCCCATAAGCGAAACTGACGCATACTAACAGAAATGAGGTGAGCAGAATTGAAATTTTAAATCTCATATTGTTTGGATTGATTGATGGGTTACACAACCAATGTAGCCGATTCACAATTGAGAATGAATCTTTATTGAATGGGATAGATTAAACAAAAATACACCGTACAGCTCTCACCGCCCGGCGTTTTTGTTTGATTACGTTTTACCTTACCCCTCCAAGGGATCAGAACCCTTGGAGGGTTTTAAATTTTTTTGTAACAAAACAGGGGGGGTACTCTTGTACCTAAGAGCAATAATATTCATGTATTTAGGTACTTATGGAGAGTGACAAGCCAAAAAGCTATGTC
>NZ_MDWE01000071.1 GCF_001715195.1 Rhodohalobacter halophilus
CCACTTTAAATAGAAATACCATCTCTCAGCTGTTTTAGATGTGACTATATTGAATCCGGGAATAAATTCCCAGCTCGTATCTCGTATATAGTACCCATGAATGTATAGTTCAACTTTTTTGATAAGATGAATAAATAGTATTCCTCAACTCGATTAAAATTGACAATTTGGAAATTTCAACTTTCAGATTAACTTATGGAAGTGTTTTGATGTTAAACGTTTAAACCTAATAATACGGAGATAGTTATGAGTAATTCTTCACTTTCCAAAAATCATGATCTTGCATTGTTACTGCTCAGAATTGGTGTAGGTATCGTTTTTGTTGTAGCCGGCTGGGGAAAATTGAACGGAATAGAAGGTGTCCAGGGCTTCTTTGGAAACCTTGGTATTCCAATGGCCGGAATTATGGCTTGGGTAGTGGCATTGACAGAATTCGTCGGAGGCTTAATGGTATTGGTTGGATTTAAGGCTCGTATTCCGAACCTGCTGCTTGCATTCATTATGGTGGTCGCAATTTTTACAACAAAACTTGCTGATTTTGATATTTCCAGTGCAGGTGTTAGAGTAGATATTTTGATGTTGCTCATTACCATTTCACTTGCAATCATGGGCAGCGGCAGTTACTCCATCGATGCGAAGATGGGTGGTTCCGGTGACAGTGATTAACTGAGATGTAACTATCAACAAAAAACCCCTTCATTCGAAAGAGTGGAGGGGTTTTGTTTTGAAAGCAGAAATGTCAGACTTGTATGCGTTCCGCCGGTAGACGGATCCTGACAGCATCTGAACTTTTCTTAAATATTAAAAACCGAAGTTGCCACGGCTCATCTTTATAATTCTGGACAAATTTAAATAATCTAGAACCACCCCTTAATCCCCTCCTTTGAAAGGAGGGGAAATGACTTCAAGTGAAGGGGTTTATTACCCACTCTAGATTTAAAACAATCCCGAAATATTCCCTTCTTCATCCACATCCATGTTGTAGGCGGCAGGGACTTTGGGCAGGCCGGGCATCAGCATCATATTTCCGCAGACAACCACCAGAAACTCAGCTCCGGCGGAGAGGCGGATGTCTGTCACCGTCAGCGTCCAGCCTTTGGGAGCCCCCAGTTTATTCTTCTGATCACTCAGTGAACTTTGTGTTTTGGCAATGCAGACCGGCAGCTTGTCGTAGCCCATCCGCTTGAATCTTGAGAGCTCTTTTTCAGCCTTCGTTTCAAAGTAGATCTCATCCGCACCGTAAATTTCTGTTGCGATGGTTTTGATCTTCTCTTCAACCGGAAGCTCAACATCATAAATCGGTTTAACATCCGAAGGCGTTTCTGCCGCTTTCACAACCTCTTTAGCCAGCTTTGCGGTTCCTTTTCCACCCTCCTTAAATGCTGTATGGGGGACACAGGCCACGCCTTGTTGCTTGCACCAGTTCTGAATCCATGTGATCTCCTTGTCGGTGTCGTCATCAAACCTGTTAATGGCCACAACCACATTCGCTCCAAATTTCCGTACATTCTCGATGTGTTTTTCGAGATTTACGATTCCCTTTTCAAGTGCGGTTACATCCTCTTGGTTGATGTCGTCCATACCCACACCGCTGTGCCATTTCAGCGCTTTTACAGTAGCAACCAAGACCACGGCCGATGGAAAAATGCCGGTCTGCCGCCCCACGATATCGAAGAATTTTTCAGCTCCGAGATCAGCTCCGAATCCGGCTTCGGTTACAACATAATCAGCAAACTTGAGTGCCATACGGTTGGCGATGACGCTGTTGGTTCCATGGGCGATATTGGCGAACGGTCCGGCGTGAACCAGAACGGGAACTCCCTCAGTGGTCTGAACCAGATTTGGCATAATTGCCTCATTCAGAACCACTGCCAGGGATTTCTCTGCCTGAAGATCTTTTGCCCGAACCGGTTCGTCACTTCGAGTATAACCGATAATCATATTTCCGAGGCGTCGTTTGAGATCTTTTCGGTTTTCAGCCAGTGCGAGTACGGCCATAATTTCGGATGCGGCTGTGATGATAAAATTGGATTCTCTCGGTACTCCGTTCGGATATCCGCCCAAACCGATTACCACGTTTCGTAAGGCGCGTTCATTCATGTCGAGTGTACGGTTCCACACCGGTCGAGTCAGATCGATTTGTAGATCATTCCCCTGATGGAGGTGGTTGTCTACAATGGCTGCCAACAGATTATGTGCCGTTGTGATGGCATGCATATCTCCGTTAAAGTGAAGATTGATCCGTTCCATGGGCAACACTTCCGATTTTCCGGCTCCGGTGGCTCCGCCCTTCATTCCAAAAACAGGCCCGATGGATGGCTCACGCAGAGTAATCATCGCATTTTTCCCGATTTTCTGTAGTCCCTGGCCCAGCCCAATACTGGTCAGTGTTTTACCTTCTCCGGCGCGGGTGGGTGTGATGGCGGTAACCAGAATCAGTTTTCCATCCGATTCCTTTTCACGATTCTTCAGGGCATTGAGCCTGATCTTTCCTGTGTATTTTCCGTAAAACTCAAATTCGTCCTCTTGCAGATTCAGTTCAGCCATGAAATCTCTCATGTGCTTCAACCCGCCCTCTGTAGGTCTCTTCATGTTTTGCAGCTCCGTTTTTTATTTTTTTCTTCTTTACAGTTTGATTCGACACGACCTGTCAGCGTGCCGAAATCATTCGGTACCTGACAGCGTCAAAAAAATTTGTAATACCTAATAATGGGGTGTATAAAATATTATCTCATGTTTATATCAAAGTGTTCAAATCACTCTCAAATCGAACGATTGCATTTATAATAAAACTTTTCAGATGCAGATGTCTTAAGGGAATCCCTGAATTCGGCATCATTTTTACAAATAAGCCTGGTTTCATTTATTATGTTCTTTATTTAGAAGTTGAATTTAAAGTTCCCTTCCTTCGAAGGAGGGGATTAAGGGGAGGTTGAGATAATCTGGATTTAATTAAAGTTCTGAAACTGTAGACTACCACCCCAGCCCCTCCTTACACAGGAGGGGAGTGCTGTATCGACTACATACCTTTCAACGTCTAAGCTTTTATTCAACAAACCACAACTCAAACCAATCAAACAAGATGAAGAATTTGATACGAATGCTTTCGCTGGCGCTTTTTTCGGTGCTGTTTGGCTTTGCGTCTCTTGCAATGGGCCAGTCAGCACAAGGGGAAGAAGAACCGAGCCATAAAGATTTACAAATAGAACCGGACCGATCTGTTCATCTTCAGGTGAATGAAGGAACGTGGATGTCGTTGGATATTCACCCATCCGGAGAGAAGATGATATTTGAATTTATGGGCAACCTCTTTGAGCTGCCCATCGAAGGGGGAGAGGCTGTGCAACTGACTCACGGAATGGGTTTTGATACTCAGCCATCTTACAGTCCGGACGGGAATAAAGTTGTGTTTATTTCTGACCGTAGCGGCGGGGATAACGTCTGGATTCTGGATCTGGAGACGATGGAGGCAGAACAGCGAACCCGCGGAAATAATTACCGAATGCAGTCACCGATCTTTACGCCGGATGGGAACTACATCATTGCGGCACGCACCGGTTTGAGAAGCGGTGTGCATAAACTCTGGATGTATCATGTGGATGGCGGGAATGGAACGGAATTCATGGATACGCCAAACAACATGAAAACGATTGAGCCGGCATTTGGTGCGGATGATCAATATCTCTGGTTTTCACAACGATCGGGTGATTGGAGCTACAACGCTATTCTTCCTCAGTATCAAATTGCCAAAGTGGATCTGGAAACAGGTGAACGACACACCCAGACAGCCCGGACAGGGTCAGCTTTCCGCCCAACTCTCTCTTCGGATGGGAAGTGGCTGGTCTACGGAACCCGTCATGAAAATGAGACGGGATTGGTATTACGTGATCTGGAAACCGGTGAAGAGCGTTGGCTGGCCTACCCGATCCAGCGGGATGATCAGGAGAGCCGGGCAACACGCGATGTGCTTCCAACCATGTCGTTCACACCGGACAATCAGCACGTGATTACCACTTACGGCGGTAAATTCTGGAAAGTACCGATCGATCCGGCAGGCGAAGCTGTAGAAATTCCTTTTGAAATTGATACCGAAATAGAGCTGGGTCCGCGCTTGGAGTTTAAGTATCCGATTGAAGACACCGAGCAGTTTGTGGTTCGTCAGATTCGAGATGCGGTTCCCTCACCTGATGGAACAAAGCTCGCATTCACCGTTCTGAATGATCTCTACGTGATGGAACTTCCGGATGGAACTCCGCGTAAATTGACGGAGCTAAATAGGGTTGAGGCATTCCCTACATGGTCGCCCGACGGCCGGTGGATTGCTTTTGCAACCTGGCATCCGGATGAAGGCGGACATATCTACCGCAAACGTGCCGATGGCCGAAGAAATGCTCAGCGTTTGACAAATCAATCCGGAGTTTATCAGCAGCTGGCATGGTCAAAAACTCAGGACCGGATTGTTGCCGTTCGTGGTAGTGAGCGAAACTTCACCACAGCACCGGGTCCTTTTGTACCGTTTTCATCGGATGATCTGATCTGGATTCCTTCAGATGGCGGTAATGCTAACTTTATCGCAAGCACCGATGGACGTAGAAATCCGCACTTCATTAAAAACAACGACCGGATTTTCCTGAACCATACCATGCGCGGGTTGATCTCCATCCGGTATGATGGAACTGATGAGCGCGAGCATGTTCGTGTGACCGGTCCAACAGCTCCGGGATCAAGCAGTCCCTCAAGAGCTTCAACGATTCTGATGGCACCGGAAGGGGATCAGGCGTTGGCAGAAATTGGCAGTGATATCTACACGGTTACGGTTCCAAGAGCCGGTGAAGCGCAAACGATCAGCGTTGCCAATCCGGATCGGGCGGCATTTCCTTCCATCAAGCTGACGGACATTGGCGGACAATTCCCGGCATGGAGCTGGGACGGAAGAACTGTTCACTGGTCAATTGGGAATGGTCACTTCAGGTACAATCTGGATGATGCTGCCGAGCGCAAGCGGGAACAGGAGCAGTACGATCGTGAGAAGAAAGAGGCTGAAGGTGTAGAAAATGAAGATGCCGAAGAGTCGGAAGAAGCAGAGGATGATGAATCCGATGAGAATAGTGAAGAGGACAGTGATCGTCCGGAAGATTACAAGGCTGAAGAGCTGACGGTTGAGGTGATGGCCAATCGCGACACACCTCAGGGAGTGCTTGCACTTCGCGGTGCTACGGTGATTACCATGAATGGCTACGAGATTATCGAAAATGCGGATATTTTGATTGAAAACAATCGTATTGCGGCTGTCGGTGAGCGCGGATCTGTTGAGATTCCGTCAAATGCGGAAGTTCGCGACATGAGTGGCAAAACGATCGTACCGGGTTTTGTGGATACCCACGCACACGTACGTCCGTACAGAAATCTGCATCAGCCGCAGATCTGGTCATTCCTGGCCAATCTGGCGTATGGTGTAACCACGCTTCGAGATCCCCAGACCGGTACGACCGATCTGATCACCTATTCCGATCAGGTTACGGCAGGTAATATCATCGGCCCGAGAATCTATCAAACCGGACCGGGAGTATTCTGGTCGGAGAATATCCAAAGCCTGGATGAAGCACGTGATGTATTGACCCGCTATAGCAAATATTACGATACCAAAACGATCAAAATGTATGTGGCCGGTAATCGGGAACAGCGACAGTGGATTCTTCAGGCTGCCAAAGAGCAGGAGCTGATGCCAACAACAGAAGGCTCGCTCAACATGAAGCTGAACATGACGATGCTGATTGACGGTTACCCCGGGCAAGAACACAATTATCCAATCTCTCCGGTGTACAGTGATGTGGTGAAAGTGACGGCTGAGTCGCAGATGGCCTATACGCCGACTCTGCTGGTTACATATGGCGGACCGTGGGCGGAAAACTATTTCTATGCTCATGAGGATGCAGCTAACAATCCAAAGCTGAAATATTTCACACCCCGGGCTGAAATTGAGAGTAAGGCACTGCGCAGAAGTGCAGGCTGGTTCCATGATGATGCCTATGTGATGGATCGCCATTCCAGAATTGTAGAGGATATCTACGACGAAGGTGGAATTAACGGCGTTGGCAGTCACGGTCAGCTTCAAGGGCTCGGTTACCATTGGGAGCTCTGGGCAATGGCCTGGGACGAAATGGATCCGCACAAAGCTCTGAGAATTGCAACGATTCAGGGTGCAGAAGCACTCGGTTTGGATGGTGATGTCGGTTCTATTGAAGTAGGCAAACTGGCAGATCTGGTAATTTTAAATCGCAATCCGCTGGAGAATTTGAGAAATACAGATTCCATTCAGTATGTGATGAAGAACGGACGACTCTATGATGGAGATACCCTCAATGAGGTGTGGCCAAGAATGCAAACCGCAGGACCGTTTCCATTTCAGTCGCCCGAGCCGACAGGATTACCCGGATTGCAGATGATGGGAAATTAATATAATGACCTGTCAGCGCACAGGCGGAAGCCTGTTCCAGACAGCGTCTTTTCCATCTCTTAAGTTTACAGAAAAAGGACAGTTTGATAAGTTCAGGCTGTCCTTTTTTTGTGTTGATTAGTATCGAATGAATTTATTAACCCCAGTTCGATTTATAATTTTTGG
>NZ_MDWE01000072.1:2500-4536 GCF_001715195.1 Rhodohalobacter halophilus
CAACTCGTAGGCTCATTATACAAAAGGCACGCCGTCATCCCGACACATGACTCAGTCCACAAAACATCCCGCCACCAACAGCTATTTCACTGCCATGGCTGGGGCTTTTCGCTCGCTCCCGAAGGCTTTCGGGACGGCTCGCGTAAAGCTCGTCTTATAGACTCAGTCATGCATCGAGACTCCGACCGCTTGTAAGCGCACGGTTTCAGGTACTATTTCACTCGCCTTCTCGGCGTTCTTTTCACCTTTCCCTCACGGTACTAGTCCACTATCGGTCATACAGACGTATTTAGCCTTGGCGGATGGTGCCGCCAGATTCATGCAGGATTTCGCCGGTCCCGCACTACTCAGGATCCTTACCAACCAACGCCAGCTTCACTTACAGGGCTTTCACCTTCTGTGGCGCTGCTTTCCAGACAGCTTCAATTCACCTTGATTGGTCTTATGGTAAGTCCTACAACCCCACAGGATGCAAGCATCCCCTGGTTTGGGCTACCTCCCGTTCGCTCGCCACTACTTGGGAAATCACTATTGTTTTCTCTTCCTAAGGGTACTTAGATGTTTCAGTTCCCCTCGTAAGCCTCCGTCAGCTGACGGATATCCCGGTAAACCGGGATGGGTTGCCCCATTCGGACATCCGCGGATCAACGCTTCTTTGCAGCTCCCCGCAGCTTTTCGCAGCTTGGCACGTCCTTCATCGCCTCTGTATGCCTAGGCATCCACCGTACGCCCTTTTCTACTTGTTCCTTGCATGGCTTGCACATATCGTACAGCCACCCAATTCACATGAGCTCGATTTTTTTTACCTCGTTATACTACTCGATTATTTAAGAATCTGTTCGATTCTTTAAGAATCTTGTTTTTGGTTAATTGTACCCACCTCGCGGCGAGAACAACTAACTCTCATCTTACCTCAGTACGTCAAAGAACTTGCCTGCACCAGGCAGGCAAAAGAAGATTGCCGGGGCGTCGATCCCCATCCGGCCCAGCCCGGGTCTCCCCAAACTTACCGCACATCTTTTGTCTTGTTCACTATGTTAAAAACCTCCTGTAAAGCCCCGGGATAAACTCCTCACCCCCTCGCTCTGTGGAGCTACGGGGATTCGAACCCCGGACCCCCTGCTTGCAAAGCAGGTGCTCTAGCCAGCTGAGCTATAGCCCCTCCTGGTGCGAACAGTGGGCTTGGCAGGAGTTGAACCTGCGACCTCACGCTTATCAGGCGTGCGCTCTAACCACCTGAGCTACAAGCCCATTCGGCAGACAGCGCCGCCTGCCCGTTGCCCCGGAAGGCATCAAAGTATAGACAGATTATTGGCAAGCCCCAGAGAACTTATTCCTAGGAGGTGATCCAGCCGCACCTTCCGGTACGGCTACCTTGTTACGACTTAGCGCCAGTTACCAGGCTTACCCTAGGCAGCTGCCTTCCACCAAAGGTGGATTAGCACGCCGACATCAGGTACTCCTGACTTCCATCGCTTGACGGGCGGTGTGTACAAGGCCCGGGAACGTATTCACCGCGTCATTGCTGATACGCGATTACTAGCGATTCCACCTTCATGGAGTCGAGTTGCAGACTCCAATCCGAACTGGGAATGGCTTTCGAGATCTGCAGCCCGTCGCCGGGTAGCTTCCCTCTGTACCATCCATTGTAGCACGTGTGCAGCCCCGGACATAAGGGCCATGATGACTTGACGTCGTCCCCACCTTCCTCACTACTTGCGTAGGCAGTCTGGCTAGAGTCCCCACCATTACGTGCTGGTAACTAACCACAGGGGTTGCGCTCGTTGCGCCACTTAAGGCAACACCTCACGGCACGAGCTGACGACAGCCATGCAGCACCTTCTCAGCCGCCCCGAAGGGAAGGTCCGTTTCGGGACCGGTCGCCTGAGATTTAGCCCGGGTAAGGTTCTTCGCGTTGCATCGAATTAAGCCACATGCTCCACCGCTTGTGCGGGCCCCCGTCAATTCCTTTGAGTTTCATTCTTGCGAACGTACTCCCCAGGTGGTATGCTTACTGCGTTAACTGCGTCACTGAA
>NZ_MDWE01000073.1 GCF_001715195.1 Rhodohalobacter halophilus
TCCTGTTCGCTCCCCACGCTCTCGTGCCTCAGCGTCAATACTGACCCAGCCGGCCGCCTTCGCCACTGGTGTTCTTCGTAATATCTATGCATTTCACCGCTACACTACGAATTCCACCGACCTCTGTCAGATTCAAGACACCCAGTATCCAAGGCCATTTTACCGTTAAGCGGCAAGATTTCACCTCAGACTTAAGCGCCAGCCTACGCACCCTTTACACCCAATGATTCCGGACAACGCTTGCACCCTCCGTATTACCGCGGCTGCTGGCACGGAGTTAGCCGGTGCTGATTCAATTGGTACCGTCAATACAGGTCGAAACCCGTACATTCTTCCCAAACAAAAGCCGTTTACAACCCATAGGGCCGTCTTCCGGCACGCGGCGTGGCTGCGTCAGGGTTTCCCCCATTGCGCAAGATTCCTCACTGCTGCCTCCCGTAGGAGTCTGGACCGTGTCTCAGTTCCAGTGTGGGGGATCATCCTCTCAGACCCCCTAGCCATCATCGCCTTGGTAGGCCGTTACCCTACCAACTAACTAATGGCACGCAGACCCATCTATAACCTTCCGAAGAATTTAACAACTGTGACCATGCGGCCCCGCTGCATTATGCGGTATTAGCCACCCTTTCGAGTGGTTATCCCCCTGTTATAGGCAGGTTGTCTGCGCGTTACTCACCCGTGCGCCAGTCTCCAGAAAGAGCAAGCTCCTTCCTTCTCCTTCGACTTGCATGTGTTAGGCCCGCCGCCAGCGTTCGTCCTGAGCCAGGATCAAACTCTCCATTGTAATATCTAAACTACACTCTTCAAGTCCGTCCAAGGCTCACTCAATAATCTGTCTATACTTCACTACCATCAAAGAACAATTCCCCG
>NZ_MDWE01000074.1 GCF_001715195.1 Rhodohalobacter halophilus
TTGTTGGAGCCCAGACCCGACAGGTTTTGGAAACCTGTCGGGTCTCTTGCCTACCCAAGACTCGTTTGACGAGGGGTTTTTGTTTATACAGTACTACGGTATGGAGATTTCTCGACTCTCCGCCAGCCGGCGGATCGTTCGAAATTATTACAGCGCTGTAGGCGCTGAAAATCAATAGCCCGGGGTTTCAACCCCGGGAATACAGGTAAATCAATAATTCCCCGCCGAACAGAGGGAATGGTTTGGAATGCTTTAAATGATTGAGGCGGTTTTTACAGTGAGCAGTGGCAACAGTAATCAGTAATCAGTTTGTTATAACACGGAAAAATAGGTCAATAAAATTCGTCTGACGGACTCGAGCCGTCTGACGAGAGCTTTGTACATCTCACCGTATAGAATGCCCTGTATTGTTGGAGGCCGGACCCGACAGGTTTTGGAAACCTGTCGGGTCTTAATTAATATGGATAAACTCAAATAGATGGACAGGACTGATTTTTACGATAAAGTGTATGAAATTGTCATGCAGATTCCCGCAGGAAAGGTAACTACGTACGGAGCCATTGCGGGGTGTATCGGTGTGAAATCCGGAGCCCGTATGGTTGGGTATGCCCTCAATAATTTAGCAGGTCAATCTGATGGAGAATCCGTTCCGGCTCACCGTGTGGTCAATCGACTGGGACAGTTAACCGGTCGGGCATATTTTGAAGGAGATGTGATGAAGGAGAGGCTTGAACAGGAGGGTGTGGAGTTTAAAGAGGAGTATACAGTTCATATCGAAAAACATTTTTGGGATCCTGCCGAGAATATTGGTGGGTGAAATGGGTAACGAGACCTTATATGTTGAATTTAAAGTTAGAAAAGCTTACCTGACGAAGTGAGGAGGTTCAGACCTTGGTACCTGGATACCGCCTGTCAGTATCTCCTCTTCGTTAGGTAGAGTTTGTGGTACAACCTGGTGCCAGACACCGCATACCGATAAGGATGAACGGAGCCTAACTTTTACTTTAACACATAAGATACCCAAAAAAGGAGCAACAGATGAACAGTGGATATGTCGGAATTGATGTTAGTAAAGGGTATAGTGATTTTGTTCTGTTGAACGGGAAGTTTGAGCCGGTGGTCAAGCCGGTTCAGTTTGACGATACTCGAGATGGCCACCATCGGTTAACCCGGTGGCTGAAGCGATGCATGGACCGCTATGGGTTTGAACGGTTGTATGCCGGGGTGGAGAGCACGGGTGGATTTGAAGACAATTGGTACAGCTTACTGATTGACCTCGGCAAGGAGCTGCCTGTGCACGTGGCCCGGCTGAATCCATTAACGGTAAAGAATGCGGCCAAAGCAAGCCTGTCGGTTCAAGCCACCGACGCGTTGAGTGCAGCCCATATTGCCCGCTATATGATTCGCTACAGCGATGAGATTTCCTGGGACACCCTGCAGACCCGCTACCGATCATATCGAAGTTTTGACGGGCACATTCGCCTGCTGGTGCGCCAGCGCAGTCAGTTGATTGCTCAGTTCAAGCAGTTGCTCTATAGCTGTTTCCCGGAGTTGCAGCGGTTTTGCAAGCATGGGGTGCCCAATTGGGTACTGGAACTGCTAAAAGCCTATTCCACCCCGCAGAAACTGGCTCGCGCGCATATAAAGACGCTGACAAAAATTCCTTTTATCACCGAACAAAAAGCCCGGCTGTTGATTGACAATGCCAAACGCAGTGTTGCCGGCAGGGGCCACTCCATCGATGGGGTATTAATCGCTTCGATGGCCGGTCAGATTCAGCAGAGCCAGCAGCATATTACGGCCCTGAAGAAGACGCTTGCCACCGAGTGCTGGGGAATGCACGTGGATCTGCTGCAAACGATTCCGGGCATTGGCACCTATAGTGCAGCCAGTCTGATGACACAAATCGAGGATATTCGGCGTTTTGCCAGCCCCTCAAAGCTGTGTGGGTATTTTGGCGTGTATCCGGCCATGAAAGAAAGTGGGGACAAACAACCCGTTGTGCGCATGAGTAAAAAAGGTCGTGCGGCGATACGTGCAACCCTGTACCTATGTGCCAACAGCGCGATATTGAAAGATACTCACCTGAAGAGTATCTATCACAAACATCGAAAAAAAGGAAAGAGCCATAAACAAGCCCTTGGCGTGGTGATGCACAAGTTGCTTCGCATCATTTGGGGAGTGCTCAGCAGTGGCAGCGCCTATAATCCAAAAATTGATCAAACCAACCAGCAAAAGTCTGTGGTTGTTGGCTCAGATAACCAACAAAAAGAGTTGCGTTCAAAACGAAGAGAACAGCCTTTTGACGCGCTGGCTCCAATTAGCCGAATCGCAACGAAAAAAAGAAAGGCGTTCCAATTGTCCCAAGACAGCAAAGCTGGTCATGTACGGGATCACAAGGAACGCCCTATAAACAAACATACAAAAATGTTTGAAAATACACTTGAAAATTAACGGTACAACTGACAGGTCTGATGACAAAAATCCGTGCTTCTGATTTGGTAGAAAAAATGCTTATTTTTCCAAGCTTAATAGTAATCTGAATTGTTTGAACTTGGTACCAAATGCCAACCTGGACATTACATACTGAATTTAAATTTGACGCTGCCCATTTTATCGACGGTTATGACGGAAAGTGCGGCAGAATGCACGGGCATACCTACAAAGTGCATATAGCGGCAAAATCACACGAACTGAACCCGTCCAAATACCTGAAAACACCCGACATGGTGTGTGATTTCAAAGAGTTGAAGTGGGCGGCCTCCGACTCTCAAAAGGGTGGACTGGATCACTCCGTACTGAATGAGGAGATTCCCGTGGCCACCACGGCTGAGCGTATTGCGGAGTATATCCATCAAGAGACTAAAAAGCGAATTCCCGGAAATATAGAGCTCACAGTCACCGTTTGGGAAACGGACACCAGCTGGGTTGAATACACCGATAAAGATGTTTAAAACAGAAGATTTGCCAAATATCAAAACAGACTCCCACTCCATGGATGAGATTGAATATCCGCTGATGGAGGATTTTTACACCATTCAGGGGGAAGGTTCACACACCGGCCGGCCCGCTTACTTTATTCGTACGGCCGGCTGCGATGTAAACTGCTGGTGGTGCGATGTGAAGGATAGCTGGGATGAGGAGAAGCACCCGCGCGTGAAAACCGGTGAAATCGTACAAAGAGCCAAAGCGAGCGGCGCAGAATTTGCCGTGATCACGGGAGGTGAACCATTGCTTCACGATCTGGAAGCTCTGACCGTACGACTGAAACAGGCCGGCATGCAAACACACATTGAGACCAGCGGCTCATCCCCGCTGTCGGGACAGCTCGACTGGATCACTCTCTCTCCCAAACGATTCAAAAAACCGCTGGATGAAGTCTTTCCCTATGTGGATGAATTAAAGGTGGTTGTTCTCACCAATAAGGATTTGATTTGGGCTGAAGAGAATGCCAAAAAGTGCCCGTCCAATACACAACTTCTGCTTCAACCCGAGTGGGATACGCCTAAATCCATTCCACTGATCGTGGATTATGTGAAAAATAATCCGCAGTGGGGAATTAGTTTGCAGACACATAAGTTCATAGACGTACCCTAACAGCACTGCAGACAATCTATTCTACAACTATTTAACATGACTTACGAAGAATCATCTGTTCTAATTACCGGTGCGAGTCAGGGAATCGGAAGAAGTATATCCATCGCATTTGCGGCTGCACTTGACCGTCCGATTTTGCTACTGGCCCGAAACCGCGAAAACCTTCTTACAACCCAAAAACTGTGCGAAGAGGCGGGAGCCACGCAGGTGGCCATTCTGGCCTGTGACGCAACAGATGAGGAGCAGACTCAAATGCTCCGGATACCTGAAGGATTTCCGCACCCGGGCACCATCATCAACAATGCCGGAAGTTTTCTCTTCAGGAAAGTAACGGAGACCTCTAATTCGGATTTTCAGCAGCAGATTGACATCAATCTTTTCACTGCCGTAAATGTGATCAATCGGTTTCTTCCCGGATTGAGGGAGATGGACCGGGCACTGATTATCAATATCTGCTCGGTGGGCTCCATTCGGGGTCTGGCAGACAGCGGAGCTTATGCCTCGGCAAAACATGCTCTGCTGGGTTATACCCGGTCGCTGAGGGATGAGCTGCAGAATACCGATATCGGCGTCTCGGCAATCAACCTGGGGCAGACTCATTCTCCCTCGTGGGATGAATCGACGATGAGCCCTGAAAAGCTTGTGAACCCGACAGACGTAGCGAAAATATTGGTCACCCTTGCCACGCTCTCTCCGCGGTCTCTGGTGGAAGAGATCGTTATTCAGCCGCAGCACGGAAGGGTGGATCCGATGTAAGAAATTTATTTGGGGAAATAGAAATAATTTGGAACAAAGTTGTCCCGGTTTTGTATGAATGAATTGTAATATCTACCCTGGTATTACATGAGTACCCCGAATAATAAGCCAACGTAGATAAAGAGCCCTGGTTGATAGCCCGGGCTCTCTTTTTTTGTTGCAAATCCATACCGTACACCGTATTTCGTACTATGGTATGGAGATTTCTCGACTCTCCGCCGGCCGGCGGATTGTTCGAAATGACAGGGTGTGGTGTTGCACAGATCTCATTTCAAACGGTATTCTATGTTACTTTTGGCTTGTTCCGTCGGGAGCCGGACAGGCT
>NZ_MDWE01000075.1 GCF_001715195.1 Rhodohalobacter halophilus
ACGATCTACACTACACCACACCCTGTCATTTCGAGCAATCCGCCGGCTGGCGGAGAGTCGTGAAATCTCTATACCGTAGTAAGGTATAAACGAAAACCCTCGTCAGACGGCTCGAGTCCGTCAGACGAATTTTTTTGACCCGTTATCCATGTTATGACAACCTGCTAACTGATTACTGTTGCCACTGCTCATTGTAAAAACCGCCTCAATAATTTAAAGCACTCCAAACAACTACCCCCTATTCGGCGGAGACTTGATGTTGACTTTTAAACCCTCGTCAAACGAGCCTTGGGTAGGCAAGAGACCCGACAGGTTTTTGAAACCTGTCGGGTCTGGGCTCCAACAACCTGTTCACTGATCACTGTTGCCACTGTATAACTGACACTACTCTTCACTGTCACTAACCGTCCACACAATCTCATCACTCCCGGCCGTAATCGCTGCTGTGACCGTAAACCCGACATGAGACTCCGCCACTATATTAAATCCGTTCGCTGAGATTTCATCCAGGGAATAGCCGGCGTTTTCGTTCTCTTCGGGGAGGCTGAGATCTCTGAGGGTGAGTTGTGTGAAACTTCGGTCTCCCCCGCCCAGCATGGCCGGTTTGGTGTAAAACCCTTGTGCCATAGCGTGTGCTTGCAAAATATCCTGGCGGATGGCGTCTTCGATGGCCGCATCATGCGAAGCCTGCATCGTATTGATCGCGACGATCGTGGCGATGCCAATAATGACCGTAACCAGGATGATCAGTAGAAGTTGTTGTTGTCCCATACTTGTAACCCAAAACGTAGATTTTATGTTTAACAGTCACAAAGCTAATCAATTCATTACCGATATTTGGCCGGGTTAGAAGAGTTTAAACGTTGTTAAGCAGGATTAATGAAGTTTCAACATTTAAAAACACTAAAACATCCTCCACTAAAGAATTTGAAGTTATCCAGAGTCATAAAGTCCTATTCAATTATATAATCCGAGTCATCATTACTGTGTTTCAATATAAGGTGCACAAGGTATTCCTATACAACTTTATCAGTAATCTTCCCTGACTCAAAGTGCCACTTCTGGTCGTTTAAAATACTTATCCAGGTAATAGTGGGTTAAACCACGAGTTTTCTTTGATTGATAAATAAAATCGATTTTTGTTATAAATACTGTTTGCCAGTTTACGTGAACTTTACACACACTTCTTTACCTCAATGTATGTAACACACTAACGTCGCAAACATGAATAATCTTACCATATCATAAATTCTGAATATCCATTATCAAAAATAAAACCTGCATTAAGTTGCACAAACTTTGTGTCTATAGAGACTTACATTCTTACTTAAATTACGATTCTTTATCGAAGCACAAAAAGCACTGAACAAATAGTATAGGATCTATTACCTATCCTATGACCAAAAAAAACCCTGACCAATAAGCTTGGACAGGGTTTAAGTTAAAAACAAGTTTTATTACTAGTGTCTATGAAGGACATGCACCTGCAGTACCATCGGGTGTACCCATAACCTGTCCATCTGGACAGACTCTAACTTGTATCTTAGTACTATCTGAAACATTCGCTGTTGCCTCTACTACAAATTCTTGAGCAGTTCCGGAAATTGCACCACCTGAATTAATTATATAAGTACCATACTCATTCGTTGCAGTAAAATCATCTATGACATCACCACTAAATGTAAGTGAACGAAAAGTCAGTCCGTCAAAAGACCTTCCCCCACCACCTAACATTTCAGGTTTCATGTAGTATCCTTGAGCAGAAGCACTTAAAGATGTTAGATCCTGTCTCACGCCATCTAAGGTTGCAGAATCTGCAGCAGTTCCAAATGTGTTAATAGCCACAACCGTCGCGATACCCACGATGATTGTTACGAGAATTACGAGTAATAATTGTTGTTGACCCATGGTAAGTTACCTTATTTGTGTTAGATTAAAGGTTGTTTAAAAGTAAAACGTTTGTATTGTTTGGTTTTAATGACCCGAGACCGTTGTCTGTCGGATGATTTATGTTACTGTGGTAAAGAGTACGCAATGGTTCATTTGTTACAAAATTTTTTTTGAGCGCATGAACCGAAGCGATCTCTCAACCGTCTGAAACCAATATCAGGACTCCCGGACTGCCATGCAGTTAATCTTTTTTAAAGCTTGCGGGTTAATATTAGATTCTCATCAGCTTTTCAAATGATTCAGGAGTAACATTACACGCAATTAATATGTGACGATTACGGTTTACGCCATCCCCTCGTCAGCCGAATTCCGCGCAGCGGCACCGTCAGAACGCTCCAAGCGGTCAGACGGATGAGAACGACGGAGACCCGACAGGTTTCCAAAACCTGTCGGGTCTGGCCTCCAACAAAACAGGGTATTTCTATGCGGTGAGCTGTACAAAGCTCTCGTCAGACGGCTCGAGTCCGTCAGACGAATTTTATTGACCCGTTATCCATGTTTCCGGCAACCTGCTCACTGATCACTGTTGCCACTGTTCACTGAATCCCC
>NZ_MDWE01000076.1 GCF_001715195.1 Rhodohalobacter halophilus
ACAGGCCAAAAGTAACATAGAATACCGTTTGAAATACGATCTGTGCAACACCATACCCTGTCATTTCGAGCGATCCGCCGGCCGGCGGAGAGTCGAGAAAACTCCATACCGTAGTACAGTATAAACGAAACCCCTCTTCAGACGGATGATAATGACGAAGACCCGACAGGTTTCCAAAACCTGTCGGGTCTGGGCTCCAACAAAACAGGGTATTTCTATGCGGTGAGAATGGCAGAATACAAGAGAATATGTTAGGTGTATACCATTAAAATGTGTAGATCTGCAATGGCAGTTGAGTTGCTATCCGGTCAAAATCTTTATCATTGTGTAGCAGATCCACTTCATATTCGATACACCAACTACCGATGAGCATATCTACAGTTTTGCGAATGGTTATGCCTTTTGATCTAAGAAAACGAAAATTAGATGCCGCTTTCATTGCTAATGATTTTCCTCCGAGATGAACACATTCTAATGAATCCAGAGCTTGCTTGGCTAATCTAAACTCATTGTCACGATCAAAACCTTGCAAAATCTCTGTGAGGATAATATCTCCAACAAGAACCGTTCGTTCTGAAAGAATAAAGTCAAGATTTTCAGTCTGTCTATTCTCTACACCGTTGAAATAATCAATCCACACGCTTGTATCTACTAATATCACTTCTGATCACTCCTCATATCCTCTAAATCGCCTTTCCAGTGTAATTTTCCACGCAAGTTTTTGATACTTTCTTGTTTTTTCTGTTGGACTAACAATTTCAACCCCTCCTCCACGGCCTCTCTTTTTGTTTTTAATTGACTCACCTTCAAGGCTTCATCCATCAAATCGTCATCGATCACTACATTCGTTCGCATAATTTTAAAGGTTCAGTTAATGTGTATTATTTATCAATCTATACACATAACAGCTAAACACCAAAAATAATTGTACACTATCCTGTACTGAAAGTGAACGATGAGTGGTTTACACAATCCCCTCGTAAGCCGAACGCTCCAAGCGGTCAGAAGGATGATAATGACGGAGACCCGACAGGTTTCCAAAACCTGTCGGGTCTGGGCTCCAACAAAACAGGGTATTTCTATACGGTGAGCTGTACAAACCTCTCGTCAGACGGCTCGAATCCGTCAGACGAATTTTATTGACCCGTTATCCATGTTTCTGCCAACCTGCTAACTGATCACTCTTGCCACTGACAAACTGTAAACTGAATCCCCTTCGGCCTTGAGAAATCAACGGGAAC
>NZ_MDWE01000077.1 GCF_001715195.1 Rhodohalobacter halophilus
CCCCTTGTTAGGGGAGATTTGTTGTGTGGTCTTAATTTTATTAGCAGTTCATTAACGGTCATCCTTTCGGGCCACGCTGTCTCGGGCTGATTCTTGCCCCTTCATACGAAATTGTGTAGAATGAGAGTGTATTAAACTCAATGAGATCAGCGTAGAGAATGAAATCTGTACTGTTTGAGGAGCTGTTATTTGGTGATTTGTTGAATGAAGAGCGGATGGTCAATTTACAGATGACGAGATTGCCAATAGACTCATTATCTGATGATCCGGAGCTCTTTATCAGGCAGAGAATTGATTTGGTAGAGAGGGTGGCCGGTTCCGCCATGAAGGCTGAAAAGTTCATGTATCAAGAGAGCGGGTTTGATCGAATACTCATCCCCGGTTTACAATTTTTCAGGCCGGTTCATTCAGAGCCAAATGGAAAGCCGGAGTGGTTGATCCGAAGGGCAGCAGAGGCGGAGGGTGCTCTTCAATTGACCCGGACCGTTTTTTCAATGAATCGCCTGGATCGTGAATCGGACCGGAAGTACCAATTAACCCTTACGTTGCGGCGATGGTACGACTACCTGGTGCAGTGCGGAGAGCTGAAAGAACAGCGGGAGGGAGATCAGCGATCCTTCATCTATACGATTTTGGCAAAACAGTTGTCAGCCATGGTGTGTGATCTCTCGTTTCGGTTCAGGGATTTAAAAACGGATGAAGGGTTTAGTGATGAAACGATTGAGCTTGAGATGGAGAACCATTTCCCTGCCGGCTCCATAAAACCTCAAAAAACAGCAGAGTATTTCAGGGAATGTTCAATTGAATTGATCCGTACCCGGGAGCTGAACCGGAATTTGGTTACGCTGTGCGAAAAACTTCGAATGAGGGCTCAAACGGATGAAGAGGATCGTGCCGCCTATCGAACGATACTGCATCACCTGGAGAACGCCTTTTTCCTGATGCTGTACAGAGCCTCTTTTGTGAATCGGGACAGCCAAAAATTAGAGGATGAGGCGTACTGCAGGGAGTGGGTAACCGCAGTGCGTACAAAAATTTTGACATGGAGCTCCATGGAAGATTTTGAAGATCAGATAAAGAGACTGGTAGAGGCGGAGAGTTCCATGAGAGCAGCATTTGGAGATATGGGCAGGGTAGAAACGAACGGGAGCGTTTCTGAATCGGTGCAGTTAATCGATGAGGTTCAGGCAGTGTTGAGAGGTTCTTTCTCTGTTGAAAACGGATCTGAAAGGAGGGGTGGGGCAACCCCGGTTCAAAAGGGTTCGTTTGAAGAGTTTGTGAGGAGCAATTTTATCACCGAGCATGAGATGATGAACGCTTTTGAAATAAATGACAGGGATACCATTAAAACCTTTATTGAAAAACATACATTAGATTATGCAGAGGTGAGTCCGAGAAGGAAGTTATACGACAGAAATGTTGTAGAGGATATTTTGAAGAGGTTTAAGAAGTGATTTTTGTCCCGATTTTGAGTCGAACTCAGGTTAAGATATTACAACCCGGTGAGTGGTTTTTGGGGGGCGGACTCTGCAAATGGCATCGCTGCTTTGCCTTTTTGGAAAAATTTATTCATTCTTAGGAGGTAAGGAAAAAAGAGAATTCTTACTTCTAAATAAAAGGTACTCAAACATTTGCAGACGTTAGGGTGAACCGTGGCCTGTTTGTCAATCTACTGATGAGCAGCACTCTGCATCTGTTTTGGACTCCTTTCATTTAGTTCAGACCGAAAAAAAAGCTATTGCCATGCCTAAACAGAAACTGGCCGTGAATGCACTGCCGATATCATTAAAAGAGCAGGAGCAGCATAAATTGTTCTTTTTTTCGAAAGAGAAACAGGGAGAGCGGGCACCGTTGACACGTAAGGAGTATCCTGATTCTTTTGCAAAGCGCTACCCCAAGTCCTCTAAAGAGTATGATGTGCTATATACAGATTTCACACCTGAGCCGGCCGAAGATGGTTTTGAGATAGATATCGATTTGGAAGAAGCACCCGGTTTGGCAAAGCACTATCTGCATAAACGGATATTTGAAGCTTTTAAAGGTGTGGCGGATTTTAGAAAGAGAGATTTTATTAACGGAGTGGAGCTATGGTTCCGCGATAAACCTGCGGATGAAGTCAATTTCCGGGCGTATAAAAAGTTCAAAATTACGACCCGTCGTACCTGGTTCAGCGCAGGATGGGCACTCTTTATACAGTATACCGGACACTCATTTATCCACCCGGTTGCAATAAACAGCGAGGAGGCCGCGGTGGATACTACAGAGCTAACCCGTGTAGCCTATAACAGGCATATCTTTCACTATGAGGAGATTCCCGAGGACAAGTTGAGCGAGATTGATTTTTCCAAAATGTATCCCGTTGTGAATTTTAATATTCGGGATAAGATGCAGCAGTTTCCTGTGATTGACCCTTTTAAAAATAAGGTGAAAGAGTATGTGGATGAGATTGACCGGTTCAAAAATATGTATCTGATAGCGCCTGCAGTAGAGGAGGTTTTGCCGTTTACTTTTAATGATGATAATTGGTGCGAAATTAAGATCGGAACGTATCATACCGTTCCAAATGCCGGCAGTAAATTGGTTTTTAGAGATGGTCAGACAGAAATTCATCCATTTTACGGAATCAGGAATCACGGACCCTTCATGCCGCCAAAGCACTCCCATATTCGGTTTCTGTTTATCATGAGTAAGCGGGATATAAAAGGGGCGGGAAAGCAGTTTTATGAATATCTCAAGGGAGAGGTGAAGGGAGTGGATGGCTTCAACAGATATGCAAATATACCCTCTTCGTTGAGGGGCGAGATGATTGAGTTTGAGAATGAACAGAATCCGCTGCCTGAAATTATCGATGGCCTTAACAACATGGAGAGAGAGGCGGGAGTAGCCTATTTCGCATTTTATATTTCACCGATCGACCGTGAAGTCCGGAACCGAAAAGAGCGTTTGGTGTACTACCGGGTGAAAGAGGAGCTGCTGAAACGGAAAATTGCCTCACAAGTTGTTGAGCGATCTACGATAGAGAAAGCTGATTTTCGATACAGTATTCCGAATATAGCGGTTGCCACCGTAGCTAAATTGGGAGGTATTCCGTGGAAACTGACCCAGCCACCGGAAGCGGAACTGATTGTGGGTATAGGGGCATTTCAGCCCCGGGAGTTTGATAAACGGTATTTAGGGAGTGCATTCTGTTTTCAGGGGGATGGCACCTTTTCGGGGCTTCGGTGTTTTACAAAGGATGAACCCCATATGCTTGCCGGATCGATACGGGAGGCCGTTCAGCGGTATGCAGATGAGAACCGGCAGGTGGAACGGCTGGTGATCCACTTTTATAAAACCATGAGTTATGATGAGCGAAAACCTATCCTGGCGACTCTAAAGGAGCTGGGCCTGGATATCCCGGTTGTGGTTGTTACCATCAATAAAACGGAATATGAACAGACGATTCTGTTTGACCTGAACAGTTCGATGAGGCTGCCGCTTAGCGGCACCTATTTTTCGCAGAGGAGAGATGATATTTTGCTCTCTAATAATACCCGATACCGTAAAGATAGTGAGGTTAAAAGAGGTTTCCCGTTTCCTGTCAGGCTACAGTTATGGTGCAGTAAAGAGGGGCTGTTAGATGATGAAGGTTTTCGGGAGAGGTTAATTACACAAGTGTACCGATTCAGCCGTCTCTATTGGAAATCGGTCAGCCAGCAAAATTTACCTGTGACGATCAAATATCCGGAGATGCTGGCTGAGAAGTTTCCATATTTTAACAGCCGGTCGCTCCCTTCGTTTGGTGAGAAGAGTTTGTGGTTTTTGTGAAACCCGGACCCGACAGGTTTTGGAAACCTGTCGGGTCTTTGTTGTTCTCATCCGTCTGACGAGGGTTTTCGTTTATACCGTACTACGGTATGGAGATTTCACGACTCTCCGCCAGCCGGCGGATCG
>NZ_MDWE01000078.1 GCF_001715195.1 Rhodohalobacter halophilus
CTGCAAACTCCGGTCCTGACGAACAGGAACCGTATAAGAGGCGTAGTGAGCTGGATGAGCAAGCACATCATTGTGATGTCCAGAACACCGACAGGTGAACGCTCACTACGTAGATACGGCAGGCATCGGAGGAAAGAAGGCACTCTTACCCGGGGAGATCCCACGCCTGTGGTGTGGGAAGTCAGCCGACGTCATAGTAGTCCCAACTGGCTGGTTGGGATGAAGGACTGAATGTTACCAGGCATCCGATGGAGGCCAGAGTTCGGGCTCGCCAAGGATAGATTTCCTTGAGTCCGGATAGCTGCCACTAAACGATGCCGCCTGAACAAAACAACGATGATAGAATACGTACTCCAACAATGGAATCTGAACAACGCCTACCAGAAGGTCTGCGCCAATAAAGGAGCAGGTGGTGTGGACGGGATGGAAATATCCCAGCTCAATGCCCACCTGCAAACTCACGGGCAGGCATTGGTAGAGCACATCCGCAATGGAAGCTATCAGCCCAGCCCAATCAAAGGCGTGGAAATACCCAAACCGGGCGGCAAGAGGAGGATGCTCGGCATCCCGACGCTGACCGACCGGGTTATCCAGCAAGCCCTGCATCAGGTGCCCAGAGCCTGTATTTGAGCCGGGCTTCCAGCCTCATAGTTACGGATTCCGCCCCAACCGCAACGCCCATCAGGCCGTGCAACAAGCCCAACGGAACATCAACGAAGGCTACCAGCATGTGATAGACATTGATCTGAAGTCATTCTTCGATCAGGTCGACCATGCCATACTGCTGGAACTGATCCACCGAAAAGTCACGTGCCGGCTGACGATGAAGCTGTTGCGAAAGTTCCTGCGCGCCCCGATGCAAATCAACGGAAGGCTGCATAAACGCAGAAAGGGAGTGCCACAAGGCTCTCCCCTCAGTCCGCTGCTATCCAACATTCTGCTCAATGAACTTGACAGGGAGCTGGAAAAGCGCGGACATCGCTATGTGCGGTATGCCGACGATTTCAGCATCTACGTGCGCAGCAAACGAGCCGCCCGACGGGTAGGTAACAGCATCTACCTGTTTCTCAGGGATGTGCTTCGCCTGCCGATAAACCGGGAGAAAAGCGGGATTCGACGCCCCTCAACATTCGACATACTGGGTTATCATTTTGTCCCGGTATTCAAGAAAGGGGCCAGAGGCCAATATCAACTGGTGGTGAGTGCGAAAAGCAGGAAAGCTTTCAAGCGAAAGCTTAAAGAGTTGACCCGCAAAACCACTCCCATAAGTTTTGCCGAACGAATCCGGCGGCTCAACCGGCTGACACGAGGCTGGCTGAAAACCTTCAAACTGGCCAACATCCACGGCAAATTACAAGCACTGGATAGTTGGCTGAGAAAACGGCTGAGGTACTGCATTTGGCACCACTGGAAGAAACCAGAACGCAAACGGAAGAACCTGATGCGTCTTGGTGTGACCCCGGAAGATGCCTATGCATGGAGTCGGACACGGATGGGAGGCTGGAGAGTCGCTCAAAGCCCCATCCTCAAAACGACCATCACCTTAGCCAGACTGAAGAAACGGGGCTATATTGCAATGCTGGAACTCTATCACCAAATCAGGCCAACGTAACAAACCGCCGTATACGCGATCCGTACGTACGGTGGTGTGAGAGGCGCACCGTGAGCTTATTGCTCACGGCCG
>NZ_MDWE01000079.1 GCF_001715195.1 Rhodohalobacter halophilus
CACACACATTGCGCATAAGCGGCGTGCAGGCCAACGTTAATTTAAAAACAAAATGTACTACAGAAATTGAGTAAACCAAAACCGGCAGGGTAGGGCGAGGCACGTCCGCTTAATGCGCGGGTTATGCCCACTACTACTTGGGATCGTCTGGTAAAAGCCGTGCTCCATGAATTACACTAAGTATCTCAATGGCATCATCTTTCAGCAAATAGATGATACGATAGGGATGATGAAATACTTCTCGAATGTCGTCTCTTTCATATTCTGGAACTTTGCGACCTTTTCGAGGATGAGGAGAAATATTTTCAGCTTCTTCGATTATTTGACCAACAGTACGATGCGCATAAAGTGTGGAGTCTGAAGCTATATACTGGAAAATTTGATCGAGTTGTTTTTCTGCCTTCTCTGTCCAGTCAATTCTCATTCGGCCAGCTTGTATTTCTTTTTGATTTCTTCATGAGAAACAGTGCGACCAGCTTCGGAATCCTTGAGTCCTTGCTCGATAGATTGACGGACATAAATTTTGTACATCACATCATCCCAATCAGCATCATCGGGAAGATCTTTGAGCATATTTTCAACTTCTTTTTTTAAAACGGCTTTTTCCATAATTCTGTGGAATTAAATTAAACTCTGTCTGTAGTATCGTAACCATAGCACAGAAAAACAACGATTTGCTGAAATGATAATTGTAACCTAAGAATTGCAGTGGGTAT
>NZ_MDWE01000008.1 GCF_001715195.1 Rhodohalobacter halophilus
ATCTTGGCCCGTTCCTCAAATGTTTCGTCAAGGTCGAGAAGTCCAATCACAGACCGGGTTGTGGTTTGAGCGAGCTGCACCGCCGCATATCGATAATTGGTGATTCCATAACTGGCGTTAACGGGATCAACTACACTCAGATAAAGAACGCCATCCACTTCAACTTTCACATTATCCTTTGTGAAACACTCTTGAGGTTCAACCTCAATGTCTCTTCACACAGATCCTGCTTGTATACCACCTTATCCACAAAAGGAATGAGTGCGTGAAATCCGGGGCCTAGCGTTTTGTGATAGTTTCCGAGACGCTCTACGATGTGCGCATATTGGTTAGGTACCAGGCGCAATGCCTGTAAAAATTTGAATGTCAGATAGATCGCAAAAATCGCCAGTACAACCTGGCTAATCATATTTAATGTACTCATGATGTTGGCCCTTGTGGATTAGCTGATGAGGTTGAGTGACTGTTTTGGGTATGTTTCTTAAGTGTCCCAACCCCTTCAAAAAAGATCTTCAAATTGGCAGTTTCCGTTGGCAGCACCGAAACATTGGTGTTCTTAATTATTTTGCCAAACTGATCGATATATTGCTCTACGAGCTTGGTTTTAACTGCGATGTCTCCGCCCGGTTTTTCAATGGCCCTGGAAACCCGCCGGATACCATTGGCAGTAGCGGTTGCAACCAGTTCAATCTCTTTAGCGCGTCCTTTTGCTTCGTTGATTCGTCGCTGTCTCTGAGCTTCAGAGATTAAAATCTGACTTTGCTGCTCTCCCTTTGATTCGTTAATTCGAGCCTCTCTGTACCCTTCAGAGTTCGTGATTTCAGCACGTTTTTCACGTTCAGCCTCCATCTGTTTCTCCATGGTGTCCACGATATCATTTGACGGGCTGATGTTCTTAATCTCGTAGCGCATCACTTTAATGCCCCAGGGATCTGCGGCTTTGTCAATTTCCTGAACAATATTCTCGTTCATCATGTCGCGCTCCGAAAACGTGTCATCGAGGGTAATTTTGCCGATTTCGCTCCGCATGGTGGTTTGCGCAAGATTCACGGCTGCAGCGATGTAATTGGATATCCCATAACTGGCGCGATACGCATCCATCACCTTAATGTAGATGAGCCCGTCTACAGCTACTTCAATATTATCTTAGGTAATGCAGGTTTGGCTGGGTACATCAATCACCTGCTCACGCATCTCCTGCCGGTATGCGGCACGATCCACAAAAGGGATCATAAAATGAAACCCCGGAGATAGTGTCTTTTTATACTTTCCCAGGCGCTCCTGGATCACTTCTTCACGGAATTCCACAATGATGAAAAGGCGGGTTACAATCACAAAGAGGATTGCAAAAAATATGAGTAGTGCTGTCCACATATTCAGTTTTTATTTCGTTTTTTATGTTGCTCTTTAGAGGGATCTTTTACGCCCAAGGGCTCAACAATCCAGGTTGTATTTTCGCGGTATTGGATTCGTGCTTTTTCGCCCGCTTTAATGGTACCGTCAAGAGATTTGGCTCTCCAGCTTACTCCATCAAGCCGAATTCTCCCGCTGTTATCCTCTTCATTGATCTCTTCAATAACTTCCACTATCTGATCCATCGCCTCATAATCTTCGTCTGCATACTTAAAATAGCTTTCGGGCTTTAAATATTTTTTGATGAACGGCCGAATGGCGATAGTTAGAACCACTGATAAGATCAACCAAACGGCTACAGAAGATCCCACGCTCGAAAGCAGGCCAAAAAATCGAAGAACTCCCACGGTGAGACCGCTAAACCCTAAAAATAGAGCAACACCTCCGGGGAGTGCCATTTCAAGCAGCATCAGTAGAATACCACCGCCCAGAAATATCCAGGTTACTAGATCTGCATCCATATCGTATATATAGATTGATGTTTTTTGATTAGGAAGGGATTTGTACGGTTAAAATCTACAAAGGTTATCCTGTAAATTGAGATCTGCTAAAGATCTTATATCTTTCACACTGTTTATTTAAGTAGATAGTAACCTTACAAAGTCACCGGGTCTATACAGCTTTTTTATCCAAAAAACAGTTCGCTGTCCACCTCCTGTACCACGCGCCAGATCATGGTGCCGGAATCAAAAACGAGGTGAAAATATCGCTCTTCTTTGGTCAAAACCACATAGTGGTAGTGATAGGCTTTGCCGACCCTTTCGCGATGCGTTTGGCGGATTTGCTTAATCCGGTGCTTCTCTCCGTTGCGAAGTTCAAACCGGTAGGGCGTAACTGCGTGAGGCAGATCGGGGGTGCGGAATCCCCGCATGACATTGAGTACATTAATGGGCGGATATTTCTCTTCTTTGTTCATACTGCTTCCTCTGAATTGTGGAGAAACAGTTTAAACATATATCACACATATATCAATATGTGTGCAGAATTTTATGAGAAAAGATCCCGGTAGGGGTTGATGAGCTGCTTTCCTGAATTTCTGGCACTGTTCACATCTTTGCCAACCCGGTAGAAAGAGATGTCATCATTTGGCCAGGGACGCAGCAGGTCTTTGAGGGAGTCTGTATCTGCGTTTTCCGGGTCCAGCCAGATATCCAGTTCTTCATCCAGCAGCATGGCCGGCATCCGGTCGTGAAGTTCAGAAATGGGTTTGTTGGCTTCGGTGGTGATAATGGTGAAACTTTTGATGGGAGCCTCACCCTCTCTCTGTGGCTTCCACTCCTCATAGAGCCCGGCAAAGTTCATCAAGTCGGATCGCTTTTGTGTAATGTAGTGAGGAATTTTTTCACCTCCGGCTTTCTTCCATTCATAAAATCCATTTGCCGGGATCACACATCGTTTTGACTTGAAGGGTGAAGCATAAGACTTTTTCTGCTCCAATGATTCCGCCCTGGCATTAATCATCGAGTAGCCCGAGTCGATCTCTTTTGCCCAGAATGGAATCAGCCCCCAGCGATACTTGTCAATCTTTCGCTGATCTTCCCGCTGAACAATGACCGGCATATGCAGGCTCGGCGCCACATTGTAATTTTCTTCCACTGTGAATATCCCTTCCGGAGTTGCTCCGTATTTCTGCTGTAACTCCTGCAAGGTGGCTTTTAAAACGTAGCGTCCGCACATAGTGAGTGATTTATATGTCAGTGGGGTTTATTGAATGGTAAAGATAGGGAGAATTTTGGCGCCTCGTTTGGCTTTGATGATAGCGGAATAACAACCATAAAAATATATGTATGAAATATGTAAATAAACTTTTTATACTGTGGTATGGACCCGAAAAAGTATACCGATTATGATCTGGAACAGGATGTGCATCGCATAACGCTATACAGCACGGTAGCGAAAGAGCATCAGCACATTTCCCGTAAAAAAAGATTATATCTGCATCTGGATATGAACTGTTTTTACGCACAGGTAGAACAGCAGGCGTATAATCTCTACGGGTTACCGGTAGCGATGGGAGGCTGGCGTAAGCCGAACGGGGTGGCACGCGGCATTGTGGCTACAGCCAGTTACGAGGCGCGTTCGCTGGGAATAAAAACCGCCATGAGCGCATTTGAGGCATCACAAATTTGTCCATACCTGGTGTTTAAACAGATCGATTATGATAAGTACAAAGCGATCAGCCGGCAGCTGAAATCGATCCTCGACTCCTATTCACCGGAAGTGGAGAAGTACTCGATGGATGAGTACTTCATGGACATCACATTTTTGCTAAAAAAATCACGACATCAATTGGAAGGATATGCCCGGAAACTAAAAGAGGAAATTTATCGGAAGCTGGGATTGGTCTGTTCGGTGGGCATTGCAACCAGTAAAACCTATTCAAAACTGGCGTCAGATCTGCAGAAGCCAAAAGGGCTGTTCCTGATTCTCACACCGGATGATGCCGCCCAATATATCTACCCGCTCCCGATTGATGAAGTGTGGGGAATTGGAAGGCGCCGCTATGAGCACCTGAAAAAGTACAACATCCACACCATTGCCGATACGGTTAAGCAAGGGAAGGTGCCGTTTCAGAAACTGTTTGGAGAGATGCAGGGGCAACTCTTTTGGGAAACGGTAGCCGGACGAGACAAAGCGCGGGTGCTGACCGATCAGGTTCATATTCCGGATGAAGTCAGTTACATGCACACATTTTCGGACTGGACGGATAATCCCATTGAAGTGAAGGGCGAGATTGTCAAAGCCGTACGGAAAGTCTGCTACCGAATGCGTGGATATCAGCGAAAAGCAAGGCGCTGGGGTTGTCACATTCGCTACCAGGAAGCGCATTGGGATGGACATTCGTTTTCATTTACCACACCGGGGTTTACCAACCTGGACGACTATGTATTGGACGCATGCCTGACTGAAGCGATGCGAATTGTGAACAGTGCGCTGCAGAGAAATATCAAAATCAGGGGGATTGGCCTGCACACCATCGAAATGCAGCAGACCGAGCAGGGCGAACTATTTTTTCAGGAAGATAACGACCTGAAAGGGTTGACCCGGGCGGCCGACTGCCTGAATAACTGTTACGGACCCGATACAGTAGCAAAAGCGGCTATTCACGAAAGCGTAAAGGGGAAGACTCATTTTGTGAATCGGAGCTAACAGGTTGAACGGCGAAAAAATCGACGCTATGCCGGGCAAAAGACTCCTCATTTTTTCTTATTTTCAATCCGAAAATAGAGCAACTCATCAACTAAATCTGCCATACAATGTATTCAAACCTGAAAGACGATCTGCGAGCGGAACTGGATCAAATCAAAAAAGATGGACTGTACAAAGAGGAGCGGGTGATTACCACGCCACAGGGTGCCGTCATCAAAACCACAAAAGGGGCTGAGGTGATCAACTTTTGTGCGAATAACTACCTGGGACTATCATCTCATCCACGGGTATTGGAAGCGGCAAAAAAGACGATTGATGAGTATGGTTATGGGATGTCTTCGGTTCGATTTATTTGCGGAACTCAGACGATTCACAAAGAGCTGGAAGCAAAAATATCTGAATTTTTAGGTACCGAGGATACCATTCTCTACGCAGCTGCATTTGATGCGAACGGTGGAGTTTTTGAGCCGCTTCTTGGCAAAGAGGATGCCATTATTTCTGATCAGCTGAATCACGCTTCTATCATTGATGGAGTTCGGTTGTGCAAAGCTCAGCGATATGTGTACAAGCATAACGACATGGCAGACCTGGAAGAGCAACTGAAAGCAGCTTCCGGAGCCCGAACAAAAATCATCGCCACAGACGGTGTTTTCTCCATGGATGGAACCATCGCCCAGCTTGATAAGATTTGTGATCTGGCGGATAAGTACGACGCTTTGGTAATGAGTGACGAATGCCACTCAACGGGATTTGTGGGTAAAACCGGCCGAGGTGTACACGAATACAGAGATGTGATGGGACGGGTGGATATCATTACAGGAACCTTAGGTAAGGCACTTGGCGGGGCATCCGGTGGATTCACATCAGCACACAAAGAGATTGTGGATATGCTGCGACAGCGCTCACGTCCATACCTTTTTTCAAACACACTGGCTCCTGCTATTACCGGGGCATCCATTGAAGTGTTGAAGCTGTTGAGTGAAACAACAGAATTAAGAGATAAGCTGGAGGATAACACTACCTATTTTAGAAAAGCAATGACCGATGCCGGTTTTGATATAAAACCCGGAAATCATCCCATTGTGCCGGTGATGCTGTATGATGCAAAAGTGTCGCAGGATTTTGCCGAAAAACTTCTGGAGAAGGGAATATATGTGATCGGATTCTACTACCCGGTTGTTCCAAAAGGAGAAGCCCGGATTCGCGTTCAGCTATCTGCGGTTCATGAAAAAGAGCACCTTGATAAAGCGATCGAAGCATTTACAGAAGTGGGTAAGGAGCTTGGTGTGATATGATAAATAAGTAATGAATCTCAGAGTTCCCCTTCTGAGTTAAGGAGGGGAATGTTCTACCATAACTGAAATTGAGAATAATATAGACTGTAATAATGAGCAGAGTATTAGTAACCGGTGCTTGCGGACAGCTGGGAAGTGAACTGACTACTGAACTGAGAAAAATTTATGGCACAGAGAATGTAATCGCGTCCGACATTCGTGAGGCCAATGATCAAATAAGTGAAGGTCCGTTCGAATATCTGGACGTGATGAATAAAGAGCGGATTGAAGAGATTATAGAAACGTATGATGTCTCCATTATTTATCATCTTGCTGCGTTGCTCTCAGCCAACGCCGAAAAAAATATAGATCTGGCGTGGAAGCTTAATATGGATGGCTTACTCAATGTGCTGAAGATCGCAAAGGAAAAGAGTCTTGAGCGTATTTTCTGGCCGAGTTCAATCGCTGTTTTTGGTCCGGATACTCCAAAAAAAGATACTCCTCAAAACACACCGACCAATCCAACCACGGTTTATGGTATTACGAAAGTTGCCGGAGAGCAGTGGTGTGCCTATTTCCACAATAAATTTGGCGTGGATGTTCGCAGCCTCCGATATCCGGGACTGATCGGCTACAAATCGATGCCGGGTGGAGGTACAACCGATTATGCCGTGGATATTTATCACAAGGCCCTGGCCGGTGAAACCTTCTCCTGTTTTCTTGAAAAGGATGCCGCTCTCCCGATGATGTATATGAGTGATGCCGTAAAAGCGACAATTGATCTGATGCAGGCGTCCGAAGACCAGGTGAACGTGCGAACCAGTTACAATGTGTCAGCCATCAGTTTTACGCCGGAGGAGATTGCCAATTCCATCAAAAAACAAATTCCGGACTTTGAAATTGAATATGAACCGGACTACCGGCAAGAGATCGCCTCCTCCTGGCCGGATAGCATTGATGATTCGGCCGCCCGTTCCGACTGGGGATGGAAACACGAGTTCGATCTGGACAGGATGACAGCGGATATCCTCGAAAACCTACCTAAGATTATTGAAAAGGCAGAAAGATAAAATTCTGCGAAACTCTGCGAGAAAAATAATCTGGCCAAAAATGGGAGCTATATTCTAAACGAAATTTGATGGTTCTCGCTGAGTGACGCAGATGATCCGCGGAGTTGCGCAGAGTATTCAATACCATTCATTTTTTTCGTGGCAACGTAAATCATATAATGTTTAGCTGATGCCTATTGAACCTGAACAAATCATCCTGATCATTGAAGCCACAGGCACCTTCGCCTTTGCGGTATCGGGTGCAACGGCGGCAATCCGCAGCCGGTTTGACCTGTTTGGAATATTTGTTCTGGCATTTGCAACGGCCATTGGCGGCGGTACGATCCGCGACGTGATGATCGGAAATCTCCCCGTAAACTGGCTCACCGATACACTGGCCATCACCTCGGTTATTGCCGGATTTATCTTCACGCTTCTCATCTATCGGCGGATGAAAAAACTGGAGGGATGGCTCTTCGCCTTTGATGCGGCCGGACTCGGGCTTTTCACCGTTATGGGAACACAAATTGGCCTGGAAGCGGGAATGAGTGTGGGTATCTCCATCGCACTCGGAACCATCACAGGCTGCTTCGGTGGGGTGCTTCGGGATGTGCTGGCCGGAGATAAACCGCTTATTTTTCAGGAGGAGATCTACGCCATGGCTGCAGTCACGGGCGGAATTATATTTACCTTGATTTTACACTTCTTTGATACACTTTTTGTCGCTCAGCTAACCGGAATCGTTGTCATCGTACTCATCCGGGTCATCGTGGTGCGTTATAAAGTGGGTTTGCCGAGGATGAATGTCGACTAAAATCTAACCTGGCAACACCCTGCCTCAGCGAACCTCTGCGCAAAACTCAGCGTTTCTCTGCGAGAAAGATGATGAGGCTTATTTTTTGGAGTTATATTCTAAACGAAAATTTTTGTCTCTCGCAGAGTTGCGCAGAAGTTCGCAGCGGTTTTAACCACGCCCTTTCTTTTGGTTGATGACGTAGTTCAAAAACAGAAACTCAATGGCCGCTGCTTCATATCCTTTCCAGTTTTTGATCATTTTCAAGAATTGCTCCTCTGACGTATTTGAAGGATCGCCGCCATAGCTCATAATGATCCATTTTCGCAGCCCTTTCTCCTCATCACTTTTCATGTTGCTTGGAAAAACTGCTTCGGTCGTTTCGCGGAAGAGCATCAGATCTTGTGCCGAGGTTGGCCCGATTCCGCGAACTTTTGAGATTTTATCATAAAACTCCTGCGGATTAGCTTCTCTATCCAGATAATCCAAATCCACTTGACCGGCCAGGATATCCTGTGCGAGCCCAACCATATACTCACCTTTTCTAAGAGTCGGACCCATTTTTCGGATTTGAACCGGATCCGCTTTTGCTAGCTGAAAGGGACGTGGCCATGCGGGGAGAGTCTTGCCATGATGAGTTAAGTGAGTGCCGTAAGCCTCCCGAACCTTGAACGCCATCTTTTTGGCCGTAGGTTTATGAGCCATCTGCATCTGGATAATCCGGTTCATGATATCCTCGAGCAGTGTCCCGCGCGACATTCGTTTCAGACCGTAAAACTCTGTCAGCTTGGGACTAAGAATGGGATCATTTTCAGCCTGATCATACAGAGGACGAAGATCAAGGTGGGTGCCTAAAATCCTGGCCAATGTTCGATTTGCCTGATTGATTTCTTCTTTATTCAAATTTTCATCGGACTCAATATGAAACTCCGGCTTTCCCGGATCTCCGTTGAAAAAGATTGTGGCAACAATATCTCTTTCAACCAGCGGTATCGGCCGGGTAAACCCCTCTTCAAAAATGGTTTCAGGGTCATGCTCGTGGTCAAAGTAATTTTCCACATCGAGACAGATGAACCAGTCGTGCGGGGGAATAGATTTAAGCGTCCAGGAAGACATAAAATAGAGTGATTAAGGTGATATTGATTTTGAAAATCAAACTACAAAATGCTCGATAAACGTTCGGAAATATTTGTGAAATCACGAATCATAGATACAATTTGGCTTAAAATTTCTAAAATGATGGTTCGTTAACTATATTAATTGTACAGCATTTAATTTCTCATCATAGAATTATGGCCCCAGGTAACAATCCAATAGAAAAGCGAAAGGATGTTCTCGGGGGTACTCCGGTATTTAAGAGTACCCGTGTTCCTGTAAGCACTTTTTTTGAGTATCTCGAATTAGGCCATACGATTAATGATTTTTTGAACGATTTTCCAACGGTATCAAGAGAGCAAGCTATACAGGTACTTGAAAAATTCAAAGATCAACTGCTTCAGCCACAATGATTAAGGTTTTATTGGATGAATGCCTTCCAAAAAAATTGATCTACCGAATCAGGGAATTAGATGAGAATTTTATTGTGAAAACAACTCCGGATATGGGTTGGGCAGGCCTTACAAATGGAGAATTACTGGCAATATCAGAAAATAAGTTTGACGTGTTCATAACCAGTGATACGAATTTAAGTTTTCAACAGCCTATTCTTTCTACCACAATGCAGGTTATACTGATGAAAGCTCAAACGAATACGTATGACGATTTGCTGCCTTTGGTTAAAAAATTGCATTCTCTCATTAAAGACCATCAACCCGGTAAATTTATTAAAGTAGAATAAAAGGGAGAGTTTTTGATGGCTGACCTAGGGTATTATTAGTTGATATAACTCCTAAATTCGGTTTGGCATAAAAGAGACAACTTATAATTATCGGTATTTTTGCCTTTACCGATTTCTTATGGTTATTTCCGAGTATCTAAATATCAACCTCACTCTGAAAAAATGGCTCAACTACGTTACTTCCTTTTGACCACAATCATTTTCGCCTTAACCGGAATTCAATCCATCTATTCTCAAACCGTCATCGAAAGCTGGACGCCCGAAGCAATGGTTGACCAACCGGTTGTGGGGCCTCCCGCTATTTCACCGGACGGGTCGATGATTGCCTACACCATTCGTGAAACGAAAATGGAGGGTGAAGAGTCCGAATTTCTAACACACATCTGGGTTGCATCCGCTGACGGCTCTATGAACCGTCAATTCACCAGGGGCGATCAATCCGTGTCAAATCCACAGTTCTCACCGGATGGCCGGTTTCTATCATTTACGTCGCGCCGAAACGGAGAGAATCAGGTTTACCGGATGCATTTGAATGGAGGTGAAGCGGAGCAGATCACTCATGCAGAAAATGGAGTTGGCAGCTATGCCTGGTCGCCCGATGGAAACAAAGTGGCCTATACGATGAGAGATTCGGAATCGGAAGAGGAGAAAGAGCGTGCCCGTGAAAAACGTGATGTTACCGTGGTGGATACTAATTTTAAATTCTCCAGAATTTACGTTCAAACGGTTGGTGAAGATGATGCAAAAGCTCTTTACGCAGATGACGCTCACACTTCATCATTTGACTGGTCCCCGGATGGCTCAACAATTGTATTTGCCCATCAGCCAACTCCAAAAATTGATGACCGCTATAAGATGGATATCTCGACGGTGCCGGCCGACAGCGGGGCGGTTACGACACTTGTCGATTGGGAAGGAACGGACAGCTCTCCCCGTTACACACCGGACGGAAATTTCATCGTATTTACCTCTCATGGCAACGAGTTGGAGGCGATTGGATTACAGGATCTTTATGTGCTTGATTTAGAGAGTGGAGATATTCGTGATTTACCGCATACCTATGACAGAAATGCGAGTATTGTTGGGTTTGATACGAATGGACGGTTACTGATTCAGGAGCCCAGAAAAACAGTTTCGGCACTTTACAGGGTTTCACTTAACGGAGGTGATCCAACGTTGCTGACAGAAGAGGACGGGATTTATCGAGGTTTTGCGGTCAGTAATGATGGCAGTCATGTAGTTTTTAACTATCAAAACTCAGATCAGCCGGCTGAGGTTTATATGAGTGAATTGGATCAATTTTCAAAGCAGCAAGTGTCTGCATTGCATGATGAATCTGAATTCCCTGAAATGGGTAAGACCGAGCTGCTCACCTGGACATCTGATGATGGAATGGAGATCGAAGGACTGCTGACCTATCCGGTTGGTTACGAGGAGGGTGATCGGGTGCCGTTAATTCTGATGGTTCATGGCGGGCCGGCCGGTGTCTATTCTCAAACCTGGACAGGCGCGGGCAGTATCTATGCGATTCAATATTTTGCTGAAAAAGGATATGCACTTCTGCGACCGAATCCGCGAGGCAGTACCGGGTATGGTAAGGAATTCAGGTATGCGAACTTCCAGGACTGGGGCTTTGGTGATTATGAAGACCTCATGACAGGTGTCGATAAAGTAATTGAGATGGGTGTTGCCGACCCCAACCGCTTGGCTGAGATGGGATGGAGTTACGGCGGTTATATGACTTCGTGGATTGTTACACAAACAGACCGGTTCAAGGCTGTGAGTATGGGTGCAGGCTTGTCGAACCTGGTGAGCATGGTTGGAACAACGGATATTCCCGGCTATTTGCTGGGCCACATGGGTGGTCCGTACTGGAATGGCAATATGGAAACGTATGAGCGCCACTCGGCTGTCTATTATATGGACAATGTTGAGACGCCGACTCAGATTATTCATGGCTCGAATGATATGCGGGTGCCGCTAGGCCAGGGGCAGGAATTTTACTGGGCACTTCAGGAAAAGGGAGTAGATACAGAGATGATTCTGCTGCCACGAACCGGACATGGCCCTACAGAGCCCAAGCTAATTGCCGAAGTATCAACCCGAATTCTCGAGTGGTTTGATAAATATATTGAGCGGTAGAAGGAAAAACCGTCAGACCGCTCCAAGCGGTCTGACGGATTGAGTAAGCTACTCAAGAAAATCAGCTAAAAAAAGAATGATGCTCTCTCGCAGAACCCCGCAGATTAGACGCGGAGTTGCGCAGATTTATTAAAGTATTAATCGAAACAATAAACCTATCCACATGAAAAAGATCGTATTAACTCTATATCTGATTTTGAGTTTGGTGTTCATCTCAAATTCAGTTCAAGCTCAATCAGAAAATACTTTCAACTGGCAGGAGTATATCGACAATCAAACCGAAGAGCTCCACGAGAAAGTTGTAGAATGGAGGCGGCATTTCCATCAATATCCGGAATTGTCGAACCGTGAATTTGAAACCGCTGAGAGAGTTGCTGAGCATTTGCAATCTCTTGGAATTGAGGTGGAAACTGAAGTGGCTCACACCGGCGTGGTTGGAATTTTAAAGGGCGGGAAACCCGGTCCCGTTGTCGGTTTACGGGCTGATATGGATGCACTTCCCGTCAAAGAACGGGTGGATATTCCGTTTGCTTCGGAAGCTGTATCAGAGTATATGGGTGAGCAGGTTCCGGTGATGCACGCCTGCGGGCATGACACTCATATTGCAATGCTGATGGGCGTTGCAGAGATGCTGGTTCAAGTGAAAGATGAAATACCGGGTACGGTTAAATTTATCTTTCAGCCTGCCGAAGAGGGTACACCACCCGGCGAAGAGGGCGGTGCGGAGCTGATGGTAAAAGAGGGTGTTCTTGAAAACCCCGATGTGGATGTTGTTTTTGGCCTCCATATCAATTCGCAGACTCCGGTCGGCCACATCCGGTATCGTCCGGGCGGTATCATGGCGGCATCCAACCGATTTACGATCGACATCAAGGGGAAACAGACACACGGTGCACGTCCATGGGAAGGTGTGGATCCGGTTGTGACGGCAGCACAGATCGTGAATGGACTGCAGACGATTGTAAGCCGGAGAACTGAACTTACAAAAGAGGCGGCTGTGATTACGGTTGGCATTATGAGAGCCGGCGTTCGAAATAACATCATCCCGGAAGAGGCTTACCTGGAGGGAACCATTCGTACACTGGACACGGATATGAAAGAGAAACTGTTTGAGCAGATGCATCAAACTGTAGAGAATATTGCGGCGAGTATGGGAGCTGAGGCAACGTTGAATATTAATTCGGGTTACCCGGTAACTTATAACGATCCGGACCTGACTTCTGAGATGGCACCTACGCTGGAGAGAGTGGCGGGTTTGGATCAAACACACGTAGTAAATGCAATTACCGGAGCGGAGGACTTCTCGTTTTTTCAGCAGAAAATTCCGGGACTCTATTTCTTTATCGGTGGAATGCCACCGGATATGGACCCTTCGGATGCAGCTCCTCACCACACTCCGGATTTCTACCTGGATGAAGAGGGAATGAAAACCGGGGTTCGCGCCTTGGCCAATCTGACGATCGATTATATGATGAAATAGAAAACTCAGCGTGAATCTGCGTAAACTTCAGCGATCATCTGCGAGAAAAAGACCATGGTTCTCGCAGAGTCACGCTGATGAAACGCGGAGTTTCGCTGAGGAAGTCATCCGGAAAATTTGATACGTTCCTCTACTGTTTTCAAAGAGAATTGGTATTATCTTATCAGAAATCAAACAGATGAGCCAGTCCATTTTATGAAAACAGTAAGCACCCTATTTCTGTTGTTGATCGTTTTTACGGCAGATCTCTCAGCCCAAGGCTTCAACTCGCTGAACGGGCGGAATCATCCCTACTTGAACTGGCAAGTGGCAGAGACAGAGCATTTCAAAATTATCTATCCTGATCGGATCGGTGAAATAATTTCACAGGCCGCAGCGGTAGCCGAAGAGAGTTACAGTGCACTCTCTTCCAATCTTGAGGTCGAGTTTTCAAAGAAAATTCCGATCTATCTTTCTGATGAGGACGAAATTGTAAACGGATTCGCCAACCCGATTGGGAAAGGGTACACCGCAATATGGGTCAATCTGAACGACTATGCCGATACATGGACCGGAAGCGAAAAATGGCTTCGAAAAGTGATTGCTCACGAGCTGGGACACATCTTTCACTTTAAAGCAGTCTGGTCTGATTTTGGGCTGCTGAATTATCTGATTGCTGATCCACTTCCCCGGCACTGGACGGAGGGACTGGCACAGTATCAAACCGAATATTGGGACTCCCAGCGAGGAGACAGGTGGCTCAGAAAAGCCATTTTTGATAGCCGCCCGGGTTTTAATGACGGCCAATCGATTGAGAATGGAAGGCTTCTATACGCTGTCGGAAACTCTCAGCTTCGATATTTTACCGAGACGTATGGCGACAGTTCACTGGTGAATTTGCTGTCTCACCGTGACAAAGCCCTGGGCCTGGAATACCACGATTTCAACAGCGCGTTTGATGAGATTGTGGACGGCGGGTATCGTTCTTTCTATGAGGAGTGGCGAAAGCATATGAACATTTACTACAACTCTCTTGCATCGCAAATGGAGCGTACCGATTCACTGGGTACGGACAAAATCTCCCTTCCCGGCCAGTTCTATTTTGATATGGCGGTGAGTCCGGACGGTTCTCAGCTTGCGGTACTCTCCCTTCAATCACTGGCTCGCCCGGTTCGGTATCTACATATTGTTGAGAATGATTCAACCCGCAGCAGCCGGAAAGTGACCGAGGGATCCATCAACTCAGATCTATCATGGAGTTCGGATGGATCAGCAATCTATTATTCGCGAACCGTTCGGGGAGAAAGATCCTCCCTTTTGAATGATGTTTACAGACTCGAGGTAGAGTCAGGAAAGGAAGAACGACTTACCCACAGCCGGAGGGCGAAATATCCCACACCGGGTCCCCTTGAGGACACTATTGCATACATCGTGAATGAAAACGGTACCGGGAACCTGTTTCAGCTCGATTTAGTAACGGGCGAGGAGAATCGAATCACAAATTATCGGGGAGATATTCAGGTTATCCATCCGGTTTGGGTACGAACCAAACAGGCGTGGCTGATTCACAAATTTGATGAAATGGGGAATCGGCTGATGGTTTTAGTAGACCCGCTTTCGGGGAGGGAGACGGTGATAGATCATGGGGACGTTGACAATCGGCGGTTTGTGCTTAATCCGGCCGGTAATAAGGTTGCGTTTACATCACTCAGGGATGAAGTTCCCAACGTGTTTCTATACGATTTTGAAACCGAAACCGAGCAGCGTGTTACCAATCTGTTTACGGGTGGTGAAGCCTACGGCTGGTTTACCCTGCAGGATTCACTTCAGTCTGAAAAGCTAATTGTAAAAGCGAGCGAGAGTAAGCGAAGTGATCAGATCTATTTTGTGGATGCAAACAGATCGTACTATTCGGGAGACTATGAGTTGAATCCTGCTTATGCAAGCTGGCGTGACAAGCAAGCGCCAAATTGGATTCCATCATCGGTTGAGCCCAATCAAGCACTCATTCAGGACAGGTACGACTATCAACCGCTGAAAAATATCAAACATGCTGCCACCATTGTATTACCATATTACGGTGATTCTGAAAACTGGGGACTTTTTGGTACTGTCGGATTTACAGAACCGCTTGGGAAACATTTGATAGCGACAACAGGGAATCTTTCATTTGGGAATCCAGATCACTCCTATGGGATATTGAGCTATATCAACAATCAGCTGTATCCCACTATTTCTACGTCGATTTATAAGACACCGGGCAACGCCTATTTTTACGGTGATACGTTCCTGGTTGAGGAACTGATTGGCGGTGATATTACTGTGAATCTGCCGGTGGATGCTTTTGAAGCGCCCTACCAAAACGGAAGCGTTTATGCCAGGCTGCGGCATGTACTGGTTCGCCCGTTCGATCGGGATGCTTTTTCCGATTCATTTCTAACACCGGTTCCCGAACGAGCCAGACAATCGGATCTGACGATTGGCTTTCAGATAAAAAAGCAGAGGCCGTGGCGAAATAATGTGATTCACCCGCTGGATGGCTGGGGGGTGCGTGGCCTGCTAACCGGCGCAGAAAAAATGTTGGGCTCTGACGTGCGTTTTGCCACAGCAGATTTGAGTGCATACTCAGTGTTTCCATCGATCGGATTGCAACGATTTTATGTGTATGGCCGGTATCAGCAGCAATGGGGATCTCCATTGCCACAGGATTTTATTGGATTCTCAAGATTGGATAACATCCATCTGAACCTGCCCGGTGAGGTTCCGCTGGATCTGTTCAATCAGGCTGAAAGAGTTCGCGGCTACCGGAGTTTTATTGCGGGAAATCGTGTAGCATTTGGAAGCATAGAATATCGAGTTCCGTTTCTGCCATCACTGAACACAACGATTCTGGGTTTGATTGATTTGGGATCAACTTCCGTCTCACTCTTTACCGATGCAGGCGTGGTTTGGAACGCCAGGTTTGAAGATGGATCAACAGGAAATGAGGAGAGATGGGGTGCAGGAGCAGAGTTAAAAAATTCACTCAATTTTGGAGGCATTCGAATTGCACATGCAATCGGTATTGCACAGCCGACGAAGGAGCTGTTCACAGATGCCGACTACGATCTCTACTATCGGGTAAGAGCAACGGTTCCTTTTTGATTAGATGTGAGAAGTGAGTCTTGAGTCATGAGAAAAATCCTCAAGTCTCATGACTCATATCTCAAGACTAATGCTAAATCCCCCTTCTCAATCCGCGTTCGGTGAATCTCCAATCTTCAATGGAGGTGTTGATCTCCCTGTCACTCCAGGTGATTTCTGTTTTTCGGTCTTCACGCAGATCGTACATTGTCATTTTGGCTGGGCTCCAGAGCTGATCCGTGATCTGCTCCAGATTTTCAGCTTCCAGTCTTTTGATCTGCTCACCTTCGTTATTGAAATAGTGAATTTTCTGAAGCGCGTATTTCTCTTTCAAAATTTCAAACTCTACATACGCATATTGGTCAGATCCCGGTTTTGAAGCCCGGACAAGATAGTACTCATCATGCTCTTCCAGCCACTCGAATTCATAGTCGTCCGGATCCTGATCTCCAAGATCTTCATACGTAAAATCACTTCCCATAAAGCGGTCACCTCGTTCAGCTGACCCAATAGTTTGTATTCTTCCGACCGACGGTAGAAAAAGACGTTGATCTGTATTTCCACCTTCACGAACGGTTAAAAATCCTGTTCCCCTTACGTTGCCGGGATCAGAAAAAATGATCAGGCTTTTATTATCATCACCATCCACCACGTTCCAGGACTGCATGGTTCTGGATCGGGTACGCCCACGCGGATCGGTAATCACCATCTCCATCCGTGCTGTTTCAGACTCTATGGAATTTCTGCGGTCATCCACCTCTTCAAAAATAGATCGGGCCTGTTCTTCGTCGGTGATTCTCTCCTGGGCTGAGAGATGATCGGTGAGTGTAAAGAGGAGCACTCCGGCAATTAAAAAAGTAAGTTTTTTCATCATATTTATTCTGTTTTCCTGAAAAACACTTCGGGATTTTCAAACGTTCGACATAGAAAAATCATACGATAAAAATGGATATCAGAATGGCTATATTTGAGCGAGTATGTCTATTGAATTGAATGAAAAGATCATGTCAGATTTATCGAGTCAACTAAAGAAGAAAGCCGAGGAATATTTTGATTACATGGTTTCGGTGCGCCGCCATCTTCACAAGAATCCCGAAGTAAGTTATAAGGAGTACGACACCACCGAATTTATTTTGAATGAGCTGAAACAGATGGGAATAGAAACTCATCGGCCGCTGGAGACAGGATGTATTGGAGTTATTGAAGGAAAGCCGGCAGATCGGGTGATTGCCCTCCGTGCCGACATCGATGCGCTTGCCATGGATGAAGATGGTGAGGCGAAGCATGAGTTTAAATCTGTAAGGCCCGGTGCGGCTCACTGCTGCGGACATGATGCACACACCGCCAACATGTTGGGTGCAGCCAAAATATTGATGGATTTGAAAGATCATATTTCGGGAAAGGTTGTTCTGATATTTCAACCCGGAGAGGAGAAGCTTCCCGGCGGAGGACGATTGATGATGGAGTCCGGATTTCTGCAGAAACAGGGAGTTCAGAAAGTGTTTGGCCTTCATATGAATCCAAATTACGAAGTAGGAAAAATCGCCACCAAAACGGGCCCGCTGATGGCGCGACCGGATGAAGTTGAGATCGAAATTTATGGGAAAGGCGGACACGCGGCTTCCCCTCACGAAACCATCGACCCGATCGTGCTGGCCGCTCAGGTTATTACCCAGTTTCAAACCATTGTGAGCCGAAACATTAATCCAACCGAGCCAGCAGTTGTGACCATAGGAAAAATTAATGCGGGTTCAACCTATAATGTGATACCGGAAAAAGTGAAGATGCTGGGTACCGTTCGCACATTTTCGCGGGATACCGCCATGCTCATCAAGGCAAGAATGGAGGCGATTCTGAAGGGTGTTGTAGAGGGAGCCGGCGGCAGGTTTGATTTTCGTTTTAATGAGGGATATCCGGCAATAGATAATGAAGAAACCTGTACACAAAAAGTGATGGAGACGGCAAAAGAGCTGTTTGGTGAGGATCAGCTAATTGAGCTGGATACACCGATTATGGGCGGTGAGGATTTTGCATTCTACCAGCAGGAGTTTCCGGGTGCATTCTACTTTTTGGGGTCCCGAAGTGAAGAGGCAGATTCCGGCTGGAGCTGGCATCATCCCAAATATAATATCGATGAGCGGGCTTTTTTGACCGGTGCCGCTTTAATGGCCGGACTTGCATTAAAAGAGTGAATCGATGAAGCTCGCATTTGATAATCCTGTTGGCCATTATTTTCAACTCTCTGAGAGTCAGATTGAAGAGGGATTGGAGGCATCTCGGAAAAGCCCGAGAAAGCGGATGATTCTGCCAATCCACCGCCGGCAGGAAGCGGAAGTGCAGCGGTTGATCAACTTCCTTCAGCCCGGGACCTATATTCGTCCGCACCGGCATCCGCTCGCTCACGCAACGGAAACGATCGTGATTATGAAAGGTTTGATCCGGTTTTATACGTTGGATGAATCAGGTAATATTCTGACAGACAATCTTCTAAAATCGTCATCAATACCTGCTGTGATAGATATCGAACCGAACACCTGGCATACATTCATTGTACTTGAAAAGGATACCATTCTGTTTGAGTGTAAAAAAGGCCCGTACAATGCAAAAACGGATAAAGAGTTTGCGCAATGGTCAGCCGACGAATCTGATCCAAATGCAATTGAAAAACTGAAAAACCATCTGAATCTATGAAACGAGAATTTTCATTCTGGGAACGGGAAGAGTGGCTGAAATCGCCGGATCTGCTGGTGATCGGTGCCGGAATTGTGGGAGCATCAGCGGCGCTTTTTTATAAAGAGAAATATCCCGATCACGATGTAATTGTAGTGGATAAAGGATTTGCTCCGGAAGGCGCCAGTACCCGAAATGCAGGATTTGCCTGTATTGGATCCGTTTCGGAACACCTGGCCGATTTGGAGATTGCCGGAGAAGAGACCGTTATGGGCCGAATTGAGCGCAGGTGGAACGGATTAAAAAAACTGAAATCAACTATGGGAGAAGAGGCGATCGGTTACGAATCGGTGGGCGGTCACGAGATTTTTACCGATGATCAGCTTTTTGAAGAGTGCCGCGATAAAATGGACTGGCTCAATCAAAAAATGGAAGTGGCTATTGGAGAAGCCGATGTCTATTCGGTGAAAGAGTTTGAAGGGTATCCGGCCATTTTTAACCGGCTGGAAGGTGCGATCAACAGCGGTTTGCTGATGAGATCCCTTCATCAAAAACTGGCTGAAGCGGGTGTGAGGGTTCTATGGAACAGTAAGGTCTCTTCAGTTGAAACAAAACGTGTGGAGTTTGAGGAGGGTGTGGCATTGACACCTCAGAAGATTTTATCGGCGGTGAACGGATTTACATCAAATCTGATCAAAAAACCGATCCAGCCGGCGCGGGGGTTTGTATTTGTAACCGAACTGATCAAGGATTTGAAATGGCGGGGTACGTTTCATCACGATCGTGGGTACGTCTATTTCCGGAATGTGGGTGATCGACTGCTGCTTGGCGGGGCGAGAAATTTGGCAAAGGATGAGGAGACAACGAATCAGTTTGGTGTGAATCCAAAGATCAAAGAGTATCTATACGGTTTTGCAAATGACGTACTCAAATTGCCTTCTGACTGGAAGGTTGATATAGAGTGGAGTGGCATTATGGGAATGACGGAAAATAAAGAGCCAATTCTGGAGCAAATTGAACCGGGCCTTTTTGTGGCTGCCGGATTAAGCGGGATGGGAATTGCCGTGGGGATGGAGGTTGCCTCACAGGCTGTAAATATGATAGAAATGGATTGAAATAGGCTACTGAAAAAGAGTTTCTCTCATTTCAAGGTGGGAATTTAGGGGAGCTTTACCTTGCTTAGTAAAAGCATTTAATTACTCCTCATTCAAAAACTTCTGATAAAGCTCCAGCAGTTCACTCATCATCATGGCCGTAGCTCCCCAAAGGGGCACCCGGTGGATATCCCAAAAAGGTACCACTAACTTGCGGTCTTGAAGCTCCCAGATTTCACGCTTTAGATACTGGTCTTTTAAAAGCTGATCCAGTTGTACAAATATGATCTCCTCAACCTCATTGGGATTTCGTGTCAACTCCGGTTTAGATTCCAAAAAACCAACAAATGGACTGATCCGGTTGTTACTTCTGTCGAGGTAAAGCGGGCTGATGTTGCCGGCTATATTAACCGTTGTTGGTTCTATTCCAATTTCCTCTTGAGATTCTCTCAGCGCGGTTTCAACCGGTGTCTCATTCACTTCAGAACGACCACCGGGAAAGCTGATCTGTCCGGCATGACGAATCGAGTCGGTTCTGAGTGTTAAAATTACCTGTAATTCTTCGTCCTGATCGGGAAAGAGAGGAACAAGTACACTGCTTGGATGGCCCAGGTTGTGGTCTGCCTCCCGGCGCATTGGTTTTCCGTTCACCGGGGAAGGGCACATTCTCTTCTGCGCGCTCCATCCGGGTAAAGACGACTGGGATAACTCTTTTAAATATGAAAAAAAGGGGTGTGTAGACATCAAAAAAATATTCTTAACTGAGAGTTAAAATACAGGGAACCATGCTCAAGTTCTACAATAATTGTTTAACGTTGAATTTTATATTTAACTGATGTTCGAAGAGAAACCGATTCACCTGAAATTTTTTAAACTGCTTATGTGATTGAGTTTAAAGAATTACTCAAAGGCACGAAGGTGTGTCGGCATGTGAGGGTATTTACAATTTGAAACAATAGTTATGCTTTGTTAATGTAGTTGGAACCGAAAAATGACGGTACCGATAATAGCTCATTATCCAAGAAAAAAACGTCATGAGTCATTAACCAAATCAAACAAAACAAACCTATGAGTAGACAGATTAAATGGACATTTGCAATTGCCGTATTGCTGATCGGGATGATCGGGTATGGTTGTAATGATGTAGCGAATATTGAACCGGATGAGCCGGAAGAGGAAGCTCTCGTAGCAGGCTCCATCATTGAGGGCAGTTATATTGTGGTAATGAAACCCGATGAGTCAGAGCTTGAGGTGAAAGGAAAAGCTTATATTGAAAATTTCCGTAACTCTATTTTATCGGATGCACAAGTTTCCGGTGATCGAGTAATTTCAATGTACTCAAATGCACTGTACGGGTTTTCTGCAACATTAAGTGATGTTCAACTTTCCCTGCTTAAAAATGATGAGAGAGTCTCTTATGTAGAGAAGGACAAAGTTGTAACACTGGCACCTCCATGTGGAACTCCAAATGGCGGACCATGTGATGACGACCCCGATGATGGAGGTGGTGATGATGGAAGTGGCGGTGATGCCGAAGCAATTGTACCTTGGGGAATTGATCGAGTTGGCGGTGCCGTTACATATTCCGGAAGTGCAGTTTCATGGGTAATTGATACCGGTATTCAACTGGATCACCCAGATCTGAATGTAGATGCTAACCGAGGCTTTACAGCTTTTTCAAGCGGACCGGACGGAAGAGATGCAGGAGATAGAAATGGTCATGGAACACACGTTGCCGGTACAATTGGCGGCTACAATGGAATTCTTGGAGTTGCTTCAGGAGTTGTTCAGGTTCCGGTAAAAGTTCTCGACCGACGTGGTAGTGGTTCAATTTCCGGAGTGATTGCCGGTGTAGACTATGTTGCCGCAAATGCCTCTTCTGGTGATGTTGCCAACATGAGTTTGGGTGGCGGTGCTTCTCAGGCATTGGATGATGCTGTTGTAAATGCGGCCAACCAAGGAATCCTGTTCTCCGTGGCTGCAGGAAATAGCAGTACATGGGCTGAAAACTCATCACCTGCCAGAGTTGAGCATCCAAATGTGTGGACTATTGCAGCTACAGATTCAAACGATAACTTTGCTTCATTTTCAAATTATGGGCCACCCACAAGTCATGCTGCACCCGGTGTAAGTATTCAGTCTACCTGGAATGATGGCGGTTACAACACCATTAGCGGTACATCTATGGCCGCTCCGCATGTGGCAGGTATACTGTTGGTTAACAATGGTAATGTGAATTCAGACGGACAGTCATCAACGGCTCCTGATGGTGTACGTTATCCGATTGCCGCACAGTAATGTTTAGTAAACGTGTGACTTATATTGACAGATAAGGTAAGCGCCCGGTTGAGAAATCAATCGGGCGTTTTTTTTTATGGGCAGTATTATCAAATCTGCGTAACTCCGCAGTTCATCTGCACTTTTCTGCGAGAACCAATTTGTAATCTTACTTTTGAATTCTGAGACGAGGTATAAAGCGCGGAACGTTCTTTTGATATTGAACATAGCTCTCCCCGAATCGCTGGATTAGATTCTTCTCTTCAAAGTAGGACCCGATCCAGAAGTAGAGAGCAAAGATGAGGATGGAATAGAGAAGATTTGCCGTCATGATAGGAGAGCAGACCAGAACCAACATCGCAAATGTATACATCGGGTGGCGCATATATCTATAGAGGCCCTTGGTAACCAGCCTGCCGCGCTGTGGTTCATCCAGATAGTTTGGCAGTTCTCCTTTACGAATATTTATGAGAACCTGTTTGATGCCAAGAAATACCATTCCGTTCTGGGTAAAAATCGATTTTAAAAAGAGCCATACAAAGACAGCCTGAAGCGTCAGCAGCAGGTAAAAGGGAATACCGCTTAATTGATAAAGAATTTGGTCTTGCGGCAAGTTAATCCACAAAAACCCGATCATGACAAGGGAGGTCAAGTTGTAAAGAGCCCGATACCATGCTTTTAGTTTCGGTGACAGCTTAAAGATTTTGGTTTTAAATGAGTGAGATGCAGTCAGACTGTGCATAACGGCAAATGCCAGAAATACGAGGGTGGGAATCAAATAGTCGGTTAAAAGGTTTGCCACGTTGCTGAACGGATGTTGGATTTGAAATTAATCGGGATGGAACGCAACAAAAGGGTAATGAATTTGCTATTTTCCATGCGTTAAAATGACGAATTAATCAGAATTAAAGAAAACATCTATGTCTCTTCTTGTAGTCGGCTCTGTGGCTTACGACAGTATTGAAACTCCATTCGGTAAAACAGATCGTATATTGGGCGGTTCCGCCACCTACATATCCCTCGCTGCCTCCTATTTCGCAAAAAAAATCAACCTTGTCGGTGTTGTGGGGAAGGATTTTGCCGACGAAGATATTGAACTATTAAAGAGCAAAGATGTGGATCTGGAAGGTCTTCAGGTAGATGATAGTGGAAATACTTTTTTCTGGAAAGGAAAATATCACTACGATCTGAACAATCGGGATACACTGGATACCCAGTTGAATGTGTTTGAACATTTTGATCCGATTATTCCCGATGCATACCGAGATTCAAAGTTTGTTGCACTGGGTAATATTGAGCCAAGCCTTCAGGAGAAAGTATTGGATCAGGTGAGTAAACCTGATCTGGTGGTGATGGATACGATGAATTTCTGGATTGAAGGCACTCCGGATGCGCTGAAGAGTACATTGAAACGGGTGGATCTTCTTGTGATCAATGATTCGGAAGCGCGAGAACTTGCGAATGAACCGAACCTGATTAAAGCAGCGGACAAAGTTCGGAATATGGGGCCGGATTCACTGATCATCAAAAAAGGGGAGCATGGCGCGCTGCTGTTTACAGGCGATGAGATTTTCTCAGCACCCGCTTATCCTGTAATTGATATTTTCGATCCTACCGGTGCAGGCGATACATTTCTTGGCGGACTGCTGGGGTGGTTGTCTTATACAGATGACCTGACTCCAACTAACATGCGAAAAGCAGTAATTTTTGGTTCCGTGATGGCCAGTTTTTGTGTGGAAAAATTTGGGCCGGAACGCTTGAAAGATCTGAATGAAAAGCAGATTTATGATCGCTACCGGGAATTCAGAGAGCTGAGCCAGATTCCGGAAGTGGAGTAACAAACGATGAAAAATCGACCGAAAATAATCTTTCTGGCATCAGGAAATCCTCATAAGATTGAGGAACTTCGCCAGGTTTTAACACCGCTGAATATAGAACTAAAGTCCACAATGGATGTGGATGAACCATTGGATGTTGTTGAAGATCAGCCCGATCTTCAGGGAAATGCCTTAAAAAAAGCGAAGGCCTGGCACGACAAAACCGGGCTTCCGTCCATTTCTGATGATACAGGCCTGGAAGTGGATGCCCTTGGCGGAGAGCCGGGTGTTTATTCTGCACGATATGCGGGGGATAATCCTACCTACGAAGATAATGTAAACAAGCTCCTGGCTGAGATGAAGGGGAAGCCGAACCGCTCAGCTCAATTTCGTACAGTAATCGCATTTGTCGATGGTTCAGATCAATATTTCTTTGAAGGTATTTGTCGTGGCATAATCATTAATGAGAAAAGAGGAGAGAAAGGATTTGGCTACGATCCGGTTTTTGTGCCCGAGAGATATGAAAAAACCTTTGCCGAGTTGAGCTCAGAAGAGAAAAACAAAATCAGCCACCGCGGAAGAGCCGTCCAAAAATTCATCGAGTTCCTGAAAAAATAAAAAGTTCACCGCAGAGACGCAGGGGATGTAATAGGGTTGATCACTTTAAATTATTGACTATCCGCTTAATGCCATATTTAAGTCTGGCTGAGTTAAAGTTCAGGAGGTAACCAAGCTTACAGTCAGTTAATTTTAGATAAGTGATTAACTGAGCTGTATGAATATTTAATAGGCCTTCTACAGATTTGATTTCAATAATCACTTTGTTCTCTACGATAAGGTCCAGTCTATATGCGCAGTCAATTTCAGTTTCTTTATATTTGATAGGCAGTTGAACCTCTGAAAGTAAACTTAAACCTCTTTTCTTTAATTCGTACAGTAAGCACTTTTGATATGTAGACTCCAAAAGACCCGGGCCTAACTGTGTATGCACTTCATAAGCTGAACTTACAATGTGAGTACCAATTTTATTTTCGTGCATGTCTCTCGAAATTATTTTGAATAATGACCACTTTCTCATAAGAGACATTTATTTCACAATCCTTACAAAAAATATTCACCGCGTCCTCAGCGTCTCTGCGGTGAAATCTTTTTGAATCCATTCACTAAATTCCTTTCTTTTACAGGTTCATAAACTAATTGGATTCATGGGATTTACTCTGCTCGACGGCGTTATTATTGTTCTCTACCTGGTGGCGGTTGCCGTGTTTGGCATCTGGTCGGCAGGTACACAAAAATCTTCCACTGATTATTTTCTGGGCGGACGAGAAATGCCATGGTGGGCTATTCTTTTCTCAGTTGTCGCTACAGAAACCAGTACCCTCACCTTTATCAGTATTCCGGCCGTAGCTTACGGTGGGAACCTGTTATTCTTGCAGCTCACTATCGGTTACATTCTCGGCCGTATTATCGTTGCCATTTGGTTTCTTCCGTCCTACGTGAAAGGTGAAATGACCACTGCTTACCAGTTCCTGGAGAAACGATTTGGTTCCGGAATGCGAAAAGCAGCCAGTTCAACCTTTATCGTAACCCGGCTTCTGGCTGATGGTGTACGACTCTTTGCAACGGCCATTCCCCTGGCCATTATTTTCCGGTTTGCCGGTGTGTTTGACGCATGGGGTGACGGATCGATCTATCTCCTTGCCATCTCAGTCATTGCAGTTATTACGTTGATTTATACTTTCCTGGGTGGAATCAAAGCGGTCATCTGGATGGATGTGGTGCAGATGGTCGTGTATATTGGCGGAGCACTCTTTGCACTGATGCTGATGCTGAGCAAGATCGATACGGGATTTGCCGAATCTCTGTCAATACTGAGTGCTGAAGGAAAACTCACGATACTCAACTTTGGCGGCGGACTTTCCATTCAGGAGTTTTTAGCCGATCCCTATGTATTCTGGGTTGCCGTATTTGGCGGGGCGGTGTTCTCCATTGCATCACACGGTACGGATCAACTCATTGTACAGCGACTGCTTGCCACCGGCAATCTCAAATCGAGCCAGAAAGCATTGGTTTGGAGTGGAATTGTAGCAGCAGCGCAGTTCGGGCTGTTTCTGTTTATCGGACTGATGCTCTACATCTTTTATAGCGGAGCTGATATTGCAGAACTTGGTTTGAGAACTACCGATGAGATCTTTGCCAAGTTTATTGTGGATCAAATGCCTGTGGGTGTAGCCGGCCTTATTATAGCGTCGCTTTTTGCAGCGGCTATGAGTAGCCTCAGCTCTTCACTGAATGCACTTGCCTCATCCACAACGTATGATATAATTAAGCCAATTTTTGGCAGTGAATGGGATCAGGAGCGGGAGCTCTGGATGTCAAGAATGACAACGATTGGATGGGGTGTCATACTAACCGGCTCAGCATTTCTGTTTACATGGCTGCAGCTCTCCGGAGATGAACAGCCTGCAATTGTAGAGCTGGGGCTGGGCATCGCCTCATATACGTATGGCGGCCTGCTTGGAATCTTTATGCTCGGCCGTCTCTTCCCTCACCCGGATAAAACAGATGCGATGATTGGTTTTTTTACCGGTCTGATCTCCCTGTTGTTTATGGTGGAAGGGGCTCTTCAACAATTTCTACCCGGTGAGCCTCTTACAATCGCCTGGCCACTCTACACACTGGTTGGCGGAGTGATTGTAATTGCAGTAGCCAATGCTTCATTTTATGTACGAAAATGGATCAGATGATAAATTGATCACTCAAATCTCCCGTTTAAATTCTAAATAACTAAGACAAAGAGATATATTTCACATTCTGAATTCCGTCCAGTTTACAGATCTCTTTAAACTCATCATTGGTAAGCTGTTTATCTACAATAACCGCTGTGATGGCATGAGTTCCCTTACCGGCCCGGCCAAGGCTCAACGCCCCGATGTTGATATTTTTAGCTGCAAGTGAACTAGCCACTGAGGCGAGCATACCCGGTTTATCCTGGTTCTGATACATCAGAATATCACCCTCCAGGCGGAGTTCGATACCATAGCCGTCAATTTCCACAATCCGGTAATCTTTTGGCCCAAATACAGCCGCGGAGATCTTTTTGTAGGGAGCATCCTCACCCAGTTCAATAGACACCAGATCCTTATACATCTTTCCATTACTGCTGGTTGTTTCACTGATCTTCATCCCGCGCTCTTCGGCATAGTGCCGCGCATTGATTAGGTTTACAGATTCAGAAACATATTCGGAAAGCATTCCTTTCAAAATTCCATCCGTCAAGATATCGGCAAACTTTACACAGTCGCCGGTATATTCGAATGAAAACTTATTGCTGTTGTCCGGCATGATCTGACCGGTCACTTTCCCGAGTTTTTCGGCCAATTCAACATAGGGCTGAACTTCCTTATTTGTGAGCAACGAGATCGATTTACCGTTCAGGCTGCCCTTGTAATTTTTGTTCTCCAAAGCGTCGGAAATCTGGCTGGCAATTTGGACGGCAACTTTTTCCTGAGCCTCTTCTGTAGAAGCCCCAAGATGAGGTGTACAGATTACGGCCGGATGTTCCAGGATTTTATAGAGGTCGGCTGTTGGGGGTTCGGATGAGTAGACGTCCAGGGCTACACCGGCAATGGCTCCACTTTCAATCAGTTTTGGAAGATCTTCTTCCTTGTAAATTCCACCTCTTGCACAGTTAACCAGTCTCATTCCATTTTTGATTTTATCCGAGCTTTCAAGCGAAATCATTCCGCGTGTTTTATCGGTCAGCGGAGTGTGAACCGTCAGGTAATCTACCGTGGATAAAAGCTCATCAAGGTCAAGAAGCTGCACTCCGATCGAACTCGCATGGTCTTCTGTGGTAAATGGATCGTAGGCGTAAACATCCACTCCAAAAGCTTTCATTCGGGTGGCCACTTCTGAGCCGATCTTGCCCAGCCCTACAATGCCCAGTTTTTTCCCGTGAACTTCAGTGCCCATAAAGCTTTTACGATCCCATCCACCGTCTTTGACTCGAGCGACAGACTGAGGAATATTTCTGGAGAGGGCGAGAATCATTCCACAAGTATGCTCAGCAGTTGAGATGGTGTTCCCATCCGGAGTGTTCATCACCAGAATACCTTTTGCCGTGGCCGCAGGGATGTCGATGTTATCCACGCCAACACCGGCCCGGCCGATGACTTTTAGCTTATCTGCGTGTTTAAGAAGCTCTTTTGTGATAGTCGTGCCGCTTCGCAATACAACGGCATCGTACTTTCCAATCTCATTTTTTAGCTCGTTGTCTGAGAGTTTTTCGGGAATGTGGGTTTCAACTCCTCTCTCTTTGAATATTTCTGCACAGGATGGATCAACATTGTCTAATAGTAAAGCTTTGTAGGGCATGAGAACTCTGTTTATTCGTTAAGGTCGTAATCTTTGAATTCAGTTATCAGTGATTGAATCTCTTGAACTCCTTTTCCGGTATCACCCGAACAGGGAATAACGGGGACTTCTATATTCATTTTTGAGAGAACATCATTCACTTTTTTTTCGGATTGAGTCAGTTTGTTTTTAGACAGTTTATCTGCTTTGGTGAGAAGCACAGCAAACGGTTTCTGTTTGCTGGCCATCCAATAGAAAAACTCCTGATCGAGGCCGGTTGGATTATGACGGCTGTCAACGAGATGAAAAATGAGTTTCAGCGGTTTTCTCATCAGAAGGTACTGTTTGATGTCTCGCCCCCAGCGATCGCGCTCTTTTTTAGGGACTTTGGCGAAACCAAATCCGGGCAGATCAACAATATAGATCTCATCATCAATCTTGTAGTAGTTCATCTGCTGTGTTTTTCCCGGCGTGTTACTTGTGCGGGCCAGCTTTTTCTGATTGGTGATTTTATTAATCAACGTAGACTTGCCAACATTTGAGCGTCCGGCAAAACAGAACTCAGGCAGAGACTCTTCCGGGCACTCTTTGATGGATGGCGCACTGGTGATGAACTCTGCTTTTCTGAAATTCATTAAACAATCTCGTTCTCTTCTTTTTCTACGCCAAAATCGACCGGTACCGGGTAATTGCCGGTAAAGCAAGCTGTACAGTAGTCGTGCTCGGAGTCGTTAGCTTCCTTCACGGCTTCTACTAATCCATCAGCAGAGAGATATCTTAAGCTGTCTACTCCAATCTCTTTGGCAATAGCGTCAACATCGCGGTTAAACTTGTTTGCAATCAGTTCTTCGGGGCTTGGAAAGTCCATTCCGTAAAAGCAGGGATGGGTGATTGGAGGAGAACTAACCAGGAAGTGAATTTCCAATGGATTCGCATCACGGATCATGTCCACCAGGTAGCGGGATGTGGTTCCCCGAACCACGGAGTCGTCTACAATAATGACGGGGCGTCCTTCAATCACTCCTTTTACCGTATTGAATTTCGTTCGAACTTTCTGCTCACGCGATTTTTGACCGGGTGAGATAAACGTCCGGCCAACATAGTGGTTACGGATCAGCCCAATGTCGTATTTACAATCCAATCCCGCCTTTTGATTTTCGTGAGCGTACCCGATAGCTGCCGTGTTGCTTGAGTCGGGAACCGAAATCACAATAGGTCGGCGATCTTCCGGGCTCGACTTTATCACTTCATTTAAGGGATGCTCTTTGGCAAGCTGTTTTCCAAGATTTCGGCGGATTTTGTCGACCATCTCGCCAAAAATTTTACTGTCCGGCCGGGAGAAGTAGACATACTCAAAAATACATTGACTGCTTTTAGTGCCGGATTTTGGCTCAAGATAGAGCGATTTCGGCTGTTGATTCTTTTTTGCTTCCCGGTCGATGATAACAACCTCGCCCGGCTCAACATCGCGGATATACTCTGCGCCAATAATATCAAATGCACAGGTTTCGCTGGCTACGGTATATGCTCCGTCAATTTTTCCAAGAGCAAGCGGGCGAAAACCGTTGGGATCGCGTACGGCAATCAGTTTGTCATCTGTCAAAATCACCAAGCAGTAAGCCCCTTCAATTTGCCGGAGGGCATCCATGATCTGGTCCATCTGATCCTCTTCTCTGCTGTGAGAAATCAAATGGAGGATCAGTTCGGTGTCGGACGTACTTTGAAACAGAACACCCTCATCCCTGAATCTCTCGCGCAATGTTCGTGCATTTGAGAGGTTACCGTTATGGCCGATCGCCAGATTGCCCTTGCGATAATGAACTCGAAAGGGCTGAATGTTTGCCGGATTTTTGGACGATCCACTTGTTGAATAGCGGTTATGGCCAATTGCCGAGCGACCTTTCAGCTCGCGTTGAAAGATCTTTGAGTCATCAAAAACGGAAAGCACAAGGCCAAAATCCTTGTGCATCGGCATGATGTGCCGATCTTTCTTATCATCAAAGTAGGTTGTTACAATTCCGGCCGATTCCTGTCCGCGATGTTGCAATGCGTGAAGGCCATAGTAGGTGAGGAGCGCAGCGTCTTCGTGGTCGTGAATGCCGAAAATGCCGCAGTAGTCATGAGGTTTATCGATCATGCCTGGGGTTGAGTAATCAGGGGTTATCATGAATTTAAAAGATAGGCAAAAGCGTTGTAAATAACAGATGAAAAAGGGAGATGACAGATACGTTTTTCTTTTCAGATTCGTATACTACACCTATGGAAAAATCTACATTCATACCCATTCTTAAAATCGTCTTCAGAGTCATTTTAGGCGTTTTGTTGCTAATTGCCGGCTATCTGAAAGTTCAGGATAATACAGCCCTGTTTGAATCAATTGCCTACATCACGTGGATTCCACTGTTTCTGAAGTCGGCCATTATAGACACACTTCCCTGGATTGAGATTTTAGTTGGTGGATTGCTGGTTTTTAATCTGTTGGGTAGGGTAGTCAAGCCGGCCGCACTGATGATTTATTTCAGCTTTTTTATTTTTGCAATCTACGGACTCGGAGCCGGAATCGAGGGTGATTGCGGATGTTTCGGAGATCCGGAAAGCGGATCTATCCTTGCCACTCTACTGGGAAGTGAATTTGGCTGGAAAATGGTTATTCGAAACGGCCTGTTCCTAACCATGGCTGCCGCCCTTTTTATACCGGCTGACAAGAGAACGGACTAACTATTTTTTACCGCTTACATTTACGTTAACCGGCCGCATGTCGATAGCGGTTGTCATGTCTGAGCTGAAGGTAAATCCATTTTCGATGAGCGCCTTACGGGCTTGTTCCATTGCACGGGTCCGGACCACCCCCAGGCTCAACTCCTGATCTTTGGCACTGATCCAGAAAAACGCCTGAATGTCTACAAATGAGGGATCAAATCCTTTTATTGAGGTTGATGGAGCCGGCTTTTTTAAAACTCCTTTCGTTTCAGAAATAGTCTTTAGAATAATATTCAGTGCCTTCTCTACGTCATCGTTGTAATCAATTCCAACAGTGAAATTACCCCTGCGAAGCCCATCGAGAGTGTAATTGCGAAGCGGCTTGGTGAAGAGCTGGGCGCTGGGTACAAACACATCGCTTCCGTCGGGCGTACGAATGTGTGTTTGACGAAGCTGAATACTTTTTACCCTCCCGGTAATGTTCTCCGTTTCTATGACGTCATCGGTGTTAAACGGACGGCTGAAAGCCAGGAAAAAGCCTGCAAGAAAGTTTTCACCGATATCCTTGAAAGCAAAGCCAAGCATTACGGCTGTGAGACCGCCACCGGCAACCAGGCTGGCTGCCAATGTGCTGTAGCCGATTAGGTTAAGGAAAATGATGAACGCAATAAAAATTCCGACTCCGGAGGTCAGTTTCCGAAAAAATTCGTGGTAGGTAACCGGCATATCGGTACGTTTCAAAATTCGAACGACAATGCTGGCTACAACTCGTCCGATGAGATAGATGATAAGCGCAATGGCAATTGCGATGGTCAGCCGGGGTAAAAACTCAATAAACTGGTCTATTTCAAGTAAAAATGAATCGATGAGAGATTCCAGCATGCCTGATTGATTAGGTTCGATTTTATTGGCCAAAATCTGAAACAGCTCACAAAAAACCTAATGACTGATTTTCCCGGATCGCTGAAATGTACCTCAGGGATGAACTCCACGATTATTGAGATTATCTTTCCAAAATTTGTATAAAGGCTAAAGCATGATAGCACAAAAAATAAGCCTCTGCCTGAAATCAGACAGAGGCTCAACCTTAACCATTAACATAAACCAAAATTATAACTCGAACGCCACGAAAATGTTTCGGCCCTGGCGATTCACTCTCAATAGTGCCACTTCATTTCCTTCATCAATCAAGGCTTGTACAGCGCCGTAAAATTCATCGGGTTGTGTTACCGATGTGCCGGCTACCTGTGAAATGACATCTCCTCTGCGTAAACCTTGTGAGTAGGCACCGCTAGATTCATTTATTTCACTGACGACCACACCAAAAGCCTGTGACTGAAGGTTCAGCTGCCGGCGGATGTTATCTGTCAACTCTACTACGGTAAACCCGAGCTGTTCTCTGAGTTCTTCACGATCTGAACTGCTCATCTCTTCAGCAATCTGTTCTGTATCAAGCTCACCAAGCTTAACGGTGAATTTTTTAGTTTCGCCATCACGAAATACCGTGATATCCACTTCAGTGCCGGGCTGTGAATTGGCAATGGTTACCCGGAAATCATAAAAATCGCGCACACGCTGGCCGTTCAGTTCAACAACCACGTCTCCTTCCTGAAGTCCTGCTTTTGCAGCCGGCCCATCTTCCACAACATCACCTATCACAAATCCGCGAGGATTTTCCATTCCAAGTGCTCTTGCCATGGTTCGGTCCACTTCACCGCCTAACGAAATTCCAAGATAACCGCGTGCAACTCGTCCGTCTGTGATCAGTGCTTCCATCACATTCCGGGCCATGTTGATCGGGATGGCAAAACCAAGCCCCTGATTACCGCCGCTTCGGCTGGCAATGGCGGTGTTAATTCCAATCAGTTCACCATCCACATTAATGAGCGGTCCGCCGGAATTTCCGGGGTTTATCGCTGCATCGGTCTGGATATAGTTTTCAAAATCATTAAGGCGAAGTCCGGAACGGCCGCTTGCGCTTACAATTCCCATGGATACCGAGTGTGCAAACTGGTTACCCAGCGGACTGCCAATTGCCAGAACCATCTCTCCAACCCGTAATTCATCACTGTCTCCCAATGGAATTGCACTGAGATTGTTATGATCAATTTTAAGGACGGCAATGTCGCTTGCGGGGTCTGTACCGATAATTTCGGCATCCAGTTCATCACCGTTGTAAAGCGTGATTTTAATCTTGTCCGCATTGTCAATCACGTGGTTATTGGTAATGATATAACCATCTTCCGACACAATTACACCCGAGCCGAGACCCTGACGCTGAAATTCCCTCTCCTGGTCAAACCTCGGGTCGTCAAAAAAGAATGAAAAAGGGGAGCGCTGTCGCTGACGCACAGTTTGTGTAGTGTTGATGGTTACAACTGTGGGATTGGTTCGCTCTGCGATATCAACAATTGCGCTGTTAAAATCTCTCAGACTGTTTGAGGATTGACCGGCAGTAGGCGTTGTTGTCTTAAATTCAGGAAGCTCATTGGACTCTGATCTCTGATCCGGATCATTCCCGATGTTTAAACCGATGAGGAAAAATGCCACAGCTACCGCGGCAATAATGCCTTTTGTTATTCTGTCCATAAAATTTATCTGTTATGTTTTAATTTGGCGGGCAGCCATCATTCATCCTGATAAACTGCTTTTCCGCAACCCATTGTTACATTTTTCTGCTGATTATCCGACAAATTTGATGTCAGCAAAACCGCAGATTTTCTAACATGTTGACGGCCTAATTTATTGCACAAAAAATGCCGGAGACACTTGTCAAAGGATCTCCGGCGCTAACTAACCTGCTCTCTTAGGGGACATATGAGAACAGCTCTTACTACTAACTACTTATTTAATTTTAATCTGTTTTTTCATCTTCTCTTCGCTCTTGTCGATGGTGATATTTAAGATTCCATCTTTGTACGAAGCGTTGATGCTGTCATCGTTTACATCATCAGGAAGCTGGAAGGATCGGGTGAATGTTCCGTAATGGCTTTCCACTCTGTGGTAGGTCTTGCCATCTTCCTCTTTTTCAAATTTTCGCTCTCCGCTGATTGTCAGTCGACCTTTTTCCAGATCAATCTGGATTTCGTCTTTCTTCATACCGGGAAGAGTTACATCTATAACGTATTGTTTCTCGGTTTCTGATATATCAATTTTAGGAGCGAACGAATTTTGTCGGTTTACGACTGCATCATTGAAAATTTCATCCATAATGTCTGAAAAACGTTTGCCAAAAACATCTGTTCCAGGTTGGGAATATCTTACAAGTGCCATAATGACCTCCAATTTTTAAGTTTGTGTTGTAAATCTTTTAGTTCAATTGTTCACTTATAAACGTTGCAACTGAAGTGCCAACCCATCTATTCATGTCAATTCTGACAGATTCGTAAGAGTTACTATGAAGTAGTTTCAGGACGGATGATCTGCCCGTGACCGGCTGTCATTCCTGAAAAGACAGACTGTCTTTGAGCCACTGCAATTCTGACTGACCTTCAGTATTTATTCAAGTTTTAGATATTATACCCAGGATCGACCTGCCATCTGTCGCAGGCTTTCAGCCTGATTTGGATCCGGACTATTTCTTGATGATCTTGGGTCTGTGACCCAAGTTGGGTTTTTTAAGGCTTTCAGCCTTTGTATTTTTTGCGAACGAATTGTTACCGATACCAATTTTAAATTCTCACTGTTGAATATGTTCAACGTTCGATTTTTTCCCCTTTTCGCTGTTCTTTTACTCCTCCCCGGATTGATTCCCGTCACTGCCCAGGAATCGGAAACATTCCACTACAATGTTACGGATGATCATTTTCGGCTTGAACTGGATCGAGGAGTTTATGAAATCTCATTCTACTCACCCGAAGTTGCAGAGGTGATATTCTATGAGCATGATTATACAGAATATGCCCCATCGCATGCAGTAGTGTTGGACAAGAATTTTACTTCTTTCGATGTGGATGACAGCGGTAATGATGTTGCACTGCTAACCGAAGGGCTTCACATTTTCATCGAAAGGCCCTCCGGGAAAATATCGTTTTACTACAATGGGAAAAAACTGATTGAAGAGCGAAATGGATTTCAATCTTCGGATGAAGGATTTGAAGTGGATTTCAACATCACAGAAACGGAAATTTTAATGGGTGGAGGTGCCCGGGCTTTGGGGATGGACCGGCGCGGTCATCGCCTTCAGCTTTACAATCGTGCTCACTACGGATACGAAACCCGATCTGAATTGATGAACTACACCATCCCGATGGTTCTTTCATCCAAAATGTACGCCATCCACTTTGATAATCCCACCGTCGGTTGGCTCGACCTAGATAGTCAGTTTAACAACGTGCTCTCATTCGAGGCAATTTCCGGACGACAAAGCTACCAGGTTATTGCCGGGAATCGCTGGGAAGAGATTGTTGAAAATTACACACGGCTGACCGGATTTCAGCCACTTCCACCGCGCTGGGCACTGGGGAATTTTTCAAGCCGTTTTGGGTATCGGTCACAGGAGGAAGTTCTCGAAACGGCAAGGACGTTCCGGAATGAGAATGTACCGCTCGACGCTATCATCCTAGACCTCTATTGGTTTGGCAAGGAGGTAAAAGGAACCATGGGCAATCTTGCTTTCGACCGAGACTCCTTTCCTGAACCTGAACAGATGATCGATCAACTGGAAGAGATGGATGTCAAAACCGTGCTAATCACCGAGCCGTTTGTTCTCACCACATCCGATCGATGGGATGAAGCTGTTGAAAATAATGTACTGGCAACTGACTCTCTCGGCAACCCCGCTACCTACGACTTCTTTTTTGGGAACACAGGCCTGATCGATGTTTTTAAACCGGAAGCACGCAATTGGTTCTGGAATATCTATCAGGAGTTGATTGAGATGGGAGTTCACGGTTGGTGGGGCGATCTGGGCGAGCCGGAGGTTCATCCTGATTGGGTTCAGCACGAAACCGGCAGCGCCAACGAAGTTCATAACATTTACGGCCACGAATGGGCAAAGCTTGTTCACGAGGGGTATAGAGAAAACTATCCCGATGTTCGTCCATTCAATTTGATGCGTGCCGGGTATTCGGGATCACAACGATTTGGGTTGATTCCATGGTCGGGTGATGTGAATCGTACCTGGGGCGGGCTTCAATCACAACCGGAGATTTCTCTTCAAATGGGTCTGCAGGGCTTGGCATACATGCACTCCGATTTAGGAGGTTTTGCCGGAGATCTGGTGGATGATGAAAAATATGTCCGGTGGCTTCAATATGGTGTTTTTCAGCCAATTTACCGTCCACATGCGCAGGAGAACGTTCCCTCTGAGCCGGTTTTCAGAAGCGAAAAAGCGCTGGATCTCTCACGCAAAGCGATTGAGCTGCGATACAGGCTGATGCCCTACATCTACACCCTTGCATTTGAAAATTCCACCACCGGAATGCCGCTAATGCGGCCTCTCTTTTTTGAAGAGCCGGATAACCACGAAATCTATAAAGTGGCCGGAACCTATCTCTTTGGAGATGACATACTGGTTTCACCGGTTATGGAACCCGGTAAGAAAAAACAGACGGTATGGTTTCCGGGAAAATCCAACTGGTTCGATTTTAACTCAGGTGAAAAGTTTGAAGGCGGCAGTAAGACGGAAGTAGAGGTTGCAGAAGAAACTATCCCTACGTTTGTAAGGGGGGGGACGATCATCCCGATGATAGAATTGGTGCAATCTACTGAAGACTATTCAGTAGAAACGCTCAAGCTACTTCAATTTCACGACCGTACCGTTCCGTACTACACAACATCCATTTACCATGATGACGGCTCAACCTATGACGCTTATAAAAAAGGGAAGTATGAAATGCTTCATATCTCTTCATCCAATCGGGAGGGAAAATCAGTCTTAAAGTTTATGGCGGAGGTTGGGGGAAACTTTGAGTCAGAGACGGAGCGAATTCACCTGGAATTGAGAAATGTAAAACGATCGATCAAGAGTGTCCGGTATGACGCGGAGCCCGTGGATTATAGGCTAAGTGGTGATTCTTTAAAAATTGATTCGATCTACCTTACAAATTCTCGGCATACTCTAACTATTGAGTGGGAATAAAAAAGCAGCCCGGCTCCCCATCCGAAAATCTAAAGAGCTGTATGCTCTTTTATCATTATCAGAGAGATCAATTCTTTGGTTAAATTATTGATCGGATGTACCTGTTACTCAATCGGGTCTTTTTAAAGACATTCCAAACATTGATCATACCCGGCTTTCTGTCCGTTGTAGGTCAGCGGTAATGAGCCACAAAGCACTGTGACTCGAAGGTATACGAAGTCGTCAACAAAAAAAGGCAGCACTCAAACCTCTCGGTCAAATGCTGCCTTTAAAATAGTTTGTAATTTGAAATCAAAAATTTACGATCTGTAGCTCTTATTCCACTCCCTGGCTACAAGAAATGCCATTTCGAGGCTCTGTTCGTAGTTCAATCGAGGATCACAGTAGGTTTCGTAGTTGGTGCCCAATCCGGCTTCATTCAGCCCGTTTGCTCCGCCCACGCATTCGGTTACGTTATCCCCGGTGAGCTCCAGGTGAACACCGCCCAGATAGCTGCCTTCCGCGCGATGAACGGCAAACGTCTCCTTAATTTCATCCAGGATATCATCAAACCGGCGGGTTTTTACGTTGTTCTCGGTTGCGAACGTATTCCCGTGCATCGGGTCGCAGCTCCACACGACCGGGTGACCGGCTTTCTTCACCGCTTTGATATACCTCGGCAAATGCTCCTTCACTTCATCCACACCCATCCGGGAGATCAACACAATTTTTCCGGCCTCGTGATTTGGATTGAGCTTGTCCATAATTTCGATCGTCTCATCCACATCAAACGGAGGGCCCACCTTAATTCCAATCGGATTTTCAATCCCGCGCAGATACTCCACGTGAGCTCCGTCAATCTGCTTGGTTCGGTTACCAAGCCATACCATGTGCCCGCTCAGATTGAACCACCCCGCTTTTCTCGGCACCTGACGTGTCTGGGCTGAATCGTAATAGAGATTCAGCGCTTCGTGCGAGGTGTAAATATCCACCTTATGCAGCGTACTGAACGTGTTGGGCGTGATGGTTTCCATAAAGTTGATCGCCTTATGAATCGAGTTCACCATCGCTTCGTAGTCTTTGTAATACTCGTTATTCTGCATAAAATCGAGCTCCCACTGTTCGGGATGCTGCAGATCGGCAAAGCCTTCATCAGCCAGCGCGCGAAGGAAGTTGAGCGTCAGGGCTGATTTTTCATATCCTTTAATCAGGCGCTGCGGATCGGGAGTCCGGGCCTCTTTATTCGGCTCAAAACTGTTGATCAGGTCGCCGCGGTAGTTGAGCATCTCTACGCCGTCAATCGTTTCGGAATCTTTGGACCGCGGTTTGGCGTACTGACCTGCAATTCGTCCCACCCGCAAAATTGGTGTTCCCATTTCGTGCACCAGGATAAAACTCATCTGGAGCATCACCTTCAGCATGTTCACAATCTTGGGAGCCGTGCAGGCATCAAACGTCTCGGCACAATCACCTCCCCACAGCAGAAATCCTTCACCCCGCGATACGTTCGCCAGTTTGGTTTTGAGCGCCTCGATCTCCCACGAGGTAATAAGCGGGGGCAAACTTCTAAGTTCCCGGTATGCATTCTCCAACTCTTCTGAATTGGGATAGGGCGGCAGCTGCTCAATCGGTTTGGAATTCCAGGAAAGCGGACTCCATCCGTTTTCATTCGGTTTCAGTTCGATGTTGAGCGGATTTGCAGTTTTGGGGTCGGTTGTCATTGAGTGAACATACTTGAGATTTCAAAAAGAACTCTAAAAATAAGGGGAATTCTGCGTAAAGCCTATTTTTTTGCTTCTGCTCAAATCTTAACAAACCCCGAATGTGATTCGTTTTTTATTTGTTTGATCCGTATGCCTTTCCGTTAAACGTTTCGTATTTTTGACGGTTGCCTAATTGAATTCTGAATACAGTCAGTACACTTTTGAAAAATAACATCATCATCCGCGGAGCGCGCGAACACAATCTCAAAAATTTCGACATCGACATTCCCCGGGAGCAGCTCGTGGTTTTCACCGGTCTGTCGGGATCGGGTAAATCCTCCCTCGCCTTCGATACGATTTATGCGGAAGGACAACGACGGTTTATGGAGTCGCTATCCGCCTACGCGCGTCAGTTTCTCGGCATGATGGAGCGTCCCGAAGTGGATTTTATCGACGGGCTCTCCCCTGTAATCTCCATCGATCAGAAAACAACCAACCGCAATCCGCGCTCAACGGTTGGGACCGTTACAGAAATCTATGACTTCTTGCGTCTTCTTTACGCCCGTATCGGTGTACCCTACTCCTACATCTCAGGCAACAAGATGGAGAAGCAGACATCCGACCAGATTGTACAGGCAATTATGGAACTGCCCAAGGGAACGAAAGCGTACTGCATGGCACCCGTGGTTCGCGGACGAAAAGGACACTACCGAGAGCTGTTTGAACAGATGCAGAAACAGGGATTTGTAAAAGCCCGCGTGGACGGTGAGCTGATTGACCTGGAAGGAGAGATCAAGCTGGATCGCTATAAAACACACAATGTGGAAGTTGTGGTGGATCGGTTTGTGATCTCACCAAAGAGCGAAAAACGAATATCCGATAGCGTTCACATGGCGCTGGAAATGGCCGATGGCAACCTTATTCTCGGTGTACAGGAAGATGGTGAAATTACCGATAAAGTTTTTTCAAAGCATCTTTACGACCCTGAAAGCGGTCTCTCTTACGAAGATCCCGCGCCAAATTTATTCTCATTCAACTCTCCATATGGAGCCTGCAAAGCGTGTAACGGACTTGGCTACCGGTATGATGTGAGTCGTGAGCTCGTCATTCCAAATCCGGAGCAGACCATCGCCGAGGGAGCCATTCGATTCCTCGGAGAACCACGTGATATTTTTGTATTCAAACAGCTACAAGCAGTCCTGGATTCAGTAGAACTTGATTTCCACACACCAATCAAAAACTTCCCTGAAGAAGCGCTCGACCTGCTTTTTGAAGGGGGCAGAGATCAGAAATTTAATGTGAGCTACGATTTTAAAAACAGCAATGTAACCTACAAACACTCTTATGCCGGTTTGAGGTCGATCATTCGGGACCAATATGAAGACAGCAAGTCGAATAAGCAGAGAGACAAAGCCAAGGCGTACCTCTCCAAAATTGACTGCCCGGAGTGCGGCGGCGGACGACTCAACAAAGAGGCTCTATCATACAAAATTGACGGGTTTGGCATTCAGGATCTGGTCAATCAGGACATCCGAAAACTGAGACTAACAGTTGGAAACCTGAAGCTGACTGAACGCCAGCGAAAAATTGGCCAACAGGTTTTAAAAGAGGTCATCGACCGGATCGATTTTCTATTGAATGTAGGACTCGATTACCTGACGCTAAACCGTGAAGCTCAAACTTTGAGTGGCGGAGAAGCGCAGCGAATCCGGCTTGCCACACAGATTGGTACACAGCTGGTCGGGGTTCTCTACATTCTGGACGAACCGAGTATTGGATTGCATCAGCGGGATAACATTAAACTGATCAAGTCTCTGGAAACGCTGCGCGATTTGGGTAACAGCGTTATTGTGGTGGAGCACGACCGGGAAACCATTGAACATGCCGACTATGTAGTTGATTTGGGCCCGGGTGCCGGAACCGAAGGCGGGCACATCGTTACGCAGGGTAAGCCCGACGAGCTCGATCCCAAAGCGATGACCACCAAATTTCTCCGGGACGAAGAGGTGATTCCCTATCCCGAAAAACGGAGGAAGGGTAGCGGTAAATCACTATCCATTCATAAAGCTCGCGGCCATAACCTGAAAAATGTAGATCTCAGCATTCCGCTTGGAAAATTTATCTGTGTAACCGGTGTGAGCGGAAGCGGTAAAAGCTCACTGATCAATCAAACACTGGTTCCGATTCTATCCAACGAATTTTATAACTCAAAGTCTGTTCCCCTTCCTTACGATCACATTGAAGGTTTGAAAAATGTAGACAAGGTGATTTCGATCGATCAAAGTCCGATTGGCCGAACTCCGCGATCCAACCCCGGAACGTATACCAAGGTGTTTGATCAAATTCGATCACTCTTCGCTGAGCTGCCAGAGTCTAAAATCCGCGGTTACGATCAGGGACGCTTCTCTTTTAATGTAAAGGGCGGCCGATGCGAAGCGTGCCGGGGAGATGGTGTTCGAAAGATTGAGATGAATTTCCTACCTGATATCTACGTGGATTGCGAAACCTGCAACGGCAAACGCTACAATCGCGAAACGCTTGAAATTCACTACAAAGGCAAAAACATTTCCGATGTGTTGCAAATGCCGATCAGCGAAGCTGAGGAGTTTTTTGATTCGGTTCCGTCCATCAAACGAAAACTGGAGACGCTGAACTCTGTCGGGCTTGGATATTTAACACTTGGCCAGTCGAGTACCACACTCAGTGGCGGGGAAGCTCAGCGAATCAAACTATCTCGCGAATTATCAAAAATCGGTACCGGCGACACGATCTACATTATGGATGAACCGACTACCGGCCTCCACTTTCAGGACGTGAGAATGCTGGTAAATGTGATCCAGAAACTGGTGGAAAAGGGAAATACCGTTATCGTGATTGAACACAACCTGGATCTGATCAAAGCGGCCGACTGGATCATTGATCTCGGACCGGAAGGCGGCGAAGGTGGCGGAGAAATAATTGCCGAAGGCACACCGGAGGAGATTGCACAGGTTGAGGAGAGCTTTACAGGGACATTTTTAAAGCAGGAGTTTGAGAGAGCAAAACCAACGGTGGGAAGTTAGCAGCTAAGAGTATTTCGGTTTTCCGCCCGTGGAGTAGTATCTGCGTTTTCCTCAAAAATTAATTTGTCAACCGCGTGCCTACTGCCTATTTTTGACAGTCTGATGAAAAAGCGGTTTACACATATTATTCGTACCACAGTCATCTCTTTTTTGATGACCGGACTGTTGGCACATTTGGTGGTCCCGTTTACGAGTCATGCTCAAAAAACGGCTTTCACACAGTGGCTCAACCAAAATGTAGCCTCAACCGGTGAAGATTCTGAAAATGAACTCCGCAGTGCGATTCTCAAATTGCCTGAGCAGGTTTCCGATTTTAGAGTTTTGGTTGAACAGGCGTCTCATCTGATCTCCAGTAACAAAGAGGATTTTCGCCTAAACCGTTCACTCCCCGAAGACAGCAGTGATCAGGTTACATCGTGGCTGGTTGGCCAATGGAATCTTTTTCAGCAGCAGCAAACCGGAACGGATGCTCTGCTGCCTGAAACTCCTGTTCCATCCCAAAAATGGATAACATCCAATAGTTTGTGTAAGCTGTTTGCAGCCGTTCAGGGGAATTTGAATACTTTTCATGATTTTGAATCAAATTTCAACTACACCTACTTTTCTCCCCGGTTTTCTATTCAGCCACTGATTAGCGGTATCAGTATTAACGCGCCGTAGATTTTTCTGCCTGGGTCGGAGCGGTTTAACCGTTTGCCAGCCTGCTATCCTATCTTTTTAAAAACTGCCCTATTCAGGGTGTTCGATTATCAATCACAAAACTTGAACGAATCATATATGAAAGGTCAAAACAACGGGTTTAAAATCGGTTCCATCGTTGTCTTTTTAGGACTGACGCTCTGGTACCTATTCCCAACTTTACAATGGAATTTAGAACAGCGCCATATGGCCGATATGACTGAATCAGAAAGGATTCAGTATCAGACCGAAAATCTTGAGAAGTTGAACAGACTTCAAGAGAAATCTCTCTCCCTCGGTCTTGACTTGCAGGGCGGGATGTATGTAACGCTGGAAATTGAGACTCCACAACTGGTATTTGAACTTGCAGGTGACTTTGCAGATCAGAATTTGAGGGAAATAATTGACGTAGCCGCTGAGCGTGCTTTCGAGCAGCGAACAGACTTTATCGACGAGTTTGTCAATGAGTTTGAGTCGCGCGATCCCGATGCGATGCTAAGTCGTTACTATCGGTCAGATGCTCAAAACATCACCCGTAGATCAACGAATGCTGAAATTACCGAGTACTTGAAAAATCAGCGGGATGAAGCGGTAACCCGCGCCATGGAGATTATCCGTTCTCGTATTGATCGTTTTGGTGTGACTGAACCGGGTATTCTTCAGCAGGGTACCAACCGGATTGTAGTTGAGCTTCCGGGTGTAGACGACGAAGAGCGTGTACGTGATCTTCTGCGGGGAACAGCGCGTTTGGAATTCAGAATGGTAGCTGAACCCGACGAGATCAATGCTGCAAAACAGCAGGTTGTTAACTATTTCCAGGAAAATCAGGAAGAACTTGAGGAGCTTGGCGAAGATAATTTGTTAGAAATTTTCAACCCAAATGGACGGAACCAGTACGTGTTTGGATATGCTGCCGCTCCGGATACTTCCACAGTTAATACTCTCCTAAAGAAAGAGGAGGTACAGCGACTCATTCCGCGAAACATGTCACTTATGTGGGGGGCTCAGCCATTTGCTACCGATAGCGGTCTGGAACTATTTGAGCTGATCGCCGTGCGAAGCCAGATCGAACTGACCGGTGATGTGATTGATGAAGCTCGTGTAGCTTTCGATCCAACCACCAACGCAGCCGAGGTGTCCATGACCATGAACTCTGAGGGTGCTCGCCGATGGGCGCGAATTACAGGAGCCAATATCGGCCGTCCTGTTGCTATTGCACTTGATGGATTTGTCGTGTCCTACCCAACCGTTCAAAATGCGATTAATAACGGGCGTTCTTCTATTACCGGAATTGGAGGCGTTCAGGAAGCGGAAGATTTGGTAAACATTCTGCTCTCGGGTGCCCTGCCTGCACCGCTCGATATTGTTGAGGAACGAACCGTAGGAGCGTCGCTGGGTGAGGCTTCGATTAAAGCCGGTCTCTACTCAACGCTCTTTGGGCTCACCGTGGTAGCTCTGTTTATGATTGTTTATTACCGAACCGGAGGTGCCATTGCAGACATCGCACTCATCCTGAATATCATCTTTATCCTCGGGATTTTGGCAGCCTTCCAAGCCACGTTAACCTTGCCCGGTATGGCCGGTATTGTATTGACGATTGGTATGGCGGTAGATGCCAACGTACTGATATTTGATAGAATTCGTGAAGAGATGCGAGGAGGTAAAACGCTCAGGGCTGCTATTGATAACGGGTACTCTAACGCCATGAGCGCTATTGTTGATGCGAACGTAACCACATTCTTTGTAGCAATTATCCTCTACAGTTTTGGAGTAGGGCCGATTAAGGGATTTGCCGTAACACTGATGGCAGGTATTGTAGCCTCTCTCTTTAGTGCGATTGTGATTACACGTGTGATTGTGGATTACCTGACACGCGATAAAACAGCAACCGTCAATTTCGGTTAATCACTCACGAATTTAAACAGTTTAAAAAATAGGTAATACATTATGAGATGGTTTGAAACACCAAGTTTCGATTTTATACGAGGACAGAAGATCGCGTATCTATTTTCAGGTACGATGATCGTGATATCCATTGTGGCCATTTTCGGCCTGGGACTGAATTATGGAATTGACTTCCGGGGCGGAAAAGAGTTCGTTTTTGAGTTCGATCAGCCTGTGGATGTTGTAGAGTTAAGGGCAGAACTGACTGAGCCGCTGGGCACCGGAAATGCACCGGAGATTAAACTCTTTGGTTCCGATCGTGAAATTCTGCTTCGAACAGATGCGGAAGGGGAGATTGATGTAGTTCGGGAAACCATCATGAGCACATTTGCTCAGCTATATCCCGACGCCACCGTAACTGTGGAGAAAACCGACCTTGTAGGCCCACGATTTGCTGAAGACCTTCGCCAGGGCGCACTCTACTCCATTATCTTTGCGTTGGCGGTCGTGTTCATTTACATTTTTATCCGGTTTAAAGGGTGGTATTTCTCAGCCGGCGCGATTGCCGCACTGGCCCACGATGTGCTGATTGTACTCGGGGTTTTTACACTGATGGCCGAATTTGCTCCGTTTGATATGAGTATCGATCAGACAATTATCGCAGCTTTTTTGACTATTGTCGGTTATTCGCTGAATGATACCGTAGTAGTATTTGATCGTATCCGCGAAAACTCTATTATATATAAGACAATGGCGTTTAAGGATATGGTCAACAAAAGCCTGAACGACACATTGAGCCGAACTGTAATCACTTCGGTTACTACCTTGTTTGTAGTAACTGTGCTGTTTATATTCGGCGGAGAGGTGCTTAAAGGTTTCGCATTTGCGCTCGTACTTGGCGTAATTTTAGGGACTTACAGTTCACTCTTTGTTGCCAGCTCGCTTGTTTTAGAGCTTCAGAAACGAGCCATGAAGGCAAAGGCAAAATCTTGATTGTTAACTAACAAACTAATGGGTAAGTGATATGAGCTTTAATGTTTCTGAACGCTACAATTCTGTAGTCATCGAAATGAAAGGGAATGTAATGGGCGGTCCTGACGCTGTAAATCTGAATGAGTCTCTTCATAAGCTCATCGACGAGGGCAAAAAGAATGTTGTTGTTGATCTGAGTAAAGTGAAATTTATGAACTCCTCAGGGCTGGGAATGCTCATTGGCGGGCTGACTACTCTTCGGAAAGCAGGAGGAGATCTCCGAATCGCAAACGCTTCAGATAAAATTGAAAGCTTGCTGATGGTTACGAAACTCATTACCGTTTTCAAGCATTTCCGATCTGTTGACGACGCAGTTGCCTCTTATGAAGAGAAGTAACTCATCCGCTTACAACTAAACTTTTAACGAAGGAGGTGTATCCATACACCTCCTTTTTTTTGGAATCTATGGCTGTACGAATTATTATCGGCGCTCAATGGGGCGACGAAGGAAAAGGAAAAATTGTTGATCTGCTAAGTAAAGAGTCGAACTATGTTGTACGATATCAGGGAGGGGCAAATGCAGGCCACACCCTGAAATTTGACGATAAAACGATCGTTCTTCACCTCATTCCATCCGGAATGTTTAACGGAGATTCGAAGTGCATTATCGGTAACGGTGTTGTTATCGACCCAATCGCACTTGTAGAAGAGATCAAAGAAGTAGAACAACTCGTGGATATTGACTTGCACGATCGCCTGTTCATCAGCAGTTCAGCTCACGTTATTTTACCCTATCACAAAGTACTCGATCAGGTAAAAGAGAAGAGTCGCGGCAGTGATGCGATCGGTACAACCGGGCGAGGTATTGGTCCGGCGTATGTAAGTAAAGTATCGCGGGTAGGTATTCGAATGGGGGATCTGCTAAATCCGGAACTTCTTGAGGAGAAAATCAGGAAGAATCTGGCAGACATCAACAATGCTCTGAAGCATGTATATAACGAGCCGGAGTTGAATGCAGATGAGATGGTTTCTCAGCTCAAACCTGCAATCGATACGGTAAAGAAATATATTTGCAACACTACGGAATTGCTGCATAATGCTGTTGAGATGAACGAACCGATTCTTCTTGAAGGAGCTCAGGGAAGTTTACTGGATGTGGATCACGGTACCTATCCGTATGTTACTTCCTCTTCACCTACAGCTGGCGGTGCATGTACCGGGAGCGGTGTTCCGCCACTTGCAATAACTCACTCACTTGGCATTACAAAAGCCTACTGCACACGTGTGGGCAATGGGCCATTCCCAACTGAGCTGGACGATTCTGACGGGGAAAAACTTCGGAAAAACGGACAGGAATTTGGTGCTACAACCGGAAGACCACGGCGATGCGGCTGGCTTGACTTGATTGCACTCAAATATGCTGTCAGATTAAATGGCATGAATGAGCTCGCTCTCACAAAGCTGGATGTGATGGATGATTTCGAAACCATCAAAGTGTGTACGGGTTATGAGCTGGATGGTGAGACAATTGATCACTATCCAACCGAGACAGATCAGGTTGAGCGACTGAAACCGATCTACAAAACTTTTTCCGGCTGGCAGAGATCTACGCGTGACATCTCTTCGTATGACGAACTGCCGGAAAACGCCCGGACTTATATCGAGTTTATCGAAGAGTTTATAGGGGTAGATTTTACGATTGTATCCACCGGGCCGAAACGCTCAGAAACCATTGTTCGCTAAGTCTGTTGTTGATGAGCACTAAGAACTCATTTTGGGCTCAGTACCACGTCAAGGCATCCGGCCGGGCTGATGCTGAGTCTAAAGCTGAGATGATCGCCATTGAACAATCCGTTGAGATGCCTCCTGAGGTTGTACCGGACTCAGCGAAGGGCAACATCGCTTACGTCACTGAACTTGAGCAGGTGAACGCTGATATCTGGTCAGCGACCATCACCTTCAAGACGGCTCTTTTTGATTCAGATATTACACAGTTTCTGAATATCCTTTTTGGCAATATCTCGCTCCAACCCTGGTGCAGTTTGGTAGATGTAGATACCGATGTAATCAGTCAAACATTTCAGGGGCCTTCATTTGGGATTGAGGGTGTAAGAGAGCTTTTGGGCATTTCGAACCGGGCACTCAGCTGTGCCGTAATTAAGCCGATTGGCACATCCAGCAGAGAGCTTGCGACAATGGCCGAGCAATTTACATGTGGCGGTATTGATATTATAAAGGACGATCATGGGTTAACCAATCAACGATCCGCTCCATTCAAAGAGAGGGTTCAATTCTGTCTTCGGGCTGTTCGGGCAGGTGAACAAATCTCCGGAAAAAAGTCGCTCTACTTCCCAAATATTACAACATCTCCTCTTAAAATCGCCGACAACTACAAGCTCGCTTCCGACTTAGGTGCTGATGGCGTATTGATTGCTCCTCAGCTAATCGGGCCGGAAACGGTTCATGAACTTGCAAGCTTGGGAGGCCTTCCGATCATGGTTCATCCTGCATTTAGCGGTTCCGTACTTAAAACGCAGGGTGGAATCTCTCCAATTCTTTATTTTGGAAAACTCATGCGAGCGTTGGGATCAGATATTTCCATCTATCCAAATGCAGGCGGAAGATTCTCATTTTCAAGAGATCTTTGTAAATCAATAAACAGCACCTGCCGATCAAAATTGGGTAATCTTCAATCCACCTTCCCGGCACCCGGCGGGGGTGTTCGTTTGGATACAATAGCTGAGTTGGTTCGGGATTATGGTGTGGATACACTTTTTTTAATTGGCGGGAGTTTGTACAAACAGGGAGATTTACGTGATGCTGCCCAAGAATTTCAAAAAGCGTTAGATAGCCATGAGTGATCGGTCAAAAGTGATTAAAGCCACACCGGACGGATGGGAATCTATATCCAGACGTGAATACAAGACGGAAAAAACAAATTTTAAATCTGTTTCACGGTATTCACTTTTAACCGACGACTATCCGGATCTGAACTTTCACACCCGATATTTTGAAATTGAGCCCGGAGGCTACTCATCTCTGGAGATGCATCGACATCCTCACAGCGTTGTAATTTTAAAGGGAGCTGGCTCTGTAGTATTAGACAACGAAATCAAACAGGTTCAAGAACACGATGTGATCTTTATTTCACCCAATACCATTCATCAGTTTTTAGCTGATACGGACCGGGAATTAGGTTTTCTATGTACAGTTGATAGATACCGGGATAAACCGGTCATTCCGGATGACACTGAGATATCCAATAGAATAACTGACAAAAAAGTTTTGAAGAAAATCAGAAAATAACCTTGAAAAGGTCCCTCCGACAATCGTATATTTACTGCTCTTGAAAAATCGGGAGTAGCTCAGTGGTAGAGCATCCCGACGCCTCGGGACCAATGTTGGGGGCGCGAGGTTCATTGATTTACTGAATTTTAAACACCAAATACCAGCGGGAATAGCTCAGTGGTAGAGCACAACCTTGCCAAGGTTGGGGTCGCGGGTTCAAATCCCGTTTCCCGCTCACTTATTAAGGCTCAATTTGTTCATCCAGATTGAGCCTTTTTTATTTATGCCTCAATTCAAGAGATATGTTCTATACCTACATTTTATATAGTCTGTCAAAGGACGGGTATTATATCGGATACACATCTTCAACTCCTCAAGATCGATTAAACCGACACAACAACGGCATGACTCACTCCACTAAATCAGGAATTCCCTGGACAATTGTTTTCTCCAAATCTTTTGATGATAAATCAGACGCATTCAGGTTCGAAAACCTCATAAAAAGACAGAAAAGCCGGAAATTTCTTGAACGACTGATAAACTCAGACGAAAATGAATGTAATTTTTAGCTCAGCGGAAGAGCATCCCGACGACTCGGTACCAAGGTTGGGGGCGTCCCGAGCAATTCGGGATTTCCCGCTCATTAAAAAGCTCAAAACAATGTTTTGGGCTTTTTTTGTTTGAGTATCTAAACTCAGTTGAGATGTATTTCACCTATATAATCTTCAGCTCGTTGCCAGATCAGTACATATAGAGGTTATACTGCGGCAACACCTCAGGGCCGGTTGGACCGGCATAATAATGGAATGACTCGCTCAACGAAATCGGGAATTCCGTGGGAAATTGTCTTTTTTAAATCTTTTGAGAATAAGTCTGGTCCCATCAAGTTTGAGAACTTTATCAAGAATCAAAAGAGCCGTGAGTTTCTTGGGCGACTTGTGAACTCAGGGGTTAACGAATGTAATAAATTGACACGCGTATTATAAATGTTGACCGGAAGGGTGTTGATCTATTTTCATTATGCGATACGCAGATCGTCCATTCCGTCAGTTTGTACTGCCAATACAGCAATGAGGAGGGCAGTGGCATTACTTTTGCAATTATGAGTAGTAAAATATGGATATGATCAACTGATTATGGACTATAAAGATTACTACAAGACGCTGGGCGTATCCCGTGACGCTACACAGGAGGAGATTAAGAAAAAGTACCGGAAGATGGCTGCAAAGTTTCATCCTGATAAGAATCCGGGAAATAAGCGCGCCGAAGAAAAGTTTAAGGAGATTGGTGAAGCGTATGAGGTATTGAAAGACCCGGAGAAGAGAAAACTGTATGATCAGGTTGGTTCTGATTGGAAGAAATATCAGCAAGCCGGTGCCGGTGCCGATGACTTCAATTGGCAGCAGTATGCAGGTCAGGGCGGCGGCAGGCAACGAACCAATATAAATATGGAGGACCTTTTTGGCGGCGGACAACATTCTTCAGGAGCCGGCAGTCCATTCTCCAGTTTTTTTGAAACCCTATTCGGCGGCGGCCAGTTTGGGGGGAACGGAGGAGATCCGTTTGGAAGACAAACATCACAAACGTACTCCGGTGCACGATCCAGGCGCCAAAGCCGGGTAGCGGATACAGAGGCTCAAATCAATGTGGATCTTGCGGATGTGATTCGGGGTGTTGAAAAACAGCTTCGTATCGGCTCGGAGAAGATGAAGGTTAAGATTCCGGCCGGTATTGAGGATGGAAAACGCCTTAAGCTGAAGGGTAAAGGTAAGCCCGGACACGGTGGTGTGAAGGGAGATCTTTATCTGAAGATTAATATTAATGAACCGGACGGGTATGAACGGAAAGGGAAAGACATTATTCAAACCGTCGAGGTACCGGTTTATCAGGCCGCACTCGGTGGGGAGTTAACGGTGCAAACATTGGATGGAAAAGTGAAATTGAATATTCCACCGGAAACTCAGAATGGCAGCATGTTTCGACTGGCAGGAAGAGGCTTGCCAGAGTTTAATAATCCGGGTAAACGAGGAAACTACTTTATTAAAATCTCCCTCCGGATTCCTGAAAAATTGAGCTCAGAAGAGAAAAAACTCTATAAAAAACTCTCAGAGCTTCGGTCATAATTTTGCGTTAGTCAGTTCGAATAAATGGTGATATTTTACTGTATCACACCAACGATTAAAAATCTATTTAGATGAATATCTTAACACTTTTTTTCGCACTTCTCATCATATCACCTTTTGAGGTAGATACTCATAACAATGAAAAATGGGGGCAAATCGGGCATTATGTGACCGGTGAAGTGGCTGATGCTTACCTTCAGGACGATGTTAGAGAGCGTGTATATGAAATACTGGATGGCAGAAGCATGGCGCTATCATCGGTTTGGATGGATGATATTCGATCGGACAGTGAGTACGACTACACGAGGACCTGGCATTGGGCTACAATCCCGGATGGAAAGACCTACGAAGAGGCTGAGCAGGATGAGGGAGGCGATATTATCTGGGCTCTCGAAACATTAATTGAGGAGCTGAAGCAGGGAGGGTTGACTGAAAAAGAGGAGAGAGATAAACTCAGAATGGTCATGCACATGATTGGCGATATCCATCAGCCGCTTCATGTGGGAACAGGTGAGGATATGGGTGGTAATCAGGTGCGTCTTCAGTGGATGGGGAACGACTCAAACTTGCACAGGGTGTGGGACAGTGACATTATTAATTCTCTTCAGATGAGTTACACAGAAATTGCCTGGGAAATTGATTACATCTCTGAAGAAGAGGTTGAAGAACTGCAAAGCGCTACGGTTAGAGACTGGGCATACGAATCGATGAGTATGCGCGATCGTGTTTATAATTTGCCGGATAACATGAGAATCGGTTACGAATACCGATATGTAAACCGTGATGCTATTTTTGACCAGCTTTTAAAAGCCGGAATTCGAATGGCCGGAGTGCTCAATGAAATTTACGGTGAACGGTAGTTTTTAATACTCTTTGAATACCTGCAGGTGGAGGTTATAGTCTGCAGCAGAATAGAGAACAAATCGTATATATTTTACATGATTCAGCTCAGCGGCCTTTTCTTTAACTGCTGAAAAAGCAACCTGAGCTGCTTCTTTCATTGGATAACCGAATGCCCCTGTTGAAAGTGCCGGAAATACAATCGACTCAATCTTATTCTCTTCGGCTACCTGTAACGCATTCTGATAACATTTTTTAAGCAACTCCTCCTCAGGTTTATCTTTGCCATAAACAGGACCAAGGCAGTGGACAACATACTTATTGGGCAGGTTTGGTGCTTCTGTAATGACGGCTTCTCCCGGTTTAATAGGCGCGAGCGGGCGGGTTAACTCCTCCAGCTCAGGATCTCCTTTCCCATGTATGGCACCGGCTACACCACCTCCCGACTTGAGTTGGGCATTTGCAGCATTCACAATTGCATCACAATCGGGCTGGTCAGATATGTCGCCGGTCATCAGTTCGACCATCACTTCATTAAACTCTACATGCATAACGGCTTTATTAGATTCTTTGCAGGTATTTCATTCCCTTAACATACAGGTTAAAGAAGGAGCTGCAAAATGAATTTCGCTCTCAATTTCCCGAGTTGTCCGATGTCAAAACGACAAAACAGGCAGCCCGAAAAGCGTTTACATTATCGATATAACAGAATTTTTATATGATTAATTGTCAGCTAAGCAGAAAAAATATCAAAAAGCGCTTCCCATTGATGGTGGAAAATGTAAGGGCTTTTTTATTGCAAAAAAGTTAAGTGTGATTAGTCTAAAAAATGATTACAAAATTGCACATGAAACCAACCTAAACTTTAGAAACGCTTTCATGTAAAAATGTCATATAAAATGATTGAAGATGTTTAATGCGGATGGCACATCCACTTGAAGTGCTATTGAGAACGAAACTATCTTTTGAGTCAATCAAACATTCAAGTAAGTAAACGTAAGAACTCAAGTGTTATGAAGAATTCAATCCATATAATTTTCATTATTTCTCTGTTCATTTTATCAATTACAACAGAGGCTTTCTCTCAAGACGTTCAGAGCTACACTATAAGTGAATCTCAAACCGAACGCCTGGAAGAGGGTTTGATTTATGGGCTTTCATCGGATGTTTCCGGTGTAGTGGAGTCAGCGCTATTTAATATGATCAGCTACAAAGTTGAGTATCCAGAATTTTCTTCGGATAAAGTTATAGCAACTGCCGCAGCCATTGCTGAAGATCATCCATCAGAAAGAGTGCAAAAGAAAGCTCAACTGGCTGTGGATTATTACACCCATCCCGACAACTTTCCACAGAGTGAGGTTCTAATCGCTGAACTGGATTATACGAACCAGGATCGTATTTTCGATTTTCTGCAACGAGGAGTGAACTCCGGACAGTTTACATCCACACAAGAGTAACTGTTTAAAATTGAATTGAGGGTTAATGGAAACCGTTTGTCATAGAGCAATATGGCAGACGGTTTTTTGTATTGGATGCAATTGAGGCAGTGTCATAGAGTAATACTCTGCCAAATAGAGAATCTGTTGCACAGGTTGTCGGGTGCACTGCAATTCCGACAGGTTCGGCCTACAGGGTACGGTTTTAGCTTCTGTATCAATAAATCTGTATCAATAAAAAAGAAATTATAAACAGGAGCTAAAATGAATTTCAATAAGTTTACGATTAAGGCACAAGAGGCTGTACAGGCGGCACTTGAGCTGGCTCAAAATGCTAACCACCAGGCTGTGGAGCCGGCACATATTCTAAAAGCGCTGTTAAGTGATTCGGAAAATGTGACGATTCAGATACTGAAAAAGATCGGCGTCAATGTTTCGTCGCTGTTGGATCAGTTGGAGGAAAAGATTAAATCCTTTCCGGTTGTGAAAGGGGCATCCGTTTCCGGTCAGTATCTGTCGAACAACACGAAGGCAATGTTTGACAAGGCTCAAAGTGAGGCTACAGAGCTTGGAGATGAGTATATCAGTTCCGAGCATATTCTGCTTGGGATGATGGGTGCATCATCCGAAACAAGCTCACTGCTGAAGGATCAGGGGGTGAAGAAAGACCAGGTACTCCAGGTTTTGAAGGATGTGCGAGGAAGCCAGACAGTGGATGATCCAAATGCGGAGAGTCGCTACCAGGCGCTGAAAAAGTATGCCCGAAACCTGAATGAGCTGGCAGAGAAAAATAAGCTGGATCCGGTTATCGGGCGAGATCAGGAGATTCGCCGTGTGATGCAGATACTCTCACGCCGAACCAAGAACAATCCCGTTCTGATTGGTGAGCCAGGCGTGGGTAAAACGGCCATTGCCGAAGGATTGGCGCTGCGAATTGTACGCGGAGACGTACCCGAAGGGTTGAAATCAAAACAGATTGTGGCACTTGATATGGGTGCATTGGTGGCCGGGACCAAGTTCCGCGGTGAATTTGAGGAGCGCCTCAAGGCCGTGGTGAAAGAGGTGATGGATTCCGATGGGGAGATTATCCTCTTTATTGATGAGATCCATACACTCGTGGGTGCCGGCGCAACGGAAGGATCGATGGATGCGGCCAATATTTTGAAACCGTCGCTGGCCCGTGGCGAGCTGCATGCGATCGGTGCTACTACGTTGACCGAATACAGAAAATATATTGAGAAAGACAAGGCGCTCGAACGGCGACTGCAAACGGTCTTTGTGGGAGAGCCATCGATTGAAGATACAGTATCGATTTTGCGCGGGCTTCAGGAGAGATATGAGGTTCACCATGGAGTGCGGATTACAGACGCGGCTATTGTAGCCGCCGCAGAATTATCTCATCGGTATATTGCGGATCGATTTTTACCGGACAAGGCCATTGACCTGATTGATGAAGCCGCTTCACGACTGAGATTACAGATCGATTCAATGCCTGAAGAGCTCGACAGCATTGAACGCCAGATTCGGCAGCTTGAGATTGAGCGGGAAGCCCTGAAGCGTGAAAATGATGACGCGAAACTGAAAGCAAATGAAAAAGAACTCGCTGACCTGGAAGAGAAACGGAAATCAATGCGGGCACAGTGGGATCACGAAAAAGGGCTGATCCAGAAAACCCGTGAATTGAAGCAGGCGATCGAAACGGCTCGCAATCAGGCCGATAAAGCGGAACGCGAAGGTCAGTATGAAAAGGTAGCTGAACTGCGCTACGGGACCATTACACAGCTTGAGAAAGATCTTGAAGAGACGAAAGCCAAACTGGATGATGTTCAGGAAGGCAGATCTTTGCTGAAAGAGCAGGTTGAAGCTGAAGAGATTGCAGATATTGTGAGCCGATGGACCGGAATTCCGGTCAACAAGATGTTATCCAGCGAGCGTCAAAAATTGCTCAAGTTGGAAGATGAACTCCATAAGCGGGTGATTGGCCAGGATCAGGCTATCGAGGCGGTCTCTGATGCAGTAAGGCGATCAAGAGCCGGCCTGCAGGATGAGAACCGACCGATCGGGTCGTTTATGTTCCTGGGATCCACCGGTGTGGGTAAGACGGAACTGGCAAGATCACTGGCTGATTTCCTCTTTAATGATGAGGACGCCATGATTCGGATCGACATGAGTGAATATATGGAGAAACACAGCGTGAGCCGGCTGATCGGTGCCCCTCCCGGATATGTCGGATATGATGAGGGTGGCCAGTTAACCGAAGCGGTTCGACGAAAGCCCTATTCTGTTGTATTGCTTGACGAGATCGAAAAAGCTCATCCCGATGCCTTTAACATACTGCTGCAGGTTCTGGATGATGGCCGACTAACAGACAACAAAGGCGTAACGGTCGATTTTACCAATACGATTGTGATTATGACCAGCAACATCGGGTCCCATTTAATTTCAGAGCGGATTGAGAAGAGCGGAGGCGAAATGGATGATGCCACCTACAGAGAACTTCAGGACAAACTCTTTGAACAGCTGAAGAAAACCATACGTCCTGAGTTCTTGAACCGTATTGATGATGTGGTTGTATTCCATCCGCTCGATCAGCGACATATCCGGCAGATTGTGGATATACAGTTGCAGCGTGTTGAGAAGATGCTAACCAAGAACAAGGTATCACTATCAGTGAGTGATAAGGTGAAAGACTGGCTGGCCGCTCGAGGATACGATCCGGTTTACGGAGCCCGACCGCTGAAGCGTGTTATTCAAACTCAGATTGTCAATCAGCTTGCCAAACAGTTGATTCAGCGAGAGGATGATAGCGAAGGCATTGAGTTTGAGGCTACTGTCAGCAAAGATGGAAGCAAACTTGAATTTGCCGAAGTGTACAACGATGCCGAAGCATGGGCTGATTAAAATTACCCCGGCAGACCGCTCCGTACGTCGGAAAATTAAATTCAATAAAAAAACCTCCAAGGTTTTCGAAATCTTGGAGGTTTTTTTATGGCTTACACATTGAAGTTAGATAATCACTCTGATGTGAAGAATTCCCTTGTTTAAATTGAATCTAAACAAGAGGGGGGGGTACTTTGGTGGAGCCATTTGGGGTATTTATGAGAAACATAAATCAAATCAATAGGTTATGAAAATAATAGAAAAAGTCTTACTAATAACTGTTTTAGTAGTTGGAGTTAATTTAGCAGATAGTGATCCAGATCTCCAAGATTGCGCAGATTTGACAAATAATTGTGTAGCAACAGCAGACGAACAATATGAAAATGGAAATTACTCCGAAGCACAGTGGCATATGTTTGTCGATAGTATTTGCCCAAATGCCGGGATGCAATGTGCTGTAGAAATAATGGATTAATATTAATTACAAATTTGCATCAATACTGCCATTTAAGTGGCAGTATTTAATTTTTATATTAAGATATGAATCAGCTGTTATTTATTTGTATTTCATTATTCTTCTTGGTTCAAACAGACTATAAAATTGGTGATGAAATAAGTAAACCAGAGTTAAACGGTACTTCATTCTATGATATACGTGATTTTAAAATAGAAGATGAAAAAATCTACATCGCGGATTTCAGAGGGCTGAACGTATACGCTTTTAATTTGAGTGGAGAATTGATTGGAAAAAGTGGAGGAGAAGGACGAGGACCAGGCGAATTCGTTCATGGACCAAGAATTATCACTCCAGCTGAAGACAGAGTTTATGCAATTGGAATGATGCCGTTCTTTTATGTTTACGATAGTTCGCTTACCTACTTGAAGCATGAGTATTTTATTAATAACCCAATAAATTCATACGACATGCATTTCTGGGATAATAAATTGTTCATTGCATTGACTCAATTTTATGAAGAAGAGCTCATCGTATACGATTTAGAAAAGGGTTCCCAGGAAAGTGTCTTTCTGGATTTTGAATTGCAGCCGGGTTTATTGGCTGAGTATAATATGTTTTCTATTGGATCATACTGGTTGTTTGCCTGGAACTATCAAAATAAGTTTCGTTTATATGATAAACACTTCAACCTAAAACGAGAATTTTCAATTGATGGAATACCAAAAATTGCGGATGGGATTAATAACGAACTCCGAATGATTCCAAATGAGGCAACATCACATCGACAGAAGGTTTACAGTTTAGGTACTTTTATGCCAATGGGTACTTTTTTTCGAGGTTTTGTTGTGCTCAGTGAGGATCATTTTTTGGTTCAGCTAGGAACACAAACCGGTGGCTCTAATCTTGCAAAGATTTTGGATGTTAGTGGCAATGTGGTACAGGAAATTACTTTGCCACAAAGAGGTAAGGTTCTAGGATATTCACAATCCGAAGGAGCTCTTTACATGCTCAATCAAGAAGAGACAAACGTTGTTGCTTATGAGTTTTATGAGTAATTGAATCTAGTGGATACAGGCTTGTCGAAGCCGATGGAAAGTGAACATTTTACCCGTCTGCCCGCACAAAGCGTCCTGACGGGAATTTGTTCCAATAAAAAACCCTCCAAGAGTTTCGAATTCTTGGAGGGTTTTGTGTTCTAAAGTTAGTTTGAACGGTTAGATACTCACCCGAATTCTGGAGTAAACATATCGCCCTTCAAACCCGGAGGGTGAAAAACCGGAATACTGAAAGATTCCATTAAAGCTGTTCCCCTGGAATGTTTTGTCCGGGTAAACATCAAAGATGTTGTTTCCTCCCAACGCGATAGCAACGTTTTCGCTGATATTGTAGGTGAACTCAAGGTCCGTTGTAAAGACATTTCCATACACCTGATCCTCATCCGGGTTCGATCGCAAGACTTCAATTTCTCCGTACCGAACACCGCGCAGCATCAGCGACCAGTTATCACGTGAGTAGTTGGCCATAAAATTGATGTTGCTGCTCGGCTGGCCTACCTCAAACCGCCCGATTTCAACTCGCCCGAAGAGCGGAACATCGGTTAAGCCTTCCAGTTCTGCCGGGGTGTCAATCTCATCCTTGTTGGTAATTTCGGTTTCATTGAAGTTCATTCCGAGTGTGAAGCGCAGTGTAGAGTTGTCTGCAAGATTAAATCCATATCTTGCAATCACATCTAAACCCTGTGTCTCAGTATCCACCGCGTTTGTGAAGTAGCGGCCACCGGTTGCGTTAATTCCCTGGTTTTGCAGAAAATCGGCAAGGTCTTGACCGGTGAAATTCTCCGTAAACACTACACGGTCATCAATGGTGATGCGATACACGTCGGCAGTTAATGAGAAATTACCACGCTCAAATGTGGCACCTGCACTCAGGTTGACTGATGTTTCCGCATCGAGTGACTCCGCCCCAAGCGCCTGTGCAGCAGCAGAATTAACGGGGAAAGTACCAACCTCGAACGGAGTGCCATCGATAAAGACGGTAGCGATAGAGGTGAAGTATGACTGAGCAAGGGATGGAGCACGGAATCCGGTACTCGCTGCACCACGTACGGCCAATCCTTCGGTAATTTCAAACCGGGTTGAAATCTTACCTGTCAGAGTATTTCCAAAATCACTGTAGCTTTCGAATCTGCCTGCAACGCCCAATGTCCATGGGTCGGTGATATCTGTTTCAAAATCGGCATAAGCTGCGATACTGTATCGGTCTTCATTCTGTTCGTTGCGAGGAGAGAATCCAGGGAATACCTGTGCTCCCGGTGCAGCTCCGTTGCCGCCATCGGCATACGATTCGGCTTCACCGCGAATGATTCTGTAGAGTTCATAGCGGAATTCACCCCCCAAAGCAATACTCAGCGGTTGTGCGGTTCCAATATCAGCTGTTCTCACAAAATCGAGATTGGTTGTTGCCTGATCAAACGCAAGCGTGCCGGCTTTAAAGGTGGTTGGACTTCCAACGCCGATTGATGTGTTTACTGAGTTTGTTACTCCGTACTCAATAGAGTTGTGTCCGTAAACCTGGCTGAAATCATAGCTCCAGTCACCGGTTCGTCCTTTTATTCCAGCTGAAAATGAACCGTCATAAACGTTTGAGGTAATCAGGGGTAGGAAGCCATCCGGATAGTATTCCGGCACGTTCCTGGCATCCAGTGCCCGGCGATAAAAGCCGCCGGATTCTCCTTCTCTGAAACTCATGCCGCCAAATGCATAGAGTTCAACATCGGGTGCTACTTCCATGCTGCCGCTAAAAAAACCACTCACGTCCAGAAGTTCACTTGAGCCGTAACGATGATTAAATCGGTCAAATGTCTGCTCTCGAGGATCGGGATCTCCGTTTATTTCCGGATAGTTAGGGCGTGGATCCAAACCGGCCCGGCTCGATTTGCCACGATCTCGATATTGACCGGCTACATATAAACTTCCGTTGTTTGGCAGTTCAAAACCATAACCCAAATGCAGGTTTACAGTCTTTCCGTCATAATGCCATACATCTTCTTGTCCGGGATAGTAGGGGGAAGACAGAAAATCTGCGTTTGAACCTCCATCTGGAAGAGCTTCTCCTGAAGCATACCCGCGCTCTTCCTGTGTAAGGTTTTGTCCGTAGGAAAAAGATGCGTCAAAACCTGTCGACTCTTTCAGGATGATATTAATCACTCCGGCAATAGCATCCGATCCGTACTGGGCAGCAGCCCCATCTCGTAATACTTCAATTCTCTCAATCATATTTACGGGGATGGCATTAAGGTCAACCCCTGTGGAACCACGACCAACCGATCCGTTTACGTGAAGAATGGAGCTGGTGTGGCGTCGCTTACCGTTAACAAGTACCAATGTTTGATCGGGTCCTAGCCCTCTTAAAGTGGCTGGCCGAACGTGGTCAGTTCCATCTGTGATAGATGATTCGGGAGAGTTAAAGGAGGGAACCAAAGCCCGAATGACTGCAGTGGTTTGTGTAAATCCTGTTGCCTGAACCTCTGCTGCACTGATTACATCTACCGGAACGGGCGATTGTGTTATTGTCCTGCCTTGCCGGCGCGTACCAAGAACTACGACTTCATCACCGCCAACAGTTGCTAATTCAAGCGTAATATTTACAGTCACTGTTTCACCTGAAGAAATTGTGATATCCTGTCGGTAGGTCTGATAACCTAAAAAACTTACCTGAAGGGTGTAGTCACCGGCAGATGCACTAATCGAATATTCACCGTTCGGATTTGTTGAAGTACCGATATTTTCACCGACTAAAACAACATTGGCACCCGGTAACGGATTATTGTCAGTGTCAGAAACGACTCCCTCAACGGTTCCTCGTTGTGCAAATGATTGAGCTGCTGTAAAGATCAACATCAGCATCATCCAACCCGCCATCTTAGAGATGGTACGATATATTTTGTATTGTATGAGCGTTGATATCATATGACTTGAGATTTGATTGCGATTTATTACTGAAGAGATCTTAAAGAGCATAGATGGGTCTATACTGTTTAGGTCTTACTTCATTTTTATAGACTACAGTTTTTTCCACCCCGTGCAGTCTATATTTTTAAATAAAATCACAACCAAAGATAAATCGTTCAATCAGGAAAAGTCGTTCGGTTAATAAGATTAGTCTGGAGGAGCGTTTTGAAAAGAAATGTACTGAGAGGAGTTTCTAATTGAAGATGTGGAATATGTGCAAAAA
>NZ_MDWE01000080.1 GCF_001715195.1 Rhodohalobacter halophilus
TTTTACAGTGAGTAATCAGTAATCAGTGATCAGTTTGTTATAACACGGAAAAAAAGGTCAATAAAATTCGTTTGACGGGCTGGAGCCGTCGGACGAGGGTTTTGTACGACTCACCGCATAGAAATACCATGTTTTGTTGGAGGCCGGACCCGACGGGTTTTGGAAACCTGTCGGGTCTCTTGCCTATCCATGACTCGCCTGATGTGCTCCAGCCGTCAGACGAGAGCCCTTTCCCTTCCTTACACATGGTTTAAACTGTTTGAATGGACAATGCTTTTTCTAAAATAAATTTATCTGTAGAGCGATTATTTCTGATATTTAAATAATTCATTTACATTTTTGTAATGACGCAACAAGAATGGATATTATCATCACATGCTGCAGATCGGATTAGATCCAGGAAAATTACGGTTGATCAGGTTCGATTAGTCATAGAGAACCCGGACAGGATCTTATCCGAAGATTCGTGTAAACATATTTATCAGAAAAAGATCATGGCGGATCAATCGTTATTTTTATACAGAGTTTTCATGAATGTTTGCAAAAAGCCAAAATTGGTTATCACAGCATACCGAACGTCAAAAATTGAGAAGTATGAACATTAAATTCGACAAAGAAACTGATATCATCTATTTGAAATTCTCAGACAAGGAGGTTTTTCAGAGTGATGAGGATAAACCGGGTGTAATCATTGATTACGACATTGAGGGGAATATTGTAGGCATTGAGATACTGGACGCGTCCAAGAAAACCGTTAATCCATCCAGTATTGTTTACGAAGTTGCGTAGAACTCTTTAGATTTTGGCAGTAAAATTCGTCGGGCGGGCCGGAGCCGCCTGACGAGGGATTGGTGAGATCTCTCCGCTCTCCGCCAGATCGGTCGAGATGACAACGTTCGGTATCATGAAGGCGATGTATTGTATTATGGTGCCGCATGTTTAATTATGGGTATCCTGCCCTGGTGGGGCAGAATGTGGGTAGCCCCGCGGTGTAGCTAAGCGGAACCCGGGGTTAGAGTGCAGACCACATATTCCCCGCCGAATAGAGGGGGTGGTATGGAGTGCTTTAAATGATTGAGGCGGTTTTTACAGTGAGCAGTGGCAACAGTAATCAGTAATCAGTGATCAGTGATCAGTTTGTTATAACACGGAAAAAAAGGTCAATAAAATTCGTCTGACGGACTCGAGCCGTCTGACGAGAGCTTTGTACAGCTCACCGCATAGAAATACCCTGTTTTGTTGGAGCCCCAGACCCGACAGGTTTCCAAAACCTGTCGGGTCTCTGTATCATCCGTCTGACGAGGAGAACTCACCTGTGATCATTTTCTGTTCTGAATTTTGAGCAAAAAACCCTACCTTTTGCGCTTATCAAAGTGTGTGTTTTAACTGTAAGGTAAAGAGAAGAATATTTCGATAATGAGCGATCCAAACCGACCGGAAAACGAGGGGAATGAGCCTTCAACTCCCAATGAGAAGAAGAATGAGATCCGCTATGTGCCGGTAGAGTATATCCAGGGGCCGGGCTACGGTTTTCCGGAGGATGAGGATGAGATCGACCTGATGGAGCTGGCCAAGAAGATCTGGGCAGGCCGCTGGACGATTGTAAAAATCACAGGGGTATTTATTGTACTGGGTGTGTTCTGGGCTCTCTTCAGTGCCGAAGAGTTTGAGAGTGATGCCGTTTTGATGCCTGAAGTTCAGGCCGAACAGGGAGCAGGGGGTGCCTCTCAGCTGTTACAGCGGTTTGGAGGAGCGTCTGGAATTTCGGCGGGGGGCTCGATGCCGGCAGGAACCATCCCGCCGATGGTCTATCCGCAGATTGTCAACTCGCTCTCTTTTCAGCTTGAGCTGATGAGTACTGAGATTGAATTCCGGGAGTATGGTGTGACCACCACGTGGCCCGATTTTCTGGAGAACCACTACTCAAAACCGATTACGGCTTACATTAAGAAGTACACAGTTGGTTTGCCCTTTACAGTTCTTGGAGGAATTCGTGAGCTGTTCACCACAGAAGAGGAGGGAGAGCAGCTTGTTCGGGAAGATGTACTGGAGCAGGAGTTTATCTCACTGAGCCGGGAGGAGTTTGAACTGGTGAAACAGATGAGGGAGCGGATATCTGTGTCCCAGGATCAGGAGACCGGCCTGCTCACCACAAAAGTAAAACTGCAGGATGCCCGGGCTGCGGCGGAGATGAATCGTCACCTGATTGATCTTTTAAAGAGATATGTAACCGATTACCGTGTGGAGAAGGCGCGGCAGAATCTGGAGTTTTCGGAGAATCAAAAGCAGGAGGCTGAGGAGCGATTTCGGGAGGCACAGCAGGCACTGGCCGAATTTCAGGACCGCAATGTGGCACTCTCCTCAGCGCGTGCCCAGACGGAGCTGGAGCGCTTGCAGGATGAGAAGAACCTGGCGCTGAATGTCTATCAGTCGCTGGCACAACGCGTAGAGGAGGCACGGCTCAACCTTCAGGAGCAGACTCCGATCTTCAGCGAAGTGCAGCCGGCCAATGTGCCCACCGAACGGAGTGAGCCCAAACGTGGATTGATGGTCATTGTCTTTACCCTGTTGGGTGGAATACTATCGGTTGGATGGGTATTGATTGCGCCGCTGATCGGGACGTTTAGGGAGAATTTGATGGAGGGTTAAACTCACCCTCTCTCTCTATTCTCTGCGTTCAAATAGAGGGGGAGAGATTTCTCAGCTCACCGCCAGACGGCGGATTGTTCGAAATGACAGGGTATGGTATTGCATAGATCTCATTTCAAACGGTATTCCCTGTCTCTTTTGTCTTGATCCGCCGGGGGGCGGACAGGCTACAAAAGAGACGTAAAAAATCAA
>NZ_MDWE01000081.1 GCF_001715195.1 Rhodohalobacter halophilus
AAGAGAAAGAGATTATTAAGAAATAGTCTATCAACATATCATTTGAAAAAATCCTTCTCAGAATGGAAAAAGATCCTAAAAAGAGCGCGCCACACCCCAGTATTGTATCGCACACCTCAAAAATGGGCAAAAAAAAGCGCATTGGCCTGATTGCCCACGACTACCGAAAACGCGACCTGATTGACTGGGCAGACTACAACCGCGATAAGCTGATGGAGCATGAGCTTTACGGAACCGGCACCACCGGGGGGATGATTGCCAAACAGCTTGGACTTCCCGTTCACACATTTATGAGTGGTCCGCTGGGAGGCGATTTGCAAATTGGTGCCGCCATCGCCGAGAGCAAACTCGATATTCTGATCTTTTTCTGGGATCCGCTTCAGGCGCAGCCACACGATGTGGATGTGAAAGCCCTGCTCAGGATTGCGGTAGTTTACAATATCCCGCTCGCCTGCGATCGCTCCTCAGCAGATTTTCTGATTTCATCCGAACTGATGGATAAAGAGTACGACCGTTTTGTCGTGGATTATGGTGAACGACTGAAGAGTTTGAAAGTTGAGGAGTAACCGGTTTTAATTACCAATTTTCAGGATTCAGGATTCAAAATGGAATATTACATAACCAAGTTAAGTTAAATTCCAACTCTCATTGGAGCTGTGGCGCACTGTCTGAATTTTGTTTCTGACTCTATTGGAAAACTGTATTCCCGGCTCAACTCTATTAAATAATCCCTTATAATATCGTTATCGATCTCCTCACTGGAGGTACCAAAAAGAAAGTAGCCCACGCTTCCGTCCTCTGAAAAGTAAATTCTGTGGACAAACATTGTGTTCTCACCCCATTCTATTCCAGCACGATACAGGTCTATTCCAATTTTTCTAAGTAATTTTTGGTACTCAATTAAAAATTCAGACTGATCATCCCGGAACACTCCCTCTTTCGGATTAAAACTTGTTGCAGCCGGATATTGTTCATCCAGTTGGGAAATATCAATACCGGATGATTTCGCTTCATCTAAACTCAAAACTGTAGGTTGAACTTGTACAGAGTGAAAATACAACAGAAATAGACAGAAGAGTAAGGTGGAAAACTTTATTGATGGCATTGTTCAACTTATTAATCAACATCATTTATATTATATACTCTCACCTGAACATCACCCTTATAATACTCCAGTACGTAAAAAGAATTACTTTCATAACTAAAGAACATATCAAGAGGTGCATATTCGTCATCCCTAATGGTGTAATTATATGTATCTATAAAGCTTATTTCACCGTTATCATATTTCAAATGATCTATAGTCAAATATCCTGTATCTCTTACCAAAAAAATATCTTGACCGTGAACATCTAGTGCCCTAGAAAATAAATTAACTTTAGGTGCTGATGGGTTTTTAGAAGATTCATCTGTATTCTGATCAATATAACCATTAATTAGATCAGGAATAATCTCGGTTAAATCAAATTCCCCGATTAAATCTCCACCTTGGGAGTAAACTCTATATAAGGGATAATATCTAAACGAAAGGTGTAAGTACTCTCCAACTGCTCGTAGGTATGGCCAACTCATACCAGCTGGTATTTTCTCATTAAACATTAAATATTCCCCAAACTCATTTGAAATATCTCCATTTAAATTATAAACAGTGATAAGACTTTCTTGATCCAAGTCTCCTACACTAAAAAGTGCAGTTGGACTAAACGTAAATATCTCAGTTTCATTCATTGATAGTGATAAAGCAATTCTTTCATTTTTAAACGATTTTAAAAAAACACCATTCGAGTCAAATACTACTTTTCTATGATTGCCTGAATCTTCTACTATTAGGAGAGAATCATTACTAGTCAAACCCATCGGTGAAATTAATTCACCTGGTCCGCCCCCTCTTCTGCTTATTGTTTTTAAATAACTGCCATCTATAGAAAAAACTTTAACATTAGATGGGTGATTGTCAGATATATATATCCTATCATCAACGCCTTTAGTCATATGCATTGCATTAACTAAAAACACTTCATTACTAAATTCAAATAATGGCGTAAGCGAATCATTATGGGATGTCAACTCTTCTTGCTGACACCCCACGATGATAACAACCAAGAGGCAATAATTAATTATATATTTAAACATATTTAGAGTTTTCTTGTTGATTGTATCATTTGGTCAATAACAATTAAGCCTCAACTTCTTCAGGTTTACATGCTTGACCACAACCATCACAATATACCCAGAACCCATTGGAACAATAAAGCATACAATTGGCTTGCCCGGCTATACCACCTCCACATGAACCGTATGGGTTATCACAAGATGGGTAACTTGAACATCGAGAAGTCCAACTCTGGGTACTAGCGCCGTCGTTAGGTTCTAGATAATTTGAATTTAATTCAAAGCAGTCATTTAAACTTGTCTCTGATACAGTTTCAATAGACAAATAAGCGTCATCATAACCTCCAATTTCCACGTTATAAACAAACGATATTACCGTGCTCAGTAGAACTACTATAAATGGATAAAAGATAGATTTCATCATGATAGAAAGATTTTGGTTTTGAGAGTTTATTATTTGTTTACTGAAGGCTTTGAAAAACCCTTCGCTGTTCTTTGATTTATTTTTCATGGCTGAATGTTGACCTGATTTTCTTCCAAAGGACAACATTTCCACCAATATTTGATCGATAAACCCTGCCAGAGACCATCAAAAGGCCCTGAAAAGCCATTTTTATGCTCA
>NZ_MDWE01000082.1 GCF_001715195.1 Rhodohalobacter halophilus
ACGAAGCTGTAAAAACGGCACTGTCCTACAATATTGATATCGTTTTTGCCGAAGGAGACGGCGCCCCGATCGGACGTGTTTGGCATAGTAAATTGGGGAGTACCACCAAGATCAGGAAACGACAGCTTGAGGCCAGCATGAATGCTGAGTGTATTCCCTGGGTGAAAGGATGGATACAAGAAAAAGTAAATAACCAGATTGACTTTTTAAAAGATCTTAAAAAGCACCGGAAAGCTAAAGAAACCGAAATCAACGATGTTTTGGGGAAACTGGAATCCTTGATCCCAAAAATTGACAAATTGGATGGTACATCGATAGGTGATATTGACGGCTCTCTCAGAGGATATGAAGGGACAGCCGGCAGATTATATTTCGGGCTTCTCTCTTCACTGCTGGCAAAAGAGTATCAGTTTAAAGGCCGCAGCTACCGGCCGGCAGAAGATCCGTTTAATGCGTTCCTGAATTATGGCTACGGAATATTATACAGCCGGATAGAAAAATGTATTATGATTGCGGGCCTGGATCCTTATGTTGGATTCCTCCACCGTGATGATTACAATCAAACAAGTTTTGTGTTTGATTTCATTGAACCATACCGTCCGTTTGTAGATTTAACCGTATACAGGCTCTTTTCCGGAAAAAAAGTAAATCAGGATCACTACAGGAAAATTACGAACGGAATAGGGCTGACGAAAGAGGGTAAAAAACTGATTGTTGAGAATTTTGTTCAGCGGTTTGATATAGATAAAATCCGTTACCGTGGACGAAATCAAACCAGGATGAACGCCATCCAACAGGATGCGCATACATTTGCAAATACACTGATTGAAATTTGATATGACGACTCAGTCCTGTCAGGTTTCAAAAACCTGACAGGACTATTTTAAAACAACAATAATAAAATTATGATCTGCTGGGTAATGTACGATATCAAAAACGATCGAAGTCGAACAAAAATCGCAAAAGCCTGTGAGCAGGCGGGTCTGTATCGAGTGCAATATTCAGTTTTTCTGGGAAGCATTGAGGCCAATGAAAAAGATACTCTGCAGATACAAATTGAAGACCTGATGAATGAAGAAGAAGATTCAGTCTATATATTCCCAATGAGTAAAGATGAGCTCAAAGCAACAGTACTAATGGGGCAGGCATTTGACAAAAAAAGGATTACAGATGAAGTGAAATCACTATTCTTGTAATTGTGAAATAACTACAGACTTGTCATGTTTTCAAAATCTGACAGGCCTTAAAGCAAAGAACATGAGCCAAACAAGTATCACACCTTCTGAAATCATTCAGTACCTCTACTGTCCGAGGTTTATCTACTTTGAGAAAGTACTTGGCATTCCACAGTATGAGGAGAAGTCATACAAGGCTATGAGAGGGCGGCACCTGCACGAAGACAAAGCAAGAATGAATAAGGATTATCTACGGAAAAAGTTAGGAGTTACTGAAAAATACCAGGAACAGTATCTCACAAATAATATGCTGCGTGGTAAGGTCGATGAGGTGCTGTTGTTAGAGGATGGCACAGCTGCACCGCTTGATTACAAATTTGCTCAGTATAAAGACAAGGTATTTACCACTTATAAAACCCAGCTGGCCTGTTATGCCTGGTTAATCGAAGATAATTTCGATAAGCCGGTACATCGTGGTTTCCTGGTTTATACCCGAAGTAAAAGTAAATTAATAGAAGTGGAGCTTGATGATGCGTTTAAACGGGACGTAAAAAATAAGGCGCAGGCTATCGTACAAATAATCGACAAGAACCATTTTCCAAAAGCTACTCGATACAAAAAACGATGTGTAGGGTGCACTTATCGAAATATTTGCATTCAGTAGAAGAATAGTTAGTTTAAACAGTATGGAGTGTACTTTTTAACAATTTCCGAGTCTTAAATTATATTCTGGAGATCTTTGAAATATTGTAAATGTCTTAAGGCCAACTACTTGAAGATTATAAAACCTTCGGAGAATGCTTTAAAAGGAATTAGAATTCCTCAAAATCCGTAATAAATTATGGAAAAAAGAATGAAATATAATTTCTATAAGGTAATACAGATCAAAATTTTACGGATAAAAAGCTCCTCTCTTCATTAATCCACCAAAACAAGGATTGAAACATAAACCCGAATCTGATCAAAACGATGGGGACGAATCCTCTCTTCATTAATCCACCAAAACAAGGATTGAAACTGGAAGTCAATACACAACCTTTTCAGTTTACTTACTCCTCTCTTCATTAATCCACCAAAACAAGGATTGAAACATGAACAGTGGGTATTGAGCATTAACGATGAATATACCTCTCTTCATTAATCCACC
>NZ_MDWE01000083.1 GCF_001715195.1 Rhodohalobacter halophilus
CTGATCCCTTGGAGGGGTAAGGTAAAACGTAATCAAACAAAAACGCCGGGCGGTGAGAGCTGTCCGGCGTTTTTTGATTTTTGATCTTGCAAGAAAGTTAAAATGGTTGCTTAAAAAGCTGATCGCTCAATAAATCCATGTAAGAATAAATATCTTTTTCTAACAAATAGATACTAAAATCATGCATGAATAAAACCTGATCTTTATCCGGAACGACCATAGAATATGAGGATCCAGCGTATTCAAGTCCAGACTCCTTATTTAAAAAGTAATAATCAAAATACGATTGACTATCAAGATATCCCTCTCTCTTTTCACTACTCTCTTTTGCATGTATTACGGACACCCAAAACGATTTTCCCGGTAAGCTCTTTATCGAATATATACGAGAATGAGGCACATCATAGTCTACTAGCTCCCCCTTCCGATTATTATCTGATAACTTATGACTGTAGAAATCACTAATTGTAAAAGCCTTGATTGCATCTGATTCTACATCAATCATAGCAAGGGTTGGAAAATCAGAAAAAGCATGTAGAATATTTTGGCCTTGTAAACCAAGCTCAACACCACTGAAGTTAAAATTTCTTGTCAGCTCTGGGTTCTCATGTTTAAAACCCTCACCAAGAGTCGTTACCGTTTGCAATCTATGATCCTTCAAATAAATCGAAGGTTCACCATCCGGGTTATATCCATTTACAATGTAGGTTGAATCTGAAAAGTGATTAATATAATTGTAGAAATCTTCAGTTGTTTTGATAACACTTAATCTGCAGTCTTTGTTACAATCAACTTCACTTATTCTATTTCTCTGTAGTAAAATTGGTTTTTTTGAACTATTGATCAGTTTTATTCCTGATTGAATTGAGTGTGGACCTTCACCCGGTTCAGCTACTAACTCAGCACTATAATCGTTTCTCAATTGATATAAACTTTGAACATCATGCAGATAGATCAAACTGCCGGCTGTTTCTAAATTAATAAAATCGATCGGTTGTGGAGGAAATGAAGAGCCGAAAACATTTTCCAATAAGATAGATGATTTTATACTTTGATCCGGAACAAGCTCTCTTTTTAACACTATACTATCTGATATAGTATTGTTATCTAAAGAATTATAGGGTATTAAATACTGAGGTATACCTTCAGTATTTTGGTTGCAACTACTAAAAATAAATATGAGCAATAGTAGTATTGCTACTGCAATGTATTTATGTACAATATTACTATAGCTCATTTTTAACAATTTAATTATCCTTCACTTACAGTATGATTACAGTGTCCTCCCCAATTTCTACACTTACAGCCATTAATTTCGCCATTGACAATATTTCTTGTAAATCTACAAGAGCTACACGGATCCCCACTACAGGAGTTAACTTCTCCAATTTCTTCTTCAATTTCATTAACTGGTTCTTGCAATAAGACATTATTGAAATTGACCGATGGATCCTCATTACTAACAATTTTACTTAAACCAATTGCTTTTATTTCACAATTTCCATCAGACGATATTGTTTCTACATGGAGTTCTTTAATACCTCTATAATTGAACTCATAAAAATTATATTTACTTTCAATATCATGGTTGTGTCCAAGATTTAGTCTTTCTATATAACTTGGGTATTTCTCGACTAAATCAATATCAGAAATTTTTGTAAATAAAGGACTCTCATAATCCGTCATCATCTCTATTTCATAATCTGAAAATTTTGAGTCACTCTTTTCTTGAGTATATAAATAG
>NZ_MDWE01000084.1 GCF_001715195.1 Rhodohalobacter halophilus
CCCTCCAAGTTGTACCGTTAAACTTCAAGTGTATTCTTCGATATTTTTTTATCTTTTTTAAGGCGTGCCTCGAGATCCCGCACTTGTTCAGCACTGCTGACTTGGGACAGTTGGTACGCCTTTCTTTTTTTGGTGGCTATTCTGCTAATGGGTGCCGCATCGTCAAAAGGTTGTTCGCGCCGCTTCGATGCCATTTCCTGCTGTAGAGTATCTTTACGTGGATCAGAGACCTTTTTTAGTTGGTTGGCCTGATCCACCGCCTGATCATATCCGCTTCCGCTGGAGAGAACACCCCAGATGATGCGAAGCAGCTTGTGCATTATGACACCCAGAGATTGTTTATGTGATTTCCCTTTGCTGCGATGGCGGTGATAAATCGCTTTTAAGTGGGGATCTTTGAGTACGGCATTGTTGGCACACATATACAAGGTTGCCCGCATGGCAGCGCGTCCTTTTTTGCTCATGCGAACCACAGATTGTTTATCTCCACTTTCTTTCAGGGAAGGATACACACCAAAATAGCCACTTAATTTCCCGGGGCAGGCAAACCGGCGGATATCTTCAATCTGGATCATTAAACTGGCAGCGCTATAGTTTCCTATTCCACTGATCGTTTCCAGAAGCTTTGTGTGTTCTCCCTGGCAATCTGCAACCAGTTTTTCTTTTAGTGCGTTTACCTGTTTTTGGCTTTCCTGGATTTGGCGGGCCATTGAAGCGATTAAAAATTCATCAGACTCATGCCCACGGGCTGCTACCGTCTGCCTGGCATTGTCAATCAACCGGGCCGCTTTTTCCAGGGATATAAAGTTGATCTTTGCCACGGTTTGCGCCCGCGCCCGTGAGAGCTTTTGAGGACTGGGGTAGGCTTTGAGCAGCTCCAGTACCCAATTAGGTATCCCATGCTTGCAAAACCGCTGAAGCTCCGGAAAGCAGCTGTACAACAGCTGCCGGAACTGGGTGATCAGCTGAGTGCGCTGGCGAACCAGCAGGCGAATATGTCCGTCAAAGCTGCGTAAAGAGCGATATTTAGTGAGAGCTGTATCCCAGGTAATCTCATCTGCGTAGCGTATCAGGTAGCGTGCAATATGAACCGCACTCAGGGCATCGGTTGTCTGCATCGACAAGCTCGCTCTGGCCGCATTTTTTACCGCCAACGGGTTCAGCCTGGCCACGTGAAGGGGAAGTGCCTTGCCGGCTTCCATCAATGACGCATACCAATTATCTTCAAATCCACCTGTGCTCTCCACTCCGCCATAGAGCCGGTCCAGATTATACGTATCCATACAGCGGCCAAGCCACTGGATGAGTCGCTGATGCCCCTTGCGGGTGTCATCGAACTGTACTGGTTTGGTGAGTACCTGTAATTCCTGATTCAGTATCACCAAATCACTGTAGCCTTTGCTGACGTCAATTCCTACATATCCACTGTTCATCATATATCCTCATGTTGTGTTGAATAAAAGTCAGGCTTCGTTTATCCTTATTGATATACGGTGTCTATGCACCAGGTTGTACCACAAACTCTACCTAACGAAGAGGAGAAACTTGGAGACGGCATCTATGTGCCAGGGTTCGTACCTCCTCACTTCGTCAGGTAAGCTTTTCTAACTTTAAATTCAACATATAAGGGTT
>NZ_MDWE01000085.1 GCF_001715195.1 Rhodohalobacter halophilus
GTTCCCGTTGATTTCTCAAGGCCGAAGGCGGGCAGTGAACAGTTTGTTGGAGCCCTAGACCCGACAGGTTTTGAAAACCTGTCGGGTCTTTGTTGTTTTCATCCGTCTGACGAGGGTTTTTTGAACTCACCCCTCCCGATCAAAGACATCGGGACAGGCTCGGGGTAAGCATAGCGCAACTCCGGGACAAAGAGAAGACCACAATAGTCGGGAGTTTTTATTACATTATATGCAGTTGAGTCGCTGCACAAATGAGATAATACCATGGAGCCCCTGATCAAAAAATATCATATAAATGAGTCTTCCCAGCAAGATGATACGTTGGAATACTGGGCGGATAAATCCATTGCTCACAAATTGGAAATCGTTGAATCTCTGAGAATGGATGCAATAAAAATGGGACTATATCCTGATTTAGATGAAAAGGAACCAAGACTTCAAAGAGTTTATAAAATTACTACACGATCATAATGTACAATATTTGATCGTAGGGGGGTATGCATTTGCAATTCATGCAGAACCGAGATTTACAAAAGACCTGGATGTTTTTATACGTTCCGATCACCATAATGCATCAAAACTAATGGGTGTTTTGAAAGATTTTGGATTTGGGTCGCTGGATCTTAAACTGAATGATTTTACTGAATCTGATCAGGTTATCCAATTGGGGTATGCACCGTTACGTATCGATATACTAACCGGTATTTCCGGTATTGAATTTGATGATGCTTGGAAGAATAAAGTTGTTGGTCAATATGACGGACAAGAAACTTATTTTATTGGCAAAGACGATCTTCGAAAAAATAAACTCGCTTCCGGACGCCCCTCTGATATTGTAGATGCAGAAAAGTTGAAATAAGTGGGCACAATCCATCAATCTGACTGACTGTTCTATTGCCCAATCATTTGTTAAACCCATGAATGGATTTTGGGGTTCCCCCTATCGATACCGCCCAAATATGAATACATCATGATAAGATATATATTTAGTTTACTAGTGATAAGCGGTGAACACTGTCCTCAAAACCTTATCAGCTATTAGCTGAACTCTTATACAGGCCTGGTGTTCACAAATGTCGGGTAGTACCAAATAGGGAGAAAGACCCATTACTTCTAATCGAAGGGAAGGTTCACTACCCGACAGCTTATTTTTCAGGAGTAATCTGCAAAAAATCTCCTTCATAAACATCTGCAATAGTCTAAGGTTTGAAGGGGGGGCAGGGGGATGATGAGTTTTCACTGGAAATCGTCGGACGGGCTGGAGCCGTCGGACGAGAGCTTTGTACTTCTCACCGTATAGAAATACCAAGTTTTCATGGAAGCCAGACCCGACGGGTTTTGGAAACCTGTCGGGTCTTCGTTGTTTTCATGCGTCTGACGAGGGTTTTCGTTTATACCGTACTACGGTATGGAGATTTCTCCGCTCTCCGCCAGCCGGCGGATCTC
>NZ_MDWE01000086.1 GCF_001715195.1 Rhodohalobacter halophilus
CACTCCTGTCCGAACATTTTTTAAGATGGTCGGATAAAGTGTTTTCATGTTGTTTAAATGCACATAATTGGTGTGAATTCCAACATAAAAACTACCCGAACTTCAACGTTTTTTGACCTGTGTCGGGAGGTTTATAGCGCCTTTTCGCCTTTTGTACGGTAATTTGAATTTCGCTTGCGATGTATTCCAGGCGGTTGTATTGAGTCAGACACACTCGGATCAAGGTCACAAAGTGGCCAAAACAGTGATAAACCCCGCTGATAGTGCGTCGAATCAGCTCCAACAGCAAATACACAATCATAGCGATGAAGATCTGAGACTTACAGGCGTTCTCGCTGGTCCCCAGGAAGGTTTTGATTTGCAGGTTTTGTTTGATCAGTTTGAAGAAGATTTCGATCTGCCAGCGTCGTTTGTAGAGCTGGCCAACCACCGCTGCCGGCCAGTCCAGATTATTGGTGATCACGACAATCACCTTGTTTTCGTCTTCTTTATAAATAGCTACCCGGCGAAAGACCACATGGCCGATGCCCGCATCCCGGGCCGCCTGTCCGGTTAAATAAATCAATTCATCTTTCAGAATATGCTCATCGGTTCCTTCAGGTAGCTCGTTCTCTTCAATCGATTGATAAACTGTATTGGATTTCATACGGGTGACAAAATGGTTTCCATCCTCAATACGGGTCGCAAACAGGGAAAAATCAAAATATCCCCGGTCGTCAACAACAATGGTACCGGCCGGATAACGGAAGTTGTCGGCTCCCCGCCGGTCGCTGACGGAGGCCGGGGTCAGATTGACCATCTCAGGAATCATGGTCGCCTCATCCAGGCTCACATGCATTTTAATGCCTCCTTTAGCTGTCCGAAACTTCGCCCACGGAAATAGCTTCAGGCACAGACTCATAATTGAAGCATCCACCAGCTTGATCTGTTTGTTTTTAATCTGCTCGATCACTTTGTATTCCTCGCGTTGGGTAAACAGCCCGGAAAAATGGGTTAACAGTCCCACATACAACGATTCGAAGACCTGCCAGTCCCGCTTGGCATGGCTGTCGCTCATCGTGGATTTGGCTGGAGACTGCTCCAGGCCAATATCGGCAAGGAATTTTGGACTGATACTGATCCCCTGGGCGATCTCCCGGAGTGTATGGCACTTGTTCAGCTGTCCGAACATCATGGCCACAAGCTGATCGTAGGTCTTGTACTTATGACAATGTTTGTCCGATTCGTACTTGCCAATGGTGGTTTGCAGCAAAGAGGAAGGAATTAAATCCAGAATTTGACCCAGTAAGGGTTTATCAGATTTTTTTGCGATCTTAGTAGGGCTCATGGTCGTGAAGTTGTAGTTGAGATTTTAAAGCAATCCCAAACTAACAATTTTCATGCCATGAGCCATTTTTTTGTTCGGACAGTACTG
>NZ_MDWE01000087.1 GCF_001715195.1 Rhodohalobacter halophilus
GTTGTCCGGTTAAAATTTAGCGAAGTCCTTGAAGGGATGCTAATAGATATCTAAGCCCTGTTTTGAAGCGTTAAGCCAGATAGAACCCCCTCTATCAATCAAATAGGGTAAGTTGATCGGGTGGCTTGGTGGTCAGCTGCCTCCAGGATTGATCCGGATCTTTCAAAAAGCTAAACAAGTCGATGTAACTGGTCAGGTGATACCGAATCACCCCAACCATATTGGAAAAGGCCCATCGACGTTGTGCTTTACGCTGAACCACCAGCATCAGAAGCTGAGCGATCAGACTCACCCAAATTTGAATCTCTATGGCATTTTGGGAGTCGCCAAGGAAATACTTCAAGGGGAAATTTTGCTTGAGCCGCTTAAACATCGATTCAATTTGCCAGCGATTCTTATAGATTTCGGCGATTTTGTCGGGAGCCAGCTCGTGGTTGTTGGTCAGAAAAATATAGGTTCTATCCTGGCCGGCATGGTAATAAGCAATACGGCGAAAGGGGATCTGCCGGTCATCTTTACAAACCATAATTTGCTCATCTTTGATCACCCCGGCATCGATCGAATCGTCAAGATCATACTCTTGTAGGGTTTGCCAGGCGGCATTGTCTTTCTGTCGGGTCACAAAATAGACGTTCTGCTGGGTCCATTGTTCATACTGGCTGTAATCAGTATACCCTTTGTCAAAGACTACAAACGATCCTTCCGGCAGCGATAGATCCTTCAAAAACGCGTGGTCATGGCGGGCCGCCGAGCTAAAGCGAACCAGTTGCGGGACATCTTCAAGAACATTAATCATCGTGTGGAGTTTAATCCCGCCCTTTTTCTTTCCGGTCAGCGGCGGGCGCCCCGGCCCCTTTAGAATATCACTGAACAGGCTGATGGTGGTGGAATCAATAATCAGCAAATCCTTCATCACCGGGGTACGTGAGCTGCTGTCCGACAAAAACGAGCGGTAGCGCTTAAGCAACCGGTGATAAATCTCCCCGAACACTTCACTTGGACGGTTGGCATTGCCGTCACTGATGGTACTGCGGCGAGGGAAGTGGGTCATGTTTAAATGATTGATTTTGCCCTCACAGGCCAGCATTACGCTCGACAGCTCCCGCAGAGAACTTACCCCGCTGAGGGCAGCAAACAGCATCGTAACCAAGTGGTCGTAGGTTTTAAAGCGTTTATAGTACCGGTCGGCCTGCCAGGCTTGTGCTGTCCGGTTAATCAACCCACGGTCGATAAATTGCAGTAGTTGTTTAATGATGGGATGACCTGAGAAATGTGTACTTTTATTCATATCGGTTAGTTGGGTTTGTAGGAAAACACAACTTAACCAAAAGAGGGAAACCCGAAAGGGATTCCCTCTTCTTTTTTATCTTTTACCGGACACTACTG
>NZ_MDWE01000088.1 GCF_001715195.1 Rhodohalobacter halophilus
AGTCAAGTATTTTGGTTACAACTCCGGCACCTACGGTTCGGCCACCCTCACGGATCGCAAACCTCAGACCTTCTTCCATCGCTACCGGCTGAATCAGCTTCACTGAAAGCTTCACGTTATCGCCGGGCATCACCATCTCCACGCCATCAGGAAGCTCACACGCCCCGGTTACGTCGGTGGTTCGGAAGTAGAACTGCGGGCGGTAGCCTTTGAAAAATGGCGTATGACGGCCACCCTCATCTTTGCTCAGTACGTATACCTCACACTCAAACTCTTTGTGCGGGGTAATGGAACCGGGCTTGCAAAGAACCATACCGCGCTCCAGCTGCTCCTTATTAATGCCTCGAAGAAGAATCCCGGCATTATCCCCGGCCTCCCCTTTGTCCAGCAGCCGGCGGAACATCTCAATACCGGTTACCACACTCTTCATCGGATCTTCTACAATCCCGACAATCTCAATCTCATCGTTCAGGTTAACCACACCACGCTCAATACGCCCGGTGGCTACCGTACCACGACCGGTAATCGAAAACACATCCTCAACCGGCATCAGGAACGGCTTGTCAACATCTCGCTCAGGGGTTGGAATGGTCTCATCCACAGCCTTCATCAGCTCAACAATCTTCTCTTCCCACTCAGCTTCACCGTTCAGCGCGCCCAGGGCAGATCCCTGAATCACAGGAATGTTGTCCCCGTCAAACTCATAGGAGGACAACAGCTCACGAACTTCAAGCTCTACCAGCTCCAGAAGCTCCTCGTCGTCTACCAGGTCTACCTTGTTCATAAAAACAACAATCTGCGGTACACCTACCTGGCGGGCAAGCAGAATGTGCTCGCGCGTCTGCGGCATCGGTCCGTCGGTAGCCGCAACCACCAAAATCGCACCGTCCATCTGAGCCGCACCGGTTACCATGTTCTTCACATAGTCGGCGTGACCCGGGCAGTCTACGTGTGCGTAGTGACGCTCATCGGTTTCGTACTCAACGTGCGCCGTTGCAATGGTAATCCCACGCTCACGCTCCTCAGGTGCATTGTCAATATCTGCAAATTGCTTGGCAACCCCACCGTAGGTCTTCGCCATTACCGTGGTAATCGCTGCCGTTAATGTCGTCTTGCCGTGGTCTACGTGACCAATCGTCCCTACGTTCACGTGCGGCTTACTCCGCTCAAACTTCTCTTTTGCCATGGT
>NZ_MDWE01000089.1 GCF_001715195.1 Rhodohalobacter halophilus
AGACCCGACAGGTTTTGGAAACCTGTCGGGTCTTCGTCTATAGATAAAAAAAACCGCCCTGAGTGATCAGAGCGGTTTAAACGTTCCATCGAAGTGGCTTTATCGTTCAGTAAATCACATCCTGATGGATTGTTTGGTGATGATTAAGGGGCCTCATTTATCTGTATGGCACCCAAATAGGTGGTATCAGAAACCTCTTTTCCATCTGATGAGATAAAAAAGGCGTAGGTTTCTGCCACCTCACCCTGCCAGGGTTCCGGAAGAATGATCTCTACTGACTCATCCTCACGAGCTGCTGCTTCCAAAAATTGGTAAACAGCATCCCGGTCGGGTGAGTAGCACACCACTACCAGATTGTCATCAGGCAGAGCACTGCCGTCACTGGTATTGTCGGTCCAGCTTAACAGCAGTTTTCCCGGTTCATCCGATACAGCTTCCGGCTGATATAACCCGATCAGATCTCCTCTTGAGAACCGCAGATTCTCAAATTGGATTTCTAAATCGGGATACTCTCCGCCGATCGCATTTTTGATGTTGTAGGACATCGCACGGTTTGCCGGGGCCATGTTTCCTGCTCCATACTTGAAGCCGATGGATATGGCAGCTTTAAATCTCCTCAAAAATGAGGTCATGATACTAAATCGCTGACGCTGCGCCAGCTGCTTTGGTGTTTTGGCATCCTTGACGTTCGCCGGTATTGCACGCATGTAGGGGATACCGTTCCAGGTTGATCCAACCACGTTGCCTACTTTTCCTTTGAAAGCACCTAAGATGCCGTTCTTATAAGTACCCATGTTATTGGGGGTTGAGTTATTGTTTATGCATTCAGTTAGCAGGTGATAGACACCCGCTGCCTGAAGCGTTCGCCGGCAACGATAACTGGTAAAACAGGGCAAAAAAAGGGCTGAGGGCCCAATTCCGCACTTTTCCGTAGTAATCTCCCTTTTTCCCTTTTATTCCTCAATTCCGGTTTTTGACCTGGGGTTAGCTGAAAATGGAAGGGTATTAAGCCCGGTTGCGGCACTGATTTTCCGGGATTGGAACCGGTTTGGAATATGCGATTGGCAAAACGTCTCCGACCCGACCCTGTCCCGACTCTGACCCGAAGGATACCCGACTCTGGTATGATCTTAAAGGCTCCCGTTGGCAGGGGTGACTCTTGAATACT
>NZ_MDWE01000009.1 GCF_001715195.1 Rhodohalobacter halophilus
TTTTTCCAAAAGCCCCTAACGCTATGCGTTCAGGGGCTTTTTTGGTTTAAAAAATTATCCTATCGATAGGATATCTAAACTTAGATCTCTCAGACAGACAACTGATTATACAGTTCATTAATACTTTAATGATCAGTAAAGTTTGTACAACTTTATTTTAGTAAATATTTACTGTTAGATAAGATTTGGTGTATTACCACTCTGATTAAATAAATATAACGTAATAAGGTATGATTGATATCAGGCTTTAGCTAAACTTTTTCCTTTCTCCTGGCCTTCACGAATAGCTAACTGACCACAACCGGCGTCTATATCATCCCCTCTACTTCTTCGTACTGTAGCAGTAACACCATGATCAGCCAATATTCTCATAAACTTATTTAATCGCTCTTCGCGTGCACGTTTAAGAGAAACCCCAGCTACATTATTGTACATGATAATATTTACTTTAGATGGTACCCACCGTGCTATTTTAACCAAATTATGCGCGTCCTGAGGTGTATCATTAAATTCATCAAACAGTAGATATTCGTAGGTAAGCGGTTTCTCTGTTTTCATGAAGTGATATTTAACAGACTCTTCAAGCTTGGTTAAATTTAAAGATTCATTAATGGGCATAATTTCATCTCTCTTTTTATCATCAGCAGCGTGAAGGGAAATTGCAAGATTAACTCCAGTTTCTTCATCAGCAAGCTGCTTGATTTGCTTCGTTAGACCCACTGTAGAAACTGTAATCCTGCGAGGTGATAGGTCAATGCCCATCGGATCTGAAATAATCCTTGCAGACTCTACAACAGCCTTATAGTTGTGGAGGGGTTCACCCATCCCCATATAAACAATATTGGTAATTTTTTTATCAAATTTCTCTTCTGTCAATTCATTAATAATCTGTACCTGATCAACAATCTCTCCGTGAGTGAGGCTTCTGAAATATCCCATTTTACCCGTGGCACAGAATGAGCAACCAAACATGCAGCCTACCTGAGAGGATACACAGACGGTTAAACGATTAGCCACACCATCAGCATAGAAGTCAGGGATCATTACGGCTTCAACCTTATAGGCATTGGGGTCATCCAACTCAAAAAGAAATTTAATAGTCCCGTCTTTTGATTCTTGCTTACTGTGAACTTTAATCCGTTTAATTTCAGCAATCTCTTTAAGACGGGAACGAAGATCTTTGGAAAGATTCGTCATTTCATCAAATGAAGATGAACCCTTTTGATAAAGCCACTGAAATACCTGATCGGAACGATAACTTGCAAGGCCCAAATCAGCCAAAAAGTTTGAAAGTTCTTGCTTGGTTAAGGATTTGAGATCGGTCTTTTTTATCGTATCTAATTGCTCTTTTGTCATAGCCACAAAGTTACGGACAATGAAGCGAAAATGATACCGTAAGCTATTAGAATCGCGGATTTACAATATTATTGTAAATAGAGCCAAATGTGTAGGAGAGACCAAATGAGATACTATAATCAAATGATGTTGGGCGCTGCCCTCCACTTATAATATTCTCAGGATCATCTGGATCCACCGCTCCTTCAAGTGAAAGCTGATCATTAATAACACGATATCTTCCTGAGAGGCTGAGAGACAACCCACGCATGACTCGAATATTGAATGACGGATTCACTTCGAAACGATTGATGGCTGTGTCGTGAAAATAGTTTAACCCGGATATTCGAACATCAATTCTTCCCCATCTTTGATCATATCTTAAACGGGTCGAAAGCTCCTGCGACATGATCAGTTCTTCATCTTTACCAAATATGGTTGTGTTGTAATATCGGCGGAACATTGGGGTGATCTGGTACTGTACAATAAACCGTCGTTCCTGGAATTCACTATATGGGAAGAAATTATATTCAAAAGCCGGTGCTACATAGGTATGCAGTGCAATATTATTGGTTCGGTTGAACTGAGCGCTTGCAAAAAGCGCAACGGTGGCGTGGTCACTCAGGCTGTATCCAAACATCTGCCAGAAATTTCCCCAATCACGATTGATGTTTAATGTGCCGCTTGACACATCAAGTGTTCTGCGTCGAATTTCACCCCTGAGGTGACTCCTGATTTTCCAGGTGTGTGTGGTTCGTTCAGCTTCAAGTCCTGTGTAAAAACCAAAGTTAGTTTCACTGGACTGTCCGTTTAAGTTTGAACTTACATTCACATCAAAAACCCAGTTATTCCATGGGTCTGCAATGTCGGCACCTTCATCAGTATCAACTTCCTCAGGTGCTTCATAAAAAATATCAAGAGAGCGTATAGCAACCGTTTTGGTTACATACGGCATCAGACCAATCTTGATGTATCGATTTAGCCCAATTCTCCGTTCATCGTTGGAATCAGTGCTTGAAGATACATATCTCAGTGTGTCTGCTTGTTCTGAGTCAGCACCTATTTCAGAAAATATAAGAGTATATTCCCGGCCTCCACCTCCAGTAGGAAGGTCATTTATGAGGAGATAGATAGAGGCATCATCCTGATCTCTCACATAGTTAACAAACGTTATATTTGAACGTATGTAGGACACATCACAGGAGCCACAATCCAGATATACATTGGGGATTGGGCCCAGTGGATTACTATTTTGAGCCGTCAGAATTACCGGAAGTAAAAGCAGTAAGATGAATGTGACAAGTACGTTGCGGAACACTGAATTACATTAAGTTTGTAAGCTTTCATTAGAGCACTCAAAAGTAATCATTTAAAGGGATGAATATCCAATAAATTCAGAGGATACCTTTGAAAACCGTAATTAATACCGATGATTAATTGTATTGGTGAATTAACAATTCATATATGAATTTTACCATTAACTATGGTTTGATTATCATCCGTGATGAACTGGAGCTACATGTGACCTTGGTTTTATGTAAATCGCAGTAATTTTCTTTTTTTGGTATATAAATAGATGAACAACTTACGAGGCATTCATTGAAGTTTTTAGGATCGCAGCTCTCTTACTTTTTTGCTAACAGGCGGACGAAGACAAACGTTAAAAAACTGCTGAAGTTTGTTGGAGTTCTCTTTCTGTTATATGTGACTTACTCTATTACTTTTCACTATGTAGCAGCGTATGAAGGACAGGATTTTTCCTGGCTGACCGGCTTTTACTGGGTTATTGTTACCATGTCAACTCTGGGTTTTGGTGATATTGTATTCACTACAGATGTTGGGAAAGTGTTCTCTATGCTGGTTCTGTTTTCCGGCGTACTGTTTCTGCTTGTAATGCTGCCATTTACCTTTATTGAGTTTTTTTATGCTCCCTGGATGAAAGCTCAAAATCAGGCTCGTGCACCAAAATTTCTGGATCCTAATACAAAAGATCATGTAGTGATTACCAAGCTGACAGCAGTTACAGAGGCATTGATAAAAAAGTTGACCTCCTACAAAATAGATTATGTTATTCTGGAACCCGATCTCCAAAAAGCTCTTGACCTTTCTGATCTGGACTATAAGGTTGTAAATCTTGACCCTACAGATTATGAGACCTATCAACGGATATGTATCAAAAATGCATCCATGCTGGTAGCGGCAGACAGCGATACAATCAATACAAATGTTACATTTACAGCACGGGAGTTTAGTGAATCAATAAAAATTGTGGCATCAGCCAATTCTATCGACTCTGTGGATGTACTCAAACTGGCCGGTGCCAACCATGTTATTCAGCTCGGAGATATGCTGGGCAGAGCTCTTGCAAGACGTACACTAGGTGGAAATGCCAGGGTTCATGTAATTGGCCACATTGATAATCTGGTGATTGGAGAAGCAACTGTGAAAGAGACTCCCCTGATCGGTAAAACGTTGAAGGAGAGTAATCTTAGAGAAAATATCGGGGTAAATGTAGTGGGTATCTGGGAAAGAGGTGAATTTATCCACCCTGAACCGGACACCATGATAAACAATGAGAGTGTATTGGTACTAGCCGGAACAGTTGAACAACTCCGCAATTATGATGAAGTAGTCAGTATCTATCATATTTCAGATGAACCGGTTGTGATCATAGGTGCCGGAAGAGTAGGACGGGCAGCAGCCAGAAGCCTGGAAGAGCGTCAGGTTGATTACAGAATCATTGACAAAAATCCTGAGCGAGTGAGCACGCACGATAATGGCAAATATATTCATGGAGACGCTGCAGATATCGATGTTCTTAAAAAGGCAGGCCTCGAAAAAGCTCATACAGTATTGATTACAACGCACGATGATGATGTAAACATCTATCTGACCATCTACTGCAGACAATTAAAACCAGATATAGAGATTATAAGCCGGGCTACCTACGAAAGAAATGTAAACACCATGCACCGGGCGGGCGCAGATTTTGTGATGTCGTACGCATCCATGGGGTCCAGTTCCATTTTCAATATCCTGGAAGACAAAGATGTGATTATGCTGGCGGAAGGCTTGAATATTTTTAACTATAAGGTAGACGAAAAGTTGGCCGGAAAATCATTGGTTGAATCTGACATAAGGAGGAAGACAGGCTGTACTGTGATTGCCATTAACTGTAAAAATGAAAGAATGCTTGTGAACCCTCCACCATCCAGAGAGCTGAAGTTAGGAGACGAAATTGTAATCATCGGATCAAATGAGGGCGAGAAATTGTTTACTGATCGATTTTTAGACTGACTCAATTTTTCCAGAACCACGGTGTAAAAATTACCAGAACGGTAAAAAGCTCCAACCTGCCGATCATCATGAGGATGAGCAGTACCCACTTACCCGCATATGGAACAGCTGCAAAGTTATCTGTGGGGCCAAATTCTCCCCAAGCCGGGCCAATATTTCCCAGACTCGCGATGCTGGCTCCCATGGCCGACATGAAATCGTAGCCCATAAAGCTCATAATAATGGAACCTATGACAAATATGATGAAATAGACCACAAAAAAACCGAGTATATTTTTAAGAATAGAGCTCTCAATTACCCGGTTGCCTAAGCGAACAGGAATGATTGCCTGTGGATGAATAATCTGTTTAAATTCACGCCCAACATTTTTTAATATGATCAAAATTCGGATCATTTTAATCCCTCCGCCTGTAGAACCGGCTGTTCCTCCGGTAAAAAAGAGAAGGAAAAGAAGAAAAGATGTGAATGGCATCCAGAGGGCGTAATCGTTGGTTCCAAAACCCGTGGTGGTTAGAATTGATATCACCTGAAACGAACCGTATCGAAGGGCATCTCCGAACTGATAGTTATCGATCAGCCAAAGGCCGCCGGAAATCAACACTATAAATAGCAGCGTAAGTAAAGTGTAGAAACGAATCTCCCGGTTTTCAAAAAAGCTCTTTGCATCACCACTTAATAGTTTGAAATGCATGGCAAAGTTAATTCCGGCAAGGAACATAAATATGGTTACGATTAAATCTATATAAAGAGAATCGAATCCTGCAACGGACCCGTTTTTGGTAGAAAAACCACCGGTTGCAAGAGTAGAGAATGAGTGATTAATTGCCTCAAACCAATCCATGGATGGGTGAGCCCACAGTAGCAGAAACTGTACAAAGGTCATCCCAACATAGACTGACCATAGGAGTAGTGCGGTTTCTTGAATACGGGGAGTAAGCTTATCGGACGTTGAGCCTGAATATTCTGCTTTAAAGAGCTGCATCCCTCCAATCCCTAATAGTGGAAGAAGGGCTAGTGTGAGAACAATAATCCCCATTCCGCCCAGCCAATGGGAGAGCGATCGCCAGAACAACAGACTTTTATCAAGATCTTCGATGGCCGGATTCTGAACTCCGTCACTTGTAGCTCCTCCAAAAATAGTTGCACCTGTTGTACTGAGACCGCTCATCGTTTCAAAAACGGCATCGGTGTAACTTTGTAACGTGCCCGATAGGGTAAAAGGGAAAGCACCGATTAATGATCCTATAAACCAAGTTAACGTTACAATGAGGAAAGCCTCGCGCATTCTAAGTTCATACTGTGGTCTAAAGAGGTAGAAAAGCAACGCTCCAATCAGCATAGAAGGAACAGCCGTATAGAGAAAAGCTGCCCATGAGGGTTCGTTATAAAAAAGGGCAACAAAAAAAGGAAAGAGCATGGCAACTCCAAGGAAGAATACCAACCCTCCCATGATTCCCGTCACAATTTTAAAATCTATTCGGGGCCTATTTGATGTTTGATACAGTAAGTCAATCATGAAACAGCTCTTCAACTTTTTTGATTGCCTGAGGCTGAACAAACAAAATGACTCGATCTCCTTTCTTGATAACTGTATCGCCGGTTGCGATCTCCAGATCTTCATTTCTTACAAGCGCGCCAATAATCATACCTGCAGGAAATTGAATCTTTTTTAGCGGGCGTTCGAGAATTTCGCAGTTATTTCCGGCTTCTACTTCAATGATTTCCGCATTAATCCCGTGCAATCCTTTTACAGTCAGTAAATTACCCTGTCTGATATTACGGTGGATTTCATCCGTTGCAGCTGCTTTTACGTTTACAATGGAATCGATCCCGATGGTTTGACTAAGTGGCAGATATTGAGATTTCGATACCAGTGCAACTGTTTTCCTTACTTCAAGGTGTTTAGCCATAAGGGCAGAAATAATATTCGACTCTTCATCCTCCGTTACGGATATGAATGCATCCATCTCCTGAATTCCTTCAACAGCAAGCAGATTTGGATCGGTCGGGTCGCCATGGAGAACCAATACATTTCGAAGTTCCCCCGCCAGTTCCTGTGCAATCTCCTTATCAGGTTCAATAAGTTTTATTTTCCAATTTTGTTTGTCTGCGGAGAGTTTTTTTGAGAGAATTCTGCCAACCTCATTTCCTCCGGCTACCATGATATTTCTGATATGTTCACCTTCATGGCCGGTAGCTGCTGCCAGTTTTTCAATTCCCTCCGTTTTTGACAATACAAAGATGTGATCGAGGGGCATAATTCGGCTCTGGCCGGTAGGAAGAATGGTAGTGCCTCTTCTTGATATGGCAACAATTCGATACGTTTCATTACGATATTCAACAGCCAGCTCCCGAAGTGTTTTGTCAATAATGCCGGCATTCTTTTCAACCCTGATCCCAATAAGCTGCATTCTGCCTTCGGCTAAGGGTACAATATCGCTCGCAGAAGCGCGCTTTATAAGTTGGTGAATTTCAGTAGCTGCACTCTCTTCAGGGTGGATCAGTACATCAATTCCAAGTTCGGAGGGGGTAATTGGGGCATCTTTTTGGGAGAGTTCATCATTTCGAACACGTGCAATAGCTGACCTGACACCGAGACGTTTAGCCATCATACATGCAATAATATTCACTTCATCCACGCTCGTACAGGCTACCATCATATCGGCTTCATGTGCACCGGCACGTACCAAAGCTTTTGGGGATGTTGCGTTCCCCTCAACAGCGAGAACATCCAAATTTTCTAAAACTCTTTGCAGGCATGACTGCCTTTCATCCATCACTGTTACATCATGCCTCTCCTCAGAAAGGACTTTACTGAGTTCATATCCAACTTCCCCGGCACCTGCAATAAGTATTTTCAATGTGCTTGATGATTAAGTTAGAGAACAGTCAAACTTATGGTTTAATCTGATAAATGTGGAATAAAATCTTTCTATTTAATTCTATTTGCAAATCGCTGAGTAAACCTTTGGGGTAGTTACAAAAACTCAAAATAATGACTAAGGTTTGAGATGTCTGTTGAGGTAATCGGTGTAGACTTTATACAGTAACAAATAACTCTGTTCATTATATATAACGCCGTGTTGGCCTTTTGGGAAAATTCGTAAATCAACATCTTTCCCGGCATTTACAAATGCGGTAACCATTTGCATGGTATTTTGAATGTGAACGTTTTCATCCATCGCGGAATGGGCAACCAACATATTGGCTCTGAGGCTGCTTGCATACGGCATGATAGAACTTTGGTTGTAATTCTCCCGGTTCTCTTCGGGCAGTCCCATATACCGTTCGGTATAGATGGTGTCATAGAGCCTCCAATCTGTTACCGGTGCCCCGACCAAACTTACCTTGAACAGATTAGGATAGAGAAGAGGTGTTAATGCGGCCATAAATCCCCCATAACTGTGGCCACGAATAGCAATCCTGCCGGTGTCGATCCAGTCGTACTGTCCCAAATATTTTGCTGTAGCGGCAAAATCTTCTGCTTCCAGCAGGCCAAGTTTTTTGTGAACGGCTTTTTTAAAATCTCGACCGTACCCTCCGCTTCCGCGATTGTTTACATTGGCAATTACATAACCCTGCTGAGAGAGGTACTGTACCCAAGCTGAGGTTTCAAATTCATTCATAACTCCCTGGTAGCCGGGACCTCCATAAACCATCAAAATAAGCGGGTAGGTTTTGTCCGGATCAAAATTGTGTGGGCGGATCAGATAGCCGTCCAGGTCAACACCATAATCTGTTTTGAAACTGAAGAGCTCCCTCGGCTGATACGCAAGCTGTTCGATATGTGACTGAACAGATTTATTTTTCGTAAAGGTTACTAACTTTTTGCCGGGTGACCGGGTGGTGTAGAGTTCTACATTTACCGGCGTGGTAACATCAGACCACTTATCAATGTAGTACACTCCATTCGGGCTCATATTGATGTTATGCCTTCCAGCCTGCCGGGTGTAGTGAACTTTTTCTGAACCATCAAAACGGATTGAGTAAAGATCTCTCTCAAGAGGACTCTGCTCTGTCGATTCGAAAAAAATAGTTTCGGCCTCTGTATCGATTGTAAACAGGTTTGTTACCTCCCAGGCTCCTTCTGTTACTCGATTAAGCATTGTGCCATTGTAATCATAGCGGTAAATGTGGTTGAAGCCGTCTCGATCCGAAATCCTGAAAAATTCTTGCCGGTCATCCGGAAAGTAGAACATATTCTTCAACCCTTCGGGAGAGAGGTAAATGTCAATCCATCCCCATTCAGGTTTCTCATCATAAACCATTTTTCTTTGGCCGGTATTTACATCAAAAAGGTAGAGTTTGAGTTCTGTCTGCTGACGGTTCATCCAGATTACAGCCAGTTCTCCTGAATTAGCTGTCCAGTAAATACGAGGAATTAAACCGCCCTCATTGCCAACATCAAGAAAATGGTTTCGGCCTGTTTCGATATCAATCACACCGATGTTAATAGAGGGATTCTCACTTCCGGCCTTTGGGTAGGGGATGTCTGTGTATTCGGGATAGGTTCCTTCATAATCGGTCGAAATAAAACGTTCCACATGTCGCTCATCTGTTTGCCAATAAGCAATATATCTGCTGTCGTGACTCCACTCCCATGCCTGAGCCAGCCCAAACTCTTCTTCATACACCCATCCAAATCGTCCATTATAGAGGTGAGGTTCGGAACCGGTTGTTAATTTTTGGGAGCTCTCAGTGCTGATCTCATAAAGAAACATCTCTCCATCACGATGATAGGCGATATATTGACCATTCGGGGAGATTTCAGCATTGTGGGCAGAAAAGGTAATCAGGTTGAGATCATCACTCTCGCGGTCAAAAAGGTAGAAATCTGAAGATCCCGAATAGCGGTATTGCGGGCTGAAGTTGGTTTGAAACAGGATCTTTTTGCCATCATCTGACCACTCATATTTTTCGAAGTGAAAAGGGATGTCTGAGTCGGGAAATGTATACTCTGCCGGGTGAAAAAGAAGGGTATCTGTTTCGGTTGCAGGATTATAAATTCGAATTTCAGGAGCGAAATGCTGCAAATTTTGTTCCAAATAGGAGAAGGATTCACCTTCAGCTATCCATTTAACGTTCTTCGGCCCACGCTCCCCGATTAACTGGCCACCTGAAAAAAGAGCATGCTGCAGACTTTGATATGTACGATTGTTCTGAGCTTCTGTGGGGTGGTATGCAAGCACCGACAGACATAATAACAGCAGCAGTGATCTGCAGTCGTAATTTTTCGACTCCATAACCTGTGTATCTGATTTATGGGATAATTCGCAATTCCCGCACGCACCTTACGGTTCCACGTAGTGATAAGAAAGTAAATATTCTGCTGATAAGGAAAATTTAAAAGACGCTTCTACGTCAGGTTTCTGCTTCCGAGCAGTCGAAGGCCATTCAGAACCACGAGCAGAGTGCTCCCCTCATGGCCAATAACCCCAAGTGTGAGCGGGAGGTCGATCAAAAAAACACCAAACAGTAGCACAACAATAACCGAAAGACTAAAGCCTATGTTTTGCCAAACAACTTTTTTTGCTTTTCTGGAGAGTTTCAGTAGATATGGGAGTTTACTGAGGTCATCACCCATTAATACAATATCAGCAGTTTCGAGCGCTACGTCTGTACCGGCAGCTCCCATTGCGATTCCGAGGTCACTTGTAGCTAGTGCGGGTGCATCGTTTACCCCGTCGCCCACCATTGCAACCGTTCCTGACTGTTTCATTCTATTAATAACTTCAACTTTCTGTTCGGGTAACAGATCAGCGTAAATCTCATCGATACCGAGTTCCCCGGCAATCGCTTCTGCCACTCCGAGGTTGTCTCCGGTTAGCATTGCAACTTTTTTGATCCCTTCACTTTTCAGCTTTTGGAGCATCATTTTCGAGTCGGGTCGAATCTGATCAGCCAGAGAAATCAGGCCTTGAGGCTGACCATCCATCGCAACAAAAACGACGGTTTTACCCTCTGAACGAAGTTCTGCTGCTTTCTCTTTGATTTTCCGATTCCAGCTGTCAAGTTGACCTTCAAACATTTTTAAATTGCCGACCGATATGGTGTGATCTTCCCATTCGGCCTTTACGCCTTGTCCGGGTGTTGCCTGCATGTTTTCTACCTGATGCGGTTCAATATCTAACTCGCCGGCTTTGTTAATAATGGCTTCGGCCAAATGGTGCTCAGAGTGCATTTCAGATCCGGCGGCTAAAGCAAGGAGCTTGTTCACGTTATCACCTTCTGTTTCAAAAAGGTTTGAGCCGGCATTGTAGAATATCACATCTTCAACGGCAGGTTTTCCGAGAGTCAAAGTTCCGGTTTTGTCAAAGGCAATTGTATCGATCTCTACGGTTTGTTCAACATGTACTCCTCCCTTAAACAAAATTCCGCTTTTCGCACCGTTGGCGATTGCAGATATGATCGATGCAGGCGTACTTATGATGAGCGCACAGGGTGATGCAACAACCAACACCGTCATGGCACGGTAGAATGTGGGGTCGAAATCGTGTCCCAATACCAGCCAGGGAATGAAGATCAACAGAATCACCGCAGTGATCACGGTAATTGCATATCTTGGTTCAAACGTTTCCAGAAAGCGCTGGGTTTTTGCTTTGTTCTTTTGAGCGCTTTCGACCAGGTCTATGATTTTAGAAACGGTTGTATCTTTGGCAGGTTTTGTTACCTCCAGTTCAATTACACCATTTTCATTAAGAGTGGCAGCAAAAACGGAATCTCCCACATCTTTTGATACCGGTATACTTTCACCGGTAATCGTTGCCTGGTCAACGGTGGTCTGTCCCTTTATTACTTTGCCATCTATCGGGATATGCTCACCGGGTTTTACAATCACTATGTCTCCAACCCGGAGCTCTTCAATCGGTATGAGCTCTTCGGCTCCGTCATCATTTTTTCGTAAACCTTGTGAGGGGCGCAGCTCAAGCAGAGAGTGAATGGCGTTTCGGCTTTTGCCCAGGGCGTATGATTCGAGAGCTCCACTAAGGGAAAACAGAAAAAGAAGTGTGGCACCCTCAATCCATTCTCCCAATACTGCAGCACCCAATGCAGCTGCAATCATCAGGAAATCGATATTCAGCTCAAACTTTCGAAGACTATCAATCGTTTCAATCAACCCTTGGTAGCCACCGGTAGCATATGATAAAAGATAGAACCAGATAGCCAAAGATTTCGGCAGAATCTCAGTGTGTTCAGAAACAATTCCCAAAATAAGTGTTACGGCACAGAGCGCAGTTAAAATAATTTCTCTTGTACCATTTGAATGAGAGTGCGCCATAGGTGATCAGTTTCGGGGTAAATAGTTCTGTACTAACAAGTAAGCTACAACAATTATGTGAAGTGATTGTTAGTTTGGTATTTGTAAGATATGATAAGCTCCTAAATCATCCTTACCTTTACGAGGATTTACACCGCTCAATATCCAAGTATAAACGGATTATCAACCCAATTGAACATAGTGGACTATTGTTAATTCCACAAAACTTATAAGAAGGTGAGTGACTAACATTCCCCGTTTCATTCAACCCCAAAAGGTGTGAACTTCCGGTGTAAACAGCTGCCGGATACCAAAAAAATCATCAACAGGTTGGGGTAGATAATATCAAAAACTGAAGTCAATAGAACACAATGAAAAAGATACTGCTATTCCTTTTTATTTCACTCTCAATAAGTTCCGTCGTGATTGCTCAGAACGACTCAGCGTCTGTTTTGGACGGAATGAAAGATCGATTCAAATCTGAAGAACTCAATGTCATTATGCTACTGCAGTCAACGGCGGCATTTTCATTTCAGGACGATGATTTTAATGGAGGACGTGAATTTGGCATCGGGGCACCGCTGCTCGACTTTAAAGGCTCACTTCCAAATAATTACATGTATCGGTTACAGCTTCAGTTAAACAGAACACCATCTATTCTGGATGCTCAGGTTGGCTATCGGTTTTCTGAAATGTTCCGATTGATTGCAGGTGCGAATAAACCGTTTATGGTACTGGAACTGGACCCAAGCCCTGCCAGTACGGACATGATTAATCGGGCGCGGGTAGTTGGCGCAATGGTGAATGCCAGAGAGACCGGTTTAACTTTTCTGGGCGACTTTGACGGTATCTACTATCGTGCGGGAATTTATAACGGTACCGGTTTTAGTCAGTCAAATGACAACAGATTTTTATATACGGGACGACTTGGTTTTCGTAATGAGACATTTGATACCGGTATTAATGCATCTCTCAACAGAACAAGAGGGGAATCGGTTGGAAACACTCAGCTGATTTCGGCCGGAGACCGATCCATATATGGTGCCTACATTAAATATTCCGGAGATCAATTTTTTGGCACGGCAGAGTTTTTGCAATCGCGCTTTGACCTTTTTACGACAACGGTTGAAGAGACAATCACAGGTTATTACGTTACAGCCGGAATTCATGCCACAGAATCGGATGATTTTCTGATTCGACTGGACCACCTCTCGTTTGATGTGTCCGGTAATGAAGATTCGGACAGGCTTGTATTTGGCTGGAACCGGCAGATTAATGAGCTCGTAAGCTTTCAATTAAACGGACTCTATCAAATCAACGATGTAACAGACAATCAAGCGGGAGTGTCGGCAAACTTTCAATTCTATTTCTAACAGTTTATTACAATAGGCACACCCAGATTTAAGGGTTTGACTGATGAAGCCGATAAGAAAAGAGCTAACAAAAAAACAAAATCAGACAGTATGAAATATTTGATGGTATCTATTATTGCTGTGTTTATGACATTCTCCCTGGCTTATGGTCAGTCCGATTCTGCCACAGTGAACGACATGAAAGACAGGCTAAAATCGGAAGAGTTTAATGTAGGGCTTCTATTGCAATCAGTTGGGGCTTTCTCCTTTGAGGACGACAGTTTTAACGGAGGCAGGCAGTTTGGCCTGGGTGCAACCCGGCTGGATATTAAAGGAGAGTTGCCAAGCAACTTCATATACAGACTTCAGCTCGATTTCCGCCGATCTCCAAGCGTTATGGATGCTCAAATTGGGTATAAATTTTCTGAAAATTTCCGAATAGTAACCGGTGCTTTTAAACCCTTTTTGAGTGCAGATTTAGACCCAAGTCCGGCAGCAACAGATTTTGTAAACCGGGCCCGCCTAGTGGGAGCCATGATGAACTCCCGTGAAGTGGGGGTGACATTTTTGGGGGAATCTGAAGGGTTTAATTACCGCATTGGAATTTACAATGGTAACGGCCGCCAGATGAGCAATAACGACAACCGTTTTCTATACACCGCACGATTTGGTTATTCCGCAGATCTGAACGAAGCCGGAGGGCTCGACTTTGGTGTGAATGGTGCCATTAATACGTCAGAGATGGAGTCGGTGGGAAGAACAAACCGGATTTCTGAGGGTGACCGGTTGATTTACGGAGCGTTCATTAAATATAGCGGAAGTAAATTTTTTGGAACCGTTGAATTTTTAGAAACCCGGTTCGATGATCTTGCGTTGGGGCTGGAAGAGACGATTACGGGATTCTATGGAACTGTAGGAGTTCATGCGACAGAAAAAAGTGATCTGTTGTTGAGGTGGGATTATCTCTCAGGAGAGGTGATTATACCCACATCTGACAGGATTGTCGCAGGCTGGAACTATCAAATGACGGAGCTTGTGAGCTTTCAGCTGAACGGCTTATACCAACTGAATGATGTAATTGATGATCAGGCCGGAATTTCAGCGAATTTACAATTCTACTTTTGATAAATCGTAAACCCGATTATAAAAAATGAGGGATGGCAAAACCATCCCTCATTTTTTAGTTTAGTACACTACTGTTTCCAATTTACCTTTTTCCATAGTATCCAGATTCCGATCAGAACAAACGGGATACTTAGGAGCTGGCCCATATCAAACATGGCGCTCTCCAGAAAATCAGCCTGAGTTGCTTTCGTAAATTCAATCAGAAATCGTCCGGTAAAGAGGGTAATCAGGAAGGTCCCGAAAAGTGAACCCTCAGGTGGATTGGCTTTATACTTTTTATAGATCACCCAGAGAATTGCGAGAACGATGATGCATAAAAACGCTTCATAGAGCATGGATGGATGGCGGGGAATGAGCCGTTCAGCTTCTGTAAGATGGGCGGAATTTTTAAAAATGATAGCCCAGGGCAGTTCTGTTGGGATTCCCACAATTTCGGAGTTGAAAAAGTTGCCAAACCGGATAAACATACCTCCGATTGCTACACCGGGAACCACTCGGTCTGCCACCCACATAAATGAGGTATTGGCTGTTCGTTTTGCATAGAGGTACATCGCGATGATAATTCCGATCGCGGCACCATGGCTGGCAAGCCCGCCGGTCCAAACCTGCGGAATAAGGTGAATATTTCTGAGAAAGTATTCCGGGTTGTAGAAAAATACGTGACCCAGTCGAGCCCCAATAACCGTTGCCACGATGACGTAAATAAGGAGTCGGTCGAGCTCCTCCTGGCTGCGTCCTGCATCCCGGTACATTTTTAACCCGATGAAATAACCGCTCATAAATGCCATGGCAAACATCAATCCATACCATCTTGGCTCAAGAGGTCCAAAAGAGTTGATTGAAGGGGAGTCCAGGAATAGAAATGGCAGTTGTCCCACAATAAATGCCCCGATAACGAGGCCGGCAGCCTTCCATTTTTCCGGTTCAGCCGGCTCACCTTTTTGAGAGGGTGGTTTGATTTTGCTCCAGCCGAAATAGATCAGCGCTGCGGCTATAACGAGCCCCCAGATAGAAATGGGGAACGGGAAAGTAATTTCGGGAATATTGACGAGAACCGGGTCAAAATCCCAGACGATAAAGTTTTCGGTATTCATAAAAATGGTTGATTGCGAATGGAGTGCATCAAAATACAAAAGAGCACCCGAAGCTGCATGCAAATTCTTGGTTATGAATCAAGATCCATTTCTGCGGAAAAGTCTGCGCAAAGCGTCTCCGGCTCCTTCACGAAGGCGTTCCCGAATAATGTCCTGAATCACGCTGGTGTCGGGTCTTACTTGTGGACTTTCAGAGGTGCCGGTGATGAGTACAGGTACAGCCAATGTACCATTTTCGCGCTGAAGTGCATCGGCAGCTTCAGTTGATATTACACTGGCAATGGTTCTTTTAAATCGTTCAGGCAGTAATAACGTTGCTTTATAGTTGATTTCATCAGAAATCATATGCTGGGTGCCTTCCAGTTCCATACCAATGTTGTCGCTTGTGAGCCTGAAATCTTCGAGTGTCAATACTGTATCGCGGATGGAAAAGGTGGCCGTAAACTCGTCCAGGTTCATCCGGTTGAGTTCATCCGCACGCAGAAATTGAGCCAGCCTTCTTTGGATCGGATGATTTTCGATCCGCCCTTCGGTAATTCCAAAAGTACCTTCAGCTTCGGTTGTTGTCATATCAGGGGAGGCTGTTTCATCCAGTTCTGAGTAGTACTCAAAGTCTGAACTGAATAGTCCGGTTATATATTGATGAAATGTGCTTTCACTCCCCATAAATCCTGAATCTCTGAAGAAAGCTCGTGCTCGCAGGTCGGTGAGCGATCCGGTAAATCGAATGTTGGTTCGAAGGGGATCGGGAACCCTCCAGAGCATCATACCGTTTGCCTGACCTTCAAAAAGAGTGGCTTCAGCTTCATCAAGTACAATTTCATCCGGATCCATTCGGCCTGATCCTGAAATTTGAGTAATGGGGATACCGAAAATGACCAAGCTGTCAATTTGGGCGGTAACGTCAGCCGTAATCGACGGGAGGTCGATCGGGAGGGGTTCATCATCGGTCTCTTCTTCCCAATCGATCATCTCATCTAAATTGAGAAACCGGCTGTAATAGTTACCGGTAATGTTTGGCATGGTTGCGGTAGAGTTGTGGCTCTCTTCCAAAAAGCCAAGGTATCGGCGAAGGGAGCCTTCCAGGCCAATATCTGACGTTCCATAGTTCATGCTAAACTCTTCCAGCACCATCGCTTGTGGATTGATATTGAGTGTGCCTTGTAGATTAGTCACTGGCAGTGGGATAGAGTCGCCGATTGCATTTACATTATCCACGACAAGTGAACCGTTTAGAGCGATTTGAGTGGGATCTCCGGCCGGTCCTCTCGCATTCAGGTTCATGACAGCGTTGCCTGTTAATTCATTGATCCACGGTTCCAGCGGATAATAGGTTGAGATGTCACCAAAAACAGCATTGCCATCAAATGTTAAATCGAAGTCAGGTTCTTCACTCAGGTAGTTGGTTATGGATCCGTTCATCGAAAGGGCGTTTTCTCCAGTTCTGAATCGGGCACTCTCTATGGCCAGGCGGGTACCACTTGCCTCGGCAATAAATGTGATCTCTTCAATGGGACGCGCTACTGATTGATGTGCAACATATCCGTTTCGTAATTCAATCCGGCTCTGCTGAAGGAGGGATTCGATTTGTTCGGGGTCGGGTCGGCCCTGAAGTCTGATATTTGCATCCAGCTCACCCCTCATCATCAGGGTGTCTTCGTCAATCGGGTAGAACTCTTTGATTGAAGCCAGATCAAAATTCAAATCGGCTGACAGATCGACCGAACGCGTGTTCTCATTCAAAGGATTCAGGATGGAGCCCGACATGGTAAACCGGTTGCTTGCGGCACGCAGTCCCGAACTGTTGATGGTTATCTGATCCTGATTGGCGTCGATATTGGCTTCAATATCTTCGATTGGGCGGGGAACATCAGCATATTTTAATCGTCCGTTCGAGAGTATAAATCGTCCCGAAAAGGTGGCCTCTTCGGGCTGATCAACTCGCCCATTGGCGTTTGCGCTGGCTTCAAGGATACCGGCCAGCTGTTCCACACCAAACTCTTCGATAGGGTAAAATCTACTGACTGTTCCAAGGTCTACATCACCATCCAGCTCCAGTGAAAAAACGGCATCGTTCTCCAGTGGGCGTTCTACAGAACCATTCATGGTTACTGTGTTGTCTCCCGCCCTTGCCTGAAAATTTCGAATAGTGGCAAGATCATTATTAATCTCCGCCTGAATAATGATATCCTGAATGGCATCCGGAAGGTCAGGATTCTGCAGATATCCGTCGGCCACATCCACCATCATGTCGAATCGGGGGATGGTTCCTTCCGTGAGCCCTCCGGAAACGGAGCCCTCTAATCGCAGGGATCCCCGAGACTCCAATCCGGCCAAAACTTCATCAAACTGTGGAGGCGCCAGTCGTAAAAGTTCTCCGAAATTATCGGAAGAGGATGAAAATTGGAGATTGATTCCGGGAGCATCGGAACTCCAGTTCCTGATGTCGCCGGTAAGATTGAGAGCTAAGCCGCGGATTGAAAATGTCCCTTCGGTTAAATTCAGAATTTCATTATCGAGGTCAATTGTTGAGGTTTGGTTTAGGCTGAGTGAGAGATTTTGCACGTAGCGTGTCTCATCAACAGTTGCACTGAGAGAGGCGAGTTGTGCGTCAACAGTACTTTCGATCAGATCGGCAAATCGCAGGGAAATATCAGCGTTCAAACCTTCAAGAAGAACAGATGTGGCGGATGTTTCATCGTTATAGCGAATATGGGCATCACGGATCGTAAACTGCGGAATGGTGATCGTCATTCCGTCAGACTCTTCAACATCTGTGGGCTCTTCTTCGGCAAGTTGAAGAAGAAAATCGATATTTGTGGTAGAATCGGGATAGACGTGGTAGTTGATTTCCGGCCGATTTAGTGAAAGCCGTGAAATGGACAGTTCACTTCGAAGCAGCGGGAAAAGCTCAACTCCAACCAACAGCTCCTCAGCCGAAGCGAGGGTGTCGCCCTGGGGTGTGGGGAATAGAAAGTTTTCGAGTTCCACGCCAAACTGAGGGAATGTTCTGAAAAATGTTAATGACATTCGTTCTACCTGAACTTCGCTGCCTGTCAGCTCCTGGATTTCGGGCAGTATCATCCCTTTCAGACGTTCATCGGTAAAATATAAGTTGAGGGCGATTACGACAACTACAAAAAAGATGGCAACGCCGGCTAAAATCTTGACAAAGGTTTTCATATGTCTCTCATTAAATTTGATCCGTTTTATCTGAAGATAACAGGATTTATTAATATTTGGAGTCTGCTCTTTTGGGTAATGTTAAATTTTATCAGCGGGATATAAAAAAGCCTGTTCTATCAAGAGAGATACAACAGGCTTAAAAGGCAAATATATAAAATAAATCAACTTAGCTTTTTAAGAGCCGTGTCGATCCGTTGTATGACAGTCTGCTTACCGAGAAGTTCCATCGAAGCGAAGAGGTCGGGGCCAAAACCCTGCCCGGTAACCGCAATTCTGAGTGGCATCATCAACTTTCCAAAACCGACATCGTTTGCGTTTATTACCTCTTCAAGCTGGCTTTTCAGCGTTGCTGCTTTAAACTCATCTTCATCCAGTTTGGCAATCTTCTCTTTGTATTGCTCGACAAGGCCTGAACTGTTGCCCTTCCATTTTTTAACTGCTTTTTCATCATACTCTTCGGGGTCGTTAAAGAAAAATTGCCCCATATCGAGCAGCTCGTCAATTTTACTGACCCGATCTTTAAGCAATGAAATGGCTTCGATCAGATACGTTTCATCCGGAAGCTCAATTCCTCTCTTTTTGGCAATCGGCTTCAAACGTTCTGCAATTGACTTGTCGGTCTCCTCACGCAGATAGTGTTCGTTATACCACAGTAATTTTTTGTGGTTAAACACCGCTCCGCCCTTGCTCACACGATCGAGTGAGAAGAGGTGGCAAAGTTCGTTCAGGCTATGGATTTCACTGTCGTCTCCGGGGCTCCACCCGAGGTACGCAAGAAAATTGACTAATGCTTCCGGTTCGTAATTCTGCTTAATATACTCTTTTGTATTTACCGGAATTCCCTCTTCTTCAGCTTTTCGTTTGGAGAGTTTTCCACCGCTGGGTGACATAATCAGCGGTAGGTGCGCCATTTTGGGAGCTTCCCAGCCAAACGCCTGGTAGAGCAGGATATGTTTCGGCGTACTGCTGAGCCACTCTTCACCCCGAATGACGTGTGAGATCTTCATCAGGTGATCGTCCACAACATTTGCTAGATGATACGTCGGCATACCGTCTGACTTCAAAAGCACCTGATCGTCCAAACCTTTAGATTCAAAAGAGACATGGCCGCGAATCAGATCTTCAAAACGGATGGTTTCGCGTCTGGGAACTTTCAGTCGAACGACATACTCATCGCCGGCTTCAAGTCTTTTTTCCACTTCATCCTGCGGAAGGGTGAGGCTGTTTTTCATCGATTGGCGTGTAACAGCGTCATATTTAGGAGATGGATTTCCCGATTTTTTGAGACGCTCCCGCATTTGATCGATCTCATCAGTGGTATCGAATGCGTAGTAGGCTTTGCCTTCGTCGATCAGTTTCCGGGCGTATTCAGAGTAGATCTCTTTTCGTTCGCTCTGTCGGTACGGGCCAAAATCTCCACCTTCGTTGGGGCCCTCATCAATTTCCATTCCGCACCACTTCAATGAATCGATGATATCCTGCTCTGCCCCTTCCACATATCGGCTTTGATCGGTATCCTCAATTCTTAAAATAAACTTCCCACCGCTTTGGGATTTTGCAAAGAGATAGTTGTAGAGAGCAGTTCGGAGACCGCCAATGTGCAAAAATCCTGTGGGTGATGGTGCAAAACGCACGCGTACTGATCCTTCCATGAAACTTGTTTTAAAGTGAAATTTAGTTAGCTTTTAAAAATACGTGGATTTATGAACGAAGGCTAATGAAATCCGATTCTTTAATTAGTCTTCACAGGTTTTCATTCAACACAAAAATCATGAAATTTTCTAAAGTTCTATTCTATCTAATTTTGATTGTGGCAGCTCTCTTTTTGATGGCCGGCTATGGCTATCAATGGGGTGAGTTTCATAAACTGGCTGATCGCCTGAAGAGTCACGACATAGATTTTGTGATTGAGCCGTATGTTCGGTTTGAAGGTGAACCCGGTGAGCAGGCAGCGATGTTCTTTCTCGACCCGAGTGGGAATGCCCTCGGGTTCAAGGCGTTTCGGGATGAGAGCCAGATTTTTGCAACGGACTGAATTTAGCCGTCAAGCTCTTTTAATCTGTATTCTGAGAGTTCGAGTCGGGCTCTGCTCAAAACCTGCCCGGCTCTTTTTCTATCTTTCCGGCGGATGTGGAGGGTTGCCGTACCGTGTTTTGCACCCGGTATATCTTCCATCACCTTCATCGATTTCCCAATAATTTCAACCTTTCCACCCAAAAACCCTGATTTGTAGCTGATCTCTTCAATGTTGGAAAATGGAACAGAAACTTCCCTTAGCCCTGACTTTACCACCCCAACAATCGAGTTCTGAGTTTCGAACTCGAGCACCAGTTGTTCCTTTTCCAGGTGAAGCAACCCGGATGCTTCAGAAAAGCCGTGGTTTAGATTTTTAATTTGAAAGGGGATTCTGTGCGACATAGATATATGATTTGTTCTCAGGTCGTAAAGTATTGGATTTTGGTTTCATTCAAAACAGAGAATCTTTTGCAGCCCTCCGTTTCAAAAAGTAAATTCTTAGAAATCGCGATCAAAATAAACCAAGATGAGAGAAGCGATAAAACAGATAAAGGGGGTATTGCAGGGGTTTTTTCTGGCCGGATTGTTAATTACTTCTATCCACCAATTTATTATTGGGCAACCATCATTAAATCTGATACAGTCCGAAAGTTTTACTCATGCGATAAGCAACGATATAGCTGAGCAAAGAGATATTGTCGTCAACGAAATTCTATATCGAAGGGAGAGTGCAGGAAGCCCGGAGTTTGTGGAACTTTTTAACCGGTCTTACAAAACAATTAATCTTCAGAATTGGGAATTGGTGATTGGTTCGGGTTCTGTAGAAGTGGCTGAACCGATTGAACTGAAGAGTAACGATTACATTGTTTTTACAGATCATGAAGGGTTTGCCGGCTTGTCTGATAAAATTTACTACCTGCCCGGTTTCCCTGTGCTGACTGATAATGGAAGCTCTGTGGCGGTATACAATCATGAAGAAATTTTGATTGACAGTTTATTTTATAAGTCCGACTGGGGTGAGGTGGCTCCAGGGGTATCGCTTGAGAGGAGAGACCCGGGCGGTCTGTCAATCGATCCAGCCAATTGGAGTGTAAGCTTGGATATGTCCGGTTCAACTCCGGGATTGCAGAATAGCAGGTATGAAGTTGATTTTTTACCTCCTGAAATTCTGTTTGCCTCATTAAAAGGAGAGGAGATCGTTGTCTATTTCGATGAGTTTATCATGTTCGATAACTCAGAAGGGCAAGGTGCAGTCGGCAGCCCTAAATTTAAAGCGAATGGAAGAGAGTTGGCCGTTCTGGAGTTTAACCCGAACATCGCAAACCGTGTTGTACTTGATACCGGATCTTTATCTGCCGGTGAAGAGATTACTCTTGAAATTGACGGGTTGTCCGACTTTAAGGGCAACATGACGTCGTCGAGTCAGCCGGTTGCGCAGCCTGTTCAGGCGGGCGACCTGGTATTGAATGAGATTATGTACCATCCCTTACCGGGTGATGATAATTTTTCAGGACAGTCCGAGTATCTGGAGATATTCAACAGAAAAAACTACGCTGTATCGCTGGAGGGTATATTTTTACACGATGCACCGGACGATATTGGTGAGTACAACCGAATGGACCCGGTAAGCGCTGAAATGAAGTGGATTCCCGCTCGGGAGTTTGCTCTGTTATATCCTGAAAATGAAAATCTGGCCCCTTCTGAAAGCAGAACCGGCAGGGCATTTGGGATATCCGAAGAGCTTAACAGGTTTGGCTTGCGTTTTGAACGTGCCGGGCTGGGGCTGGTAAACTCAGGGCGGAATGTAGTTTTATCCGACAGTACGGGTAATGTGATAGATCAAGTAGGTTATAGTCCGGATTGGCATAACCCCAATCTGATGACAACACAGGGAGTTGCTCTTGAGAGAATCGATGTGAATGGGGAGTCAAATGATCCGGGTAACTGGAGTTCAAACAGGACAGTGTTGGGCGGCACTCCTTTAGGCACGAACTCGATCGAACAGGTAGAATTACAATCTGACTCCGAAATGGAAATCACGCTTCAGCCCAATCCCTTTTCACCGGATGGTGATGGGCTTGATGACCAACTGGAGATCGTATATCGTTTTGCAGACCCCAACTATCTGTTGAAGGTCAGGATCTATGACCGCTATGGACGATTGGTTCGAAAGCTTGCAGACGGTTACCCCGCCGGCCTGCATGGCTCCCTGTTTTGGGATGGCAAAATGGACGATGGGAGCCGTAGCCGGATTGGTATTTATATTATTTATGTGCAGGCGTACAACGCATCGAATGGCAGCAGAAAAGAGTTTAAAGAGACGGCCGTACTTGCCCGGCAGTTCTGATTATATCCCAATTCGTTCAGCCAGAACGGGAATGAAACTTTCATGCTCCTCTTTCATGAAAACACTCCGCAAAATTGTGACGGATTCTGAATCTGCCTTGTAATCGGGGAAGCGGGTTGTGAAGTGATCTGCTGATACCTTAAAAAGGCTCAGATGATAGCCGCTGTCCGGTTTGGCTTTCATCCCATGCTCAAAAATTTCATGACTCAACCGGCTTACGTCGGTTAGTTTTTTACCGTCAGGTTTTTTGAAATATCCGACAATATCGAGATCCGGTTGTTGATAGAGCTCAAACTGTTTGCTGTCGGTTAGTAAATCAGAAAAGGTAACGGCTGCCGACCGAGTTTTTTTCAAGATTGATCCCAGTCCGTTTTCAGAAAGTGGAAGGAGCTGGAGAGTTGCCCAGAAAGCAGCAGCAGAAGCTCCGGCACGCGAACACTCCAGGCTGATTTCACCCAGATGGAGATCATCTGAAGTGAAGTAGGTGTATGGGGAGTCGTGTTTGTAGTATTTGCCAACAGCCGGGTCTTTGTAAAGAATGCTGCCGCAACCGTAAGGCTGGAGCCCATGTTTGTGAGGATCAATTACGATACTGTCGGCTTGAGAAAGCTGCTTCCACTGTTTCAGTTTTGGAAGATTATTTTTGATGAGCGAAAAGAAACCGCCATAGGCTGCATCAGCATGTATGCGAAAGCCATGTTTATGAGCCAGTTCAATAATTTCAGACAAAGGTTCGACAACGCCGAGGCCTGTGGTGCCCATTGTAACCACCACCGTTCCAATTTGATCGGCATGATCTTTAATAAAATTCAAATCGGGATTGTCCTGTTCATCCACGGGGATTTCCAGAAACTCTGTGTTCAGCACCCTGCACATTCGTCTGTGTGTATAGTGGGCATTGGCAGTAGCCGCAATGGATTTATCCGGGTGAATTTCCCTGGCAACAAAAAGTGCTTCCAGATTAGCGATGGTTCCGCCCGAAGTCAGGTGACCTAAATATGTGTCGCCATACCCTACCATTTTTGCGAGCTCCTGAACGGCCTCTTTCTCCATCTCCGAGGATGGCGGTCCTCCGTCCAGAGCGTGGTTATTTGGGTTGATTGTAGCTGTAAGTGAATAAGCCAGCCACGCCAGAGGATGAGGCGGTTTAAGCATCTGCCCGGCATAGGATGGGTGATGGAACGGATAGTTGCCGTTGAGCCGATCGCATAGGTTGTTTAAAATAGAATCGATCTGGTCAGAATCGATATCTGAAACTTCATCGGAACTATCAAATTGAGAGCGCCACGAATCGATCTTTCGCAGCGCTTTTTCCAATGCGGGAAGATAAGGGGTGAATCGGTTCAAAGTTCCGGTTTAAATTAACTTGGGTTCAAGATAAAATTTAGAATTTTAAGTCTCCCTTAACAATGAGGGACTAAGGAAATGTTCATCAAAAAATGATGAAAAAAGAATTTAGATACCCCTCTCAGTCTCCCCTTTTTAGGGGAGACTGAGTATAATCCGATATCATTTATTCTTAGAACGAATTCACATTAAATGAGAATAAATGATACTCCGACTGAGAGTACCTGTGCAACCTGCAGCTCTTTGGAGAAGTCATCATCATAAATAAAATCGAGCCGCAGGGAAGCATTCATAAAATCATTGATTTTACCGGTGAACTGGTTGTTCACAAAAATATCCGTACTGCTGACGGCTTTGTTTAGGTTGGTAAATGTTTCAACAGAGGAAGAGATGCTCAGATTGGTTGCGATATTTCGTTCGTAGGCAATGGCAAAAGTTAAACCTGCTTCGTTCCGGAAGGTGTCTCCCTCATCCAGTCCATATAAGGTGGAGAGGCTTTCATCACTTACAAATGTTTGCTGGAGACCAAGACCTGCTTCAAACGAGAAGTTATCTGACGGAACGTACGCCATACCTGCATTTTCGCTGAGATAGCCCGGCGCCATGAAATCTGAGATCAGTACATCGCTGCCGTCCGGGGCATCGCCATATCGGTATCCTTTCGAAAACTGGGTTCTGAAATTAACATTACCGAAAAGTTTAAAATCACTCTCACGGTCTGCTCCAAGGTCGTAGAGAAATCGATTTCGTACGGCTAGCCGGTCATCGGTTTTTCTGACGCCTTCACCCTCTATTTTTGTCTGTCCGTAGCGAGTGATAAACGCGAAAATATAGGAGAACCGCTCTTTTTTATACGTTGCGGAAAACGAGGAATTTCCGGTAAAAGCGATGTTGTTAACCCCACCCTGCGACCAGTTGGAGTATGCTGCCTGAGAGCCGTTAAGGCCGGCTACCCAATTTAGCTGCCAGCCGTCAAGCGAGTCGGGAACTGCAACATCTTGCGCCTTGCCATTTATAAAAACCGCAAAAAGAAGTGTGGAAATCAGTAATATTTTTTTCATCAATTTGTCTCTTTGTTTATTTGGATTAATCGTTGCTCTCAGTTAGTAGAATGCTATCGGGTATTCCGTTTTTCAGGCCTACTTCAATCTGTTCATTCAATTTAGTTGGGATGTGAATGCCAATTACCGAAGCCTCAATCGGATATTTTCTATGCCCTCTGTCAACCAGAACGGTTACAAAAATTCGCTGAAACTGATCCCGGTTTCCAACCCTGTCGAGAGCCTCCATCAGGGTGGAGCCACTGAATATTACATCATCTACAATGACTAGGACGGTGTTTTCGTTTCCATTGAGTGAGGGAAGCGGCTGATCATCCCGAATGGCCCATAGCTGCTCTGTTTTGGTCTCTTTTTCTGAAGCTTTGTCCAGAAATTGTTTTAACAGGTTTGCCAGGGCAAAGCCTCTCTCATTTAACCCGACCAAGAGAATATCGGCACCATGAGCCTCCTCAATTATTTGATAGGCCATGCGTTTAGCTGTGCGCTGAATTCGGTTGTGGTCGGATAAAATCATAAGAAAATTAAGTTTGTTATAACTACATAGAAAGTATCCAATTTAGTATACTTAAAACAAGTATCGATTCAATCGAAAAGAAAGAGAAAGGAGAGCGGTATGAGTAGTGTTATAAAAAAATCGATGATTGCCGGAGGAAGTTTTGCCGGCGGCATAATAGCCGGTTACTTATTGAGTTCACGAAAAGAGCAGTTGAGTTCTTTCATTGATTCAGCTGTACTTCAAACAAAGATATGGACCCAATCGGTGGAAAAAGAACGGGTGAGGGTTCTCCGAAAAGGCAGGGAGAAGGTGACTGCAATAGGCAGTGAGTTCAAACGCAGTTTTCGGGATCCTATTCCGGACCTGTACAGAGCAACAGAGTCGATGACGGAAGATGACCTGGATCTGAAATTGCCTCGTTAGTCACATGCGGCCGGCACGATATAGCGAATCACTTCTGCAGTGGGTTTGGGAAAACCTTCAGTTTGATTGCAGCGGGCTAAAACTGCAGAACGGAGAGAGTTTGGGAATCGAAGACCCCGGAGAGATAAATCATGGGTCCGGACCCGATTTCAAAGGTGCAGTTTTAAGGGTCGGGCAGCTCAAGCATCACGGGTCAGTGGAAATTCATCTGAATGAAGAGGAGTGGTTTGCGCATGGACATCACCTGGATGAGAACTTTAACTCCGTTATTTTACATGTAGTTTTGCATGCCGGAAAAAGAACAGCCGAGATGCAGGCTGGGCATAAAGTTCCGACTCTTATTCTGAGTGATTTTTTAGACAAACCGTTATTTGAGCTGCTAAAAATAAAAGAGGCCGGTGCTTTACCCTGTTCCGGTCAGGTAAAATTTATCAGTCAAGTTGCGTTTGAACGGCAGGTTGAAAAAGCACATCGGGAATATTTTGACTTTAAAGTAGATGAACTGCTCGATCGTTATCCTGCGGAGGCAGTACCCTCCGAAGCGTGGCGGCACTCCTTCATTCAAAATGTGTATCGCACACTTGGAATTCCAAGCAACAGAGAGCAGATGGAGAATCTGTTCCTGGAAATTCAGTCTGAGGTGGCAACGGTTGGGCGGCCGGAAGAGTTTGAGAAATCTGTTTTAGATGGAGCGTTTTCTGAACGTAAAGCGAATTCATCTGCATGGATTAATGCCGGTATGCGTCCGGGAAGTCGCCCTGCGAGAAGAGTCCGGCAGGCCGCAGCACTGCACTACGGGTTCTCTCAAATTTCACTTAAAACATTTTTGATGGATGGTGTAAATGTCTGGGATCGGGTAATGAGAGATGTCTCCAAGGGTAAACGTCCGGGCAGGCAGCGGGAAAATATTTTGTTTTATACGGTATATTTGCCGGCAATTTACCTTCTCGGAGATCTGTTCCATTCTGAAAAGCTGAAGCGCGAAAGCTATCAGGCGTGGAGGCAGGGGCTGTTTCATCTGCCCGGTGAAGTTGTAAGGCCGTTTAAACGTGCTGGGTTTCAGGTAAACCGAAAGGTTAAAAAGGCCGGATTGGCCCATCAGTTTAAACGTTACTGCCTGGAGAGGAACTGCCATCAGTGCGAGGTATTTAAAAGTGCAATTAATCCTTGACAGATAAAATTCTTGTTTCTATCTTTGAATTCTGTCAATTCGATGAATTGCCCGGTCGTCTAATGGCAGGACAGCTGGTTTTGGTCCAGTCAGTGGGGGTTCGAATCCTCCCCGGGCAACTCAACACGATTTAAAAGGATGCCAGAGAGGTACTCCTTTTTCTTTTTTCAAAACCTTTACCTGTCAATCCGTTGGATACGCCCTTAGCAATATTTGCCGGTCGAAGTAACCTCGCGCTGGCCCGTGCCATCGCCGAAAGTTACGGTACCGATTTAGGCGAAGTGACGATCAAATCTTTTTCTGATGGCGAACTGTATGTGAAGTATGAGCAGAGTATTCGCGGTGAAGATATTTTTGTAATTCAGTCTACACCACCGCCGGGCGACAATATTATGGAGCTTTTGCTGCTATTGGATGCAGCAAAACGTGCTTCTGTAAAACGTGTGACGGCAGTCATACCATATTTTGGATATGCAAGGCAGGATAGAAAGGACCAGCCAAGGGTGTCGATCGCGTCAAAGCTGATGGCCAACGTGCTTGTTGAGGCTGGTGCCGACAGGATTTTGACCATGGA
>NZ_MDWE01000090.1 GCF_001715195.1 Rhodohalobacter halophilus
ATAACATATATATGGCCTCCAATGTCAAGTGGCAATAGGTATCCCAGGCGAGAAAAAATCTCTTCTCGCTTTGCCGGTTTCGACACGTTTTCAATGGCGTTGTACTACAAGCAGTTTTCAATATCGGGTTGGCAGTTCATCTGACTGCACCAAACATATATAGAGGCTCAACATTTCAATGGTTTTTCAACTAACAAACCATTGAAATGGCCCCACCTTTGGAGGCGGCCATAGAAAATACTACGTACCCTTTTACCGGACAATCAAGCAGCAGGCTTGGCGCTGGCAGCACCATCCAGTTATTGCAAGTCTCGGGGAAGGGGCAGCACAGATCCTCCAGGTATTCCGGAGGAAGTTCATCCATATCCATTGCATCGAACGTTATTTATAAACAAGGAGCGGGTGCAGTGTCCAATCAAGCGCTGCGAGCTATCGAGGGTTGTTTTGGCCTATCCAGTTATTCAATGATCTGCTGAGCAGTCATAGTGGAAGCAACTGGTCAGAAGGCTCTGCCCTCATTGGTCGTGCTAAGTTATACGTCGGGCTCACCGGCACCCCTCCCGTTATATTTTTTCGCTTGCCATATGACTTTGCAGGAACATATTTATGTTAAAAGGCTTTCCTCGCCGGAGCATATAGTACACGGCAATACCTAACCGCTTGGCCACAATACTGAGGGCTTTGCTTTTGCCATGACGATTAATCAGCCGGTTATAGTATCGTTCGACATCTTTGTTTTTTCGCAGAAACAGCACCGCCGCTTCCGAGAAGGCCCATCGCAGATGCGCATTACCAATACGCCCGCCAGTGGTTCCATAATTCTTTCCGGCCGAGGACTTCTGCCCCTTGACCAGCCGGGCATAGGAGCAAAACTCGCCCCGGGAAGGAAAACGATCAATCGTATGAATTTCGTAAAGCATCGTCAGTGATAAGACTTCGCCTACTCCATGAATGGAGCGAAGCAGATGCAGACTCGTCGGATCATGGCCTTTGGCCAGGGCCAGTATCTGTTTGTCCAGGTTTTTGATGATCGGATCGTAGTGATCAATCAGCTGCAGATCGGTTTCCACGATAAGCTGGACTACCGGGTCAGGAAAGTGTCCTACGATATCTTTATCGCGCCTGTGGTGCGG
>NZ_MDWE01000091.1 GCF_001715195.1 Rhodohalobacter halophilus
GTTATACCACAAAACAAACTACTTTAATTATGGCTACTGAAGAACTCAAAAAAGAAGCAATTAAAGCTTGGGATGAATTTGGCAAAGCAATTGTAGAAGCTTTCAATTTCAAAAAAGGATCTTTCATTAATTCTGAAGTGCTTTACGAAGCAATTCAAAATAATGATGAAGAAAAATTAGAAAAGCTTATTGAGTATGCGCGAGAGCAGACCAAAGTCATGAAAGGTTTAGAATAAATTCTTACCCATGAAAACCGGTACAGTAATTGGTATAATTGTTACGATTATTTGGTTAACTCTTACAGTCTGTTGGGGTTTAACAAATGATTTTTTAGCAAATGATCTAAACGAGCAAGGCGACTATTTAGCAGGAATAGTTGCGCCTATTGCTTTCTTCTGGTTTATACTAGGATACTACCAACAAGGGCACGAGATAAAGAAAAATACACAAGCATTGAAAGATCAACAGCAAGAGTTGAACGAGCAAAGAAAGGCAATGCAAAATCAGGCAATTTCCTTGGAAGAAACTTCAAAGAGTTTACAAGAATATAATCGCCCTTTTTTGACAGCTCATTTTGAATTAAAGGGAAGCAAAGATTTAATAATGTTTGTAGTTCAAAATGTGGGAATCCGACCAGCTTATTCGGTGGAGTTTAAATTTGATCCATCATTAAAAGATTTTGCCTTGTACGATAAAATGGATTACGAAAAGTTCATTAATCTTGACTTTATTCCTCCAAATTATAGGCGCGAATTTATTATTAGTAACCGCATCAGAGAGATTTCCGGAGAAAAAGATGTGGACTGGAAAGTAAATGTTTCGATTGAGTACGAAGACAAAAGTTCAAATAAATTCAATGACAAGTACGTAATGAGCTTTTTTGATTCGCATTGGAAGATATACGATCAGTTACCATCAGTTGAAGAATCACTAAAGAAGCTTAACGAAAACGCTAAGTCTATATTAAATAAGCTTGAATCCGAGTAATTGTGGTATAACAACCGCATTAACGGCGGACGCAGACGCGGCTTTGGTTAAATTTCTTGCCAATGATTGTTCAAATTAGTAGCCTTTTAAAAAATCATAACCCCTGCGCCGGTTATGCGGTGGGTCGTT
>NZ_MDWE01000092.1 GCF_001715195.1 Rhodohalobacter halophilus
TAGGTAAAACAGGCCCGATACAACGGATCGGTTTGCAGCCTGGAGAATCTTCTGTATTTCCCTTGCCACTTTCTACATAGTGACTGCCAACGCTGCCAGCCTTTCTCCGGGGTGTCATCGGGGCGATCTGTGGCAAACACACCCCTCAGATCCTCAGCCAACCGTGGCTTGTCTTCGGTTCGTACCCGTGCTAAAACCCGCCGTTTGACGTGTGTAACGCATCGCTGAAAGTCTGATCCCGGGTAGGCTTTGGCAACGGCCTCTTCCAGTCCGCTGAGCCCATCAGCTACCATCAGTCCAACGGAAGACAACCCTCGAGCTTTAAGCTCTTGAAGGAGCATCTCCCATCCGGTGGCACTCTCAACCGGCTGATGAGAAATAGCCAGTACCTCTCGCGTTCGATCCTCTTTGACGCCCAGCACAACATAGAACGCCTCTTTTTTGACACTGTCGCGCCGTACGTTCACCCATAAGGCATCGATGAACACAACCGGATATCGCCCCTCAAGCGGCCGGCTGTTCCACTCGGCTACGTCCTCGCGCATCCACTCAATCATTCGCCCGACCTGTGAAGAACTGTAATGGCGCCCGTAGAGTCGCTCAAAGACTTCACCTACCTGGCTTTGGGTAAGCCCCTGCCCGTATAAAGCACTCACCAACTTGTCGGTCTCGGCCTGCTGGCTGCGCAGAAGTGCCAATACTTTCGGGTAGAATTCTCCATTGCGATCACGGGGGATGCGCAACTCCAGTAGTTTTCCGTGGCCATAGACTCTACCCGGTCGGTAGCCATTGCCCTTATTGCCATCGGCACCTTCCAGGTGCAGACTACGTTCGTGCTTCATCATCGCGTTGAGCGTAAGTTCGAGCACCTCATTGAGCCCGTTTTCCTGCTTGAGGTGGTTGGCAATTAGATCTTTGAGTAGTACTTTTGAGACAATCATTGGTCTTCTTGTGTTTTGGGTTTTGGTTGGTTTGGACGCTGCCAAACCTACACAAGAAGACTTTTTTATTCTACCCCCCAGACACACTTATTGGGTAAGTAT